>JAZODG010000001.1:0-4688 GCA_045596905.1 Clostridia bacterium
TTATTGATAACAAAATCAGAGAACATAAAATCACTGGCGTAAAGGGTATTTGTGTTAAACCAGGATATGTTGTTAAAGTTGGTTGCTTTAACGTTGAATTTGTCAAAGTTAACCACTCAATTCCTGGAGCATTTGCACTTTCTATCGATACACCAGCTGGAACAATTTTCCACACAGGTGACTTTAAAATTGACTTTGAACCAATCGACGGGGAAGTTATTGACCTTGCACGTATTGCTGAAATCGGAAGAAAAGGCGTTACACTCATGCTTGGTGAAAGCACCAACGTTGAAAGACCAGGCTATACAATCTCTGAAAAAAGAGTTGGTGAAAATCTTGAAAAGGTGTTCATTGAAAACCCAACAAGAAGAATCTTTGTTGCAACATTCTCAAGTAATATTTATAGAGTTGAACAAATCATTGATCTTGCAATCAAATATAACAGACGTGTTGCAGTTGTTGGAAGAAGTATGATCAACAATATTGACGCCGGTATGAAAATTGGCTTGTTTAGATTCAATAAAAACGTGTTTGTTGACATTGAAAAAATTTCTTCACTTGAAGACAAAAACGTTCTTGTGTTATCAACAGGAAGCCAAGGTGAACCAGCAAGTGCTCTTTCAAGACTTGCAAATGGTGAATTTTCAAAAGTTGAAATCGGCGACAATGACACAGTTATTTTCTCAAGCTCACCAATTCCTGGCAATGAAAAAATGGTTAACGACGTTATTAATAACCTTTACAAAAAGGGCGCTATTGTTGTTACGGAAAACGTTCACTCTTCAGGCCACGCTTGTCAAGAAGAACTTAAAACTATTCACAACTTAATCAATCCAAAATTCTTTATTCCTGTTCACGGTGAATATAGACATTTGAAAGAGCATACAATCTTGGCTGAAAAACTTGGTATGCCAAAAGTTAATTGCTTTATTCCAGAAATCGGAAATGTTATTGAACTTACAAAAACAACAATGGTTCAAAACGGAAACGTTCAAGCAGGCGAACAACTTGTTGACGGTCTTGGAATCGGCGACGTTGGAAGCGTTGTTCTTCGTGATAGAAAACTTCTTTCAGAAGACGGTCTTGTTATTGTTGTGCTTGGTATTTCAGATTCAACAGGCGAACTTGTTAGTGAACCATACTTAATCACACGTGGTTTTGTTTATACAGGCGAAGCTGAAAAACTTAATGAAGAAGCAAAGCTTGTGCTTCATGACACAATCGCAACAATCGATATGAAAACAAATCATGATTGGAATGATATTAGAAACCAAATCAGAAAACCACTTCGTAACTTCTTCTATAAGAAGACAATGAGAACTCCAATGATTCTTCCAATCATCTTCAGAGTGTAATATGGAAATTTCAACAATAAAACAAACTGCCAAAGTTTATGGCGTTCCAATCATCAGATCAGAAAGTCATAAACTTTTGGAAAGTGAAGTTATTAAAACAAAACCAAAACACATTCTTGAAATTGGAACAGCAATTGGATTTAGTGGCATAACAATGCTTTCTGCATCCGACGCAGACCTTGTCACAATTGAACACAATGAAGAATATATCAAACAAGCAAAATCAAACTTTAAATCAAACAAACTAGCAAAGCGTGTTAAGATTATCGAAGGTGATTGTATGGTTGTTTTATCAAACATGGCTTCATCAAAAAAATATCATGAATACTTTGATTTTATTTTTCTTGATGGACCAAAAGCTCAATATGATAATATGCTTGAGCTTTTATTGATTTTGTTAAAACCAAACGGAAGATTTGTTGCTGACAATGTTCTATTTAGAGGATACGTTGACGGCGAAAATAAACCCGTTTCAAGACGTTATAAAACAATTATTGAAAGACTCAATAAATTTATAGAAAACTGCAAAAATCATAAAGATTTGACTGAATTTACACTAAATTCCACCGAAGATGGCATGATTTTTGCAACAAAAAGAGGATAAAATGAAAAAAAGAGAATTTGAAATTTTAGCCCCAGCTGGAGATTTTGAAAAACTCAAAACAGCATTACACTTCGGTGCAGATGCTGTTTATTTTGCTGGAAAAAATTATGGTCTTCGTGCATTCGGAACAAACTTTGAAAGCATGTCAATCAAAGACACTATGGACTATATTCACAGCTTTGGAAAAAAAGGTTATGTGACACTTAATGTTTATGCAAGACACAATGACTTTGATGGGCTTAAAGATTACGTTCAAACACTTGTTGATGCAAATGTTGATGCCGTTATTATTTCAGACCTTGGAATCTTTTCTTATGTTCATGAACATTTCCCAAATCTTGAAATTCATGTTTCAACTCAAGCAAACACAACAAACAGTTATGCTGCAAAAATGTGGAAAAAACTTGGTGCAAAAAGAATTGTTCTTGCAAGAGAACTTGATATAGATGAAATCAAAGCAATTACAAAAGAAAACCCAGACATTGACTTTGAAGCTTTCATTCATGGTGCAATGTGTATTAGTTATAGTGGAAGATGTTTGCTTTCAAACTATCTCACAAATCGTGACTCAAACCATGGCGAATGTGTGCAAGCATGTCGCTGGAAATATTCAGTCACTGAAGAATCAAGACCAGACGAAAAGCTTGATCTTCTTGAAGATGATAGAGGAACATATATTTTCAATAGCAAAGACCTTTGCTTGATTGAATATCTTGATAAAATTCATGAAGCTGGAATATTCAGTCTAAAAATTGAAGGTAGAATGAAATCACCATATTATGTTGCAACAGTTGTTAACGCATACAAAAGAGCTTATGAACACTTGAAAAAGTGTGAAGCAAAAGGCGTTCCATACACAGTTCCTGAAGAACTTAAAAAAGAACTCACAAAAGCTAGCCATAGAAAATATACAACCGGTTTCATGTTTAAAGACGGAAACCCAACACAAAACTATGAATCTTCTATTCAAGAACAAGACAGCAAATTCATGGCTATTGTTATTGGTGTCGGAGACGGCAAAATATTGATTGAACAAAGAAATAAATTTGCTTTAAATGATACACTTGAAATTTTGTCACCAACAAGTTCATTCAACAAAACAATCAAAGTTGAGAGACTTGAAGATGAAGACGGCACACAGGTCACAGAAGCAAAGAATGTTCAACAAAAATTATGGTTATATACAGACATTCCTGTTGAAGTGGGAGATATTCTTCGTAAATAAGATAGAGACAATACTCTATCTTTTTTTATTCATTTTTCGACAAAATAGAGCATAAGATTAATGGGGGGGCGTATGTTTTTAGCAAATCTATTTAATCTTTTGGCAAAGCTTTTATTTTTTACCGGAAGAATCGATAACAGTGCTTTTGCAAAGCCACTAAATGAAAAGGAAGAAAAAGAGAACTTTTTAAAAATGAAAAATGGAGACAAAAAAGCAGAAGAAATTTTAATTAGACACAACCTTAGACTAGTTGCTCATATCTCTAAAAAATATAAAAATTCAAACATTGAACTTGATGACCTTATTTCAATTGGCTCAATAGGACTTATGAAAGCAATCAAAACTTTTGACTACTCAAAAGGCAATAGTTTTTCAACATATGCATCAAGGTGTATTGAAAATGAAATTTTAATGACATTCCGTTCAGATAAAAAGAATGCTCAATCAGTATACCTTGAAGACATAATATCAATAGATAAAGACGGAAACAACTTGTCACTCATTGAAGTTTTGTGCGATAAGTCAGCAGGCGTTGACACTCAAATAGAGAATAAAATCATATATAAAAAAGTTGAAAATATCATACTGTCAAAACTTGACCAAAGAGAAAAAGAAATCATTATAAAAAGATATGGGCTATTGGGTGAATTTCCAAGAACACAAATTGAACTTGCAAATGAAATAAAAATCTCAAGGTCGTATATTTCAAGATTAGAGAAAAAAGCTCTTAAAACAATCAAACAATCACTATTTTTATAATTATAAAATACAATTTGCGTTTTGTATTATTTTGAATAATTATTTAATTGATATTAATTTGAGAGATTTTCCAAATAAATATAAGATTGACAAATCGGTATAAAAGTAGTATAATATTTATGTTAGTTAGATGAACGCGCAGATTATTCTGTGAGGAAAGTCCGAGCACCATAGAGCAATCACGCTTGATAACGTCAAGCCAGGGTGACTTGAGGAAAAGTGCAACAGAAAGATACCGCCAAGAAATTGGTAAGGGTGAAAAAGTGAGGTAAGAGCTCACTCAAAACATTGGTGACAATGATTTGCTGTAAACTCCGTGAGGTGCAAGGTGTGGAACACATGGGCTGCTCGTCCGTTCCCGTGACCGCTTGAATGCAGTAGCAATATTGCATCTAGATTGATGTTCATCTTAAATGACAGAACTCGGCTTACAGACTAACAACGACGAATTTATTTCGTCGTTTTTTATTTTAAAAATTTTTTCTAGTGACATAATCAATATATGAATACCATTTTAATTTTATTGCAAATTGTTGTTATTTTGTATATTTTTTCATTATACTTGAATAATTTTGCGTTTTTATTACTTAGCTTCAACTACAATAAAGACGCATTATTAAATAAAAACGTCAACTTAAAAACTGTAAACACAAAGATTTTTAATCTACATTTATTATTTAAATTTTTAACTTTTAAATTAAATAAATTATATTCAAATATTGATATTCTAAAAAATTTCAAATGG
>JAZODG010000002.1:0-30894 GCA_045596905.1 Clostridia bacterium
TTAATACCTTGGGAAAATTTGACATTAAGAGAAAATGTTGAATTTTTCTATTGACAGCGAAGACTTGGTGTGATATTATGTTATAGCACCGAGCTTTTGGCAAGGTGTTAATTTTTTGAGGAGAAAAATTATGAGAAATAGAATTACTTTAGAATGCACAGAATGTAAGAATCGTAACTATGATAGTTATAAAAACAAGAAAAACGATCCTGACAGATTAAGTTTCACAAAGTATTGCCCAACATGCAAAAAGCATACTGTTCACAAAGAATCTAAATAAGAGTAGGAGAATTTTATGGCTAACAAAAAAACAAAGCCTACAAAAGAAACAGTTAAGGCTGAACAATCTGATGAAGTTTTAACTGAAGTTTCATTAAAGAAAAACAAGAAAGCGTCAAAAGCTGAAAAAGCTCAAGTTGAGCAAAAAAAGGCTAAAGCGAAAAACAAGAAGAAAGTTGAAAAGGTTAAGAGAAATCGTGGTAAAGAAGTTGTTTCTGAACTCAAGAAAGTAAACTGGCCTTCATTTAAGAAAACTTGCAAACAAACAGGCACTGTCCTTGCTGTTGTAAGTGTTTTTATGCTTGCAGTTCTTGGAATCGATTCTCTTGTAGCTTGGATTTTAAGCCTTATCACAAAAATTTAATTTGTGCGATATAGTTCGCAGAAGGAAATGATTATGATTGATTCATCTAAATTAGACGAACCAAGATGGTATGTGCTCCATACCTTCACTGGTTATGAACAAATGGCTGTTGACAATTTGAATAAATGTATTGTCAAGAACAATCTTCAAGAATATATCTTGGAAGTTAAAGTTCCAATGGAAACAGTTATTGAAGAAGATAAAAACGGCAAGAAAAAAGCAGTCGAAAGGAAACTATTTCCTTGCTATATATTGATTAAGATGAGATACACAGACAGTTTGTGGCACACAATTGTTAACTCACGTGGTGTTACAGGCTTCGTTGGTCCACAAGGTCGTCCACTTCCACTCACAGAAGAAGAAGTTAGAAAAATGCGTCTTGAGCCAACCGTTGTTGACATCAAAGTTGAAGCTGGAAACAAAGTTAAACTTTCTGGTGGAGCATTAGATGGCTTCGTTGGAACTGTTTTGTCTGTTGAAGCTGATGCTCAAAAATGCAAGGTTGAAGTTGAAATGTTTGGTCGTCCAACACCTGTTGATGTTGACCTTGCTCAAATCGAAATCATCGATTAATTTGTTATAATCGGATAGCCGTCCGTTTATATATAAGTGGGAGAGATAAATTTTTCATGTCTCTATTAAACCACATTATTTGCGAAAGAAATGCAAATAAAGGAGAAAATTATGGCAGCAAAGAAAAAAATTAAAGCAGTCGTAAAAATCCAAATCCCAGCAGCTAAAGCTACAGCTGGTCCACCAATCGGTTCAAGTCTTGGACCTCATGGTATTAACATTGGTCAATTTGTTAAGGATTTTAACGCAAAAACTGCAGGACAAGAGGGCTTAGTTATCCCTGTTGTTATGACAATTTATGAAGATAGAAGTTTTGACTTCATCACCAAAACTCCACCAGCAGCTGTTCTTATTATGAAAGAACTTGGCATTGACAAAGCTAGTGGTGTTCCAAACAAAAACAAAGTCGGCAAACTTACACTTGCTCAAGTTGAAAAGATTGCAAAAATCAAATTACCAGATTTGAACGCAGCATCTTTAGAAGCAGCTATGAGCATGGTTAAGGGTACAGCTCGTTCAATGGGCGTTACAGTAGAAGAATAAGGAGGGCTAGTTCATGAAACACGGAAAGAATTATGAAAATGCTTCAAAGAAAATTGAAGCTGGTAAACTTTATGAAGTTAATGATGCTTTAGCTCTTGCTATCGAAACAGCTACTGCAAAGTTCGATGAAACAATCGAAGTACACGTTCGTTTGGGTGTTGACCCACGTTCAGCTGATCAACAAGTTCGTGGTTCAGTTGTTCTTCCAAACGGAACAGGTAAAACAAAGAAAGTTCTTGTTATCGCTAAAGGTGACAAAGCTGAAGAAGCTAAGAATGCTGGTGCTGACGTTGTTGGTGCTGAAGAAATCGTTGATAAAATTATGAAAGAAAACTGGCTTGACTTCGACACATGTATCACAACTCCTGATATGATGGGTATTGTTGGTCGTTGTGCTCGTGTTCTTGGACCTCGTGGTCTTATGCCAAACCCAAAGAGTGGAACAGTTACTATGGACGTAGCTAAAGCTATCGCTGATGTTAAAGCAGGTAAGGTTGAATACAGAGTTGACAAATTCGGTATTGTTCACGCTGCTATCGGTAAAAAGAGCTTTGGCGTTCAAAAGCTTGAAGAAAACTATGATGTTTTCATCGATGCTATTGTTAAAGCTAAACCACAAGCTGCAAAAGGAACATACATTAAGTCTGTTGCATTTGCTAGCACAATGGGACCTGGCGTTAAAGCTGCTTACAGAGCAAAATAATTTTAGAGACACTAAAATCAAACACACTGAAATCTTCAGTGTGTTTTTTATTTTCCAAAAATCAATAAAAACTATTGCTTTTTCATTATGCTAGTGTTAATATAGGGGCAATAAAAAGGAGAAAATATGAGAATAAACTTACAAAAAACACCGGTTATGTCTTATTTTGTGTCACTTGATATTATCAATGACATTGTTTTTGTGTAAGTGAAAAATCAGATTTTTAAATTTAATTAACTGCATGGGTATATTTTAACGGAGTAGTTATAAATGAGCAATTTGAAAGCACTAACACAAAACAAGGGTTAGTGTTTTTTTGTTTATTAGTTAAAAATTATGCAGAGAAAAAGGAGATTAATATTATGAAAGTAATCGAAGTAAACAATTTAAGAAAAGAATATGCTGTTTCAAAAAGAAAATTGAAACCAAATGGAAAGAAATATCTTTTCAAGAGAGAAAAAACTATCAAAAACGCAGTTGATGGAATCTCTTTTGATGTTGAAGAAGGCGAAACACTTGCTTTCATCGGACCAAATGGTGCAGGAAAATCAACAACCATAAAGATGCTAACAGGCATCTTGTTTCCTACTGCAGGCGAAGTAAAGGTGTTGGGTATCAACCCAAGCAAGGAAAGAATCAAACTTTCATATCAAATCGGTTCAGTATTTGGTCAAAAAGAACAGCTTTGGGTTCATTTGTCTGCATATGAAAACTTCAAGTTCTTTGGTTCTATTTATGATATTAAGAAAAAAGAACTTGATGAAAGGATTGATGAGCTTGTGAAAGTTTTTGATATTGGTGAATATATGCACCAACCAGTCAAGAGCTTGAGTTTAGGTCAAAGAATGAAGTGTGAAATGGTTGCATCACTTTTGCATAAGCCAAAAATGATGTTCTTTGATGAACCAACCATCGGTCTTGACCCTATCGCAAAAGAAACACTCAGAAATCTTATCAAAAAAATCAACAAAGAGCTTGGCACAACAATTTTCTTTACATCACACGACGTTGGAGATATTGAAGAAGTCTGCAAGAGAGTTATTATTATCAATAACGGAAAGATTGTGCTTGATGACTCAATGAAAAATTTGAAATATCATTATTTAAACAAAAAAATAGTCGAAGTAAACTTAAAGAAAAATGTCAAACTTGAAGCAAAAGACGGCATAACCATTTTAAAGGCAAAAGATACAGTTTATAAGATTGAAGTTGATATGAACAAAACAACAATGAATGAACTTATGGGCTTGTTTAATGCTGATGACATTCAAGACATAACAATATCTAGCACGCCACTTGAAGATATTATTAAAGACATTTATAGGAGCAATGATGCGTAAATACTTTAAAATTTTCGGGACAAGTTTAAAGCAAGAGAGCAAGACATTTGCAAATGCTCTCACTTCTTCTGTGTCATTTATTGTGATAATTTACATATTTAAACAGTTGTGGCAGTTTATTTATGGTGGAAGTGGTGGTGGAACGCTTATAAACGGTTACACCCTGGAAATGATGATTTGGTATATGATTATGGCTGAAATTTTTATGTATTCAGTCAATGCCAGAGGCACGACAAGGGCTTTTGGTAGGGATATAAAATCAGGAAAGATTGCATATCAACTCAATAAACCATACAACTATTATTTTTATCAGGTGTCAACTTCACTTGGTGAAAGTTGCTGGAAACTTATATTCTTGCTTCCAGTTGCAATTGGTTTAGGGTTGTTGTTGCTTGGACCAATCCCAGCATTTAGTTTCGTTTATATTTTTCCATTAGCTTTAACACTTGTGTTTGGAATACTCTTAACTTGTGTCATCTATGGAGCTGTTGGTCTATTATCATTCTGGATTGAAGAAGCTTCGCCATTCACATGGATTATTCAAAAATTTCAAATGTTGTTTGGCTTGTTCTTCCCACCAGAGTTCTTTCCTTTATGGCTTCAGCCAGTCATAAATTATAGCCCAGTTTATGCTATGATGAGTGGACCTTGCAAACTTTTGGCAAACTTCTCTTGGGATTTGTTCTATAACGTTTTAATTTCTCAAGGTGTGTGGCTTGTTGTGTTTATGGGGTTGGGCTTGATTTTATACAAACTTGGTTCAAGGAAGGTGAATGTTCATGGGGGTTAAAAACAATTTAAAATTAATTTTTAGTTATTTTAAACTGAACCTTAAAAAAGAGTGGAAATATAAGTCATCTTTCATAATGCAAATTATAATGATGATTTTGAATGACGCATTCTTTATTATTCAGTGGTATATTATTTTCAGTTTGGTTGACAACATTGGTGGCTATACCTTCAATGAAACAATGATGCTTTGGGCTGTTTCTGCTGGGGGATATGGCATATCACACGCATTTTTTGCAGGTGCATGGAACCTTAAAGAAACCATTTATGAAGGCAGGCTTGATGTGTTTATGACACAGCCAAAAAATGTTTTGGTTAATGTTTGTTGTTCAAGAACTGAAGTTGCTGCCGTTGGTGACATTTTGTATGCTTATGTCGTTTTGGCATTGGTTGGTGCGCCATGGCACTGGTATTTAATAATGATTCCTGCAATGATTTTATCTGGACTCATTTATGTTTCGGTTTATGTTGTATACATTACACTTTGCTTCTATGTTAAAGGTGGCGATGCTTTGGCAAAGTCTGTTGAAGGCACAATGAACAAAGCGTCTCAATATCCATCAGCAATCTTTAGTTTTGGTATAAAGGCGTTGTTGTTTACACTTATTCCGGTATTCTTTTATTCATTCATTCCAGTTCAATACTTCTTTATTACACCAAATATTTGGTGGATTGTTGGAAGTTTTGCAATGACTGCTTTCTGGGTTGCATTGGCTTTTGTTTTATTCAACAAAGGTTTGAAAAAATACAATTCAGGCAGTTTGATGGGTGGTAGGCTATAAAATTTAATAAAAACATTAAGGCAAAATACAAATTTTGTCTTTTTGTTTTGATTTTTTTCAGAAATATATTATACTTAAGATGTTTTAATAGTGAATATATCTCTAAAAACAAGAATAAATTTTAATAGATTGGTGAAAAATGAAATTTCAAATATTAGTTGATAGTGCTTCAGATTTGAGAAGTGACTATCTTGCAAACGAAAAAGAAATCGGATTCAAGGTTATACCTTTAACAATTTTGGCAAACGGCAAAGAGTTTGTTGATAATGACGATATTAATATTGATGATATGCTTGAAAACATGCATCAATGCAAAACAAACTCATCTGCATGTCCTGCTCCACAAAGCTTTTTGGAAGAGTTTGACAAAGCCGACTACACTTTTGTTGTTACAATCACAGCAAAGCTCTCAGGTTGCTACAACGCTGCAGTTGTTGCTAAGAACTCATATGAAAAACAAGAAAATGTTCACATTATTGACTCAAAAGCAACAAGTGGAACTGAAATTTTGATTGTTGACAAACTTGTGAACTTAATCAAAGACGGCAAAAACTTTAATGAAATTGTTGAAGCGATTGAACAATACAGAGACAAAAGATCATTGTTCTTCTCACTTCAAAAATTTGACAACCTTGTTAACACTGGACGAATGAGTAAAATTGCAGGACTTGTTGCAAAAACTCTTGTTATTCGTCCAATTTGTATTGCTCTTGAAGGCGAAATCAAAGTTGAAAGAAAAGTTATCGGAATCAAAAATGCATTTAAGAAAATGATTCAAATGATAAAAGAAAAGGCTGGCACAGATGCACCAAACCAAAAACTTATCATCACTCACTGCAAAGCAGTTGAAGAAGCTGAACAAATTAAAAAAGATATTGAAAAAGAATGTGAATTTAAAGAAATTGAAATTATGCCAATGCAAGGCTTGTGTTCATACTATGCTCTTGAAAAAGGCTTGATTATTTGTCACTAAACAGCGCAAGACGCTGTTTTTTTATGCCGTTTTTTGTTGATATTGTCTATAATTTGAATAAGTATAGTGAAAATTTTTGACAAAATTTTTGATAGTGCTATAATTGATTCGATAATAAATTATCGAAAGGGAGATTCTTATGGAAGAATGCACTAAAATCTCTCCAGCAACAATAAAAAGATTGCCGATTTATTTACGCATCTTAAAAGAACAAATCAGTGATGAATATGTTTCATCAACAACCATTGCAAACAGACTTGAAATTAGTAGCATTCAGGTTCGAAAAGACCTGTCTGCTGTGAGCAAGGTTAGTGGAACGTCAAACAAGGGGTTTAAAACACTAGACCTTATTGAGAGCATTGAAGAGTTCTTGGGCGTAAAAAAATCGCACACCGTTGTTCTGGTTGGAGCAGGAAATCTTGGACAGGCACTGATGCATCATTCACGATTTGACAGTGATATAAAATTTGTTTTTTCGTTTGATAATGATGAGTCAAAGTGTGATAACAAAAAAATCTTTCATATCTCAAAAATGAAAGAAATGATTAGTCAAGAAAATGTTGATATTGGTGTTATAACAACCCCAAGAGAACACGCTCAAGAAGCCTGCGACAATCTTGTGGGGTGCGGAGTCAAGGCGATTTGGAACTTTGCTCCAAAAATACTTAAAGTTCCAGAAAATATTGTTGTTAAAAATGAAGATTTGGGTGCATCGTTGCTGATACTTGCAAGGCAACTAGAAAATGAGGAGGATAAAAATGGAAGAAAATTTAATTGTTGATAGCGTTGAATCATTCAATGTTATGATGAAAAGAGTACAAAAGGCGCAAGAAGAGTTTGCAAAGTTCTCTCAAGAAGAAGTTGATAGAATTTTTAGAGCTGCTGCAATTGCTGCCAACAACGCAAGAATACCACTTGCAAAAATGGCTGTTGAAGAAACAGGCATGGGCGTTGTTGAAGATAAGGTTATAAAGAATCACTATGCGTCTGAGTATATCTATAATAAATATAGAAATGAAAAGACCTGTGGTGTTATTGAAGATGATAAGGTTTATGGCTATAAAAGAATTGCTGAGCCTATTGGTGTTATCGCTGCTGTTATTCCAACAACAAACCCAACATCAACTGCGATTTTCAAAACTTTGATGGCACTTAAAACCAGAAATGGTGTGATTATTAGTCCACACCCAAGAGCAAAAAAGTCAACAATCGCTGCTGCAAAACTTGTATTGGAAGCTGCTGTTAAGGCTGGTGCTCCTGAAAATATTTTTGGTTGGATTGATGTTCCATCACTTGAACTCACAACTCTTTTGATGCAATCAGCTGATATTATTCTTGCAACAGGTGGTCCTGGCATGGTTAAGGCTGCTTATTCAAGCGGAAAGCCTGCTCTTGGTGTTGGTGCAGGAAACACTCCTGCAATCATTGATGATTCAGCAGATATTATTTTGGCTGTTAACTCAATTATCCATTCAAAGACATTTGATAATGGTATGATTTGTGCATCTGAACAATCTGTTATTGTTCTTGATAGCATTTATGACAAAGTTAAAGAAGAGTTCAAGAAAAGGGGATGCTATTTCTTGAATGCCGAAGAAACTGAAAAGGTTAGAAAAACAATCATTATTAATGGTGCGCTCAATGCAAAGATTGTTGGTCAAAAAGCACACACTATTGCAGCACTTGCTGAAGTTAAAGTTCCTGAAGATACAAAGATTTTGATTGGCGAAGTTGAAAGTGTTGAAATTTCTGAAGAATTTGCACATGAAAAACTGTCACCAGTTTTAGCAATGTATAGAGCTAGTGATTTTGAAGAAGCTGTTTCAAAAGCTGATCGTCTTGTTAAAGATGGTGGAATCGGACACACATCTTCACTTTATGTTGACGTTGTTTCAGGTCAAGAAAAAATCAACTTATTCCAAAGCACAATGAAAACCTGCAGAATTTTGGTTAACACACCATCATCACAAGGTGGTATTGGTGATTTATATAACTTCAAACTTGCTCCATCTCTCACACTTGGTTGTGGAACTTGGGGTGGAAACTCAATTTCAGAAAACGTTGGAGTTAAACATTTGATTAATATTAAAACTGTTGCAGAAAGGAGAGAAAATATGCTTTGGTTTAGAGCACCTGAAAAGGTTTATATCAAAAGGGGTTGTTTGCCTGTTGCCCTTGAAGAATTAAAACAGGTTATGAATAAGAAGAAAGTTTTTATTGTTACTGACAATTTCTTATATGAAAATAGCTACACAAAAACAATAACTGACAAACTTGAAGAAATGGGAATCGCTCATCAAACATTCTTTGATGTTCAACCAGACCCAACTCTTGCTTCTGCAAAAATTGGTGCAGAACTTATGTCTGCTTTCAAGCCAGACTGCATCATCGCTGTTGGTGGTGGTTCAGCTATGGACGCTGCAAAAATTATGTGGGTTCTCTATGAACACCCAGACGTTGATTTCATGGATATGGCAATGCGTTTCATGGATATCAGAAAAAGAGTTTACACTTTCCCAAAAATGGGCGAAAAGGCATACTTTATTGCAGTTCCAACATCTGCTGGTACTGGTTCAGAAGTTACTCCATTTGCCGTTATTACTGACGAAACAACAGGTGTTAAATATCCACTTGCTGACTACGAACTTATGCCAAACATGGCAATTGTTGATGCTAATATGATGATGAATGCTCCAAAAGGACTCACATCTGCATCTGGTATTGATGCTGTAACTCACAACCTTGAAGCTCTTGCTTCAATGCTTGCAACAGACTATACAGATGGCTTGGCAAAAGAATCACTCAGAGTGATTTTTGAGTATCTTCCAAGAGCTTATAACAATGGTGCAAATGATCCAGAAGCACGTGAAAAAATGGCTAACGCTGCAACAATGGCTGGTATGGCTTTTGCAAATGCGTTCCTTGGGGTTTGTCACTCAATGGCTCACAAGCTTGGTGCTTTCCACCACTTGCCACACGGTGTTGCAAATGCTCTTATGATTAACGAAGTTTTGAAGTTTAACGCTGCTGAAGCTCCTGCAAAAATGGGAACCTTCTCACAATATGATCACCCAAATACACTTCACAAATATGCAGTTGTTGCTGAAAGTCTTGGTTTGACAGGTAAGAATGATGAAGAAAAACTTCAAAAACTTATGGACAAAATTGATGAGCTCAAAGAACAAATTGGAATCAAGAAAACAATCAAAGATTATGGCATTGATGAAAAAGATTTCTTGGATAGACTTAATGAGATGACCGAACAAGCGTTCGATGACCAATGCACAGGTGCAAACCCAAGATATCCACTTATGGCTGAAATTAAAGAAATGTATCTTAATGCTTATTATGGGGGAAAAAGATAATGGAATTTAATTTAACAAATAAAATAGCTGAAAGACAAAACAAAGAAATCTTTAACGACAACGGAAAAACTGTCAAGTTGTTCGTTGAAAATCACTCAAAGGCATTCATTTTAAATGAAGCACTCAACCATGCAAAGGTTGAAGAAGGCACTGACCTTAACATTCCAAAACTTATTGCTGTAACACAAATTAATGGCAGATGGGCTTTGGTTTATGATTATGTTGAAGGTGCGTCACTTGAAGAACTCATGGCTCAAAATCCAGATAAAGAAAATGAATATCTTGAAAAGTTTGTTGATATTCAAATGGAAATCCTTTCAAAGAAAGTTCCACTTTTAAACAGAATCAAAGAAAAGTTCAAAAGAAAACTTGAAGAAGCTGAAAATATCAATGAAAATGTTAGATATGATTTGTTGCACCGTCTTGAAGGTATGAAAAACCATGCAAAACTTTGTCATGGTGACTTCAATCCAAGCAACATCATTATTGATAAAAATGGCAACTATTCAATCATTGACTGGGCGCACGCAACACAAGGCAACGCTTCTGCTGATGCAGCAAGAACATATCTTTTGTTCTCAATGCAAGGAAAAACAGAGCTTGCTGATAAATACTTGAAACTTTTCTCACTTAAAAGCTCAATCGAAGTTAGCCACATTCAAAGATGGATTCCTATCGTAGCAGCAACTCAAATGACAAAAGGAAATGATGAGGAACAAAATTTCCTTAAAAAGTGGGTTGATGTTGTTGATTATGAATAAAAAATATGCCAAAATATAGGTATGTGTAATAAAAAGGAGTTTTGAATGGCAAACACTGAAGAAGTAAAAAATGAAAAAGTCAAATGGTATACAAAACCTGCTGACTTTGCTCTTGGTGAGCTTAATGCAACTGCCGATGGTCTTTCACAAGCAGAAGCAACAAAAAGGCTTGAAAAATATGGCGAAAATACTTTGCCACAAAAGAAGCCAAAACCATTTATTTTGATGCTGCTTAAAGAGTTTATAAACCCAATCGTTCTTATTTTGCTTGTTGCAATGGCGTTTTCGTTCATTGTTGGTGAGCTTTTGGACGGTTTGGTTATTCTAGGAATCATTATGATTGATGCCATTATTGGTGCGATACAAGAAAAGAAAGCTGAAAGAGTAGCAAGTTCTTTATCGAATATGATAAAGGTTAAGTCAAGAGTCTTAAGAGATGGAAACAAGGTTGAGATTGAATCAAAATATCTTGTTCCTGGCGACATTGTATTCTTGGAAAGTGGTGACAAAATCAGCGCTGATATGAGAATAATTGAGTGCAGCAACTTTACTGTTGATGAAGCTCTTTTGACTGGCGAAAGCATCAACGAAACAAAAGACGTTGAAGAAGTTAATGAAAACACTCCACTTGGTGATAGAACTTGTATGGTTTTCTCAGGAAGTTCAGTTATCACAGGTAGAGCAAAGTGTGTGGTTGTTGAAACTGGTCTTCACACTGAAATTGGAAACATTTCATCAAATCTTAATGAAGTAAAAGAACAACAATCTCCACTCAATATCAGAATTGCAAAGTTCTCAAAACAAATCAGTATTGCAATTGTTGCAATCGCAGTTATTATTTTTGGAATAATGCTTGTTCAAAAGAACCCATTTAAAGAAATTATGCTTGTTGTTATTGCACTTGCTGTTTCTGCTATGCCTGAAGGTTTGCCACTTGCTGTTACAATGGCGCTCACAGTTGCATCAAACAGAATGGGTAAAAACAATGTGGTTGTTAAACACTTGAATGCCGTTGAAGCGCTTGGTTCTTGCACTGTTATCGCAACAGACAAAACTGGAACCTTGACTCTCAATGAACAAACTGCAAAAATGGTAACTCTTCCTGATGGCTCAGAATTTGAAGTTACTGGTAGTGGTTATAACGATAACGGAAAACTTGAATGTAAAGATAAGTCTTATGAAGAACAAGTTTCAAGACTTGCTCTTATGGGTGAACTTAATAACGAAGCTACTTTCAAAAAAGAAAAAGGCAAGTTTGTTTATTTTGGCGACTCAATGGATATTGCGTTCAAAGTGTTAGCATCAAAAGTTAAAACAAACGCAAAAAATTGTAATATTACAAAACAGATTCCTTATGAATCCGAAAACAAATACTCAGCAGTGTTCTTTGAAGAAGATGGAAAGAACTACGCAACCGTTAAAGGAAGCTTGGAAAAAGTATTTGAGTTTTCTACAACCATGAATGTTAATGGTGTTGCTGTTCCACTTAACAAAGCACAAATCGAAAAGCAAAACGAAGAGCTTGCAAAGCGTGGCTTTAGAGTTATTGCACTTGCTGCTGGAAAAGTTAACAGCAAGAAAGATTATAGTGACAAAGACCTTAAAGAACTCACATTCATGGGTCTTGTTGGTTTCATTGACCCAGTTAGACCTGAAACAAAAGGTTCTATTGCTGAATGTCACAAAGCTGGAATCAAGGTTATCATGATTACTGGTGACCACCCACTCACAGCATTCTCAATCGCAAAAGACATCAACATTGCTGAAAATGAAAATCAAGTTGCGACAGGCAAAGATGTTGAAGAAGCATTTGCCCGTGGCGAAAAAGAATTTGACGCATTTGTTAAAAACATAACAGTATTTTCAAGAGTTACACCAACAGATAAACTCAATATCGTCAATTCACTCAAAAGACAAGGTGAGTTTGTTGCCGTTACAGGTGACGGTGTAAATGATAGTCCTGCAATCAAGTCTGCACACATTGGTATTGCAATGGGCAGTGGAACAGACGTTTCAAAAGAAACAGCTGACATGATTATTATGGACGACAACTTCACAAGTATTGTTGAAGGCGTAAAAGAAGGCAGATGCGCATACGCAAACATTAGAAAGATTACTTATTTCTTGCTTTCATGTTCAATTGCAGAAGTATTGTTCTTTATTCTTGCAATGGTGTGTGGCGCAGGAACTCCACTTCTTCCAATTCAATTGTTGTGGCTCAACGTAGTTACCGATGGTTTCCAAGACATGTCACTTTCACTTGAAAAACCTGAACCAAACATTATGTCTGAAAAACCAAGGTCAACAAAAGAATCACTTTTCACAAAATCAATGGTTACACAATGCGCAGTCATGGGTGCAACAATTGGTCTTGTTGTGTTTGGTGCTTGGATGATTTTGATTGGTCTTCATGCAGACCTTGTTGTTGCTAGAACATTTGTTATGGCACTCATGGTATTCTTGCAAAATGCTCACGCTCTCAACTGTAGAAGTGAAAAGATTTCAATATTCAAGCTTTCATATAAGTCAAACTTGTTCTTTGTGTTTGCTGTGCTTGCATCAGTTGGACTTCAAATTCTCTTTATGGAAGTCGCATCGCTCAGCGTTCTCTTGGAACTCACAACTGTTGATTATGGAACTCTTGCAGTTCTTCTTGGAATCTCAGTTATTGTTCTTGTGGTTGCTGAAGTTTATAAGGCGATTGTTAGATACAAAGAAAGAAAAGCTAATTCATAAAACAAAAACACCCTTTAAAGGGTGTTTTTTTAATGCTAACAAACGGGTATTGTGTTGACTTTAAAACGATAAATATTATACAATTTGAATGTGTAAAGGAGTTTATAATGAACATTTTCAAAAAGATTTATTGCAGAATTTATCAAGGCGTGTTTAGACTTGTTTTGCCATTTCTTCCATATCGTGAACCAAAGATATTAAATAGCTTAAATGAGATTCCTGACTTGCTTGAAAAATTAAACAAGAAGTCAGCGATGCTGGTTACCGACTCAGGTATTCGTGGATTTGGAATCACAAAGCCACTTGAAGAGTTGCTTGAAAAGAGAAAAATTAAACTTGTGGTTTATGACAAAACCAGACCAAACCCAACCGTAGAAAATGTTGAAGAAGCAAGAGAACTTTACTTAAAAGAAAACTGTGAATGTTTGATTGCGTTTGGTGGTGGTTCAGCAATGGACTGTGCAAAGGCCCTTGGTGCAAGAATCGCTTATCCAAAAAAATCATTAAACCAACTCAAGGGACTCTTGAAGGTTCTTCGCAAAACTCCAATCTTGATTGCTATTCCAACAACGGCAGGAACGGGAAGTGAAACCACTCTTGCGGCTGTTATCACTGATAGTGAAAAACAACACAAGTATACACTGATGGACTTCACTCTTATTCCAAGCTATGCAGTGCTTGACCCAACCGTAACGTTCACACTTCCACCACACCTAACATCAACAACAGGTATGGATGCGCTTACTCATGCAGTTGAAGCATATATTGGCAGGTCAACCACAAGAGAAACTAGAAAGAAGGCTCTTGAAGCAACAAAACTTGTTTTTGAAAACATTGAAAAAGCTTACAAAAATGGCAAGGATAAAGAAGCTAGGGCAAATATGCTTAAAGCTGCATATCTTGCAGGTATTGCATTTTCAAAGTCTTACGTTGGTTATATCCATGCAATTGCACACTCTCTTGGTGGACAATATAACATTCCACATGGACTTGCAAATGCTGTGATTATGCCTTATGTTTTGGAAGAGTATGGAAAGAGTGTTTATCAGAAGTTGCATAGACTTGCTGTTGCAGCAGGGGTGTCGGATAAAAACGAACCATACAAACAATCTGCTGAAAAATTTATTGAAAGAATAAAGACCTTAAATAAAAATATGAATATTCCAGATAAGATTGATGGTGTAAATGAAAAGGATATTTTTCTTATGGCAAAGCATGCCGATAAAGAAGCAAATCCACTTTATCCAGTTCCAAAGCTTATGAATGCAAAAGAACTTGAAAAATTATACTATAAGGTTTCAAATATAAAATAAGGAGAAGTTGATGAAAGATAAGTTATTAAACAAAATTGTTTTAGGTTTAAACATTTTCTTTATTGTTGCGCTTTGTGTGATTAATGTTTTTTATCAAAGAGCAAATTTCAATTTTACATTAAAGTGTGTGGGTAGTGCATGCTTTGCAGTTCAAGGCTTGATTAACTTGTTTTATGCTTATAAAACAAAACAAGCCAACATGAAGTTTTTTGTGATAATGGCTATAGGTCTGGTTTTTGCAATGATGGGTGATATTGCAATCAATCTCAACTTTATTGCAGGTGCAGGAATCTTTGCTGTTGGACATGTTTGGTTTATTTTTGCATATTGCATGTTAGTAAAATTCAAACCACTTGACCTTGTTTATGGTGCAGTTATTTTTGTTGGTTCAGCGCTCTTTATATTGTTGTTTAAGGGCTTAAAGTTTGACCCAGCGCTTCTTAAATGGGTGTGTTTGATTTATGCATTAATTATTTCATTGATGCTAGGAAAAGCTATTTCAAACCTTGTTCGTGAAAGAAGTGTTTTAAATATTCTTTTGGTTGTTGGAGCAGTGTTGTTTTTCTTCTCAGATTTGATGCTCTTGCTTGATAACTTCATGGGAACACTTTCTTGGACAGACCATGCATGCATGGCAACATATTATCCAGCACTTTCAATTTTGGCATTCTCAATGTATTATAAAATGAGTGATTGGAAAGGCAAGAAAAATTAGAAACAAAAAACCACCACAAACATTGTGGTGGTTTTGTTTGGAGTGTCCATCAGGGGTTGAACCTGAAATATAGGCTCCGGAAACCTATGTGATATCCGTTTCACTATGGACACATGGTTTTAGGATAATGTCTTTTAAAAGGTTTGTCAAATATAAATAGAAAAAGGAACCAGATTTTGGTTCCTTTTTTAGGATAATGTTCTTGCGCTGCTGATAACTTGAGCAACGTCTTCAAGGCTTGATGAACCATACATTTTCATCATTAATGGTTGTTCAATCATAAGACCTCTTGCTGCAACTGCAGGACCAGTGATGTCTTTAAATGAACCATTTTTGAGTGATTTTAAGTTATTTGCATCAAATTGATGTTTCTTTTCTGTGTAATATGGAAGCCCACCAAACAACTCTGATGCCAAGAGCGAACCAACAACTGCATCAGGTGTTGTTCCTGCAACTTGACAAGAAAATTTAAATTCATCAAACATTAAGGTTGAATCAAGGTCTGTTCTTGGACCAACTGTTGTGATGAAATCATCAAAGATAATTTCAAAATCGTTGCAAATAACCTTGATGGTTTTGCTTTCATCATCTCTAAGGTGTGAGATGTAGCCAAGACTGTTATATTTAGAGAAAAACTTTTTGAGTTTCTCATCACTAATCATATCAGTATAGGCTTGTCTTGAACGTGGTGTTTGCACTTTAACAGGTTTTTCAGGCTTTTGCTCAGGCATGATGCCTCTAGCAAGGCTTATGTCTTCAAGTGAAACGTGTGAAACTGCCATAGTTTTCCTCCTTTATTTCTCAATACATATAAATTATAACACACAAAATTTGGCATTTCAATACATGTGGGAAAATTTTTTTGCACAATTTATACATATTTTATGTAAAATTCAAGGTTTTTGACACGAAATCTTAGGCAAGTTCTTTGCCGACTGTTTCAGCTTGAGTTTCTTTGATTAGTTTTGTAAGTTCAAATAATGTTTTCAAGTTATCAATGCCTGTGAATGATTTTGGAATTTCACCTTGCTTAAATGCAGGAATCTTTCCTTGTTCAAAAAGTTGCTTCCATTCTTTTTCATAAGTAGGGAACTTGTTTATAAACAAACCAGTTAATAACAATGACATTGTTTGGTTTCTTGTGAGATTAAGCATATCGCTGAGCTGTGCAATTTCATAGTACTTGATAGTTTTGCCAAGTGAGTTTCTGTCTCCGGCATAGTGGTCAAAGAAATCAAAAGCAAACTTGAAGTCGCTAGAGAGTGTTGCATTGAAATCATCGCAGAAAAATTTCAGACTTTGAATTTTGCCTTGTTCATTTCTAACTTGTTGAATTTGATATTCACTATCAATTCCAAATGGAACAAAGAAACCATAAATTTCCTCAAGTGGCATTTGGTTTAAATATTTTGTTGAGTTTTCATCAACTGGTGCAGGCTTTAATGCTTCATTTTGAGCAGCGACGCTGAGTTGCACAAGTTCACCGTGTGAAAGTCTTCTTACTTCTTTTTTCATAATATCTCCTTAAGTGTATGCTGGGTTAGCATTTTAATTTCGCAATAGATGCGTATAATTAGTATAGCATGGCAAAAAATACAGGTTCAAGAAAATAAAAATAAATTTTCGTTTTAGCCTTGACAAAATATTTATAATGTTTATAATATTTATTGTTGAAAAAATCAGTGCCGAAGACAGCAAGTCGGTTTAAACCGTAATTCTTGCCGAGGAACGTTTAGTATAAATTTGAATTTATGCCTTATGTTTCCTTGAAGCATAAGGTTTTTTTAATCTTCACACTACCAATTAAGGAGGATAGACAATGTCAGCAAATTTTGAAAACAAAAAAGTTGTTGTAAGTGAAATTGAAGGTCTTGCAAAAGACGCAAAGTCAATTGTTCTTGTTGACTATCGTGGTTTAACTGTTGCTCAAGCTACAGAACTTCGTAACAACGTTAGAACAGCTGGTGGTACATACAAAGTTTACAAAAACAGACTTATGAAGATTGCTTTTGATAATCTTGGAATCAACTTCCCAGCATCTGACTTTGAAGGAACAACTGCTGTTCTCTTCCATTCAACTGACGAAGTTGCTCCTGCTAAAATTGCACTTGATGGTTCAAAGAAATTTGGAAACAATTTGAAATTAAAATCAGGATATGTAAGTGGCAAATATTTCGACTTGAACGAAATCACAGCTCTTGCAAACATCCCATCAAGAGAAGTTTTGGTTGCACAACTTCTTGGTATGCTTACAAATCCTATGCGTTCACTTGCTGTTGCAGTTAGTGAAATTGCAAAGAAGAATGCATAATAACGAAATTTAAAAAACAAAAAATAAAATTTATTAAAGAAATTTAAAATTAAGGAGAAATTTAAAATGGCAGATATTAAAAATATGATTGAAGAAATCAAGAAAATGACAGTCGTTGAACTTAACGATCTTGTTAAAGCTATTGAAGAAGAATTTGGAGTTTCTGCTGCTGCTATGGCAGTTGCTGCTCCAGCTGCAGGTGCTACTGCTGCTGCAGAAGAAGAAAAGAGCGAATTCAACGTTGTACTTACAGAAGTAGGTGCTAACAAAATCGCTGTTATCAAAGTTGTTAGAGAAATCACAGGACTTGGTCTTGCTGAATCTAAAGCTATGGTTGATGGTGCTCCAAGCACAGTTAAAGAAGGCATCGCTAAAGAAGCTGCTGAAGAAATGGTTAAGAAATTCGCAGAAGCTGGTGCTAAAGCAGAACTTAAGTAATTTTAGTATAAATAATATAAGTGTGAAGCAAAACCGAAGGATAATTCCTTCGGTTTTTTGTTGCTTAAAAATTTGACAATAGTTGTTTATCGGCATATGATATTCATATGAATAAAAATAAGTTAAAAGAAATTTTAGAGTTTGCAAAACAGGGTAATAAATTTGGCGAAGAAATTACTGTTGTTGGAGCAACAAAATATCAAGCCGTTGAAGTGATTAATGAAGCGATTGATTTGGGGCTTGAGAATATTGGTGAAAACAAAGCAGATGAGTTTCGTGACAAATATGCTTTTTATGGCAACGCAAAAAAACATTTTATTGGGCATCTTCAAACAAATAAAATAAAATATTTGATTGGTAAGGTTGATTTATATCACTCAATTGATAGCTTGCATTTGGCTGAAGAACTTAACAAAGCATCAAATAAACTGGGTATTGTTAGCAATATTTTGATTCAGGTTAATATTGGAAAAGAAGAGTCAAAAAGTGGGTTTGATTTTGATGAAATAATGGCTGTATACACGGCGATAAAGGGGTTAGGAAACCTTAAAATTGAAGGTTTAATGGCAATGCTTCCAAAGAGTGAAGATGAGTCATATTTGAGAGATTTGACAGCTAAAATGCGTGGAGCATACGATAGGCTCAAAGCTCAAGATTCAAACATAAAATACCTTTCAATGGGCATGTCACATGACTATGAGTTATGCGTGCAAGAAGGCAGCAACATGATAAGGGTTGGGTCTGTAATATTTGGACCAAGGCCACAAAAATAATAATAAAAAAGAGTTCCATTCGGAACTCTTTTTTGTTATTATTCTTCACCTCTTTCAGTTGGTTTAACTGCTGGTCTTGTTGATGAATCAACGGCTAAATTATCAAGTGAGAATGGACTGATAAGTTCTGTGCCGCCAAGTGTTTGAGTTGCAACGCCTTGAGCTTTTGCAGAGAGTTTTGCTTGCTTTTTGCCAGCTTTTGAAAGCTCTCTTGCACATTCTAAGTTGATTCTTTCATTTATCACTGCAGATGATTCATTGATTCTAACCTTTTCAGGTGGAATGTTATAAACTGAACTAACCAAGCACTTCATAAACTTGAGACCACGAACAAGTTCTTCTGAGTTTGCTGTTCTTGCTGGTGCATAGTCACTATAGAATTTTGGTGGTCCAAACTTGAGTGCATTTTTTGCATCGGCAATTGCGTCTGGCAATGATACGCCAGGGAATTGTTGAAGATACATGAGCACATGTTTTAAATATAAGTTATATTCAAACAATGTTTGTGGTTGAAGTCTTGTGTAAATTGATTTTGAGTCGTTATGAGCAAGTGTTAAATATTTTTTGTATTGTTCGCCATCATTAAAGCCACGACCAATTTCTTTAAAAGACCTTGAATAGTCAGCATAGTCGCCATAGATTCTTGCGATTTCGCTGCTGAGTTGTCTGTTTAAGTTCTTGATTGTGTGATGCATTAAAATGATAGCACAAGCTTCATCTGAATATTTTGTTTTTGCCATAATTTTCTCTCCCTATATGAAAATGATAACATTATTTGACGATAATTTCAATAGCATTGCACAAATTAATAAAATTATTGAAATATGATAGTTTTTTGTAATTTTGGTGTGTTATAATGAGCGTGGTGATGCTTATGAAAAAATTTTACGATGCAGAATATATCATTAGAAAAACAAACGAATATGAAGAATATAGAATATACAATAGTAGCACGGAACAAAAATTAAGAAAGATGATTGCTGAAGCAACAAGACTCTGCGAAATTGAAAATGAAAAGTGCAGGGAAAGAAAAGCTAAGCTTGAAGCAAGAAAACTTGAAAAACAAGCACTTTTGACAAAATAAATCTTCTCTTGATTTGCTATGAAGGGTTGTTCGTGATATAATAAACGATATTAAAGGGGTATTTTATGAGTAATATAATTTTTATGGCAGCAGAAGAAAATACAAAAAATCTTGCTTGGGCTGTTGATATTTTCACTTTTATTGGAATTGTGGTTTGCATTGTTGCAGCTTCAGTTGCACTTGTGTGGCTCACATGTTTTGTTGTTAAACTTTTGATTAAAACTTTTGGTGCAAAGGTTGGAGAGTCTTATGACGTTTTTGTTGAAGACATGAAGAAAAAGGCTGAAAACAAAAAGGCTAGAAATGCAAAAAAGAGAGAAGAAAAAGACGCTCAAAAAATGGAACTTCTTAACATGAAACTTGAGTCAAAAGCAAGAGTTCATGAAATGAAAAAACAAAAACTTCAAGAAAAACTTGATAGAGTGGAAAATGCTCAAAAAGAAAAACTTTTTGGAGTAACAGAAGAACCAGCTGAAGAAAAGGTTGAAGTTCAAGTGGTTGAAGAACCAGCCGAAGAGGTTGAATCTGAAGTTAAAGAAGAAAAGAAAACATCAAAATCAAAAAAGAAAGAAGAAAACGCTTAAGCGTTTCTTTTTTTCAGGAGAATATATGACAAAAGAAATTGAAAAGTGCTGGTGTAAAAGTGGCAAGGATTATAAAGATTGTCACAAGGCATATGATGAAAAAATTGTGCCACTAAAAAAGAAGGGTTGCATTTTGCCACCACATTCACTTATTAAGAATGAAAAACAAATTGAAGGCATTCGTGAAGCGTGCCGAATCAATACGCTTATTCTTGATAAGGTTGCAAGTGAAATCAAAGCAGGCATGACAACTGAAGACATTGACAAAATTGTGCATGAAGAAACATTAAGGCTTGGTGGCATACCTGCATGCTTAGGGTATGAAGGCTATCCAAAATCTGTTTGCACATCGGTTAATAGTGTTGTGTGTCACGGCATTCCAAGTAAAAAAGTTGTTTTAAAAGAAGGCGATATTGTTAATGTTGACTGCACAACTGAAGTTAATGGATATTTTGGTGACAGCTCAAGAATGTTTGAAATAGGAAAAGTTTCTGACAAAGCTCACAAACTTGTTACCGTTACAAAGGAGTGCTTAGATAAAGCAGTTCAAGAAATCAAGCCATTTTGTCATGTGGGTGACATTGGTGGCATTGTTTCAAAACTTGCAAGGGCAAATGGCTTTTCTGTTGTTAGAGAGCTTGGTGGACATGGTGTGGGCTTGTCTATGCATGAAGACCCATTTGTTAGCCACACAGCAAAAGCAGGAACGGGTATGTTGTTGGTTCCAGGAATGGTGTTTACTATTGAACCTATGATTAATGCCGGCAAATCTGATATATGCATTGATGAAAGCGACGGTTGGACAATTTATACTTGGGACGACAGTTTGTCTGCTCAGTGGGAATATACACTTTTGATGACGGAAACCGGCGCTGAGATTTTGGCTTATTAATTATAAAAAAATAAAAAATTCGATATTGACAGGCTTATTTTCGCATGTTATAATTTTGTTACTGAAAAAATAATTTTAGGGGTTTTGACATGGAAAATTTTGAAAATATCGGATATCGTATGCACTATTATAAGGTGTTAGATACATACACACAAATTTGTGAACAATATGGATTGGAAGTTTCTGAAGAAGCTCAAAAGTATGAAGCTTCTCAAGGTTCATTTGCTGGCAAATATGCAGGAATGAAAAATGAGCTTAAAAAGATTTTGAATAATGACGTTCGTCCTATTTGGATTGAAGATCTTCCAAAGTATTTTGAGGGAAAAGAAATTGAAGATGCTGAACAAATCATTACAGCAACTCTTGAAATCATTCCAGAAGATGCATTTGAAATCTTTGCTAGAGCATTTAGAACACTCAATATGCTTGAACAAGGTCATATCAAAGATGTTAAAACATATGTTGCAAAAAACATCAGATATATGACACTTGATGAAATCTTTACAAATTACGACTTTGTGTTCCATTCAAAATTCGGTAATGAATTGTTAGATGGTGTGTTTGAAGAAATCAAAGCAAACCCAGACATCGCTCCAGACGTTCAAGCTTATTTCAAAGCTAGAGAAGAAGCTAGAAAGAAACAAGCAAAGATTGATAAGAAAAACCAAAAGAAACAAAAACGTTTGGCTGCAGCTGAAGATGAAAAACAATAATTTGCAAAATAAAAACTCATAACATCTTGTTATGAGTTTTTTGTTTGTTTATTTTCCTTGAACAAGTTCAAATGCTCTTGCAATTTGTTCTTTAACATACTTTTTACCAGCTTTGTTAAAGTCTCTTTGGTCAAAGTGGTTTGGGTTCAAGGCAAGGTCTTCACGAACACCAGCTGTGTGTGCAAGACGAAGGTCTGTGTCCATATTGATTTTGCAGATTGCAGATTTGCTCATCTTTACAATATCTTCTTCGCTGATGCCTTGGCTCTTTTTGATTTCTCCACCATATTTTTTAATAAGTTCAACCCATTTTGCAGGAACAGTTGATGAACCATGCGCAACAAGTGGAACTTCAGGGATTGCATTATGAACATTTTCAATAACGCCATATTGAATAACTGGGGTGTTGATTGATTTGTTAACGCCGTGAGCAGTTCCGATTGAAATTGCTAAGCTATCAACGTCAGTTCTTTCAACAAATTCTTTTGCTTCAGCAGGGTCTGTGAAGCTTTCTGTGTCACTGTGAATAAGGTCTTCAGTTCCCATGATTTTACCAAGCTCTGCTTCAACAGTAACGTTTCTTGCATGAGCATAGTCAACAACCTTTTTTGTTTCTGCGATGTTCTCTTCAAATGAAAGAGAACTTCCGTCAATCATAACACTTGTAAAGCCTGCGTCGATTGCTGCTTTGCAAGCATCAAATGTTTTGCCGTGGTCAAGGTGAAGAACAATATCACTTGAGCAGTGTTTGCTTGCTGTTTCAACAATTGCTCTAATATAGTCATAACCGGCATATTTTCCAGCGCCTTCAGATACTGCAATAATAACCGGAGCATTCTTTTCATTTGCAACTTCTGCAACTGCTTGGGCAGATTCCATATTGCAAACGTTGAATGCTGGGATTGCATATCCTTCGCTTAAAGCTTTTTTGAACATTTCTTTTGAGTTTACTAATGCCATAAACAACCTTCCTTTACATAAAAATCTAATATTATTATAAAATTTACACGAAAATTTGTAAACTAATAATTTAACATTTGCTTTATTTTTGCGATTAGGGTATTATTTACATGTCAAACAAAGACAAAGGAGATTATATTATGGCAAATATTAAAGTTGCAATTAATGGTTTCGGAAGAATTGGTAGATTGGCATTCAGACAAATGTTTGGTGCAGAAGGATATGAAATTGTTGCTATCAATGACCTTACAAGCCCAAAAATGCTTGCACACTTACTAAAGTATGACTCAGCACAAAGACCATACGCTCTTGCAAGTAAAGTTGAATCATCAGAAGAAGATGCAGCAGAAGGTTGGATTTCTGTTGACGGACACAAAATTAGAATCTATGCAGAAAAAGACGCTGCAAACTGTCCATGGAAAGAACTTGATGTTGACGTTGTTTTAGAATGTACAGGTTTCTATTGTTCAAAAGAAAAATCAATGGCACACATCAATGCAGGTGCAAAGAAAGTTATCATTTCTGCTCCAGCAGGCAAAGACTTGCCAACAATCGTTTATTCAGTAAACGAAAAAGTTCTTAAGAAAGATGACACAATCATCTCAGCTGCAAGCTGCACAACAAACTGCTTGGCTCCAATGGCAAAAGCTCTTAATGATGCATTCCCAATCCAATCTGGTATCATGACAACAGTTCACGCATACACAGGTGACCAAATGGTTCTTGATGGTCCACACAGAAAAGGTGACCTTCGTCGTGCTAGAGCTGCTGCTGTTAACATTGTTCCAAACTCAACAGGTGCTGCAAAAGCAATCGGTCTTGTTATTCCAGAACTTGATGGCAAACTTATTGGTTCAGCTCAAAGAGTTCCAGTTCCAACAGGCTCAACAACAATCCTTGTTGCTGTTGTTAAAGGCAAAGATGTTACTGTTGATGCAATCAACGCTGCAATGAAAGCTCAAAGCTCAGATTCATTCGGTTACAATACTGATCCAATCGTTTCTTGCGATATTATCGGAAGCACATATGGTTCAATCTTTGATTCAACTCAAACAATGGTTACTAAAGTTGCTGATGACTTATATCAAGTTCAAGTTGTTGCTTGGTATGACAACGAAAACTCATATACATCACAAATGGTTAGAACTATTAAATATTTTGCAGAATTATAATTTAATATAAATAGAAAAACTAGCGAAAGCTAGTTTTTTTGTTGCCATAATAATTTACTTTTATGTTTCTTTATGATATTATTAAAATGACTTAAAATAAGGAATTGGTGAATAATATGAAACAATGCCCAAGATGCGCATCAGAAATCGGAAAAAAAGATAAAGTTTGTCCTAGATGCGGCATTCCTGTAGATAAAATGGAGTTTGCTGAACAGTTGGAAGAAGAAGCAAAATCTCCAAAACTTAATCGTGCACAAAAAAAGGAAAAGAAAAGACTTGCTAAGCTTGAAAGAAAAGAAGCAAAGAGACAAAAGAAGTTGGAAAGAGCAATTAGCCCAACTGATTTTAGCAAGTATGCAACAACAAGCAGAGTTCCAAAAGGCAGAAAGAAAATCAATGACGGTGCAATGCACTTTGAGTTAGATGAAAACGGTGAATTTCACATTGATACATCAGACGTTGAAATCATTGGTGCTGAAACAATCAAGATTCTTGATGAAAAGAGAGAACAAACCTATTCAGTAAAGAAGGCACGTGGCGATTATCGTCCACCTAGAATCAAGTGGTGGGAAATCTATAAGATTGCAGACCGTTCTTTTGCTAGAAGAAAAATAAAGAAAGAAGTTAACAAAGCAGGAAGAATTAAGCCTGAAAACGTTAACAAGTGGAAGCTTTTCTTCTTGTGTTTATTCTTCGGTTGGTTCGGTGTGCATAACTTTTATGCAAAGAACAAGAAGAAGGGTGCAGTTTCTTTAACCTGCATTTCAATCGCTTGTGTGAGCATGATGCTTTCAAGTCTTGCGTGGGTTCAAATGTTCCAGTACTGGCTTGTTGGTTTCACTGGCTTTGTTGCAATCTTCTTGTGGGTTGGCGACCTTGTTAATATTTTGTTTAACAAGTTTAGTTATAGAATCCAAAAAGATAAATTTATTTCTTGCATGAACGTAACAACACGTGCAAAACTTGGCGAAAAATATATCGACCTTGATTTGCTCAAAAAACCATGGTGGGTTCGTTTGACTGTTTGGTGGCGTAAGAAGAGAAATAACTATAAAGAATGGCAACGTGAAAGACGTCAATATTTGATTGAAAAAGAAAAGAAGAAACTTGCAGCAAAAGAAGAAAAAGAAAAACTTGAAAAAGAAATTGCTGACTTTGAAGAAAAGGAAAACAAAAAGTTTGAAGAAGAAAAGAGAGTAAAGAAATTACAAGAGCTTTCTGAAGACGTTGTAGAAGAAAAAGAAGAAGTTAAAGAAGATGCTGCTGAAGAAAAGGCTGAAACACAAGTGGTTGAAGAACCAGTTGAAGAAAAAGCTGAAAAGCCAGCACCAAAAACAAAGAAGACTTCTACAAAAGCAAAAACTTCAAGCAAGACAAAAGCTGAAGGCGATGATGCAAAACCAGAAAAGAAAACAACAAAGGCGTCAGCATCAAAGTCAAAATACGGCATGAGAAATAATACAAAGAAAAAACCAAAAAAGAAGTAAGATATGGAAAATGTAAAGGTCGAAAATAACAAAAAGTCTGTTGTGGTTGGAATGAGTGGGGGAGTTGATTCTTCAGTTGTTGCATACCTTTTAAAAAAACAGGGCTATGATGTTATTGGTTTGCATATGAAGAATGCAGATTCTGATTCGGCTGAAGCAGATGCTAAATTGGTTCATGAAATATGTGAGCAACTTGGTGCAAAGTGTGTGGTTGTTGATTATGCAGATGAAATGCAGAAAGTTAAGGACTACTTCATTGAAGAATATAAAAATGGAAAGACTCCAAACCCATGCGTTGTCTGCAATAAGATTGTAAAGTTTAAACCATTTATTGAGTATGCTGAAAAACTTGGTGCAGATTATTTTGCAACTGGGCATTATGCCGTTATTGAGCATGATGAAAATGGCGACTTTTTGATTGTTGCAAAAGACGAACAAAAAGACCAAACATATTTTTTGAATCAGCTCTCACCAGAACAATTAAAAAAGGCGTTGTTTCCACTTGGTGGACTTGATAAAACTAAGGTTAGAGAAATTGCCAAAGAGATTGGTCTTGTGAATGCAGATAAAAAAGACAGTCAAGACATATGTTTTTTGGGTTCTGAAAAATTTAAGGACTTTATGCAAAAAAACTATCCTGAAAAACAAGGGGATATTGTTGATGAGTTATCAAACAATGTTGTTGGCAAGCACAGTGGTTTAAACAAATATACCATTGGGCAGAGAAAAGGTCTTGGCATTGGTGGTGGACACGGCAAAACATTAGATGCATGGTTTGTTACTAAAAAAGATATAAAAACCAACACGCTCTATGTTGCACAGGGCAACGATGATGTTTTGTATAGTGATGCACTTATATCTGAAAACTTTAATTGGATAACAAAACCAGACTTTGAATCTTCACTTGAGTGTGAAGCAAAGTTTAGATATCGTCAAACATTGCAATCAGTTAAGGTTGAGAGTTTGGAGGAAAATAAAATAAAGGTTGTTTTTGATGAAAAACAACGTGCTATTACGTTGGGGCAGTTTGTTGTGCTTTATAAAAAGGATAAAGGCAAAACATATTGCTTAGGTGGTGGCAAAATAGATAAGATCATAAAAAATGACAAAATTTTGGATATATAATATAGATATATATTCTATATAATATATTATATACTATATATAAGGAGAAAAAAATGAAGCAAGTTGTATTAACCGGAATCAAGCCGACCGGCGAATTGCATATCGGAAATTATTTTGGTGCAATCAAACCGGCGATTGAAATGAATACAAGTGATGAGTTTGACAATTATTATTTTTTGGCTGACTATCATGCACTTAACACTTTAAAGACACAAGATATTATGAAAACCTACACAAAAGAACTTGCTTGTGCTTGGCTTGCTTGTGGACTTGATAAAAAGAATGTTCACTTTTATAGACAAAGTAGAATTCCTGAAACAACAGAACTTTGCTGGGTTATCATGAATGTAACCCCAAAGGGTCTTATGGATAGAGCTCATGCTTACAAAGCATGCGTTGAATCTAACCTTGCAAACAACAAAGATGCTGACGATGGTGTTAATATGGGATTATATAATTATCCAATATTGATGGCGGCAGACATTATGTTGTTTAATTCAAAATATGTTCCTGTTGGTGCTGACCAAAAGCAACATGTTGAAATGGCAAGAGATATTGCAAAATATTTCAATAAAAAATATGGCTACACTCTTGTTGTGCCACAAGAAAGGATTAAAGAAGGTGTTGCAACCATTGAAGGTCTTGACGGAAGAAAGATGAGCAAGAGCTATGGAAACCAAATTCCATTATTCTGCGACGAAGCAAAACTTAGAAAACTTGTTATGTCAATCAAGACAGACAGTTCTCTTCCAACAGAACCAAAGAGCACAGATTGCACAGTGTTTAGATATTTTAAATTGTTTGGAACAGCTGAAGAAGTTGCTGAAATGGAATCAAAATTTGCTGAAGGCATTTCTTGGGCTGATGCAAAATCAAGATTGTTTGAAGTTATGAATAACTATCTCAAACCTATGAGAGATAAGTTTAATTATTACATGGAACACTTTGAAGAAGTTGAAAAGATTTTGGAAAAGAGTGAAAGTGAAATTAGACCTATCGCAAAAGAAACAATTGAGAGAGTAAGAAAGGCAATCGGTGTAATCTAATTTATAACTTATTTAAATTAATCAGTGGTGGTATGCTATGGTTAGAGTTATTGATTCGGCTGAGAAACTTCAAAATATCTTAAGTTTAGATATCGATGAATCTAAAGCCGATGAAATGGTTTTTAGTTTAAATATGAAAGATTATTCAGAGCCCGTTATACGGGCTCTTATTGGTTGCGTAAAAAAATATTCTGAGCATGGCTATAAAACCAAAATAGAAGTCAAGGTCAATGAGCTTGACTTTGAAGTGTCTGATTTTGAAGGTTTGATAACACTTGAAGATTATATAAAGAAGGTTGGTTCAGAACTTAAGTTTGTTGATAATCTTGAAGAGTACACTCTTGATGAATCATTGTCAGCGTATCTTAAGTGTAAAGATTATGGTGAGTATATAAAAAATATTGACGCTTCGCCACTTGAAAAATATTTGATGATATATAGATATTTGACTTCGTATGTCTACCAAGAGAATTTGAATGAGCCATTGAAGGCTAGACAAATGATATCTGTTTTAAATAGCAACGATATTGTTTGTGTGGGATATTCAAAACTTATGAAATATCTTTGCACGGCGGCAGGTATTCCTTGTGAGATTCAAAACTTATATATCCACAAGAAGAACACAAGCCGTGTTGGAGTGCATCAAAACAATGTTGTTTATATCAAAGACGATAAGTATGGTATTGATGGTTACTATTATTCAGACTCATGCTGGGATTCAATAAAGAAAAATAAAGAACCATTCCTTAAATATAATTATGCGTTGTTGCCACTCCAAGATGTGCACCATGTGAAAGATAAAAAGTTTGAGTTTTTTAAAAACACGGCAATTTTGTATAGTGATGATTCGCTTGAAGATATGCTGGTGAATAAATCATTGTGTTCAAGTCTTGGCGAAAAGTTTGGGTTTAAGTATAATAAAATGAAACTACCTGAGTTTTTCAGGGATATGAATAATCAAGGTTCAAAAATTTCAAAGGCAACTGCCAAGTTAAAAGAAATATTCAAGCAAGCTGGAGTTCCTGCTGACTATCTTTCAAAGAAAAATCATTCAGTATTTCCAACTTGTTTCTATCCAGAGTTTTTTATTGCAATGTTGGTTGTTGATCCACCGCAATATGAAATCATTAATAGTATGATTGAAAGAATAAAACTTTTTGCTGACGAAGAAGAGTCTTGGTCGAAGCCGGCATATTTAAAAAATACTCAGAGCTATGGATATGATGATATATATCAAGAGATGGATAACTTTGCTGCTGGAGATTTTAACTTTAATATATGGGACATTGAAGAGTATTATGAAAACTTCCATTTTGCAAGTGAGTTTGGTGAATATATTTTGGGTGTCAGAGCGTCAAGTGTGCCGGTTAAAAAAGAAACAATCAAAGAAGCAATCAAAAACTCAATGATTGCAGAAGGTTGTGATGAAAAATATGCAACCAGTCAAACAGAGAGAAGTTTTGAATATTGTATGCGTAGAGCTGAAAAGATTTTTGATAGAATGGCGTCAAACTGTTTTTCAGTTGCAGCTATGAATAGAAGAGCCACGCAACAGGCAGTTCAAAAATAGATTAGGGGAGCTGAAAAGCTCTCTTTTTTAGTTCTTAAGTGGTTGTTTTAAATTTATTAAAAAAATCTTAAAATTTTTAAAAAAAGGTGTTGACATATTCCGACAAAAGTAGTATTCTCTAATGGCTGTGACAAAATTGAGCAATCAATACACAGTAAATATCAGTCAAAACTTAATCAAAAACTTTTTTAAAAATTTTTAAAAAAGGTGTTGACAAAAGCTTTTCGATTTGATATTATAGAAACGTTCCGTATGGAACAAGCGCAAATTGACAAATGAATATATTGAAATGTACAAGGTTTTTTAAATTGAATTTAAATGATTCTTGTTAATTTCTTGAGAAAAAGAAAACATACTAAAATACAAACTTTATTAGTCAGTATTAATGTCTATTAGAGTAAGAATTAAAACGCAAGAGTTTGATTCTGGCTCAGGACGAACGCTGGCGGTATGCTTAAGACATGCAAGTCGAGCGGGAGATGTTGGAAGCTTGCTTCCGACAAATCTAGCGGCGGACGGGTGAGTAACGCGTGAGCAACCTGCCTCTTTCATTGGGATACCAACTGGAAACGGTTGTTAATACCGAATATGACCACAGCATCGCATGATGCAGGGGTGAAAGGGTTTACTGGAAAGAGATGGGCTCGCGTCTGATTAGCTTGTTGGTGGGGTAACGGCCTACCAAGGCGATGATCAGTAGCCGACCTGAGAGGGTGATCGGCCACATTGGGACTGAGAACGGCCCAGACTCCTACGGGAGGCAGCAGTCGGGAATATTGGGCAATGGAGGAAACTCTGACCCAGCAATACCGCGTGAAGGATGAAGGTCTTCGGATTGTAAACTTCTGTTATAAAGGAAGAAAAAAATGACGGTACTTTATAAGTAAGCCCCGGCAAATTACGTGCCAGCAGCCGCGGTGATACGTAAGGGGCAAGCGTTGTCCGGAATGACTGGGTGTAAAGGGTGTGTAGGTGGCTTTTTAAGTTAAAAGTGAAAGCCCGGGGCTCAACTCCGGAATTGCTTTTAATACTGGATGGCTTGAGTGTGGGAGAGGTAAGTGGAACTCCTAGTGTAGCGGTGGAATGCGTAGATATTAGGAAGAACATCAGAGGCGAAGGCGACTTACTGGAACATTACTGACACTGAAACACGAAAGCGTGGGGAGCAAACAGGATTAGATACCCTGGTAGTCCACGCCGTAAACGATGAGTACTAGATGTTGGTGGTATCGACTCCATCAGTATCGAAGCTAACGCATTAAGTACTCCACCTGAGTAGTACGGCCGCAAGGTTGAAACTCAAAGAAATTGACGGGGACCCGCACAAGCAGAGGATCATGCGGTTTAATTCGACGCAACGCGAAAAACCTTACCAAGACTTGACATCCAATGAATACCATAGAAATATGTTAGTAACTTCGGTTACATTGAGACAGGTGGTGCATGGTTGTCGTCAGCTCGTGTCGTGAGATGTTCGGTTAAGTCCGGTAACGAGCGCAACCC
>JAZODG010000003.1:0-9125 GCA_045596905.1 Clostridia bacterium
TTAAATATAAAATATTGATTTCTTTTTTTAAATAAAGAAATGTTAATGATGAAAAAATTGCAATTAAATAAGCCCCCAAGAAATTACAATCCATATTGCAAGCACTAAATCTAAAAAGTTTACTTGTAATTTCTATTACAACAGGAAAATCATATAAATCCTTAAAAATTAATCCTATAAAGCCCAAAATTACTGATGCAAAAATTGCAATGGTTGCAGATATTGTGAATCTTTTAAAATTAAAATTTTCTCTATATGTAAATACAAAATACAGAACAAAGCACATTGTAGCCATAAAAGCCACATAATCCCATCTTTGAGCACCTATTGGAAGGGCTACGTATAAAATTGGTATTAATGCAATTAATAAAACCTTCCAATTAATTTTTATTTGTTTATTGCACAGGTCTCTAATATATTTTAAACCCCAACTTGCAAATATTAAACCATAAACTAATAAAATCCAGTCAAAAACAAACCAGAACGGTGTTATAAACACAAAGAAATACAGTCTATTAAACGTTCTTTCTGTTATGATTGCAATCGCACAAACTAAAACTGGTAAGAAATTAAAAATAGGATTAATAAAACTCAAAAACAAAGCAATTGAAATCGCTATGCATTTATATAGGAAGTGTAAATAAAATGTCTTGTCGGTGTCTTCTTTATAGTTTTTATACATGTCGACGGTTAAAAACCAATTATAAAACCTTGCAAATATATTTTTTTTAGCAGTTTCCATGCCCTTATCCTTTTATTTTGTATTCGCGGGTTAAAACTCAAAACAATTTGAAAGTTAACCCCTTTTATTGTTTTCTCCAGACCATTTTGTTAACGATTGTTGTGTAACTTTGAATAAGTTTTACAACTTTGTTTGAAACGTCTTCAACATAGTTTGGAACGTCAAGTCCGTTTTCACCATCTTCTTGCATTGAAACAGCAAGGTCAACGGCTTGCATAACTTCTTTTTCTGTGATACCAGCTAAAACAAAGTTGCCTTTGTCAAGAGCTTCTGGTCTTTCAGTTGAAGTTCTGATGCAAACTGCTGGGAATGCATGGAAGAATGATGATTCTTCTGGCAATGTTCCACTATCTGAAACAACGCAGTATGCATTAAGTTGAAGGTTGTTATAGTCACTAAAACTAAATGGCTTTAACACCTTAACAAGTGGATGAAATTTGAAATTTCTCTTTTCGATATACTTCACACTTCTTGGGTGTGCGCTATAAACAACTGGCATATTATATTTTTCAGCCATTTTGTTTACTGCAGTCATCAAACTCATAAAGTTTGCTTCGTTATCAATATTTTCTTCTCTATGAGCTGAAAGCAAAATATATTTTTTCTTTTCAAGACCCATTTCTTCTAACGCTTTGCTTGATTTGATTTTTTCAAGATTGGCTCTCAAAACTTCAGCCATTGGTGAGCCAACAACAAAAGTTCTTTCTTTTGCAGTGCCTTCATAGTTAAGATATCTTCTAGCGTGTTCGCTATAACACATATTAACGTCACTGATATGGTCAACAATTCTTCTATTTGTTTCTTCTGGAAGGTTTTCATCAAAACATCTGTTTCCTGCTTCCATATGGAAAATTGGAATATGCAAACGCTTAGCAGCGATTGTTGCTAAACAAGAGTTGGTGTCACCCAAAACTAAAACAGCGTCTGGCTTGAGTTCAACCATAAGCTTATATGATTTTGCAATAACGTTTCCAATTGTTTCGCCAAGGTCAGCACCAACAACCCCCAAATAATGGTCTGGAGCTCTTAAGTCTAAATCCTTAAAGAAAATTTCATTAAGTTCATAGTCATAATTTTGACCAGTATGCACAAGTGTAACATTAAAGTATTTGTCACACTTTTTAATAACTTCACTAAGTCTGATAATTTCAGGTCTTGTTCCGATAATAATCATTAAATTTAATTTACTCATATTAAACCTCTAAAAAGAATGTGTCTGGATTTTCTTTATCAAATACTTCATTAACCCAGATAATGAAGACCATATCGCCGTCACCGATATTAGTGATATTATGTGTATAACCACAAGGAATATCGATAATTTGAATTTCTTTTCCTGAAACCTTATATTCGATAACTTCTTTTTCGAATGGTTTTCTGAAACGAATCAACGCATCGCCTTGAACGACAATAAATTTTTCATTTTTTGTATTATGCCAATGATTACCTTTTGTTATACCTGGTTTTGCAACGTTGACAGATACCTGACCAGAACAGTCTGATTTTAAAAGTTCTGTGAAACTTCCTCTGTGGTCAACGTTCATTTTAACACCATAACCAAAAGCATCTTCAGGCAAGAAACTGAGATATGTTGAATAAAGTTTTTTCTCAAATAGGTCAGCAGTGTTTATAACATTTAAGGTGTTTCTATTTTCTTTAAACCCTTCAAGCAAATCTGCAACTTCCCCAATGGTTTTTTTGTAGGTTTCTGAAACCTTGCAAAATTCTCCATCTTTTGTTGGATTTCCACAAATCGCACTATAAAGTTCAAAGACAACATCATCAATATAACAGAATGTTATCTCTGCATTCCTATCGTTTATTGTGATAGGCAAATCTCTTGCAATATTATGGCAGAATGTTGCAATAACCGAATTATAGTTAGGTCTACACCACTTGCCAAATAAGTTTGTGAATCTATACACATAAACAGGCACATTATGGCTTTTTGAATATTCAAACAAGAAATCTTCCCCTTGTTTTTTGCTCTTGCCATAATCATTATCTCTTTCAGCTTGAATAGATGAACTATATGCAATTGGAGCTTTGTTGTTATGCTTTTTAAGATATTCAACAACACTCTCAACAACACCAAGATTACCCTGAACAAACTCTGAAGTTTCGGTGGTTCTGTTTACACCGGCAAGGTTCACAACAAAATCACAGTCACTACAAAAGCCATCAAGCTCTTCCATTGTATTTTCTTTATCGAACAAATAAAGTTCTAACTCTGGTTTTGTTTTCAAAAACTCAACAAGGTTTCTTCCAACAAATCCATTTGCACCTGTTATAAGTATTTTCATTATTTACAATCCTCAAATAAATCTAATTTCAATAAAAGTTTTTTCATTCCTTCAACATCAAGACGTGTTGTGTTGTGTGAGTGATATTGTTCAATTGTCGCAAGTTTATCATTGCCTTTATTGAAGAAGTTGTCATAGTTAAGGTTTCTGTTATCAGCATGGATTCTAAAGTAGTTACCCATGTCTTCTGCACGAAGCATTTCTTCAGATGTAACAAGCACTTCATACAACTTTTCACCATGTCTTGTTCCGATGCATGTGTAGCCAACATCTGACTTTTTTAATGAAAGAACAGCTTCTGCAAGTGTTTGAATTGTTGCAGCTGGAGCCTTTTGAACAAACAAGTCTCCTTGTTTTCCGTTTTCAAATGCATAGAGAACCAAGTCAACAGCATCTTCAAGAGTCATCATGAATCTTGTCATGTCTGGGTTTGTGATTGTAAGTTGTTTTCCAGCTTCAATTTGGTCACAGAAAAGTGGAATAACACTTCCACGTGAAGCCATAACGTTGCCATATCTTGTTAAACACAAAACAGTGTCGTCTTCGCCAAGTTGTCTGCTTCTTGCAACAACGTTCTTTTCCATCATAGCCTTACTCATACCCATTGCATTGATTGGATATGCAGCCTTGTCTGTTGACAAAAAGATTGCTTTTTTAACTTTATTTGCAACACAGGCAGAAATAACGTTATTGCTACCTAACACGTTTGTTTTAACAGCTTCAAGTGGGAAAAACTCACAGCTTGGAACTTGTTTAAGTGCTGCTGCGTGGAAAACATAGTCAACACCTTTGAAATGATCACAGATTGAATTGTAATCTCTAATGTCACCAATATAAAATTTCACCTTTGTAAAGTGATTTGGATATTTGCTTTGGAACAAGTGTCTCATGTCATCTTGTTTCTTTTCATCACGGCTCACGATTCTGATTTCTTTGATATCGCTTTCCAAAAATCTTCTAACTACAGCATTACCAAATGAACCTGTACCACCGGTAACCAATAAAACTTTGTCTTTAAAAATACTCATAACTACACCTCATTAATAATTTTTTCTAATTTTTCAAAGAATAACTCTTTTGAGAAATTTTCTTCATAGAACTTTCTTGAGTTTTCAGCAAGTTCTTTTTTGTTTTTATATTCAATAAATTTCAAAATATTTTCTTTCAATGATTCAGGGTTGTTTGGTTCTGAAACAAAACCACAATTTGCTTTTTCAATAACAACCTTTAGTTCATTTTCACCAGCTGCAATAATAGGTTTTGCAGCAGCCATATATGTTTGAACTTTTCCAGGAAGAGTTTTTGAAATAAGTTCATCACTTTTAAGCGTAACAAGCATTGCGTCGGCCATTTTATAAAACTCAGGCATTTCGCTTAAGTCTTTTTGACCATAGAACTTAACATTCTTTAAGTCACTAGCAAGCTCAACACAATTTTTATATTCTGAACCATTTCCAACAATATGGAATGTTATATTTTTATCTTGAAGCATTCTAGCGCATTCAATGATATTGTCAACGCCTTGAAGTTTTCCAACATTTCCAGCGAACACCAAATCACAGTTCTTTTCATTAAACTCTTTGATGCTTGGCTTAAATAAGTCTTCAGAATACTGTGGCAAATAAGTGATATCATCTTCGTTATAACCAAACTGTTCAACAAAGTAACTCTTGTGCATGCTTGATGAAACCATAATTTTGTCACACGCTTTGTATATCTTTTCAGACACTTTTTTGTAGTGACCATAAATTGGTCCACCCTTTAAACCACCTGCAGCAAGGCTTGCTGGCCAAAGGTCGTAACAATACAAAACAATCGGAACTTTATATTTCTTTTTGTATTTTATCGCAGCCGCAGCTTGCATAACTGGAGATAGTTGATTGACAAACACCAAATCAAAATCTTTATCAAGTTTCTTTATCATCTTCTTAGACGAAAAAACAAAGCTGTAATAATTTAAGAAAAGGTTTATTGTTCCACCAGATTTACGCTCTCTTTCATAACAGCGAATAACCTTTACGCCTTCATAATTTTCAACCCTGTTCTGCTTTTTCTCATATCCTGGAAAAAGCTTTCCTTTTGGGTAGTTTGGAAGACCCGTTAAAACAGTAACATCATAACCCTTCTTAACCAGCTCTTTGCAAATATCGTTTATTCTAAATTGTTCTGGATAAAAATTTTGTGATACGACTAAAATTTTCTTCTTCATAAACTCCTCGCCTTTATATAATACAACATATATTATCTAAAGTCAAAATAAAATAAAAAAATACAGCATAAAACACGAATTTTTATTGCATTTGTGCAACTTTCACCACCACCCAGCCCACTCAAATTTCACCAACTCATCTTTTTATTTTTTTTAGGTCTTTTATTTTTTTATTTCTGCAACAAAAAAACACTCCATCTTTTTTAGATAAAGTGCTTTTGATTTGTCTTAGTATTTTACTTTTTTGGTGAATAAACAAGCGCTCTCATGCTATTCAAAATAGCAAGAACCGTAACACCAACATCTGCAAACACAGCTGAAAGCATTCCCGTTACGCCAAACGCCCCAAGTGCCAAAAATGAAAACTTGATAAGCGCTGAAAAAATAATGTTTTGCCAAACAATTTTTCCTGTTCGTTTTGAAATCTTTATTGCAGTAATAATCTTGTCAGGGTTGTCGTCAACAAGCACAACATCTGAAGCTTCAATACTTGCAGGGCTTCCATTTATACCCATGCTTACGCCAACGTCTGACAGCATAAGTGATGGTGAATCATTGATTCCATCTCCAACATAACAAATATTTTTCTTTGTTTGCTGTTTTTGAGCGTTGATCCAATCAAACTTATCCTGTGGCAACAACTCACTCAAATATCCATCAAACTCAGTCTGATTTGCAACCTTTTGGACAATTTCTTTGTTATCTCCAGACAAAAGCATTGTTGTTATTCCCATATCACGAAGTTTTTTGCAAACATTCATTGATGACTCTTTAACTTTGTCAGCCATCAAAATTTCGCCAATCTTTTCGTCATTTTTCAAAACTTCAACAATTGTTGACTTGAGTTCTTTGGAGTTTCTACCAACAAAATATTTATCATTTTGATATGTGAAATAAACACCCTTTCCGGCAATTTCTTTCACTGCTTTCACTGAAACCAGCTCTCTTTTATTTTCGTTAACTATTGACTTTGCTAGTGGGTGCAATGAGTTTTGCTCACCCAAACTAGCCAGCCACAATACATCTTCTTTTGAGTACTGCTTATTAGTAACTTTAATCTTTTCAACAACAAATTTTCCTGTTGTAATGGTTCCCGTTTTATCAAACGCCACAATATCAATTTTTGAAAGCGCATCAAGATAATTTGAACCTTTAACAAGCACGCCGTGTCTTGACGCATTGCCAATTCCTGAAAAATATGTTAATGGCACTGAAATTGCAAAAGCGCAAGGACAAGACACAACCAAGAAAATCAGTCCCCTATAAACTGCCGTGTTAATGTTTCCAGTAACTAGCCAAACAAGTCCAAACACTGCAGTAGCACACAAAATAACCCCCAATGTATACCATCTTGTGATTTTTGAAATAACAGTTTCCGTTTTTGACTTTTTCTCTGATGCATGCTCAATTAAGTGCATAATCCTGCTAACTGTGCTATCTTTTGCTTCACTGGTGGTTCTAATATATAACACACCGTCTAAAACAATACTTCCAGACAGAATCTCTTCATTTTCACTAACTGTTAATGGCAAACTCTCACCTGTCAAGCTCTGAGTGTCTATCGTTGCAGTTCCACCAATAACTACACCATCCAAAGGAACTCTTTCGCCAGGTTTCACAACAATAGTTTCACCAACCTTAACTTCTTGTGGCGACACTTTTTTCTCTTTGTCATTAATAAACAAAACAGCATATTCCGGTTGAAGGTTGGTTAATTTTTGAATAGATTTTCTTGACTTGTCAACTGCAAGACCTTCAAAAATTTTTCCTACCGAATAAAGGGCAATAACCATAAGAGACTCCATATATTCTCCTAAAACAGCAGCCCCAACAACTGAAATTGTCAAAAGCAAATTTTCATTCACAACGCCTTTAACAAGCAGTTTCACAGCTTTTAAATATGTTTTATAACCAAACAGCAATGCACTGGCAACAAACATCACCCAAAACAAAACCTTTGGCATGTTTACAACCAAACAACAAATCATTAAACCTAACCCTAAAATCAAAGCAACAATATCAAGAGCAAGCTTTTTGCTATTTGATTTTCCAGAATCTCCAACAATAATTTGAACGTCTGGCTCAAGTTTTTTTGTCATTTTAACAATTTTTTCTATAGCAATTTTTTCATTTTTTGAATCAAATGACATTTCGCCTTTCACAACATCAATCGAAAGGTCAGAAACGTCTTTTATTTTGCATAATTCACTTTGCAGGTTTCTTGCACAATTTGGACAGTGCAAGCCTTCAATTTTAAGCGTTGTTTTCATCACAAGACTCCTTAATATGTTCTTCGCAAATTTCAAAAAGTTCTTTAACGTGTTCATCAGCAAGTGAATAAAAAACAATTTTCCCTTCTTTTCTTGATTTTATTATGTTCAATTTTTTCAAATAACTAAGTTGGTGCGAAATTGCAGATTTCGTCATGTTCAAAATCACAGCTATGTCACAAACACACATTTCATGCACGTCTAACAAATTAATAATTTTCAGTCTGGTTTCATCTGCAAACGCCTTATAAAAAACAACCATGTCAAGAAGTGTCCTTTTGTCTGAGACATTATTCTTTACACTCTCAACAATGTCTTTGTGTATAATTTCGCAATCGCATTCGATTTTTTTCATATGCTCTCCTTTGTTTCAGTTGAATAGATATTCAACCATACAAAGTATAATTGAGCAGTCATTCAACTGTCAATTAAATTATATGCATTAATTTAAAATTTTGACACAAAAAAACCTAATCAAAATGATTAGGCTTTATTTTTTATTTATTTTCTTTCTTTTTTGCAGGTTTTTTTGCAGGTTTCTTTTTGTAGAACATTTTTGACAAATCAGCTGTTTCAAGGTCAAAAACTTCTTCTTGAACTCTCACCTTTTCAACTCTTTCAGGCAATGACTCTTTGTTGAATGGCATAACAACATTATCAGTTCTAGTTCTAACTTCAATTTGATTGTATGGAACAGAAATATTATTCTTTTTAAACTCATTATAAACTGTTTCAACAATATTGTAATAAACTCCCCAATAATCTTCACTATCACACCAGCAATGAGCAAAGAAATCAAGTGAACTTGCCCCTAAATTTTTAAGTCTACAAAATGGTTCTGGGTCAAGATAAACTCTTCCATCACTCTTCATAACATCAATCACAAGTTTCTTGACGGTTTCAACATCTGTTTCATAAGCAACTGAAAAAGTAAATTCAACTCTTCTTTTTGGGTTTGCACCAGCATTGATAACTGAACCATTAACTATTGCACTATTTGGGATAGTTACTTTTTTATTGTCAGCTGTGTGAAGAGTTGTGAACAAGAAGTTAATGTCAACAATGCTACCTTGTTCTGAACCAACAACAATCCAGTCACCTTTTTTGAACATGTGAGTGCTAACAATCACAATACCGTTTGCAAGGTTTGCAATGTTGTTTTGCAAAGCCATACCAACAGCAAGAAGCAATGCACTAAGTGCAGTGATGATGCCTGTAATTTCGATTCCGATTGTGCTAAGCAAAATCAAAATGAACACCAAATACAAACACACCTTGATTGATGTCATCAAAAACTGTTGACCAATTTTTTCCATTTTTGTTTTACCAAGAATCCTTCTCATTATATTAAGAACAACTTTGATTAAAACAATACCAATAAAAAATATTGCAAAAAACTTAACGATTCCCCAAACATTGTTTGTAAAGAAATCTTTAATTGATTGCCAAATTTGATTCCAATCCATAATTTTCTCCTTTGATTAAAATTTGTTTTCTGATAAAATTTTATATCAAATTTTTTCATGTGTCAACAACAGACAAATAAAACTTTTTATTTATTTAAAATAATGTTTTATTAATTAAGCTAATTTTCTTTTGTA
>JAZODG010000004.1:0-27099 GCA_045596905.1 Clostridia bacterium
CCATTGTTTGAATTCTCTGGTGCATGTGCCGGTTGTGGCGAAACACCATATGTTAAACTCTTGACACAACTTTATGGCGAAGAAATGATTGTTGCAAACGCAACAGGTTGTTCATCAATCTATTCAGGAACTTCTCCAACCTGTCCATACACAAAATCTAAAGACGGCTTTGGACCAGCTTGGTCAAACAGCTTGTTTGAAGATAACGCTGAATTTGGTTTAGGTATGAGAAAATCTGTTAAGTCAAACAGAAAGAACTTAACTGAAATTGTTACTGAAGCTGTTAACAACAATGTTTATGACGCAAGCCTTACTGAAAAATTAAAGACTTGGCTTTCACAAGAACAAAAAGATAAGACCCTTGCACAAGAAATCAAAACTGCAATCGTTGAACTTTATAATAAAGACAAAACAAACGAAACAACAAAATCTATCTATGGTTTAGTTGCATCACTCTTTGAAACATCTGTTTGGATTATTGGTGGCGACGGCTGGGCTTATGATATCGGCTATGGTGGTCTTGACCACGTTTTGGCTTCTGGCGAAGACGTTAACATTTTGGTTCTTGACACTGAAGTTTATTCAAACACTGGTGGTCAAGCTTCAAAATCAACCCCAATGGGTTCAGTTGCTAAGTTTGCAGCTGCAGGAAAGCAAACACAAAAGAAGAATCTTGGTGCAATGGCAATGGCTTATCCAAATGTTTACGTTGCACAAGTTGCAATGGGCGCAAACCCTTCAGCAACAATCACAGCTTTTAAAGAAGCCAAAGAAAACAAAGGTCCTTCAATTATTATTGCTTACTGCCCTTGCATCAACCACGGCAGCGACATGAGCAACACTCAAGCACAAGAAAAACTTGCTGTTGAATCTGGTTACTGGCCAATCTATAGATATAACCCAACAACCGACAAACTCACACTTGATGAAAAACTTCCAACCACAAAAGAATATGAAGAATTCACAAGCACCCAAGCAAGATACTTCTCACTTGCAAAAACAAACGCTGAAAGTTCTGCTGAACTTATCGGTGGAGCAAAAGCTCATGCTAGCAAGAACCTTAACAAACTTGCTGATAAAGCAAATAAATAATTTTAAACAAAACAAAAATAGTTATAGGCAAAACCTATAACTATTTTTTTTTGTAAATTTTTTAAGTTAAACTACGAAGTTTTTCCAAAATCTCATCACGAAGCTGTTCTAGTGAAAGCTCTGTGTCTGTGATAACAATGTCTGCAATTTCGTTTTGAACACGCTGTTTTATATCACCAAGAGCTTCTTCAGTAAGCAAGAAATATGCCATTTCTTCTTGAGATCTATAAAAGATATGTCTCTTACGAATCTCTTCGGTCTTTTCATTGTTTTCAAGATAAATAATAACGTTATTTTCTTTTATTTGGTCGAAAAAATCGGTGCAAATTGACGCAATTTTTAAGTCTAACACTGAAACAACATTGTCAAAAGTTGTTTGCATTTCAACGGCATTTCTAATCTCTCTATCAACATAATCCCAGCCGTTTTTATGATATAGGTCAGCAATTGAGTTTGGTGAATTATCGAAAATGAAATAGTCATAAATATCAAAAAATTTCATGTCGAAAAATTCAGCAAATTGCGTAGCCAATCTCCTGAGTCTAGCATAGTTATAGCCAACCAACATCAGATTTTGTTTCATATTAACCTTCTTGTACAAATGTCATCAAAATATCAAGTTCTGAATCAAACTTTGAATCAACAACTCTTTCACAAATATCTCTAACCGTTCCGTCAAACTCAATAGCTCCAGCATCAAGTTTTGAAACAGCTTTGTTATCGTCATTTTCAAGTTCGTCATATTTTTCGTTTGGGATTTCATCTCCAAAAACTCTTCTGAGCGAAACTTCTGCAGCAAGAATATCATTAGAAATCTTTAACTCATTCAAATTTTCAACTTGAACGCCAATATTTCTAATTTCTTCATAATATTCTTTTTTGTATTCATCAATTTCATTATTTGGATTATTACTCATCAAAATCGTCCTTTCGAAGAATTTTTTCAAGTTCTTGTTCAAGCTCTTGCTCAAGCTCTTTAGCTTCTTTTTGCTGTTCTTCATGAACTTTTTCAGCTTTTTGAACATCTTCTTGAGCAGCTTCTTGAGCTTCTTCACGCTCTTCTTGTGATTCTTCCATAAGCTCACTCAAAAGATTGTCAAGTTCAAGCATCAAGCGATCTTCTTTTTCTCTTTCTTTTCTTTCTTCTTCGCTTTCTTTTTCTTCTGTAATTGTTTCAGTTTTTCCAGCCATACCACCAGCAAGTACTGCTTCAACCTTTGATCTAGGCAAGAACTCTGATTTTTCATTACAGCTCAATTTTTCAGTAATTTCATCAAGTTTGTCAGGCAAAAGTTCCTTAAGTTTTTCTTTTGCCAAATAGTTAAACAAGTTTTTAAGTTCTTCAGCAAACTGTTCAATACTCTTTAACTCACCAGCGTTTGCAAGTGGAACACCAAGCATTGCATTCACATCTTTTAGTGTATTATTTCTAATGTTGTTTCCAGCAAAAACAATACATTCTTTCAAAATCTTGTTTTTAAGGTCAGAGTTCAAGAAAACTTCATCTGGAAACTCCCCAACTATATAAGGATATTTGCCGATAAATTTTGAAATTTGCTCTTGACTTAAGTATGGCAAGGTTGCAAGATTTTCTTTGTTTGAAAAATCAATACGACCATTTTTAAACACCATAACTTCTTCGTTGACAAACTTTGAAATACCTGCGCCACGAACATTTTGGTCCAAATTAAGATTTTCTTTTGTTAAATTGTTTAGTTCTGGCTTGATTTTTTCTTGCAATGTCTTAGGCTCAACTTTATCGTTATAAATGCCCATTTCGGTGCATTTTTCTTGCAAATACTTAAATCTTTCTTCGTTTCTTTTAATGATTGTTTCAACTCTATCAAGCACGGCAAATGACTTGTTTATTGCACTTTGCCATTCACGCATTTTCTTTGAATAAAATTCAACTTCTTCAATGCTTTCACTTGAAACAAACTTTTCTTTTATTGCATAAAAACAATGGACACCCTTTTTAATTTTAACCCTAAGCTTGGTGGCTATCGGGGTCAAATTTTTAATGATATCCTGAGACATACGTTTAAAAACAATAACTTCACTATCGTCTACTCTACTCATATTTCACCTAATTTAATAATACTTTTATTTTTTTGTTATGTCAATAAAATTGCTACGCCTTAACCCGTCTAGGTTTGATTGAAAAGATTATAAAAATTATAACCACAACAACAATCGTTCCAAGCTCATAATAAGAAATCAACAATTCGTTATTTGCGTCGTCAAGCTCTAGGCTATATTTTAACTTGCCAGAAATATTAGAAAAACAAATCATGCCGTTTGTGTCGGTTCGAACAATGCCATCTTCTTCCAGTGAAGTTAGTTTATTCACCCTATCCATAGTTTCTTGTGCTGGGTGACCATAACGATTTCCTGAAGACACAACAATAAAACTTGGCGAAATCAAATTTAATAACCTTTCACTAGAGCTATATTTACTGCCGTGATGACCAAGTATAAACACATCAACGTTTTTCATGCGTTCAGTTTCTGCCGGTGACAAACTATCCAAAAAGTCATCTTCTGATTTGTTTGTATTTGAATCTACATTTTTAAATGTTGCATCTCCTGTAAAGAGATAATGGTCATCAAAACAACTAAACAAAAACACTGAAGAGTTTTCATTTGTTTCATTAACGCCATAACCTTTTGTTGCGAAACCTTTAGTTCTGTCACAATAATTTTCTAAATCATACCCCAAGTCCCTTTTGAGTGGTCCAAAAAACTCAATTGTATAGTTTTCGCCAGAAATCTTAAGCCCGTCAAAGAAAACAGTTATTTCACTAAAAACAATAGAGTCATTTTCAACATATGTTTCATTGTATATTTTAGCAATAAAGGTTCTATATGTGCTGCTTGTGACTCTTGACATTTTTGTCTTATTGCCATGGTCTTGGATAAGCCTATCATAAATTTCGCCAAGCTCTTCACTTTCATCAACCACAAAAGTCTCAGCATTTGTGCCTGTTCCAGCAATTTGAAATGGTCTATAAATGTTCTTTACTTCAAAATTATCCAAAACGTAATTAAGCCCACCAATATGGTCAGAGTCGCTATGCGATGCAATAAGATAATCAATCATAGTCACGTTTTGCAAACGCAAGAAGTTTCCAACATGTTCGCCGTAGGCAGCGTCACCACCATCAATCAAAACAGTTTTACCGTCAGGAAGCTTGATGAATGTTGAGTTTCCTTGACCTACGTCCAGATATGCAACCTGATAAGCCCCACCTATAACAACATCATTTGAAACTTGATTCTTTCTAGCTTTAACAGATAGTCCCAAAAAGTTTTCAATTGAAGATGCAAAGAAAAAAGACAAAATCAACAAACCAATCAACATGATTGATATTATCAATTTTATCTTCAAGTGTTTTTCTAATTTAATTTTATACATCTTTTGTGAAATATTTTCCTATCTTCTTTGGATTCAGCTCAAGAATCTTTTTTATTTTGTCTTTATTTGCCATAACAGTGTCATAGCCAATTTTAATCATCTCATCAACACCTTCAAGTTTGAGTGGTGAAAATGTTTCAAGTGACGGAGCAATAATCAAATCAGCCATACCCAAGGTTGAATCAACCTTTGACTGCATCATGATTCCGATTGTTGATGAAAGCACACTAATGGTTGAAAGTGACTGAGTTCCCGAACCCCTTAAGTGATTCACGTCAACAGCAAAAACAACATTTGCTCCCATTTTTTTCACAACGTCAACAGGAACATTATTTCTAAGACCACCATCAACAAGGTGCATATCTTCATGAACAACAGGTGTAAACACTCCCGGAACTGCACAACTGCCTGAAACAGCCTTTGCTACGTTGCCGTAATCAAAATCAACTTCCTTTCCTGTTTTTAGGTCAGTGCAAACAACTGAAAGTGGAATCTTCATTTCAGAAAACACCTTTATGTCACCATATATTTTATTCAACAAATTCTCAATCTTTTCAGCCTTTGCAGGTTTGATAAATGGTATTGAGCCTTTTGATATATCACTCTTTTTCAAGCTTTTTGCAATCTCAATCATTTCATCTGCTGTTTTGCCAAGCGCATAAAGAGATGCAACAATGCTTCCAGCACTTGTGCCTGCAACATAATCAAACTTAACGCCAAGCTCTTCAAAAGCCTTGATGACACCAATATGGCCAATACCACGACTACCACCACCACCAAGTGCCAAACCAAGACTAACCTTTTTGTTAATGTTAACCTTATCAGTTTTATTCTTTCTAAACTTTTTCAAAAATTCAAACATAAGCACGCTCTCTATTATTTTATACAAATAATATATCATTTATCAAAACAAAAGTAAAATAACCAAGGCAGAAAAACAAACAATAAAAAAATCTTAAGATTTCTCTTAAGATTTTATATTTTTATTAAGCTGCAGAATTTTCAGATTTTGCAATAATCTTTTCAAGTTCTGCAATTTCTTCTGAATATCTGCTCTTTTCTTGCATCAAGAACTTAGCCATTTTAATGTTGTGATCATTCTTTTCTTTGTTGCTATCAAGGAATTCGTCAGCATCTTGAATGCTTGCTTTGAGTTCAGCAATGTGTGCTGTCAATTCTTCTTGCTTAACTTTCTTATCTTCATCAACATTTTTGATGTCTGTTACGCTATACATAACAAGGTTCAAGTTTGTAAGTTCACTAGCTCTTCTGTCAAGCATCTTTTGATTTCTTGCTTTTCTTCTCTTTGTTCTTTCATAGTTCAAAATAGCTTTTTGCAATTTCAAAAGATCTTTGTCAATCTTGTCTCTGTTTTGAACAATCTTGTCAAGTCTTGTTTTGTAGTCAAGAAGTGTTTCTGGTGAGATTGGTTCTGATGAATCTTGAACTTCAACAGTTTCTTCAACTGTTTCTGCTTGAGCTTCTTCAACAACTTCTTCAGCAGTTTCTTGAACTTCTTCAGTAGCTTCTTCAACTGTTTCTTCAACTACTTCTTCTTTAACTTCTTCGTTTTCAACAGTTTCTTGAACTTCTTCAGCTGGTTGTTCTTCAACAACTTCAACTTCTTCAATAACGATTTCTTCTTTTTCTTGTTTGTCTGAAACATCACCAACAACAATATTAATTACTTGATTGATTTGTTGTGGAGCTGGTTCAACTTCTTCAGCTTGTCTGTCAAGATTTTCAAGCATTGAACTTACTTCAGAGTTTGATTTTTCTGCATAAAGTTCAGATGAGAAAATACTCTTAACTTCTGTTTCTGCTTGTGTGTCTTCTGCTTTCATTTCAACCATGAACATAATCATAAACACGATTGATGCGATTGAAAACACGCCAACAGCAACCAATAAAACGATTTGTAATGTTGTCATTTTAAATTCCCCCTTGATTCAAAATTTCAAGTCGTAAATGTAAAATTTTATCACTTTTGTAATGAAATATTACATTTTTAATATGAAATTTTCATTCACTGAAGTTATTTTAACATAATAAGCCTTTCATGTCAATACCCCTTTTAAAAATAAAATAAAAACTTGGGAGAAATCTCCCAAGTTTAGTCATAAACATCGCTATCAAACGATTTTCTTCTGTTGATAAGGTCTAAAATATCAGCTTCTGAAAATAGCTTAAAGTAGTGATTATCAACACCCACATTAAAGCCGTATTTTTTAACCAAAGCCGACTTGTGAATGTGTCCAAAAAGATTTTCCACACCTGATTTATGTTTGCTTGGATAATGGTTTAAATACAACTTATTTCCACCAAGTTCCATTTCCAAACCACCCTGCACAACATCATAAAACCCAAGACCAAGCATGAACTCTTTAAACTTTTCAAAGTCATCATTAAATTCATAATACAAAACTCTTTCTTCATTGTTGCCCATAACCATAACAACTTTCGCCTTAATCTTTTTTACTAAACCAAGACTTGTTTTATACTCTTTATCTCTCTGGTTATAGCTTATAAAGTCGCCAATATGATAAATTATATCATTTTTTGATGCCTGCTTGTTCCAAATCTTTATAATTGTATTGTTCATTTTTGCAACTTTTTTGAACGGTCTATAGTCTCTTGTGAAAGCGTCTTTATCAAAAACTGCAAAATGAGTGTCAGCCGTGAAAAATATAGCCATATATTCCCCTAATCTTTAATTTTTTCCCATGGAAATTCACTTCTACCAAAATGACCAAAACAAGCTGTTTGTTTATAGATTGGTCTCAAGAGTCCAAGTTCGTCAATAATGTTTTGAAGTCTGAAACTAAAGTTGTTTTGAACATAACTTATAATTTCTGTTTCATCAACCTTATTTGTTCCAAAGGTTTCGACATACAAACTAACAGGGTCTGCTAGGCCAATTGCATAACTTGCTTGAATTTCGCATTTATCCGCATAACCATGTGCAACAATGTTTTTTGCAACATATCTTGCATAATATGCAGCGCTTCTATCGATTTTTGTGGCATTTTTTGAACTAAAGCAGCCACCACCAACTCTTCCTACGCCACCATATGTGTCAACAACAATCTTTCTTCCAACGCAGCCACTGTCTCCAAAACTGCCCCAGATTGTAAACTTTCCACTTGGATTTATTATATAACGAATTTCATTATTTTCAAAATCTTTATACTCATTCATAACAACATCAATAACATTTGTTTTGATATCGTTGTAGATTTGTTCATGTGAAAGCGACTCTGCGTGAGAAACACTCACAAGTATTGTTTCAACAAAAAGTGGTTTGTTGTCTTCATAACAAACCGACACTTGGCTTTTTGCATCAGCAAAATAAACTTTTGTTGTTCTTCTATACTCATCATAAGCCTTCATAAGCTTGTGTGCAATCAAGATAGGAAGTGGCATATACTCAGCAGTTTCGTTTGTTGCGTAGCCATAAACCATGCCTTGGTCATTTGCCATAACTTCTTGCTTTTCAACAGCTTGATTAATATCTGGGCTTTGGCATGAAATTTCAGTTTGAACGTCAAACTCATTTTCATAGCCTATCTCTTTTAACACCTTTTTTGCCACTGCCACATAATCAATCTTTGCATTTGTTGTTGCTTCACCATAAACAAACAATTTATCGTTTTTAATAGCACATTCAACTGCCATTTGTGACCTTGGGTCTTGCTTTAGAACTTCGTCTAAAAATGAATCTGCAATAGTGTCACATGTTTTGTCTGGGTGTCCAATATTAACAGATTCGCTTGTAATAATTTTTCTCATAAGTTTCTCCTAAAATTTTATTTCCATAAAACAAAAAATCCCACATTATCTGTGGGACTTAATTTAACCTAATTCTATCCCATAGAACTCAGCCTTTAGCACCTTTTCGACTCTTCGATAGGTTGCTGTGTGGTCAACGGGGCTGTCCCTAACACACTCTTTATGGATAGCATTATATTAACACATGCTTTTGTTATAATCAAGCGATTTTATTAAATATCAATTTCCAAAACAACAGGAGCGTGGTCACTGCCCAAAACTTGGTCTCTAATGTCTGCAACCTTGATTTTATCTTCAAGCCTTTTTGACACAACAAAATAGTCAATACGCCAGCCAATACCCTTTGCTCTGGCTTGGAATCTATAACTCCACCAAGAATACTTAACTTCGTCTGGATGAAGAGTTCTAAATGTATCAATAAAACCTGCACCTAGAAGCTCTTCCATCTTTCCACGTTCTTCTTTTGAATAACCCGGATTACCCTCATTTGATTTTGGGTTCTTTAGGTCCATTTCACTTCTTGCAACGTTAAGGTCGCCACAATAAATAACAGGTTTCTGCTTATCAAGTTCAGACAAATAATTTCTCATATCGTCTTCAAACTCAACTCTATAATCAATGCGTTTTAGCCCGTCTTGAGCGTTTGGAACATATGCATTAACAAAATAAAAATTGTCATATTCAAGAGTGATTACTCTGCCTTCTTCATTATGTTTCCCATGTATGCCATAAACCACGTTAACAGGCTTGTTTTTGGCGTAAATGAGAGTTCCACTATAACCTTTTTTTTCTGCAGAACTCATAAACAGCTCATAGTTTTCTCTTGAAAGTTCTGCTTGTCCTTCTTGCATTTTAGTTTCTTGAACAGCAAAAAAGTCTGCATTTTCTGTTTCAAAAAAATCACAAAAACCCTTGCCTAAGCAAGCTCTTAAACCATTAACATTCCAACTAATAAATTTCATAAAATTTCTCCTGAAAATATTATAACAAAGTTTAATTTAAAAATCATCTTTTTAATAGGTTCCAAAATAAAAAAATCAACCAAATGGTTGATTTTATAAACCGATTTGAACGCCTAAAAATAGCACTAAAACCGATATTAATAACATTGCAACTTGAATCTTCCAAGTCCACTTAACCCACTTTCCATATGAGATATTTGACATTGAAAGAGCAATCAATAAAACTGGGTTTGTTGGCAAGATAACATCTGAAAATCCGTCAGCAATGCAATAAACTAATATAAGTAAGTTTGGAGAGATTCCCATAACTTGACATATTGGCAACAAGATTGGCATGATAAGGAAGATTTTTGCAGAAGCTGAACCAATAAATATTTGAAGCACTAATATAAGCAGATAAATAAGAAGCAAACATACAAAAATACTTTTGCCTTGTAAGAAATTGATGACTGAGTTCATGATTGTGTCAATGATGCCACTTTCGGTCATAACAAGATTGACTGATGATGCAAGTGCAATCAAGAGCACTGCAGGAAGCATTGACGCAGCTCCAGACAATATATACTTGAACACTTTTTTCTTTTCATCAACAACCAAAAGCCCTGCTACGATTCCACCAATTAAAAATGTTACAGACAAAATTGGAATAGCGAAGCCTGAAATAGCTCTGATTGAAGCAATTGATACAAGTGCAATAAGCTGAACAATAAAGAACCACAAATAAACCTTGAATTTCTTGTTTGTATTTGATGAATCTTGAAGATCTTCAACTTTTAAAACTTGCCTTTTTATGCTGTCTTCTTTAAATGTGTAAGATAACTCAGGGGTTTTTGAAATCTTTCTGATATGACTAAATATAAACGCACAAACAACGCCGTATGTAATCACAAAGAAAATGATTCTATACCAAACACCACTCATTGCAGATATTCCAGCAAAGCTTGATGCAATGCCAACTGAAAATGGGTTTGTGATTGCTGCAGAAAATCCAAAACATGCTGCAAGTAAACACACACCAAGTCCCGTCATCGTGTCAAAGCCAAGTGATAACATGAACACTGTGATTATTGGAAGCAATGTAACAAGTTCTTCAAACAACCCAAAGAGACTTCCAAACAACATAAAAAACAAAACTGTTAAACAAATAACTCTCTTTTTTCTTGTGTCATATCTTTTAACGATTCTGCACATAATGACTTTTATGCCACCAGTTTTATCTAAAAGATTAAACACACCACTCATGATGAGCAAAAACAAACAAATCATTATTATTGTGATTGAACCATCAACAAAAAACACTCTCACCGGAGCCGTTATTATCTTCCAGAACGAAATACCCTGCGCTTCTGATTGAACAAATGTTCCTGCAATAATTTCTCCGTTTTCGCCACGTAAAAACCTGCCTTGTGGAACAAATAATGATAATATTCCACAAAGTGCAATCATACACGAAAGTATAATAACAACCACCAAAAACGACTTTGCGTTTATTGACGCAAATGATTTTTCTTTTTCAAGAGTCTTTTCTTCTGTCATAAGCTTTCTCACAATTTTTCTTTTAATAAACCACTAACGATATACCAATCAATGCAACTACGTTTGTCTTTTGGAACAAAGTAATAGATTTCTTGACCATCATAAATTTCAAAGTCTTCGCCAGAACCAAACAACAATCTATAAATGCTGTCTATTGGGAAAAATTTTTCAACTTCTTTATCTCCGTCAGTTCCCTTGTACAACAAACCCGTCCTATCAAGTTTGCAAACACCAAAGCCTGCGTGTTTTGTAAAGCTCTTTCCGTCGGTTCCAAGATGCCTGAGTTCAACTTCACTCTCAAGAGAATAGTTTTTATTTTTCTTTATCTCAGATTCTAGCTCAGCTGTTTGCCATTCATACCATTCAGCAATATTCTTAAAGTTAACACCTGTCAGTTGATATCTATCATCAAGTGTGACACTCAAATCACATTTTTCACAAGTGATTTGATTTTTTTCAGTTTTAAGTGAATGGATAGCTCCACATTTTGGACATCTGCACAAAATGTTTTCAAGTCCTTCAGCAATAGTTTTGTGTTTATACTTAACTTCTGGGTGTTTTTCAAGCCATTCCCATTCATTATAATCAAGAGCCGTTTCAACACGGGTTTTGATTTCTTCAACTGGAATACTTTTTATTTCTTCAGCTGAAAAGAGCGGATTGAGTTCAACTTCAACAAGCGCACCCTTTCTAAGCTTGTCGCCCCACTTTGGATTTGCAAGATATGAACCATCAATCTTTACCGAATAAACAGGAACCCCCATTTTTTGAATAAACTTGTATGTTGCATCTTGAATGCCTTCAAACTTGCCGGCAGTTGAAAGTCTTGCTTCTGGCATCATAGCCAAAACTTCTTTGCTTGCAATAACCTTCATACAGTTTTTTATATTCTCAACGTCATTTGCAAGCAGGCTCTTTGGAAACGCACCAGTTTTGTTAATCAGCCACCCAAGTTTTTTATTCATAAACCACATTCTTGCAACAATAAAGTGTGGTTTTTCTTTAAGGATAATTTTTCCAGAATATGCAAAGTCAAAGAATGAACCGTGATTGCAAAGCACGATACATGGCTTTGACAGTCTTCCGACATTGTTTTTAACCTTAATCTTAACTTTTCTCTTTAGTCCACAAAGCACAAAGAACCCTGCAGTTTTTGTTAAAAATGGACTATAATTTCCAACACTATTTTTAGCTTTGTCTTGACTCTTTTTTACATAGTTGTTAACAGCTGCAAAAATCTGTTTTTTGTATTTGCACATAAGCAGCAAAAGAATGATAATAACAACAAACACAGCAATTGACACTGCCCAACTTGTTGACATTGTCATGTGTCCCAAACCAACGTCAATAATAAGTGACGGAATTGAGCCAATGGCAGTGATTAAAAAGTATTTTGGATAACTCATTCCAAGGGTTGCAGCAAAGAAACAAATGATGCCATAAGGTATTGCTGGCAAGCAATATAAAATGATGACAATCAATGCAATTTTGTTTGATTTTTTTGCTCTTTCAAAATCAAACTCAACGTTTGCTTGAAAGTAGTCTGTGAGTTTTGAACCAAAGATTTTGTAAAGGATATAAATGATTGTGTTTCCAGCAATAATACCAGCCAAACACACAGCCATACCCTTCCATAAACCAAAGCTGATTCCGGCAATAACGTGAAGTGGTTCTGCAGGAACAAAGGTCATAACAACCTGAAGCATTGATAATATAAAAACAACCAGATATGCTCTCAGCCCAAGCTTTCCAATCGATGCTTGAACTTCTTCTTTTGTTGCGTCAGCTCTAAAAATTTCTTTTAAAACATTAAAGTTTTCGCCATAAAAAAGAAAAACAACCAATCCAATAAAGACAGCCACGAAACATAGCACGGCAATTAATTTTTTCTTTTTTTGTGAATTCAATTGTCTAAATCTCCTAATAGTACTACATACATTATATTATTTTTGTCTCATGCCGTCAAACATATAGCATTTTGACAACTATATTTTTCACTTTTTTATCGCCCTGCTTTTAACTAATTAGGCAGAGTCAGTTTGACAAGGTTTGTCACGTTTGTTATAATGATATCAGTTTTTATATATTAATTATATTGGACAAGGAAATATTATGAATACATTCGATCGTATTAACAAAATAAAAAACGGACAAGACTATAGCATCTATGAATTTTTGGGCTGTCACTTGGCTATCAAAGCTGGCGTGAATGGAGCATACTTTAGAGTGTATGCCCCAAACGCAAAAGAAATCTATGTTGTTGGTGAATTTAACAACTGGGACAGACAAGCAAACCCATTGGTTAGAATGCCAGATTCAAATGTTTGGGAATGTTTTGTTAACGGAGCAAAACACTTGCAAAAATACAAATACATCATTGTTTCAAACGACGGCACTGAATGTGTTAAGTCTGACCCATATGCATTTTATAGCCAAGTTTATGGCAATGATAATGACTTTGCTTCTTATATTTACAACCTTGAAGGATATTCTTGGTCAGACCAAAAGTTCCAAGAAGAGTTCCGTCAAAGAAATCATCTTGACTCACCAATGAATATTTATGAAGTGTGCTTGATGACTTGGAAAAAACACGCAGACGGTTCATATTACACCTACCGTGAACTTGCGACTTCGCTTGTTCAATACTGCAAAAAAATGGGCTACACCCATATTGAGCTTTTGCCAATAACTGAATCACCATATGATATTTCACTTGGCTATCAAATCACTGGCTATTTTGCAGCAACAAGCAGATTTGGAAAACCAAAAGACCTTATGTATTTTATTGACAAGTGCCACGAAGCAGGAATTTCAGTTATTCTTGACTGGGTTCCAGGACACTTTATCAATGATAGTTTTGGACTTATTGACTTTGACGGCACAAGCCTTTATGAAAGCCCAAAGTGGGACAGAAAAAGACAACTTGCTTGGGGAACAAGAATTTTTGACTATGAAGACCCATATGTTGTTCAGTTCTTGATTTCAAGCGCACTCTTTTTCATGAGAAAGTTCCATTTTGACGGACTCAGAATTGATGCTGTTTCATCAATACTTTATCTTGACTTCTGCAGAAATCCAGATGAATGGATTCCTAATATGAATGGTGGAAACATAAACTATGCCGGTGTTGAATTTATTAAAAACTTAAACAATGCAGTGTTTAGTGAATTTCCAAATGCAATCATGGTTGCAGAAGAAGTTACTGGCTATCCAATGGTAACAAGACCAACAACCGTTGGTGGACTTGGCTATAACTTTAAGTGGAATATTGGTTGGATGAATGATATTTGGGAATATACTTCAATGGACCCACACTTTAGAAAATATCATCACAACATTATCACCCACTCTATTGAATATTGTTTTGATGAAAACTATATCTTGCCTGTTGACCACGACGAAGTTGGAAACGGCAGGCACTCACTATTTAATAAAATGAATGGTGACTTTAACACAAAAATGGATATGTGCAGAGCATTCTTTGTTTATATGTTCATGCATCCAGGAAAGAAACTCACTTTCATGGGCAGTGAATTTGGACAAATTGCTGAATGGACATATAACAAACCAATCAACTTCTTGCTTATGAAAGCAGAGAAAAATAAAAAACTTGCAAAATTTGTCGCAGCTCTTAACAAGCTTTATCTTGCTTCACCTGAAATGTGGGAAAGAGACTTTGACAAAAATGCATATGTATGGCTGGTTCGTGACGATAACTTAAATTGCGTTAACGCATTCCAAAGATATTCTCATTCAGGCAGTTCACTTATTTGCATTTGCAACTTCTCACCATACAGAATCCCAGACTATGTTCTTGGCGTTGATGAGTCAGGTGCATATGAAGAAGTTTTGTCTTCTGACGACGAAGCATTTGGTGGAACTGGCGAAAGAAACGATATCATGTATTCATCAATCATGAATAAAAATGGCAGAACAAATGCAATCAGAGTTACACTTCCTGCAAACTCTGCCATCATATTACGAAAAGTTGAAAAAAATTAAAGAGGAATTATGAGCGAAAATAATAGTTTAAATATTTTATTTGTTAGCGCTGAATGCTTACCATTCTGCGCAAACGGTGGCGTATCAGATATGTGTTATGCCCTTTCAAAATATATAAGCAAACATGAAGAGCATGACGTTAGAGTTGTGCTTCCATATTACACACTTATTCCTGAAGAATATAAGTCAAAGTTCAAGCTTGCTGGCGAACGCACCGTTGAACTTACATGGCGAAAAGAATATTGTGGAATATATGAGTTCAAAAAAGACAACATAACTTATTACTTTATTGACAACAAACATTATTTTGACAGAGAAAGAATGTTTGGTTATGACGATGATGTTGAAAGATTCATTTTCTTCAGCAAGGCCGTTCTTGATATGTTCCCAATCGTCAGCTTCTTCCCAGACATTATTCACACCAATGACTGGCAATCAAGCATGGTTTGCACATTCTTAAAAACTTTGGAATGGCAAAATCCAAAATATGAAAGAATGAAGACTGTTTTCAATGTTCACAACCTTATTTATCAAGGCAAAACAGACTTCTCAATCGTTCAAGATTTGCTTGGAATCGACAGCAGATTTTCATATCTTTTTGACTTTTATGGCGAAGCAAACATAACAAAAGCAAGTCTTCTCTGCACTGACGAAATTGTAACCGTTAGTGAAGGCTATATGGACGAAATTTTAAATACCGACAAAGGCTATGGTCTTCAAAACGTTCTTGAACAATGCAAGCATAAACTTTCAGGCATCACAAATGGTATCGACTATGAGTTTTATAACCCTGCAACCGACCCAACAATCTATCAAAAATTTGATGAGACTTGCCTTGAAATGAGAGTCCAAAACAAACTCAAACTCCAAGAAGAACTTGGTCTTGAAGTGAACGCAGAAAAACCACTCTTCTGTTTCATCGGTTTCATGGCTGGGCACAAGGGTTGGGATTTGCTTTCACAAGTCATTGAAAAATATGTTCAAGAAGGTTCTCAATTTGTTGCCGTCGGAAGAGTATCTGGCGAATATGACGAATATGCAAGAATCTTAAACGAAAAATATCCAAACAGTGTTAAAGTTGCTTTTGGATATGACGGTCACCTTGCAAAGAAACTTTATGCTTCATGCGACTTCTTATTTAATATTTCAAGCATTGAACCATGTGGCTTGTGTCCACTTATCGCAAACAAATATGGCTGTATGCCAATTGTTTATTACACCGGCGGCATCAAAGACAATGTTTCTGACTTTAAATACACAAACGGAAACGGATATGTTCTCAAAAGCTATGACACTGTTTCTCTTTGCGACCTTATTGACAGAGCCCTTCACGACTTTGAAAATAAAGAAAAAGTTAAAAACTATATCGTTTCAGGAATGCATCAAAAATTTGACGTTGCAGAATGTGCACAAAAATATCTTGATTTGTATGAAGAAATGTAAAACAAAAACACCACGAAATCGTGGTGTTTTTTTATACCTTTCTAAAAGGAATATTTCTCCAGTCATAAGTGATTGTCTTTCTTGTATCGCCGTCAACAAAATAAACTTGATTGTTTCCGATTCTGATAAATTCGTCTTTTTTATATTTTTTCAAATCTTCAAGATATGCTGGATAACAATCAGTGTCAAGAGTCTTAAACACTTCGCCACCAAACATTTCTCTTTCATATTCACGTGCCATTCTATATTTTGTGCAGTGAACAAATATAAGTTTTTCAATAAGGCCATAACCCAAAAGAGCGTCTTCTCCATATAATCTTTTCAAATTATATTCATATGGTTCAGCTTCCAAAGTCCACTCTGTGTCTGTTCCAACAATAATTGAACCAGCGCTGTTTCCAATATAAATAACGCCACTTAATATCAGCTCTTTAATTTTATCGTATTGATTATATTCTCTCAAATAATGCAAAAGTCTTGTTGTGTTTCCACCACGAGCAAAAATAACGTCTATATTTTTGTCAAACTTATAGTCTTTATCAATAAACTCAACATTCAATCCAAGATTTTTGAGAACAACTGCAGCAGAAGATTCTTCTTCAAATTCATCATCTTGTGCGTATCCCACAAAAAGACATGTTTTGCCATTCAAATCTTCACCAAATCTGTTTAAATATCTGTGTCCTACTCCTGAAAAATCAGAACATAATAATAGTCTCATATCTATCCCCTTTTAGTATCCATTAAGTGGAATACTTTCGTCATCGTCGCCTTTTGTGATTGATTTTATAACCACATAATAAAAGTTATCTTCGGTTATTTTAACAAGCACCCTATCCCCAACTTTATGACCCAAAACAGCCTTTCCAAATGGAGATTCTTTGCTGTATACGCTATTGTTTAAGTCAAGCCTTGTTGTGGTTGAAAGCCTAATAATTTCCGTTTCGTCGGTGTCTTCATAATACACTTCAACCTTATCAAAAAGACCAACTTCGTCAGGCGCAGACTCCGTTGAAATAACTTTTGCCGTACGAATCATTTTTTGCAAAAATCTGATTCTGCTTTCGTTTCTACCAAAAGCCCTTCTTGCACTTCTGTACTCTGCGTTTTCAGACAAATCTCCAAGTGACCTGGCTTCCTTAACATCATCAGAAAGTTTTGGTCTGAGTTCATTTGCCCTATAAGCAATTTCTTCTTTCATTTTCTTTATATCAACAGCCGTAAGCTCATTATACATATTTCACCAATCCTTATTTGCAGTCGTATTATATCATAAAAATTTTCAAACCACAATTAATTAACAAATGAATTGTCCCAGCATATAATTTATTAAGATTAATTTTTGCTGTTGACAAACAAAAAATAATGTGTAATAATTTAAGTATGAAAAAATTAAACGTTCAACAACAACAAAATAATTGGTGTTTATTGTAAAGTAATCTTACAATTGTTTTTGTTGTTGAAAATTTTTATAAAATTTAAAGCCCAACCAAACCATTGTTTGATTGGGCTTTTTGTTTTACAGAAAAAGGAGTGAAATATGAAAAAAACAAACTTAATGAAAATTTTTGGAACATTTGTGTGTGATGACAAGACCCTCAAAAAGTTTATGCCACGAAAACATTTTAAAAACTATTTAAAAACAAAAGCTGCCGGTGGAGCATTATCAAAAGAAACTGCAAAAAATATCGCAAGTGCAATCAAAACATGGGCACTTTCTTTTGGCGCGACACACTACACCCACTGGTTCATGCCACTAAACGGCAAAACTGCTGAAAAACAAGTGTCTTTTGTTGAACTTGGTTCAAATGGTCAAATCATTGAAAAATTATCCGAAAAAGAACTAATCAAGGGTGAAGCAGATGCTTCAAGTTTTCCTAATGGTGGCGAAAGAATGACCTTTGAAGCCCGTGGATATACCATTTGGGACTACACGTCTCCAGTGTTTATCAAAGAAGACTTCAACCACAATAGAGTGCTTTATATTCCAACTGCATTTTGTTCATATAACGGAGTCGCACTTGACGACAAAACCCCACTCCTTCGTGCCACTCAGTCACTTAATAATGAATGTTTAAGAATCTTAAAAATCTTGGGTTATAATGACGTAAAACGTATTAACTTTTTCACCGGAATCGAACAAGAGTATTTCTTAATTAAAGACGAACTTTTCAATAAGCGTTTAGATTTAAAAATGCTAAACCGAACTTTGCTTGGTGCAAAAACAATCAAGTCACAAGAATTATCTTCACATTATTTTGGAAGTCTTGACAACAGCATCAGTGCATTCATGAACGAAGTTGACGAAATATTGTGGAAAACAGGCGTTACAGCAAAACATCAACACAATGAAGTTGCTCCATGCCAATACGAATTTGTTCCAATTTACACAGCAACAAATATTGCCTGCGACCAAAATCAACTCATAATGGAAACCCTTAGCAAGGTTGCAAAAAAGCATGGCTACACAGCAATTTTTGAAGAAAAACCTTTTGCTGGGATAAACGGCAGTGGCAAGCACGCAAACTGGTCAATTGCCACCGACACAGGACTAAATTTGTTTGATGTCGGACTAGAAGATAAAGACTTATTTTTTACATTCTTTATTTCCATGATTTCTGCAATTGATAAATATAACAGCTTAATTAGAATTTCTGCATCTTCAAGAAATAACGATTTTAGACTTGGTGGCGACGAAGCCCCACCATCAGTAATTTCAGTTTTTGCAAGCGATTATATTCTTGACCTATACAAAAAACACATTTCAAAATCTGAAACAAAAGAAACAAAAAAATATATCGATATCGGTGTAAAAAGCATACCAAAAACAAAGAAAGATTTTTGTGATAGAAATCGAACCAGTCCATTCACATTCAATGGAAACCGTTTTGAGTTTAGAATGATTGGTTCAAGCCAATCAGTAACCTTCCCATCAACTTGCGTTTGCGTTGCACTTGCAAATATCTTAAAAGAAATGGCCGACGAAATTGATTGTCACCCACATGAAAATAAAAAAGAAAAACTTTTAAAGTTAGTTAAGAAGAATTTTGACACACACAAAAAAATCATCTTTAATGGCAACGGATACTCTGATGAATGGCTCAACGAAGCCGAAAACAGAAAACTTCCAATCTTCAAAGATAGTTTAGAAGCATTTGAAAACTTAAACACTCCTGAAACAATCAAAGCGTTCAAAAACACAAATGTCCTTTCAGAAAACGAAATCCTTTTGAGAAAATCAATATTAATAAATTCATATATCGAAACCGTTATTTTAGAAGCAAAAACAATGTGCGAAATGTTCAATAAAACAATTTTTTCTAATCTTGAGTCATTTATTAATTCACTTTCAACAAGCCCAGCAGTTAAGAAACTTGCTTTAAATATTTCAAAAACAAGAGATGACTTAATAAAATTAATATCAAATTTATCTGGCTCAATAGATTCTATTGAATCATCTTCAAATCTTGATGAACACAAAGCAGAAATAACAACTCACATCATTCCACTGATGAAAGAGATTCGCTCAATCTATGACGAAATCGAAAAGGTCATTCCTGAAAGCTTTGAACCATTCCCAACCTACAACACAATTCTTTACTAACAAAAAACGCAGGTCCCCCTGCGTTTTTAATTATCAAATTAATTTTTCTCTTTTCCTGTCATGCATTTTTGAACAATGCGTCTCATTTCATCTTGTTTTGAAATCATGTCTTGCGCAAGCTTCAACTGGCAGCGTGCTCTGTCAAGATTATGCTCTGGATAGTTGATTTTGAAATATCTATCTCCATCTAAATAATCAGTCAAAAATCTAACACCACATTCTGTTGTTATTGTTATTGCTCCAAGTGAAAGTGTTTCAATTTCTTGTGCTGTTAAACTATGTCCACAACCATCAACAAAACCTTTTGTGAATGCTTCAAATTTTCCAAGGTCAAGTTCAACTTTTGAGAGATCCTTTTCATCTTCTGTTGCAGTGTTTGCAATAAATCTTATTGCGTCACCAAAGTCAAACCCTGCTAAGCCCGGCATAACTGTGTCAAGGTCAATTACACATGCATGTTTTTTTGTGTTTGTATCAAACAACACATTATTGCATTTAGTGTCATTATGCGTTACTCTTTGTGGCAAAATTCCATCAAGTTGCATTTGTGTCATTTTTGTAGCAGTGTCTCTAAGTGCCAAGAAATCTGCAATTGGCTCTACAACCAGTTCAACCCTTCCTGCAAAATTGTTATTAATTGCATTTTCAAAATTATTGAACCTATCAATGGTGTTGTGAAAGTTAGGAATAGTCTCATGGAGTGTTGCAGCTGGATAATCACTCAACATTTCTTGAAACTCTCCAAAAGCCAAACCTGTTTCATAAATAATGCTTTGGTTTTGTGTGATATCATATGTCTCAGTATTTGGAACAAATTCGTATATTCTAAAATATTCATCATCAACTTTTGTTATACCCTTTCCTTCCTGTGTTTTCAAGAACTTCAAGGTCTTTGATTTTGAAGATTTTTTCTTAGCAATAAAATCTGTAACGTTAATAATATTTTCCATCAACTCTTCTGGCTTTTTAAAAACATAATCATTAACTTTTTGAACAATATATGATTTCATGCTACCATTTTCGTCAACATCAACTTTAAATGTTGAGTTAATGTGTCCACTAGAAAGTATTGAAACCCCAACAATCTCTCCATTTATTCCAAATGTTTTACAAAGCTCATAAATTCCGTTATTTTCCATATCTTCTCCTTCTAGCCCATTGTTTTACTTTGTTATTTTATTATTTTTTATATAGTTTGAAACAGACAAAAAATGTTCATCAAAATTAATTTTTCCTTGATCGAACTCAATCCACATCTCTGACCATGACTTATTTTCACTACGAAGTTTTTGCACTTGTTCATTTTTAATAGCAATATTACCTTCTTGATTATTTATATCAACCAAACCCTGTTCATCATAAATTCTGCATTGAAGGTCACACTCAAGCTTATCGCAATAATAAGCAAACTTTGCTTCAGGAGTTTTTCTCTCATCAAACTCATAGATAATATTTTCTATCTCTTTTGCACCAGCAATTTTTGAAAAAATTTCTGACACTGCCCTGTGACCAATCTTTGCTTTTTCTTCTGCGCTTGTATGGAATAAAGTCAAATCACCAATAACAATCTCTTCAGTTTCATGAACAGCAAGCATCGTTAAAACTTTCTTGATATCAATATCATATTCAAATTCTGACCACATTGCTATTGCAAGCATCTGAGTTCCAAAAATATGTTCAGCAATGCTCTCTAGTCTATCCTTTTGAACACGCCACATTTTCCAACCTGTTCTCACTACATTTTTAAGCTCATTACAAAGCACATAAAACTCAACAACATTCTTCTGTTTATTCATAAAACCCTTCTTATTATTTTCTTTACCCTTATATGATAATATAAACTTTAATTATTTTCAATAATTAAATATAATTTTCTACCCCAACAACAAAAAACAAGGGTCACCCCTTGTTTTTGTATCTAATAAGTAACTTTTTATTTCTGAGCCAATTTATAATCCGAATTCTCTATAAATCTTTAATAATTGTGATAAATTTTTCTCTCTATTATATGTTCCTTGAGCTTTTGCCATGGCTTTTTTAGATAATTCTTTACAATCTCCTTGCTCAAAAATCTTATTTACATAATAGGCAAGCATGTATTCTTCACTAAACGGATATGTATAACAGTTTTCGTTATGATTCACTTTGCTAACAACACCACCACAAAGTGATGTAACTGAAGGAACTCCTAAGATCATCGCTTCGCCTAAAGCATTTGACTCATTTTCTATTGAAGAACATAGAACGAAACAATTTGATTTCAAGTAAGCACTTTTCATCTTTTCGGTATCTAAAAATCCCAAAAATTCAACATGATTTTCTAAATTATATTTTTTTATCAATTTAATAATATATTTTTGATAACTACTTAATTTTAATTTATCCTTAAAAGATAATTTAAGTAGATTTTTTCCAGTAGTATAAATTTTTGCATCTGGATATTGATTCAATATCTTTGGCATAGCTTGCAATAGCTTATGAAATCCTTTTATAGGATAGTTGCATTGACTAACAAAAATGGAATGTTTTTCGCACTTCTCATAATCCCACTCTCCTTCATAAAAAGGTTCTCTTAAAGTAGCATCACAGTAATAATACTTTAAATTAGGATTAATTTGAGTTGTACATGCTTTATCCCAGTCTGTTCTACCAATTACATTTTTTGCCAATTTTAAGGCTTCAATTTCATATTTTCCACGCTTTGCAAATTTCTTTTTTTGGAGTTTGATACTATCTTTTCTCAAGAAATCCCTTAATGTCATGTTATTAATAACTTGTCTTGGCAATCCAGCATAATAAGCATCTGCTATTTTTGAACACAATCCTTGGATATTTACAATTGTCTTTTCTAAAATATTTAGTTCTTTACATACTTGGATCATTACTAACGCATGTTTCAACTCTGTTCCAAAAATATGTATTAAATCCGGCTTATAATCTATAATAGTTTCTTTAAATAATTCATATTGTTCTCTATCATTAATTTGTGAAGAATAAGCAATATAATTTATATCCTCAACGCATCCTTTTTCTGTTTTTTTAAAAGGAAATATTGACAAAAATTCAATACTAGTTTGTTTTATTAAGCCGTCACTCATACCATCAAGCCATCCACCAAATTGAACAGCACTATCTCCTAGATGCAGCTTTACTTTTGTTAAAGGAACATTTGTTAACCATAAAACCTTCATGTTGTTAATCCTTTTTTATTATTTAAAAATTCTATAATTTTTTTTGTTTGCACTTTATTATTCTTATTTATCAAAATAAACTTCTGAGCATTTTCACCCATCTTTTCTAATTCATCATCTGGTTTTTGAATAATCTCACTAATAGTTTTAGCAAATCCATCAACAGATTCGTTTTTTAACAAATAAACATAATCATAATATTCTTTTGGCATTGAAGGAAGGACCGTCGTAAGCATTGGCGTTCCCGACGTCATATATTCAATATTTTTTGACGGGAAACTATATTTTACAAAATCTTCATTTGTTGGTCTTGGATTGATTAAAAGTTTAACCTTTTTCTGAAGTTCACATGCTTCTTGATTTGGTATAGATCCTAAATACTCAATATTCTCATGCGAAATATTCTTTAGCTCACTTTCCATATCTCCAATACCACATATCTTCAACTTCCAATTATGATTATTAATCTTGCTAAATGCATCTATCAACATTTTTATTCCATATCTTTTATGAATTGAGCCTGTATATAAAATAGTGTTTTCTCTTGTTATTTTTGTCTTATCAAGTTTTATCGAACTATCACACAACCCCTCTATAACAATATATGGTTTGTTTGTGACATCTATTTTTTCCTTCATTTGATCAGCTAAAAACACATAATTATCACATTGTTTTATATTATTTAGGTATTGTTTTACATAATATGACTCTATAATATTAAACTTTTTTTTCTTTATATCTTGAGGCAGGTCGGTTACAATTCCGACAACTTTGATTTTATATTTTTTACATATTTTTAAAGCAACAGAAGCATAGATTGGTGTTAATATATCAAAAAACATCAAGCCATTAGGGTTTTGTTTACACCAGTTCTTTACAAACTTTTTAGCACTTTTCCTTAGCGAAAAATTCCTTATAAATCTGTAATTTAGAAATTTTAGATAATTATATTTTACACCTTTTTCTACATCTATTTTATCTTTATATCTTTGTTTTTTCATTCCAATTATTGGCCTACTACTCAATAAATCGACCTCATATCCATTTTGAACGAACCCTTCAGCCATCAATTTATTGAATTTTTGACCTTGCTGTGCTGGAAAATGTTGGCAATCCTTATAAATCTCTTTATATTCATTTTCACCACATGCAGATGAAATGTACAATATCCTTTTCACTTATACAACCCCTTTAAATAATTTTAAGAGCAAACATTGTAAATTTTACACCAAATAATTTTAATATTAACCAAACTAGCTTTAGCTTAAATCTCTGCGGTTTAACAAATAGTTTTTTATAATTTTTGTATACTCTCACAAACTCTTTCCTATCTAATTTTGACAATTTAGAAGAAATTTTTAAAAACGCATAATTAACCTCAAAAATATTTGAAAGTATTTTTCTTTTCTGCTGTTTTGTAAATTTTCTTAATTCTAATTGATTAACAACACTCTGCATATTCTCAAAATGAGCTATTATCTTTTTTAAGTTTGGTGTTTGTGTTGCAGATGATTCATTTAAAAAATATACATAATATGCTATATCTGTCATTAAAACTTTTTTGCATTCTAGTGAAACTCTAAATATCCATTCAAAATCCTCACCCATATCTTGACCTTTTCCATTTATGCCAAAATATATTTTATTCTGCTTTAATGTATTTAATTTTATAATTCTATTCCAACACAAAAGATCATTTTTAAAAGAATAATATTTTACAAATTCTTCGTTGTTTTGAATATTAAATTCTAAATTATCGAATAAGTTCTTTTTCTGTTTGTTTTTTATATATCCAAATGATATCATATCCAAATCGGTTCTTAAATTTACTAATTCAAGTGCTTTGGAAAAGTCATCATTAACCCAGTCATCGCTATCAACAAATGTTATATAATCACCTTCAGCACGTTTTATACCTTCGTTTCTAGCGCTTCCTACACCACCATTTTCTTTATGGATAACTTTTATTCGCTCATCTTTTTTTGCCCATTCATCACACATTTTTGGACAATTATCCGGACTTCCATCATCAACTAGAATTATTTCTAAATTCTTATATGCTTGGTTAACTAAACTATTAACACACCTATCTAAATATTGTTCTACCTTATAGACCGGAATAACTATCGATATTAACATCTCTTTTTTTTGTTTCATAATTACTCCTTATATAATTTTATATACTCTTCAAATCTCACTTGTTTATCGTATTTTTTTGCTTGATTAATACTTTCTATTTTAATTTCTTGTGTTTTTGTAAAATTTTTAACTATTTTTACAACTGCATCGATATTCCCTTGATCAATAGTAAATCCAGTTTTTTCCGTTAGCATTTCTGGACTGCCACCTGTTTTATATGTTAAAACCGGAGTTCCACATGCTAAACTTTCAAGATTGACTGTTGGAAAATTATCTGAATAAGTTAAATTTACAAACAAATCTGCTGCAGTATAAATTTCTACCAACTGTTGTTGATTATCTGTTCTTGTGATTCCTAAGATATTAGCAGGAAGATTATTTTTTTGTTCTTCAGTTAATCCAACCATTACAAGTTTTGTATCATCATCTAACAATTTTGATAATTCAATAAAATCATTAAAACCTTTTCTTGATACCCATTTATCTGCAACTGCTAACAAAATTTTCTTATTTTCAAGACCATTCTTAACTTTAAAATTACTTTCAGTTGGTTTAAATAAACTCAAATCAATACCATTATTTAAAACCTTTATTTCGTATTTTGATAAAAATGATTTTTTTAATTCACTTTTAAGCCATTCAGATACAGTGACAATGGTTAAATTTTTAACTCCACTAAAGCATGTTTGCTTTAAAAAATAATTTTTCGTAGCTCTACTAAAAATTGTTTTAGGATATTCTTTTTTAAGTGAGCATTTATAACACTTTGTTTTCCATTTTTCACATTCTAACGTACACGCACAATGTCCCGTCACAGGCCACATATCATGCATTGTCCAAATTACTTTACCTTCATACGTTTTTAAAAAGTTAAACAAAATTTTATAATTTAGATAATATCCATGTATGTTGTGCAAGTGTATTACATCTGGGTTGTATTCTTTAATAAATTTGATAAATTTTCTAGTAGCAAATGCACTGCCTAACCCGTGTTTATCAAATAATCTACTTTTTAAATAGTGAAGCTTATTTCCAAAAGACGAAGATATTTTATATGTTTTATCATATCCTTTTGCTTCACCCCTGCCATAAGCAATGACACAATCATCACCTTGGCTAACTATTAGTTTTGCCAAATCAACACAAATTTTACCCGTGCTTCCAACACCACAAACACTATTTATCAGAAGAATCTTCATTGCTATCTCCTTTTTTTATTTCAAACATACATAGTGTTGAATTTAAAATTAAAAATACAAATAAATAAGACAAAAATGCGCTAATGGAACAACTTACAACAAAAGATGTAATTAAAACCATTATTGATAATTTGTTAAACTTTAAATTTTGTTTTTTTCTGTAACGCAAATATAAAACAAATACAACAACTACAAAAATCAAAAATACCACACCAAGATAATAAATTAAATCAACCATTGAGTTGTGTGTATCTTTTAATACTTGGTTAAGACTATTTCTAATACTTAATTTTTGTGCACCTTCTCCTTTTCCAAATATTAAACTTAATGGAGCAAGTAGTAATTCATTGAAATATAAAAGCCATAGATCAAGCCTGTACGATGTAATACTTGACAATTTTAAACCTATTTTAGAAGTTAAAATGGTTGTAATAAACGGCAAAACATTTGGAGATGTTTCTGTTGGCATATTCATACTACTATCTGGCGCTAACTCATTGCTAGGTGGAGGCGCTGGTGTATCAACTGAAAAAGATAATTGCTCTACGTTAAACCTGCCAAAAAGCATCAATATGTTATCTTTAAAAACTAAACACACTAAGGCGATTGAAGAAATAATTATTGATAAGTTTATCAATTTATTTTTCACACTATCTTTTAAGAATAGTATAGAAACTAATAAGTAGACAACAACACAACTATACATTAAAAATGCAAGTTTTGATCC
>JAZODG010000005.1:0-2372 GCA_045596905.1 Clostridia bacterium
GACATCTCTTCATCTCTTTCAACGCCCATAATGTGAATTGTGTTAGAGGTGATATACCTTGATGCCGATAAACCTGATGGAGTAACTGAAGTAACACCACCAAGCCAATATGGAGTTGAGGTTAATGTAAAAGTATAAACAACAGTATTTCCATAATAAAAAGATAAACTTCCATTTCCAGAAAAAGCTTGTGATGTTGATGTAATAGTAGTTGAAGAAATTGTAAATGATTCAGTTGTACTAGAAAGTAAACCTTTATAATACTTAACAGCGAATGTTGCCGAGTCAATTTTCCAAGCTGGATTCATTGTAATTCTAATATTCTTTCCTGAAATAGTATATGAAGCAATTGTTGAACTATTATATGTTATATTTCCAGAAGTTATTCCATAATTGTCAACTTCAGGAATGCTTTCAGAATAGTTATTAACAAATGATTCATTACCAACTTCTTCAAAATTGATTATTTCATCAACAGAATGTGTAAAACTATTTGCAATGATAACCTTTTGAAGAGTTAATGCTAAACCTGAATGAAGTTTAACAAATGTTGAATTGTCTGCTCTAATAACTTCAATCTTTGTGATATTTTTAGCAATTGATTCAAGCTTATAGTTATAGAAGTTATAACCTTCACTTGTTTTTGTGATTAACACATTAGCTCTCATTGCCATCAAATCAACAAAGTTTGTTCCGCCAAGAGTTGACACAAAAGTTTCACCATCAGCAAGTTCAACAAGATTTGTTGTGCTCAAGTTAATCAAACCATATGCACCGTCTTCCATTTGAACATATGCAAAACCATTGTTAACATACATGAGTCTTGTGATTTTGTATTTTGAAACTTCAAATGCAACTTCCCCATTATAGTTCATGAATGTATAATAATTTGTATCATTGTCTTGAACTGGGAAATAGTCGCCGTTTACAAATTCTTGTGTTGAAAGAATATAGTCTTCTTCTTCACCAAATGTGCAAACATATGAAGCAACTTCATTTCTTGTAACTCTAACAATACCAGCTGTTGTCAAGTATGAAAAGTCTTTGTGACCAATAACCTTTTGGTTAATACCTGCTGAGTATTTCAAAACAAGATTCATGTCTGAGTCATAATAGCAGGTTTGATATCCATCATCATTCTTTTCAATCACACAAGCATAACCATCAATGTTTGAAACAGAGTTTGTCATGTCAACTTGTGTATAGCCTGATTGAAGTGAATAATTTGAAATAGAAATTTGAGAGTTATTAAGTTTGAGAGTTTTGTATGAATATGAATTGCTTGAAGTATTCTTTTCTTCAATCAAAACAATTTTTGAACCAATGTTTTGATAGGTATATTCAACTTGAGCATTCTTTTCAATTTGAGAGTTAACAAATGATCCGTTATTTGCTCCAACAACCTTAAGTTTTGAATCAGCTTCATAAATGAACAAGTTATCTGAATAATGAACATTCATTGTATCTGCTTCAAAAACTGTTGGCTCAGTGTTATAAGTGTTTGAAAGAGCGAAAGCTGAGATTTCCAAACCACCCTGACCGTCGGAAACTGAATAAGCAAGATATGTTTCTCCAAGATAGAATGAGAAATTTGATTCAATAGTGATATCAAAAATAACTGCTTGAGCTTTATAAACAATCTCTCCATCATTGTTTGAAACAACTGTTAACACTGCATATACTTCTGAAACATGTCTAACATATCGTTCAACAATCAAGATATTGTCGCCTGCAACTTCGATGTTTGAAGCAACTCTTTCATCAGTATCTTCTTTTTGATAGTTTGATGAAACAACCACAAGCCCTGAAGATGTCTTCAAGCAAAGTTCCTTCAAATAATCAGGTGAAGCTAAGTTTGATGAAATATACAAACCATTCTTTGATTGAGTGATATTTGCATCAGAGAGCTTAGAAAAATCAGACGAACTTAAAATTTCATCTGCATAGTCTCCCACAATCGCATTAGCAAATTTGTTTTGCGATAAAACAAATTGTTGATATGCTAAATCTTCTCCTGGTGTATTGTTGTTATTGTTGTTATCGTTATTTTTGTTCAAACCAAAAATACAGCCAAGTGCAATGGCCAAAGCGCACACAACTGATACGCTCACAATCAAAATAGTTTTTAATCTTCTTGATAATTTTTTCATAAGAAACTTTCCTCTCAAACTTTCTTTTGTTGTTACCCAAAATTAGGACCTAATTTTAGATAATAATCTACATTAGTAGTATATCAAAAAACGCTGAATTTTACAAGGAATATAACAAATAAAAATGAAAAAAATGTCGAATATTTTTTGGTTATGAAATAATAATTATTATTCTAAAACTAAACCCATTTATAAACCCCGAAAAAATAAGGTTTTATAAAA
>JAZODG010000006.1:0-10485 GCA_045596905.1 Clostridia bacterium
GGTTGAAACAAACAGAGCTGATAAAAAATTTGAATTGAATTCTATGCAAATTTCTCGTGAGATTGGTGGTAGAATTTTGGCTAAAAATAGAGATTTGAAAGTTGATATTCATAATCCAAAATATACTCTTTATATTGACCTGAGAGAGAACGGAAAAACCTTTATGTATCTTGGTTCAATACCGGGTGTTGGTGGAATGCCAGTTGGAACAAGTGGAACTGGTTTGTTGTTGCTTTCAGGTGGTATTGATAGTCCGGTTGCTGGTTATATGATGGCAAAGCGTGGTGTTAAGGTTTGTGCAGTGCATTATCACAGCTATCCATATACATCAAACTTTGCAAGAGAAAAAGTTGAAGAGCTTGCTAAAATCTTAACAGGATATACAGGTGACTTAACAGTTTATATGATTTCAATGACTGAACTTCAAGAAGAGATTCATGCAAAGTGTGATGATTCATATATGATTACTTTGCTTCGTAGGGGAATGTTTACTTTGGCTGAAAGAATCTGCAAGGCTCACAATAGAAGAATGATTATTACAGGTGAAAGTTTAGGACAGGTTGCAAGTCAAACTATTGAATCAATGACAGTTGTTTCTGAAGTTGTTAAAGACGTTCCAATTATCAGACCACTTGTTGCATTTGATAAGTGTGAAACAATTGACCTTGCAAAAAAGATTGGTACATTTGAAACTTCAATCAGACCATTTGAAGATTGTTGTACAGTGTTCCTTCCAGATAGTCCAGTTGTTCGCCCAGAACTTTATAAAGTGAAAAAAGAACAAGAAAAAATTGACTTTGATTCGATACTTGAAAGAGCTTATAATTCGATTGAAGTTGTTGAAATAAAAGCTGACTAAAAAGCACGAATTTTAATCGATCTTGAATAAAATTCTTCATTTGTCGATTTTTCGCAAAATTTGACTTTATATTCTGCAATTTCTCCATTTTTCGCAGATTTATCTTCAAAAAACACAAAATTTTGGTCATTTTTAAGGGAAGAAAATAGTATTTTTTCTTCCTTTTTTTGTGTCTTAATGATGGAAAAATCGTAATTTTTGTTTAATGTGAAACATATTATAGGTTTGGTTTTTGGGGTGTTTATGACCCTTATTTGGAATAACTTTGGGGTGTTTGTTTTGGGTGCATTTTCGATTGCAAAGTATTCAGTAAGAAAAGATGAGTTATTTGTTTTTTGTGCTGTGATTTTGTTTTCATTGTTATAAGTCTCTAGGTCTATTTGAGTTTCTTTAACTGAAGTTGGAACAGTAAAATTTTTTGGTTTATCATTGCCATATAATGTTTCTAATATTTCTTTTGAAATCATTGTTGGATAGGTTGAGCCATTTATCGTTTCTGGCATATCGTCGCCGGAGATTAAACTTAAGATGGTGTGTGAAGTTGTGTAAGAGATATTAAAAGCATGACTGTTTTTGTTTGAGTGGGGCTTTCCAACTGTGCCGGTTTTTGATGCGACTTGAAAAGAAAAACCATCAAGTCTTTTTGCCGTGCCAGTTTTGGTTGAATCAAAAAGCATGTTGGTGACAAGATAGGCAGTGCTGACTTTCATTGCTTGTTTCTCATTTTTTTCTTGGGTATAAATAGTTTTGTTGTCTTTTGTTATTTTTGAAATGTAACTGCTTGGTTGAAAGAGTCCATTGTTTGGAAAGGCAGAGTATGCGTCACATAATGTTTTTGGAGTTACTCCTTCTGTGAAACCACCAAGGGCGATTGATAAGTTATTGTCACTTTCTAAAAATGTTATGCCTAGATTTTTTGCAAAGTTTTGTGCATTGGTTATTCCATGTTCATTTAAAATTTTGACAGCAGGAATGTTATAAGATTTTGAGAGAGCTTCTCTTGCTGAAACGAAACCGTGAAATTTTTTGTCAGCGTTTTGTGGAGCATAGCCAGAGATATTGATTTTGTTATCAAGAATTTTTGTTGCAGGAGAAATTTGTCCAGACTCTATTGCTGGGGCATAGACAAGTATTGGTTTGATTGTTGAGCCTGGCTGGCATTTAGACGAAAATAGTTTTGATTTTCCTGTGACTGAAACAATGCCGTGAGATTTGTTATCGATTACGATTGTTAATACATTTTGTTTTGATTTGTCTGAGTAGCTAGTTGTGATTTTGTTTATTTGGTCACAAATGTTTTTGTTTATGTGTGTGTAGATTTTGTAGTTTGAGTTGCTAAGCACGTTTTCAGGAAGTTTTAAAATTGAATGTGCTTCGTTTAAAATTTGGCTATATAAAAAATTGTTGCTTGAAAGTTTGTTTAAGTTAAGTGATGGGGTTTCATTTGTGGCTGCATCAAAGTCTGCATCAGAGATTTTATTCTGCTCATGCATCAAAGATAAAATTAGGTTTTTGCGTTTGTTTGCTTTTTCAAAATTGTTTTCAATGTCATAGACACTTGGGGCATTTATTGTTCCTGCTAAAAGGGCACTTTCAGCAAGAGTGAGCTCCGGAGAAGATTTTCCAAAGTAATGTTTAGAGGCGTTTTCAATTCCATAGCAGCCGTTTCCAAAGTAAATGTTATTGAGATACATTTCTAAGATTTCAGATTTGCTGTAGGTGGTTTCAAGTTGTTTTGTGAGTTTTATTTCTTTAAGTTTTCTTTTGATGGTTTTTTCGTTTGAGAGCTGAGTGTTTTTGATTAACTGTTGAGATATGGTTGATGCACCTTGAGAGAAAGATTTTGTTTTTAGGTTTGATATGACGGCGCTTGCGATTCGTTTGTAGTCAAGCCCACCATGCTTATAAAATCTTTTGTCTTCAGCTGAGATAAAGGCGTCGACTGTTGTTTTTGAGAGTTTTGAAATTGGAATATATGATTTGCTTGTTGGTTTGATTTCTTCAAGATTTGAGTCAAAGATTTTTAAGGCGCTTGACTGGGTTTGATTAAGCTTGTCTGTGTTAAGAGTAACTGAGTGGGTGACAAAAGTGTAATATGAAAAAGAACCGATTAAAGCTAATGAAAAAAGAACTATCGCAATGATACTAACTACTTTTAATACCTTTTTTATCTTTTTCATCAAAAATTACCTCAAACTTATTATTTTCGACATTGTCTATTTTTATACTTTTTCGCTGTGCTAGTTTTTAAAATTTGTTGAAATTATTATTTATTTAATATATAATTGCTTATGTAGATTATATTGGAGATACTATGGATAAAAAATATTTGATTTTAACTTATGGCTGTCAGATGAATGTTCATGAATCTGAAAAGCTTGCAGGCATTTTGGAAGATAATGGTTATAAGGTATGTGACAATGCTGTTGATGCTGATATTGTTGTTTTGAATACTTGTGCGATTCGTGAAAATGCAGAACAGAAAATTTTTGGTAATATTGGGGAACTTAAGAATATTAAACTTGCAAAGCTAAACATGATTATTGCGATTGGTGGTTGCATGAGTCAGCAAAAAAATTATGCTGATGAAATTTTAAAAAAGTTTCCGTTTGTTGATATTGTGTTTGGAACACACAACCTAGCAGATTTTGAAAGATTGCTTAAAACAAGAATTGAATCGGGAAAGAAAATTGCTGAAACAACTGAAGATGAAACAATTGCTTTAAGAGACAATTTGAATATTTCTAGAACTAGTGGTGTGAATGCTTGGGTTAACATTATGTATGGTTGCAATAACTTCTGCACTTATTGTATTGTGCCTTATGTTCGTGGAAGAGAAGTTTCAAGACCTGAAAAAGATATCCTAAGAGAAGTTGAAAAACTTTTGAAAGAAGGTTATAAGCAAATCACACTTCTTGGTCAAAACGTTAACTCTTATGCTGGTCTTGATGAAAATGGAAACAAAGTTTCGTTTGCAAAGTTGCTTGCTGATATTGATTCGTTTGAAGGAAAGTATAGAGTGCGTTTTATGACTTCGCATCCAAGAGACTTGTCTAGCGAAGCTATTGATGTTATTACAAATTCAAAACATATTTGTCATGGTATTCATTTGCCAGTTCAATCTGGAAGCAACAATATGCTCAAAGCAATGAACAGACATTATGACATTGCAAGATATAACAGTGTTGTTGATGAAATTAAGTCAAAAATTCCAGATGCAGAACTCACAACAGATATTATTGTTGGTTTTCCTGGAGAAACCGATGAGGACTTTGAAGATACAATTTCTGTTATGAAAAGAACTGAGTATTTGCAAATTTTTGGTTTTATTTATTCAAAGAGAAAGGGAACACCTGCTGAAAAGATGGTTGACCCAGTTGATATGAAAACTAAAAAGGCAAGACTTAATCGTTTGTTGGAAGTTAAAAACGAAATCATTGATAGACGATCAGCTGAAATGCTTGGCAAGGTTTATGAAGTTTTGGTTGAGAGCTATGATGAGAAAAACGATGTTTTGTATGGTTCACTTGACAGTGGTAAAACCATATCTATGAAAGGCGACAAAAATTGTGTTGGCGAATTTGTTGATGTTAAAATCACTGAGGTTAAAAAGTCGGTTTTATTTGGTGAGATTGTTGGAGATGTTTCAAATTTCAAACCAAAGAACTTTAAAACTCCTATTGAAGTTTCAATTTTGCCAAAAGACCAAAAGAGCTTGAAGATTTTGAGAGAAAACAAAAAGATTGCTAAAGACTTAAATGATAAAAAATCTAAAAAATAGGAAAGGTAATTAATATGCTTTCACCAATGATGAAACAATACTTGAAATTAAAAGAAAAATATCCTGAGACGATTATTTTGTATCGCTTGGGTGATTTTTATGAGATGTTTTTTGAAGATGCTGAGCTTGTTTCAAGAGAACTTGAGTTGACACTTACTGGCAGAGATTGTGGATTAGAAAAAAGAGCTCCTATGTGTGGTATTCCACACCATGCTGCAAACACATATATTGCAAGACTTATTGCCAATGGTCACAAGGTTGCTATTTGTGAACAGCTTTCAGACCCAAAGACTACAAAAGGTATTGTTGAAAGAGATGTTGTTCAAATTATCACTCCAGGAACTGTGATTGATAATGATGCGCTTGATGCAAAGAAAAATAATTTCTTGATGGCTGTTTATTCAGCAAAGAATGTCATTGCTGTGTGCTATGGGGATATTTCTACAGGTTTTGTTGAAACAACAGAACTAGTTGGTGATGATAAAATAAAATTGCTTGATGATGTGCTTGCTAGAGTTAAGCCGGCAGAAGTGCTTTGTAATTTAAACTTTAAAGCTGAGTCAGAATCACTTTCTGCTGTTAAGCTTGGATATGTTCCTGCGTTTTATCCTAAAGACGAAATTTTTGATTACACCAAAGCAAAGAATCAAGTTATTGAACAATTTTCAATTTCAAGTTTGTCTGCGCTTGGTCTTCAAGATAAAAAAGAAATGACAACTGCTGTTGGTGCAGTGCTGTTATATTTTGCAGAAACACAAAAGAGACTTATTTCAAACATAAAAAAACTATCTATTGTTCAAGACTCAAGATTTGTTCATCTTGATATTTTGGCAAGAAAGAACCTTGAGCTTGTGCAAAGCAATTCACTCAATCAAAAGAAGGGTTCACTTTTGTGGCTCTTAGACAGAACAAAAACTGCTATGGGTGGAAGACTTATTAAGTCGTTTATTGACCAACCACTTCGTGATGAAGTTTTGATTAATGAAAGGCTTGATAGTGTTGAAGAATTATCAAAAGACTTAATTTTAAGAAATAGCATTTTAGATTCACTTTCAGGTTTTACTGATATTGAAAGAAAGTGCAGCAAGATTTCAGCTGGAACAATCACACCAAAAGAATGCTTGAGTTTAAGTGAATCGCTTAAAAAACTTCCTGAAATAAAGAATTTGTTGTTGTCTTGCAAATCAAAGATGCTTCATGATGCTGGTGAATCAATTGCAGACCTATCTGATATTCAAAAGGTTCTTGATGATGCTATTGACCCAGAAGCTCCAGCAAACCTTAAAGATGGTGGATATATTTTAGCATCATTCAATGAAGAACTTTATAAGCTTAGAAATGCAGGCGAATATGGCAAACAATGGCTTGCTGAGTATGAAATAGAACAAAAAGAAAAGACAGGTATTAAGTTTTTAAGAACTGGTTATAACAGAGTGTTTGGATATTATATTGAAGTATCTAACACAGGGCTTGCTAATGTGCCTGATAATTATATTAGAAAACAAACCATTACAAATGGTGAAAGATATATTACTCCAGAACTAAAAGAAATGGAGTATAAGATATTAAATAGCAAAGAACAGTCAATAGAGCTTGAATCTAAGTTATACTCAGAAATCAAAACATATTTGGCATCTTATATTTTGGAACTTTCTGAAATTGCAAGAGCTGTTGCGCTTGCAGACTGTTTAATTTCTCTTGCAGATGTTGCAAATGAATATGGATATGTTCGTCCAGTTATTTCAGACGTAATAAAACATATCAAGATAACAGATGGCAGACATCCTGTGGTTGAAGCTATGATGGAAAAAGGTGGCTTTTCTGCAAATGATACTATTCTTGATGACGGCGACAATAGAACAATGCTTATCACTGGTCCAAACATGGCTGGAAAGAGCACATATATGAGACAAGTTGCAATCATAACGCTTATGGCGCACATTGGTTCGTTTGTTCCTGCAAAGAGTGCTGAGATTTCAATTATAGATAGAGTGTTCACTAGAGTTGGTGCATCAGATGACCTTGCGTTCGGTCAGAGTACATTTATGGTTGAAATGAGTGAAGTGTCAAATATCATTAATAATGCAACAGATAAGAGTTTGATTATTCTTGATGAAGTTGGAAGGGGAACTTCAACTTATGACGGTATGAGTATTGCTTCGTCTATTATTGAATACTTATCAAATCACTTGCACGCTAAAACATTATTCTCAACACATTATCATGAACTTACTGATATGGAAGGAAGAGTTGATGGTGTGAAGAACTATAGAGTTATGGTTAAAGAATGGGACGGAGATATTGTGTTCTTGCATAAGATTGCAAGGGGTTCTGCAAATCGTAGCTTTGGTATTGAAGTTGCAAAGCTTTCAGGACTTCCAAATGAGATTATTGCTAGAGCAAAAGAGATTTTAACTGAAAGAGAATCAGATGGCGTGAAAGTTCCGGTTGAATCTAATGGTGTAAAGATTGATACAAATGCAAACGTTGCTGAAGTTATTAATGTGCTTAAGGAAATGGATATGGATAACATTTCACCAATTATGGCATTTGGTACACTTCAAAACTTGGTTGATAAAGTTAAGAAATAAAGGAGAGAGTTATGGCAAAAATTAATCTGCTTGATAGTTCGGTTTATAATTTAATTGCTGCTGGTGAAGTTGTTGAAAGACCGGCATCTGTTATTAAAGAGTTGGTTGAAAACTCTATAGACGCAGGTGCAAAAAATGTTACCATTGAAATCAAAGATGGTGGAACAACTTTTATGCTGGTTTCAGATGACGGCCACGGTATTGACGAAGATGATATCAAGTCTGCATTTATGCCACACGCAACAAGCAAAATCAAAAATGCAGCTGACCTTGATTCTATTGCAACACTTGGGTTTAGGGGTGAAGCGCTTGCATCAATTGCATCTGTTTCAAAGGTTTCAGTTGTTTCAAAAACAAGTGAAGCAGAGGTTGGCTCAAAGATTGTTGTTGAAGGTGGAAAGTTTGGAGAAGTTAGCAAGGTTTCAGCAAACACAGGAACCGTGATGACTGTTGAAGATTTGTTTTATTGTGTCCCAGCAAGAGCGAAATTTTTAAAGAAAAACAAAACAGAAGAGCAAGAGATAACCAATATTGTGACAAGAACAATTTTGGCTCATCCTGAAATTAATTTTAACTATATTGTTGATGGGAAAAAACAATTGTCTTCGCTTGGCTCAACCAAAAAAGAAGCAATGTTTTCTGTTTATGGAAAAGAGTCTGTGAATGAAACGCTTCCTGTTTCATGCTCTAGAGATGGGGTTAGTGTTGATGGATTTGTTGGTAAACCAACATATTCAAAATCAAATAGAACTTATCAAACGCTTATAATAAATGGTAGATATGTTGTGAATTTAACCGTTCAAACAGCCGTTGCAAACGCTTATGGCGATTTTCTTATGAAAAGACAATATCCGTTCTTTGTGTTATATTTAAGCGTTCCAAATGATGAAATTGATGTTAATGTTCATCCAAATAAACTTGATGTTAAGTTTTTGAAATCAAATCTTGTTTATTCAGTTGTTTTTGAAGCTGTTTCAAGAGCACTTCATGAAATGGACTATATAAAAGAAGTTGAAGATATTTCAGCTGTTTCAAGTTTTGCTGGTGTGTCTAGTATTAAAACAAAGACAACAGAAATTGATAAGGCTGGGGTAAACTTAAACCCATTTTCAAATAATGCAGCAGACTTGTCAAAGAAAGAACAGAGCAATTTAACTGACATTATTATTGATTCAATGATTGAAACAGAAAAGTCAAATGATAAAGTTCAAGATAATTTTGGAATTGGTTCAAGATTGTTAGAGAGAATCAATGATAAACTCAGAACAAGTGATAACACAGCATATGACTCATATGGTTATGAAAATAGTACAAATAAAGAAACAAAAGAAGAAAGAGCAGTTCCTGATTTTTCAGCGATTAAGCTTGAAAATAACGAATCTGAACAAACTTCTTTTTATGAAAAACCAAAGGTTGTTCAAGAAGATTTTGCATCAGATAAGATAAGTATTATTGGAAAGATTTTTAATACATATCTCATTATTGAATGGGGAGACAATATGTATTTGATTGACCAACATGCTGGACATGAAAGACTTAACTATGACAAACTTAAAAAAGAGTATGAAACAAAATCTATTGCAGTTCAACCAATGCTTATTCCATTTGTGCTATCTCTTAACGCAGAAGATGACCAAATTATTCAGGCAAATTTAGATGCTATCAGGTCGGTTGGTTTTGAAATTGATGAATTTGGTGATAGGTCATATAAAATTTCAGCAGTGCCTGTTATTGTTGGTGATATTGACTTTAATAAGTTCTTTTCAATGTTTTTAGCAGAAAAACTTAATAAGTCAAAAATAACTGAAGCTGAGCTTGTGAAAGATAAACTCATGCAAATGGCTTGCAAGAGTGCTGTTAAGGGTGGCGATGACTTGTCAGAAAAAGAAATCAACTTGTTGCTTTCAAATATGGAAAGTAATGGCGTTGTTTTGTTCTGTCCACATGGCAGACCTGTTGTTGTTAGAATCACAAAGAAAGAAATTGAAAAATGGTTTAAAAGGATTGTTTAAAAATGTTTGATGAAAAAGTTTTAAAATTTGTTAATGAATGCGAAGCAGAATGTGAACCAATCTTTAAAAAGTTGGAAGAAATCTGCTTATATAACCAAAAGAAGGTTCTTGATGCGTTTAAGTCCGTTGAGCTTCAACTTGCAGATATTGCATCATCAACCGGATATGGCTCAGACGATAGAGCAAGATTTAAGTTATCTGAAATCTATGCAAAAGCTTTTGGTGGGGAAACAGGAATTGTTAGTCCACTCATTGCTAGTGGAACTCATGCACTAACAGTTGCATTGTTTGGTATTCTTCGTCCAGGAGACACAATGCTTTCGGTTAGTGGAAAACCATATGACACACTTCACGATGTCATTTTTGGTGAAAATATCGGTTCACTTAAAGACTTTAAGGTTTCATATGAAGATATTGACCTAGTTGATAATAAATTTGACTTTGATGCAATTAAAGAAAAGGTTATTAAAATAAAACCAAAAATGATTTATATTCAAAGGTCAAGGGGTTACACTTCAAGAAATTCAATTTCAGTTGATGAGATTGGTGAACTTGTAAAATTTGTTAGAGAATTTGAAAAAGATGCAATCATTATGGTTGATAACTGCTATGGCGAATTTGTTGAAACAAAAGAGCCTTGTGATGTTGGTGTTGATGTTATGGTTGGTTCACTTATCAAAAATGCAGGTGGTGGAATCGCTCCAACAGGTGGATATATCGTTGGAAGAAAAGATGTTATTGAACAAGTTTCATCTAGATTCATGGCACCATCAATTGGACTTGAAGTTGGCAGCTATGCTGGTTCGTACACACCATTTTTCCAAGGTTGTTTTGCTTCACCAAGTGTTACGCTCAGTGCATTAAAGGGTAGCATTTTATTTGGAAGAGTTGCAGAAAAACTTGGCTTCTCTTCATTTCCAAAATTTGGTGAAATGCCACATGATATTGTTAGAACTTTTGAAATGGGTAATGCAGAAAACTTGATTGATTTTTGCAGAATGATTCAAAAGAACAGTCCAGTTGATAGCACGGTTGTTCCATTCCCATGGGATATGCCAGGATATAACAATCAAATCATTATGGCGTCTGGTTCATTCATACAAGGTTCATCTATAGAGCTTTCAGCAGATGGGCCAATTAGACCACCTTATCTTGCTTATTTGCAAGGTGGTTTAAACTATGAACACGTTAAGATTGTTGCAATAGAATTTGCTCAAAAATACCTAGCTTAAAAATAGAATA
>JAZODG010000007.1:0-134316 GCA_045596905.1 Clostridia bacterium
ATCAATTAAATAATCAGATGAGTTCATAGTATCTTCATCATGTTCTACTACTATTAAAGAATTGCCTAAATCTCTAATCTTTTTTAATGTTGAAATTAGCTTATCATTATCTTTTTGATGAAGACCAATCGATGGTTCATCTAAAACATATAAAACACCTGTTAATTTGGAGCCAATTTGAGTTGCTAATCGGATTCTTTGAGCTTCACCACCTGAAAGTGTGCTGGCTGTTCTTGAAAGCGTTAAATATTCAAGACCTACATTCTTTAAAAAGTTTAGTCTTGCAACAATTTCTTTGAAAATTCCGTTTGAAATTGCCCTTTCTTTCTCTGTTAACTTCAAGTTATCTATCCAAGAAAGAATACTTGTGACATTCATGTTTGTTACGTCAATGATTGATTTTTTATCAATCTTCACTGCTAAAGCTTGTGGGTTTAACCTTTGACCATTACAGGTCTCACAATGCTTCACAACCATATATTTTTCAATTTCATTCTTAACAAAGTCGCCAGCTGATTCATGTCTACGATATAAATTTGGAATAATTCCTTCAAATTTAGCGTTAAAAATGTTGTCACTCATGGTTCTCATTGCAAGTTTTTCACCTTTTGTGCCATAAAAGATAAAATCAAGCACTTCTCTTGGAAATTCTTTGAGTGGTGTTTTCATACTTAAGCCAAACTTATCTATTACTGCTCTAAAGAACATGTTTCCAAATCCATAATCTCCCCAACCAAATGCAGAAATTGCACCTTCAGAAAGCGATAAGTTCCAATCTTTGACAAGCAAATTTTCTTCAATAATCATTTTTGAGCCAATACCTGCACAGTCTGGGCATGCCCCAATTGGCGTGTTGAATGAAAATAATCTTGATGATATTTCGTTAAATGAAAAACCACATTCAGGACAGCTATGCTTTGTTGAATATAATATTTCACTGCCGTTTGTATCAACAACCACAAGTCCATCGGCAAGTTTAACAGCTGTTTCAATGCTATCAATCAATCTATTATCCATGTTATCAGTTCTAATCAATCTATCAATAACAACTGAAATATCGTGTTTTTTCTTCTTATCAATAACTATCTCATCATCTAAAGAATAAATAACTCCATCAACCTTAACTCTCAGATAGCCTTTTTTTCTAAATTCTTCAAACAACTCTTTATATTCGCCGGTCTTTCTTCTGATAATCGGTGCAATAATCATGATTTTTGAACCATTTTCGCAAGCCATAACCTTGGTTGCAATCTTATCTACTGATGACGAATTGATTGGAATATTACAGTTAACACAATATGGAACACCAATATTTGCAAATAACAATCTAAAGTAATCATAAATTTCAGTAACTGTTCCCACTGTTGACCTTGGGTTTGACGAAGTTGTTTTTTGGTCTATTGCGATAGCTGGAGAAAGACCATCAATTTGGTCAACATCAGGTTTTTTCATTTGTCCCAAGAATTGTCTTGCATAAGAAGACAAAGACTCCATATAGCGTCTTTGCCCTTCGGCGAAAATTGTATCGAATGCCAAACTAGACTTTCCACTTCCTGAAAGTCCTGTCAAAACAACCAATTTATTTCTTGGAATCTCAAGATTAACATTTTTTAAGTTGTTTTCTCTTGCTCCAAAAATCCTAATAAAGTTATCCATATAAATTCTCCAATATTTCAAAAAACCATTCGTAAACGCTAAAAAATTAAGTATTATGTGTAACATAACACATTAAACATGATGTGATTTTCTGGTTCTTTCATAAACCTTTGCTCTAGTTTTTTCAACCTTCTCTTTTGGTTTATATGTTTTGCCCATTTGTTTGCATTTAAGTTCTTCAATCTTATCTCTAAGCTCAATCGCCTTTTCAAAATCAAGCGATTTCACAGCAACATTCATAAGGGCTGTCAAACTTTCAATTTGTCTTGTGATATCTTCTTTGCTCATTGATTTGGTATCAGTTTCTTTGGTTGTTATCTTGAGCGTATTGACGATATCTTTCACAATTGTTTTTGGCACAATGCCATTCAAGTCATTAAATGCCTTTTGTTTTTCTCTTCTTCTATTTGTTTCTTCTATAGCCTTGTTTAAACTATCCGTCATCACGTCAGCATACATAACTACTCTGCCTTCTGCATTTCTTGCTGCTCTGCCAATAGTTTGAATCAAAGCCCCAGTTGAACGCAAAAAGCCTTCTTTGTCTGCATCTAAGATAGCAACAAGCTTAACTTCAGGCATATCAAGACCTTCTCTTAAAAGATTGATTCCAACCAAAACATCGCTTTCTCCACTTCTAAGCTCATTGATAACCGTCATTCTATCCATAGCTTTGATTTCAGAGTGCAAATAGGTCGTTTTTATCCCTATATTAGATAAGTAAGCAGACAACTCTTCTGCCATCTTCTTGGTTAATGTAGTAACCAAGCATCTTCCACCGTTTTCAATAGTTTTGTTAAGCTCACCAATAAGGTCATCAACCTGATTTTGAGCTGGCTTAACAATGATTTCAGGGTCCAAAAGACCTGTTGGTCTGATGATTTGCTCTGCTATATTATCTTGTCTTTCCATTTCATAAGGACCAGGAGTTGCAGAAATGCAAATCATTTGAGCGTATTTCCTTTCAAACTCATCAAATTTAAGTGGTCTATTATCATAAGCAGACTTAAGTCTAAAGCCATACTCCACCAAAGCATCTTTTCTTGCCTTATCTCCATTATACATTGCCCTAACTTGTGGAATGGTCATGTGACTTTCATCAACAAGCACCAAGAAGTCTTCTGGGAAATAATCAAATAGCGTATATGGTGTTTCGCCTGGCTCTCTGCCGTCAAAATATCTTGAATAGTTCTCAATGCCACTGCAATATCCAATTTCACGGAGCATTTCAATATCATAAGATGTTCTTTGTTTGAGTCTTTCAGCTTCTAATATCTTGCCTTTAGCCTGAAGCTCTTCAACTTCTTTTATCATGTCTTCTTCTATATTTTTAAGACATTCTTCCATCTTTTTTCCACCAACAGCATAGTGAGTTGCTGGATATATCGCTATGTGAGATAACGTTGACACTGGCCTTGACGTTACAGATTCAATCTCACAAAGCCTGTCAATCTCATCACCAAAGAACTCTATTCTTATTGAATATTCACTGCTGTTTGCTGGAAACACTTCTAGTATATCGCCACGAACTCTAAAGGTTCCACGCACAAAATCAATATCGTTGCGCTTATATTGATTTTCAACAAGTCTTTCAATAACCTTGTCCCTAGAAATTTGCATTCCTGGACGAAGCGAAATTGCTTGTTTGTGATATTCACTTGGTTCTCCCAAACCATAAATACATGACACGGAAGCAACAATGATAACGTCTCTTCTTTCAAATAACGAACAAGTTGCTGAGTGTCTTAGCTTATCAATCTCATCATTGATTGATAGTTCTTTTTCAATATAGGTATCACTTGAAGCGATATAAGCTTCTGGTTGGTAATAATCATAATAAGAAACGAAATAATTTACTGAATTGTTTGGGAAGAACTCTCTAAACTCATTGCAAAGCTGAGCAGCCAAAGTTTTATTGTGAGCAATAACAAGTGTTGGACGTTGAACCTTTTCAATAATATTTGCCATAGTAAAAGTTTTGCCACTGCCCGTGACACCCAACAAAACCTGTGTTCGAAGCCCATCATTTAAGCCTTCAACCAAACTTTCAATTGCAGCCGGTTGATCACCCATAGGGGCAAATTTTGACACCAATTCAAATTTTCTTTCGTTTTGATTACTCATATTCTTTATTATAACCATTAACAAATAAATTTACAATACAAAAAGCCAACCTGCGAAAAATAATGATTTAAAATTATCGTTGACAAACCAACAAAAACATTATATAATTGGCACATATATTGCGATGAAAAAGAATAGTAGACTTGAAAGTTACTTAAAGAGAGTTCCGTATGGTGTGATGGAATAAGCAAACGCAAGTTGAAGGCGCTTTGGAGCAATCAACTAAAAGAGTGAGTGTTTTTAACACTAATAAGGGTGGAACCACGGGTCTAATCTCTCGCCCCTTAACAAAACTGAATAATATTTGTTATTTGTTTTTGTTAACGGTAAGCGTATAGATTAGGCCTTTTGTTTTGGCAAAAAAACAAAATAAACTTTAGGAGAAAAATATGGAAAAATTAACAATGGACAAACTTGTATCGCACTGCAAAAACACAGGTATTGTCTATCCAGGTTCAGACATTTATGATGGACTTGCAAACACATGGGACTATGGTCCAGTGGGTGTTGAACTTAAAAACAACATCAAAAAAGCATGGTGGAAAAGATTCGTTCAAGAAGCTGAAAACAGCTATGGTGTTGACGCAGCAATCTTGATGAACCCAAGAGTTTGGGAAGCTTCTGGCCACGTTGCATCATTCACCGACCCAAAAATGGATTGCAAATCATGCAAAGCAAGAATGAGAGCAGACAACCTTATCGAAACTTATTCTAAAGGTGAAGTTAACCCTGACGCAATGACAAACGAAGAAATGGAAGCATATATTAACGAACATCACGTTAACTGCCCTGTTTGTGGAAACTTTAACTGGACACCAATCCGTCAATTCCATTTAATGTTCCAAACTTCAAGAGACATTAATGGTGGTGCTGACGACGTTATTTATCTTCGTCCAGAAACAGCTCAAGGTGAATTTGTAAACTTTATGAACGTTCAAAGAACAACAAGAGCAAAAGTTCCATTCGGTATTGGACAAATCGGTAAAGCTTTCAGAAACGAAATCACTCCTGGAAACTTCACTTTCAGAACAATTGAATTTGAACAAATGGAACACCAACTTTTCTGTAAGAACGAAGAACAAGGTTTCAAGTTCTATGAAGACTACAAAAAAGATGCTTATGACTTCCTTATTGACCTTGGATTCAAAAAAGAAAACTTAAACTACAAAGACCACGAAAAACTTGCTTTCTATGCAAAAGCAGCTTGTGACATTATCTTCAAATATCCATTCGGTTGGAATGAACTTAATGGTATTCACTACAGAACAGACTATGACCTTTCACGTCACCAAGAATATTCAGGCAAAAACATGTTCTATATTGACCCAGTAACAAACGAAAAATATATTCCACACGTTGTTGAATATTCAATTGGTGCTGACAGACTCACACTTGCAGTTCTTTGCGAATTCTATGATGAAGAACAATTAGAAGGTGGCGATTCAAGAGTTGTTTATCGTTTCCACCCTGCTATTGCACCATATAAAGTTGCAATTCTTCCACTTCAAAAGAACTTGTCTGAAAAAGCAAGAGAAATCTACAAGAAACTCTCAAAGCACTTTATGTGCACATTCGATGAATCTGGTTCAATCGGAAAGAGATATCGTCGTCAAGACCAAATCGGTACACCATTCTGCGTGACAATCGACTTTGATACTCTTGAAAACAACACAGTAACAGTTCGTGACCGTGACACAATGAAACAAATCAGACTCAATGCAGACGAACTTGCTGCATACGTAAGTGAAAAAATCGCTTTCTAATTTTAAGCAAAAATTAATGTAAACGCTGAAAATAAAAGGTGTTATGTCAAACATAACACCTTTTTGTTTTGATTAAAATTAATATAACAGCTTCAATTTTGCATTCTCAGAGTTATATAACACTCTATACTCTTCTGCCAAAACATTGTTGTCTAAATGTGAATTAATAAGCCAGTTTGCTTTATACATTCTAACCAAACTATATTGCAAAATAATCTCTCTGGCTTCGCTATTGTCTTTTAATAGTTCTAACTTTAATTTATCAATTCTCTTATTGATTATTTCAGATGCCCCACTATATACTCCACCAACAATCAAACCTTTATTCATCAAAGAAATTATCTTTTCTGATTTTTGTGTTGCCGTGAGCGATTCATCTTCATTAATCAAATCAACATAAACAGCTACCGACAAGTCTGAAAGTTCTCCTGCACTTGTTTGAACCAAAACATATGTTTCAAGGTCTTCTTTCAAACCATACATACAAGCAACCTTTTGTCCCCTAATATAAGCATTTGTGTCGCATGAATAAGGAATAAGCTCTTTTAATGTAACTGCTTTCAAGCTAGCTTCGTCTACTGCTTTGCAAAACTCATTATAATCTTTTTTGCTTAAAAGTTCATTGATATATTTTAGTTCATCACTCAAATCTTTTTCTTGTTGATTAAATAAAATCAAGTTATATAGGTCTGAATTGTTGCCACTTTTTGCATAAATTCTTTCATGACCGTGTTCTTCTGCTCTTTTTGAACCAATTAAACCACTGATTTTTAAACTAAATTGCGGCATTAAACAGAAACAAAGACAAATGAAGAACATTAACCCACAAAACACAAAAGAGAGCGTTTTTAGGGCGATTTTGAACACCTTTTTGCTTTCAGTGTTATTTTCTTTTGTTTCAGTCATATTAAAATTTTCCACCCTTTTCTAATTTAGCAATTTGTTCAACTCTTCTAACGTGTCTATCGCCTTCAAATTCTGCACTAATAAAGGTTTTAATCATTCTAACCATTTTTCTTCTGCAAAGCTTAACTTCGTGAACACCATCACTATATCCAACACCAAAAACCAAAGAGTTTGCATTTTCATGACGTCTTGCAAAATAGGCTTCAGCTTCACTTGTTGCCAAAACTGACCTTATGCCTTCAAACTTATTAGCGCAAATATTCATACCAATACCAGTGCCACACATAAGCAAAAGCCCGTCAGCACCACTATTTTTAAACATTTCATAAGCCTTATAAGCCATAACTGGATAGTCATTAGCTTCACCGTTATCTTCAAAAACTTCAACTTCGATATTTTCTTCAGTTAAAGCTTGTTTTACTCTTTCAACTGTCTTATTATCAGCCCTATGATCATAGGCAATTACAAACTTTTTAAACATAAACACCTCTAATTATTAGTTTATTATTTTTGTATATGTCTGTCAAATAAAAAAAGAAGTAAACCTTCTTTTAAAAAAGTTACTTCTTTTTATTTCTAGAGTAATTTATTTGTTGTTTTAAATATGCAATTTCTCTCTTTAACGACTGCATATCACGTTCTTGAAGTTCAATCAACCTGTCTTTTTCACAAATAATCTCATCAATACAACCCTTATCATACCCCAAAAACGACAATTTATAATCAAATTCTTCCATAAACTACCCCAATAGTAGCATGTGCAAGTTTTGACCATTTATACATTATTGTTGTGGTTTTTGTTCGTGAGTTCTAATGCTGTATCCTTCAGGCATGAGCAAAAAGATATTATTTTCAACTCTTTGTATGCTTCCATTAAGCGCATAGATTGCACCATATGTGCAGTCAAGAAGTCTTTGTGAATCATATTCATTCATGCTGTTAAGATTAAGCATTACAGATTCGCCTTCTTTTAAATAATTCATAACATATTGAACGTCGTCAAATTTTTGTGGATAAACAAACTCAACATTCTTTGAGCCATATCCACCAACATTTGAACCCATTCCATAACTATTTGAAGAAGGAGAACTATAGCTGCTAGTGTTATATTGGTCTGGATTGTCAGAATAACTAACAGTTGCTTGTGGAGCCTTTTCTTGAACGTCTTTTTCTTGTTTCAAAGAATAACGCTTTGCAAATCTATCAGCTTTTTCTTGTGCCTTTTGAGCCTTATATTCTTCTTTCTTTCTTCTTTCTTCTTCTTTTTTGCGGCGTTTTTCATCTCTAATGGTTTGCTTTTCCATCGAATCATCATAAACTTCTTCATTTTCAAAGCCAACGCCTTTCATAAGCCAATTCATAAAACCCATAAAATCACCTCAATTCAACCATATAATATCATATTTTGCATAAAACTCAAATTATTTTTTCAAGGTTTGCTATAAACTATTATAAAATTCAATATAGTTTATCACAAATCCAACATAGTATGCGCTAACATAGTTTTGTTTATTTGAGCTAAGATAAAAGTTATTCAAGAAACTAGAAAACTGCAAACTCATTAACGCTGCATAATCTTTTGCAAGCGAACCCAGCTCATTTTCATCTGAAATCTTGGTTTTATATTCTTCAAAAACAAGGTTATTTTTTATTATCTTTGAAATAAACTCCGAATCAGATATTTTCCCCATAAAATACTCCATCGATAGCTCATAAAATGCCCTATTATACTTATAAAGATATTTCAAAAACTTTTTAACCTGTTCATTCTCATTTATTTTTTTTTGAGAGCTTTTTGATATTTTATTTGTTTTTACGGTCACGATACCTGCGTTTTGGAAGTGTGATAACAAATTTTGCTTGATTTCATCTCCATCTGCAGAGTTTAAATAAACATTCGCCACCAAATAAAAATCATCTTTATGAAAATATGAAATCGAAGCTCCTCCAAGATTCTTTAAATAATCTTTCTGCTTGTCTAAAACCGAAACTTTCTTTGAGCTTGAAGCATAAACAAAATAAAAATATTGTTCTTCATATATCAAATTTTTCTTCTTCATGTTTATCAAAAATACAATAGAAATAAATGCCATAATAAAAACTAAAATCGTTGAAATAACCGACTTTACACCGAACGTTATGTCTTTGTTAAAGTTTTTCCTTGTCACGCAAACTTGCAATACACTATTTTCCTATTTTAAAATTAAATCACGCTAAATTTCAATGACTAATAAATCTTATGACAAATTCACTCAAAACTTAACCAAAACCACAATTTTGCAAAGTTATATTGTCTTGAAATTTACATATAATTAATTAAATAAAAGGAGAAATCATGAAGTTAAAACCATTGTTTGACCGTGTAGTTTTGAAAAACATTAAAACCGAAAACACCCGAAAATCAGGCATATTCATTCCACAAACCGTTGGAGATGAGCCATTGCTTGCCGAAGTTATTGCCGTTGGCGACGGTGACACTTTTGAAGGCAATGCCTGCCAAATGCATGTTAAAGTTAAAGACAAGGTGCTTTATAACAAGTATGGGTCAGTTCCATTCAAACTAGATGAAGAAGAATATGTAATATTGCGTCAAAGCGACATTCTTGGCGTGTTTAAGGAGAACGATAATGGCTAAACAAATATTAACTGGTCTTGAAGCCAGACAAAAACTCAAAGCTGGCATTGATAAAGTTGCAGATGCCCTAAAAATTACACTTGGGCCAAAAGGAAAAAACGTTGTGCTTGACAGAAAGTTTACAACTCCCCTAATCACCAACGACGGCGTGACTATCGCAAAAGAAATTGAACTTGACGATCCGTTTGAAAATATTGGTGCAAATTTAATAAAAGAAGTTTCAATCAAAACCAATGATATCGCTGGAGACGGAACAACAACTGCTTGTGTTCTTGCAAGTTCAATTATTGATGAAGGTATAAAAAACATTTCAAGTGGTGCAAACCCAATCACACTTAGAAAAGGCATCGAAAAAGCAACTAACCATGTTGTTTCTCACTTAAAAGAAATATCAAAGCCTGTTTCAAGCGATCAGGAAATTGCCCAAGTTGCGTCAATTTCTGCCGGAGACGAAGCAATCGGCAATCTCATTAGTCAAGCCTTCAAGCAAGTCGGAAAAGACGGCGTAATCACCATTGAAGAATCAAAAACTTCACAAACCCTTTTGAAAGTTGCTCAAGGTCTTGAGTTTGACCGTGGCTACATTTCACCATACATGGTTTCACAAAACAGCAATGTTGCAATGCTTGAAAACGCCTATATTCTTGTAACTGACAAAAAGCTTTCAAATCTTGGCGACCTTCTTCCAATACTTGAAAAAATCATGCAAACAGCAAAACCACTTCTCATTATTGCTGAAGACGTTGACGGCGAAGTGCTTTCAACCCTTGCACTTAACAATATTCGTGGAAGTTTTGTTTCAGTTGCTGTCAAATGCCCTTCTTTTGGCGACAAGCAAAAAGATTACTTAGAAGACATCTGTTTGTTAACTGGCGCAACATATATTGCAAAAGACCTTAATTTTGACTTAAAAACACTAGAGCTTTCAGATCTTGGCGAAGCACAAAAAATTAAAGTGACCAAAGATAAAACCACAATTGTTGGTGGAGCTGCCAAAACAGAAGAAATCGCTGAAAAACGATCAAGTCTTCATGCTCTTTTATCCGAAGAACTTGACTATTATGAAAAAATCAAAATTGAAGACAGACTTGCAAGACTTTCTGACGGCGTTGCTGTGATTGAAGTTGGTGCTCCAACAGAAGTTGAAATGCGTGAAAAAAAACTCCGAATCGAAGACGCACTTTCAGCTACAAAATCTGCCACACTTGAAGGCATTGTAGCCGGTGGTGGAACAGCTCTTGTTATGTGTGCTGAATCATTGAATGAACTTATACAAACCCTTGACGGCGACGAAAAAACTGGCGCTCAAATTATCTTAAAATCACTTGAAGCTCCACTCCGTCAAATTGCGAAAAATTCAGAAGTTGACCCTGGAGTTGTTATTGCAACCGTCAAATCACAAATGCATGAAAATATTGGTTTTAACGCACTTAGTGGAACTTATGAAAACATGTTTGATTCTGGCATTATCGACCCAACAAAAGTTACAATGTCTGCAATACAAAATGCTGGCAGCGTTGCTTCAACCATACTCACAACTGAAGTCATTGTAGCTGACAAACAAGACAAATAAAAAAAAGACCGGCAACGGTCTTTTTATTTTGTGGTTTTGCAAATATTTTGAATAGACAAAAATCTCTTTTCAAATGTTGGTTTTTTCATGGTTGGGTCGATTGTTTTGTTTGAAACATTTTTGTTATGCAAAACAGGATTTCTAATAAACCCAGACTCAATCATTTCAATATCTGACTGACGTTTCGCTTCTTCAAGTTTTCTGACATTTTCATCATAAACAATAACTTCTTCTTGTTTTTCAGTCATAAGGTCTGCCATGATATCTTTAAGTGAAAGATTTGGATTAAGTGCTTCTTCAAAGTCAAACAAACTATCTTCAGTCTTAGGAATCGCTTGAGCAGTTGTTTTTTGAGCTGTTGGTGCTTCATAAAAGATTTCATTAAGTTTGTTTTGTGTGCTTTGAGTTTCATCAATTTGTTTTTCAACTTTATTTCTCAAACCAATATCAGCCAAGATGCTTTGTTCACCTTTCTTTGGTCTTCCCCTTTTTCTAGTCACACTAGAACCAATCTTTTGATTAAACTCTTGTTTAAGTCTGTCAAATCTTGACTGAAGGTCCATAGGTTCATCTTTCTTTTCTTTCTTCTTGTTCGAAATAAACGCCCTTTCATCGTTTGTTATAAGCGCATTCTTTTCTAAAGCATTACAAATATCATACACTCTGTTTTCATAAACAACAAACATGTCTTTATATTCAACCATAGTGTTTTTAATATATTCACTAGAAAGTTTTGAGCATGTTTCACTAAACTTATCTTTTCCTTCAGAAATAGCCTTTGAAAGTCCAAGTAATGCATCAATTGAACTTTCTTTTAAATACTTTATTTTTCTTTCATACAATATAAGCGCCCTTGCAGTCGCCTTTTCTCTTTCTTTGTATTCAGCAATAATTTTCTTATCACGAAGCTGTGCTTTTTCAAGTTTTTCAATCTTGTCATTTGCTTCAACAATAGAAATCTCTTTCTTGCTCATATCTTCCAAACTAACGTTTTTGCTTTTTTTGTTCATTTGTCACCTTCATTCGTCTTGATTTTATAATTAAACACACAGCTAGCGCAACACCCGATGCAATCATCAATATACTAAAGAATTGTGATATAGGAAGGCTGCCAAGTTTTAAGATATATTCTTCTTGCCTAAACCCTTCCAAAATGGTTCTAAGCACACCATAATACACCAAATATGTAATTGTTGGAACACCATGTTTCTTCACGCATAAATACAAAACTGATAATAATAAAAAGCCTAGCATATTAAAGAAAAATTCATAGAAGAACAATGCCTGATAAAACACACCGTCAATCTCAACAACTAATGGAAAGAAACAAAACATTGAACCAGCTTCAACAACTTGCCCATAAACTTCTTGGTTAAAATAATTTCCCCATCTGCCGATTGCCTGTGCAAGAATCAACACCACAACAAGGGTGTCAAAATACAAAAGTTTTGATTTTGGTTTCTTGATTAAAAGATAAACAAAAAGCCCTATTGCCCCACCAATAACAGCACCAATAATACTCATTCCACCGGTTCTGAAATTAAAGAAGTCTGAAATATCCAGCCCGTCTTCAAAAATAACAGAAAACAGTCTTGCAAACAAAATACCTGAAGGCACAATCACATAAGCAATATTGATAGGCATTTCAATATCATAATTTTTGACTTTACAAAAATATGTCGCAACCAAAATGGCAACAATAATTGATAAACAAATAATAATACCATACCAATAAATATCAAAATTGCCAATAGTAAAAGCAATTCGACTTGGTGCTAACAACATTTCCATATAAATATTATATTAACTATTAAAATTATTGTCAAGAAACTATCAAAATCAAACACCCATAAAACAAAGAAAACAAAAAACCCACAACTTTTCGTTGTGGGTTTTGATTAATTAAATTATTTTTCTGGTACGAAAGTATCTGAACCGTCGTTTTCAATGTAAACATCACCAAGTTCATAAAGTTCGCAAAGCCAGTTATACAATTCTTCGTCTGAAAGAGCTTCGCCACTTTCGTTCATAATTCTGCTGTAAAGCTTCAACATAATGTCTCTGCCATAAGATGTTTCATCACCCTTAGATTGAATAGCAGCAACGATTGCATCAAGCATATCTTGAACAGGAACACCTGTTGGGTCACTTCCTGTAACTTCTTGATATGTTGCACCAATTTCAGAAACAAGAGCATCATATTCAGCAATTTTGTCAGCGTCTTCTTGAGTTTTCAATTCAACACCGTTAAGTTCTTCAAGCATTTCGCCCAAGTTTTGAGCTGTGCCATCTGGGAAGAGCTTGTCATACAAAGCAACAATTTCTTGTTCATATGTAGTAACTTCTCCACCGTCTCTTACAAGACCTTCAAGCAATTGGTCAATTGTTTTACCTTCAGCTGAGCCTTCACCATGAATAGCTTCATATTCTTCTTGAAGTTCGCCCATAAGAGAAGCATAGTCAGCAACTGCTTGATCATAACCAGCAATTTTGTCAATGTCTTCTTGAGTATGTTGTTCACCTTCAATACCCTTCAAACCTTCAACTAATTGTTCAAATGACAAACCGTCAGCTGCACCTTCACCATAATACATTTCGTAAATTCCAGCAACGTTTTCATAGTTAGCAGCCAAAGCATCATCTCTATTGTTTGTAGCAGCAATAAAGTGTCCCATACCAAGACCAAAACTGATTGCTAAACCAAGCGAAGTGATTTTGAACCAATGTCTCTTAAAAAATGCACCTGTTTTTGTAATAAAACTTTTCTTTGCCATATCTTCTTTCTCCCTTTCTTCTAATAACTTTTTAATTTCTTCTAACAATTCTTTCTTAAAGTCACCAAGTCTTGCTTCAAATCTAGCATCAACACCACTAACCATTTCGTCTTTGAGTGTATCAAGTCTGCCTTCGATTCTGCCAAGAGCATCAAGAGTTAATTGAATCTTTTCAGCGTTTTCAGCAATGTTTTCAACAGTTCCTGAAAGCATTCTAACCATATCAACAAGTTCAGGAACGTCCTTAACCTTGTCTGACATTGAAGAAATTCTCTTGATTACCTTTGTAATCTTGTCACTTAACTTTACAAACTTTCTGTCAACCTTGTCAAACCTTTTTTCAATAAGATCTGTCAAGCTTCCCATGTTTTCATTATATTGTTTAATGAAGTCAACCAAAAGTTGTTGTTCGTCAGGTCTATCATTCAATTGTTCAGTGAGCTTCAAAACATCATAATGAAGTGTGATGTTGTTATAAGCAAGTTTTTGCTTAGCCCAATTACCTGCAAGTGAACCAAGGAACTTTCCTTCAGCTGTTTTTGAAGCAACTGTTGAATTAACAATATCAAGTATTGGCTGTGGATTAGCAAGTGTAGCTGGGTCGAATCCTTCAGCCACCACCGAATCCTTAATTCCTTGAGTTTCAAGTTCTGCATTCATTTTTTGATAGAAATCTTCAAAAACTTCAAATATTGCATGAACACGTGGTTCAATCTCTGCCCAAGCCTTAAATTTTTCAAAATCTTCAGCGTTTGCATGTTGTTCATCTATTTGTCTAAAAATTTGAAAGTAATTGTTGAGTAGCTTAATATTTTTTTCTTCCACACTACACCTCCCATATATATTAAATCAAATTTCCTGTCACATAATAACATTCAAATAGCAAAAAATCAATACCCAATTGAAAATTTCCTATTTAAACCACTTTCCGTTTAAGTTTATGCCAAAGCAAAACGAAAAGTTCCATAAATCACAATTGCTCATGATTGTATGGTGCTAATATGATAACATATTTGGCTCAAAAAGTCAATACCAAATTGAAAAATAATGTAATAAAAAAATAACTTTCTAATCAAAGTTATTTTCTTCGTCTAAATCCTTATTTAATACGGCTTTAACAGCCTTTTTTATTGTGCTGAAATCAAAGCCTTTTCTTGCCAAACTTGCATAAAACTTCTGAATATCTTTTTGCTCTGAAATCTTTTTGTTTTTTGCATATTTTTGAGCGTGATACAAACACACTTCCAGCTCATCTTCACACCTGTTTTCTTCAAGATTTTTTATTATAATTTCTTTTGAAACTCCTTTTAGTTGAAGCTTCTCTTTTATATTTCTTTTTGACCTTTTTGTATTCTGAGCAATATATTGTTTTGCATATAGCTCATCATCAATATATTTATACTCTTCAAGTTTCTTTGTTGCAGCAGTAATAACTTCTTGTGAAAAACCTTTATTAATTAACTTATCAGTTAAAACCTTTTTTGTTTGCATCTGCCTTGAAATAAGGTCTAAACCCTTTTCAAAAGCCGATTTCACTTCACTTTCAAATATCGCCTGCTTAAGTTTCTCTTCGACAACTTCTTTGCCTTCTTTAAGCCTAAAAATAACAGCCGTTTCTTTATTTAAACCACAAAAAAAAGTCCCGTCAACAAAAATGTTAACTCTAGACTTATTTTTCTGCTGTTCAATTTTGGTTATAAGAGACACCTTATTCCTCCGCAAGCGATCTGTATGGGAACTTATAGAATCCTGTACCATACTTTTGAATAGAACCTGCACCACGGGTTCTTGCTCTTATGCTTGCAATAAGCTTATCTGAAGCTTTAACAGGCACTGCAATCTTCATAAGTGGCATAGATTCGTCATTTCTTTGTTCAATGATATGCACGTTTGTGTCAGTGAACAACTTGTTTACACTACCATAGTTTTGATATGAAACTTTGATTTCAACTTCATTACAGAACACCATTGTGTATTTTTTAGCTGCATCAATAGCTTGCACTGCAACGTTGTTGTAAACTCTTGTAAGTCTACCCTTTCCAAGTTCAATACCACCAAAGAAACGAACAACTGCAACAAGAGTATTTGTGATTTTTGCTTGTCTGAGTGCTTCATAGATTGGAGCACCTGCTGAACCTGCTGGTTCACCGTCGTCATTGTTTTTGGCAACATTGTAAGTTTCGCCAAGAACGTAAGCATAAGCAACGTGTTTTGCACCCTTATTGCTCTTTTTCAAGTTTCCAATAATCATGTGAACATCGTCGTCTGATTCAACGTGGAAAGCCATACCGATAAATCTTGATTTTTTCATGACAAGTTCAACGACCGACATTTCTTCAACCGATGTATAGTCGTTTTTTATCTCAATTTTGCCATTCTCTTCTTCTTCATAAATGGTATCTACATTAACATATCCCATACTTATACCCCATATTTGAGTTTTCTATCACAATAACTATATCACAAAAAGTTGAAAAATCAAAACATATATGTGAAAATTACATAAAATATAAATTGCAAAATTGTTTTTATGTGTGTTATACTTGAAAGGCTGAAATAAAGCAAATATTACGAGGTGAATTATGATTAATATTTCTAAACATGTAGAAAATATGTGCCCAGTAGCAAAAGGCGCAAAGCACAAATCAGCTCCAATTCCTGAAGAAGGCAAATGGATTACAGCAAAAGAAATTTCTGATATTTCTGGCTTGACCCACGGTGTTGGTAGATGTGCTCCACAACAAGGTGCTTGCAAACTCACACTTAACGTTAAAAATGGCGTTATTGAAGAAGCTCTTGTTGAAACAATCGGTTGTTCAGGTATGACCCACTCTGCTTCAATGGCTGCAGAAATTTTGACAGGAAAAACAATCCTTGAAGCTCTCAACACAGACCTTGTTTGTGACGCAATCAACGTTGCAATGAGAGAACTCTTCCTTCAAATCGTTTATGGAAGAACTCAATCAGCATTTTCTGATGACGGTCTTGAAATTGGTGCAGGTATGGACGACCTTGGAAAAGGTCTTTGCTCACAAGTTGGAACAAGTTACTCAACCAACCTTAAAGGCGCAAGATATCTTCAAATGGCTGAAGGCTACATCACAAAACTTGCTCTTGATGCAAACAACGAAATCATCGGTTATGAATTCGTTAACATGGGCAAAATGATGGAAGCTATCAAAGCTGGAACAGATGCAAACGAAGCACTTAAAGCAAATCTTAAAACTTATGGTAGATATAACGAAGCAGCAAAATATATCGACCCAAGAAAGGAGTAATTTATGGTAAATTTCGAAGGTAAAGAAAAAAGAGAAGCTTCTATTAACGAATGTCTTAAAAAATATGGTATTAAAGATTTGGAAGAAGCTAGACAAATTTGTTTAGATGCAGGTATTGACGTTGAATCAATCGTTAAAGGCATTCAACCAATCTGCTTTGAAAATGCTGTTTGGGCATACACACTTGGCACTGCCCTTGCAATCAAACAAAACGTTCCAACAGCTGAAGAAGCTGGAAAATGGATCGGCGTTGGTCTTCAAGCATTCTGCGTTCCTGGTTCAGTTGCTGACCACAGAAAAGTTGGTCTTGGCCACGGAAACCTTGCATCAATGCTTCTTAATGAAAAAACAAAATGTTTCTGCTTCCTTGCAGGACATGAAAGCTTTGCAGCTGCTGAAGGTGCAATTGGTATTGCAACAACAGCAAACAAAGTTAGAAAAGAACCACTTCAAGTAATCTTGAACGGTCTTGGAAAAGACGCTGCATACATCATTTCAAGAATCAATGGTTTCACATATTGCAGAACAGAATATGACTATGCAAAAGCTGAACTTAACGTTGTTGAAACAAGAGCATTCTCTGACGGTCCAAGAAGCAAAGTTCGTTGCTATGGCGCAGATGACGTAAATGAAGGCGTTGCAATCATGGAACACGAAAATGTTGACGTTTCTATCACAGGAAACTCAACCAACCCAACCCGTTTCCAACACCCTGTTGCAGGAACATACAAAAAGCTCTGCACAGAAAAAGGAAAAGAATACTTCTCAGTTGCATCTGGTGGTGGCACAGGAAGAACACTTCACCCAGACAACATGGCAGCAGGTCCTGCAAGCTATGGTATGACTGATACTATGGGAAGAATGCACTCTGATGCTCAATTTGCAGGTTCTTCATCAGTTCCAGCACACGTTGACATGATGGGTCTTATTGGTATGGGTAACAACCCAATGGTAGGTGCATCTGTTGCTCTTGCTGTTGCAGTTGGCTCAAGAAAATAATAAACAAAATAAAAAGACTTCAAACTGAAGTCTTTTTTTATTGCAAAAATTATAAAACAACAAAGAACAAAAGCCCAAGCATTCCAAGAATTGAAAGTCCAACAAGTCCAGTAAACAAACGAACTATCCAAAGCTCTCTAATCGCCTTTTTTGATGCACAGCAGAGCTGACCTATTGAAAACAATCTTTCAATATATGTGAAGTTCACTTTAATAATTGGAGTTGTATGTGGTGAGAAATAATAACCTTTTGCTTTAATCAAATAATCACACATGATAATCTTGCAAGCTAAGTTCCAAGTTGGACATGGCGCATTGCAAGTATATTTGCAAATGGTTTTAGAGCAACAACCAGTGGTTCTTCCATCATTAAGTTCACGGTGTTTTGTGCATTTGTTATCTCTAAAGTCACACATGTTATTCATTGAGTTTTCCATATCAAGATAATCTGCTGCATATTTGTATGTTGCACCAACTCTTTTAAATATTCCAAAGTTAAATCTCACGTTTAACATTGAAGCTAACATAAAATCATTGTTATTGATTTTTTTATCAAGGTTTTCAACATAAAATTTTCTACTAAAATTGATATGTTTTCTTCTTAAAAGTTTCACAATTTTGATGCAGAGTTTATAAAGTGCAATCATATTTTTGCAGTTTGCTTTTTGAAGCTCATAACTTCCCTTTTTTCCGCCTTCTGTGTAGAGTTTATTGTAGATTCCAAGGGCATTTGCATCAATCTCAAAAGCCTGAATTTCTGCAACATTTTGCTTGATTTTCTTATAACAATCTTTTTCAAGATTGATGACGGTATATTTCAAAGATTCATCTTCTTTTTTATGTATTTCAAAGTTCATTTGTATCTCCAACTATTCACTAATTTCACTCAAATCAATAAGCTCATTAATCTTCACTTTCTTTGATTTTTTGTATAATTGTTTATGTTTTTTTGTAACTTTTATATCTGCCACACCATTTTTATCACAAACCTTAAGCTCAGTCACATTTGTTTTTATAACAGGTCTGCGAATAACCCTTGCAGTATTTGGCTTTATATCCTTTTTTGATAAAAGCAAATAGAAATATTTTTCATCTTCATATGGCAGTGACCCGTCTTTTGACATTTTCAAAAGCGCAGACCTTTCAACCCTTGCATAAAACTGGCAATAATCATTTTTAAGCCCACATTTTTCACTCATGCAAGGCGCAACAATATTCCAGTCTTTTGATTCATTAACAAGTTTTTTTATTTTCAAAAAATTTTCATAAGTTCTTGGCGTGCCAGTGTCAATCAAAAGCACGTATTTTTCTGATGTTTCCATCATTTTCTGAACCGATTTTATTCTGCTCTCTTCATTCATTTCTGAAAGCACATAACTGGTCATAACAAGGTCAGCTTTTTTATTGAACTCATCTTTAACCAAATCAAATCTATTCACAGTCTTATCATCTGAAAGTTTCTTGAAAACGTCAATCATATTGACTTCTCTTTCAAATAAATCAAACTCTGCATCTGAAAAAATATCCTTGATCGCAAAATATCCTGCACCCGTTCCACATCCAACATCAAAAATCGTTTTAACGTCTTCAATCAAACCTTGTTCAACCAAAGAACTAACCAGTGTATAAACAACAGCATAAGTGCTTGGCATTCTTGATATCGCATACACTAGCCCATCAGCCTTTGAATCAATAAGTGACTTTCCACTCTCTTTTGTTGCCTTATATTTTTCAGTAAGTCCTTGTCTTGATGACACCAAAACTTGTTTATTGATATTAGAGTAAAGCATATTGATTTTTTCTTGCAAATCTATCGGCAAAATCATATATTCTCCTGTATTATGTCAAACATAACACCTTATTTTATCAACATTTACAAAACATTTTCAAAAATTAGTCATCAACATTTGTTTTGAGTGAAAGATGCTTTTCAATGTTAAACTCATTCCATGCAGCAAGTGTTTCTGGTGGATAAACTCTAAAGATTAACTTTTGTTTTGATACTGGGTGTGAGAATGAAAGTTCACTAGCAAACAAGTTAAGCATAACCTTTGGCATTTTTTCGCCACCATACTTTTGGTCACCGAAAACAGGACACTTAATGCTTTGCATTTGAACTCTAATTTGATGTCCCCTGCCTGAATACAACTTAACTCTAAGCAAACTATGGTCTGTTTCGCTGTTGTACTCCAAAACTTCATAATCAAGCTCTGCTCTCTTTGCACCATTTGTGGTTTGTGGAACAATCTTTACAACATTGTTTCTTTCATCTTTTTTAAGATAACTAACAATCTTGCCTTTTGTTTCTCTTGGTCTTCCACAAACAATTGTTAAGTATTTCTTATCAAAATCGCCGTCACGAAGTTGTTCAGAAAGTCTTGCAGCTGCCTTGCTGGTTTTTGCATAAACAATCGCACCACCTGTTGGTCTATCAAGTCTATGAATCAAGCCAACATAAGCTTCGCCTGGTTTGTTATATTTTTCTTTAATATATTCCTTAACCATTGTGAGCAAGTCTTTGTCACCTGTTTTGTCAGGTTGACTGCCAACACCTTGTGGTTTATTCACAACAATAATATGATTATCTTCGTATAGTATTTCCATTTTTATTCTCCAATAAATATTCCACTGGTTCCACAAGGCAAACAAATACCTTCTTCTGTTGGCAAGCATAGTTCATATGCCTCAACACTGCCTTTATGGTCTGAAAGTGTTAATTTTAATATATTTTCCAAAACTGTAGCTCCAAGCCCTGTTGTATAGCTGTTTATAAGCACAAAAAGTGGCTTGTCAGACAACACTTGGCTGCAAAGCTTAACAAAATCATAGAGATTGTCTTCAAGCTTCCAAACTTCACCATTTGAGCCCCTGCCATAACTTGGTGGGTCCATAATGATTGCGTCATACTTGTGACCACGTTTGATTTCTCTGTTAACAAACTTTGTGCAGTCATCAACAATATATCTTACATGAGCATTTTCAAGCCCTGAAAGTCTAACGTTTTCCTTGCATCTATCAACCATGTTTTTTGCAGCATCAACGTGACAAACACTTGCACCTGCTGATGCACAAGCAACGGTTGCGCCACCAGTGTAGCCAAACAAATTTAAAACATTAATTTCTCTTCCAGCACCCTTGATAAGCTCAATCATTCTGTCCCAGTTATAAGCCTGTTCTGGAAACAAACCCGTGTGCTTAAAGCCCATTGTTTTAAGTGAAAACTTAAGGTTTTTGTATGACAATGTCCATTCTTCAGGAGTCTTTTTTAAAAATTCCCACGCACCACCACCAGTTTCACTTCTGTGATACCATGCGTTCAATCCTTTATATTTTGAAAGGTTTGACTTTGAATGCCAAATAACTTGTGGGTCTGGACGAAGCAAAATTACACCATTCCAGCTTTCAAGTTTCTCACCATCACCTGTCGCAATAACTTTATAATCTTTCCAATTTTCTGCTACTTTCATAATTCCTTCTTTAATAGTTGTCTAACACACTATTCAAATCAATAAGGTCTGCACTAACAACAATAACTTCTGCAGGTTCTGTATAGTTTCCGTTTTCAGTTAAAATTACACTAGATAACTTTCTGTTTTGTTGGAACATATACAACAAATTTTCAACAGTAATTGATTTTGGTGCAACTTCATAGTGATTTGTTTCATTAAAAATATCCAAACACTGAGCAACTGGCTCATTTATAGCGTCGTCAATGTCTTTGTTTTGGTCAATAAACTTTCCAATGCCGTCAACAATCATCTTTCTATTGATAACACCAACAATGGTTCCAGAAATATAAACAGGAACAACTGAATATCCTGATTGTTTCATTTCATAAATAACCTTTTTAAGCGGTGTTTCGCCTGATGCTGAAAAGACAGACCTGTGTCTTAAGCAGTCAACAACTCTTGGTGGAGTGTTTATTATTCTTGCGATTTTTTCAAGCTTTTCAACAACTTCCAAGTTTGGTTCTGCGATGATTTCATCATTGCTTCTATGAACAATCGCGTTTCTGAGTCTGCCATAGTCAATAAGATCTTCTTCAAACTTTGAAACAACCGTGTTAACATTTGCAACTTTTCGAATCATGTCTGAAAAAGTTAATGTTCTTTTAATTGAATAAATTTCACGAAGACCCTGATCTAGCCTGTTATACGCCATAATGAATCTTGAAGCATTAACATTTTGTTCTCCCATATGCACTCCTACAAATTTATCATAACAAAATTTTACTAATTAGTCAAAATATTTGCTTGATAAATTGCCATAATTTGGGCATATAGAAAGATTTAGACAAATCGTGGCAATATTTTCACTTGACTATTTGCTCAAATTTGATATAATATCCATATGCTATGCTAGTTGGGGAGCTAGTAGTGCCCTGTAACCTGAGATCTACTATAGCAGGAACGAACGCACATCTAGGGATATGGTATGGAAGGTCTGCACCAAGCAAGTGGTGTTGATAACAAGGTCTTGAACAACAAAAATCCATGAACCGTGTCAGAGCCTGACCGCAGCAGCACTAAGTGGAATCTTTTGTGTGCTTTAAGGTAGCTTTGAAGTAGCTAACTACTTGGTTTCCGCTTCGGTATCGTATTTCGAAATGTGTGCATAGCATTTATGAAAAAAACAAAAGTCAAGGAGACACCTCCTTGACTTTTTTATTATCCAGTAGGTTCCAAAACGCTTGCTTCTTGAAGCGAATCTTCCCCCTTATCATTTTCTTCATACTGTGCAATTGCCCTATCAATAATACGGATATTATTTTTAATGTCGATAAAAATTTTAAGCAAGTAATTATGCCATACAGCATCTTGCTCAGTGAGTGGTGCACTTCCATCACTTAAATCCTGTTCTAGCGCAATATTTATAATACTTTGGGCCTGTTCAAGTTGTCGTTCAATATTGTTTTTATAATCTAGCAAATTTGCGCGTGACCTTTTTAGGTCAAATAGCATTGAATCTGCTTCTCTCATATTAAACTCCCTTTTTGTATTACCCGAATATTATCATTTAAAAACTATCCTGTCAATACAGAACTTTGAAAATTTAGGCATTTTGCACGAAATAATCTTTCTGATTTCATAACTTTTTTTCAAATTAAAAAATATCACAAATGTGATATTTTTTAAATATATATATTATACATCTAATAACATTTTGTCAGCGACTAATGCAATAAACTCCCCATTGGTTGGTTTCTCATTATTTGAATAAACAGTAAGCCCGAATATGCTGTTTATGTTTTCAATTTTTCCCCTGTTCCAAGCAACTTCAATTGCATGCCTGATTGCCCTTTCAACCTTTGAAGCAGAAGTATCAAACTTTTCTGCAATTGAAGGATATAGCCTTTTTGTGATTGAATTGATTATATCCGGGTTTTCCATTGAAAGCTTAATTGCTTCTCTTAAGAACTGATAACCCTTTATATGCGCTGGGATTCCAACAGTGATAAAAATATTTGTGATCTTTTCTTCAATTTCCTTGTCAAAATCACCCCTAGAAGACTCTTTTTGAGAAGATTCGTCATTTAATATGTCATTAATTCTTTTTTGCAAAATATCATAGCTTATTGGCTTTAACATGTAATAGCTTACACCAAAATTTGTTGCCTTTTTAATAAACACATCACTTGCAAGTGCCGAAACAACAATAATTTTTGTGTTTTTGCTGGTTTCCTTTATTCTCTCAATAACTTCAAAACCATCAATTTCCGGTAAAACCAAATCGATGATGGCAAGGTCAAAGCTTTGATTTTCAAGTTTTTCAATCGCTTCTTTCCCATTTTTTACAATTACGGTATTAAATTCATTTTTTTCATTGGTAAGTTTTTCAGAAATGAGCCTTGACTCTTCTGCATTTTCATTAGCAATAAGTATATTTTTGCTATTTTCCATAAAAACTTCCTTAAATTTTATTTTTTTCGAGCAAATAAATTTTATCATAGGCACATAAAATATAAAAAAGATTATTGATTTGATTCTGAGCGAAAAATATTCTATTTTTTAGATTTTTGTCAAAATTTGTCAAAACAAAAAGACCCAGCATTGGGTCTTTGTTTATTTATGAAAATTATTGATTGTTTTGATGCTTGAACGGCATTCTTTGCACATTGAAGGTCTGAAAAAACCTTTTTCTTTAAAGAACTTTTGTTCACTTGCTGACCAAACCCATTCTTTGCCACATTTTTTGCAAGTTAAGGTCTTGTCTTCAAATGTATTTGCCCTTCTCTCTTTTTCTGCAAGCCATTCAAGATGCTTCTTTTCTTTCATCTCCAAATACTCTTGATGCTTTCTTTCCTTCATTTCCAAGTATTCTTGATGTTTGCGTTCTTTCATTTCAATATATTCTTGTTTCTTTCTTTGAGATTCCAAACGCATCAATTCTTGATGAACAATAGCAAGTCTTTCATTTTCTTCTTTTTCTTTTTTCATTCTTTTGTCTTCTTCAGCCAAAAGTTCAGCCATTGAAAGATTCTCTTCATCAGCCTTGCTCTTTTCAACCTTAAGCTCCATTGGAACATATTTGATTCCATTAGCTTCAATTTCAGAGTCTGTTGCAACAAAGCCCATGTATTTGTAAGCATTCACAGCAGTTGGTGAAGAATTAACTGAAATCACATCAGCTTTTGTTTCTTCCAAAACAGTTTCGAGAAGTTTCTTTCCAAAACTATGTCTTTGAAATTCATTATCAACAAAGAAAAGTGAAATATGTGAAATCTCATCACGTGTGCCAATCACACCAATAAGTCTATCTTCAATATAATATCCCCAAAGGTCAAGTGAAGAAAGTTTTTCGTTGTCATTAACAAACTTATAAAATTCTTCTCTGCCTTCTTCGGTGTAACTTGGTGCAACACACTTTTCAAAAACCTGCTTTACAAGCTCTTTTACATTGTTAAATTCATTAGCAGTTAATTTCTTAATCATTTTTAATAATACCCCTTAAAGTCCGATAAATTCAAGTGTTATGTTTCACATAATACCCTATCCAAGTTCATTTAATCTTGCTTTTAATGCAGCAATAAGTTCTTCGTTTTTAGCAAGTTTTTCTCTTTCTGTCTTAACAAGTGTTTCAGGTGCTTTTGCCATGAAGTTAGGGTTGTTAAGCATCTTATTGCTTCTGTCAATTTCAAATTGAACTTTTCCAATATCTTTAAGCAAGATTGCTTTTTGAGTTTCAACGTCAACCTTTTCTTCAACCAAAACAAATTCACCAACATTTGTTACAAGTGTTTTACCCTGCTCTTGTTTATCAACGCTAAGCACAACGTTTGCAAGTTTTTCAATTACTGCTTTGTGTGTTTCAGCAAAATCATTTTTAGCAACTGCAAACTCTGCCTTTTCTGAAGACTTCTTGCCGTTGTCAAGTTTAAACTTACGAAGTGCAGTGATAAGTGCAACCAATTCTTCAGTCTTTTCAGCTTGTTTTTTCAAATCAGCAAACTTTGAATAATCTTCAAGTGAAGAAATCATCAAGCTTTCTGCTTTGTTTACGAAATCAATTCTTTGATAGATATATTCTGTAACAAATGGGATAAATGGATGTAAAAGCTTCAAAATTTGACTAAATGAAGCACTAAGAACACTAACCATTTTTTGTTTTGACTCACCACCAGCAAAAATTGCAGGTTTTGAAAGTTCAATAGCCCAGTCACAGAATGTGTCAAGCGTGAATGACACAATATTTGTTAAAGCAACACCGATATCAAATTTATCAAGGTTATTTGTTGCAACTTGAGTGATTTCAGCTGTTTTATTCATAATCCAGCTTTGAACGTCATCAAGTTCAATGTTGTTAACATCTAAAAGTTCAACACCTTCTTGGTGCATTGAAATAAATTTGCTAGCATTCCAAACTTTATTGATAAATGCCCTGCTGTCATCAATCTTGTTATTGCTGAAACGCATATCCATACCCATTGCCATATCTTTAACAAGAGCAAGACGAAGTGCGTCTGCACCATAATCATTGATAACGTCAATTGGGTCAACACCGTTTCCAAGACTCTTACTCATCTTTCTGCCTTGGCTATCACGAACAAGACCGTGAATCAAACAGTTTTTAAATGGAACATCATTATTGCATTCAATGCCCATATAAACCATTTTTGTAACCCATTGAGTCAAAATATCAAAACCGGTAACAAGAACAGATGTTGGATAGAAATAATCTAAATCTGGAGTCTTTTCAGGCCAGCCAAGGGTTGTTGTTGGCCAAAGAGCAGATGAGAACCAAGTATCAAGAACATCTGGATCTTGATGGACTTTATGACTTCCACACTTTGTGCAGGTTTCAACATTAGTTTTAGAAACCATAACTTCGCCGCATTCATCACAATAATAAATAGGAATTCTGTGGCCTGTCCAAAGTTGTCTTGAAATACACCAGTCACGAATATTGCGAAGCCAGTGGAAATAGTTCTTTTCAAATCTCTTTGGATAAATTTTAAGTGAACCGTCTTCAACGCATTTGATTGCAGGTTTAACAAGTTCTGTCATAGCAACAAACCATTGTTCTGTAACCATTGGTTCAATGGCTGTTCCACATCTATAGCAGTGGCTAACAGAGTGTGTATATGGTTCAACCTTTTCTAATAAGTCAAGTTCTTTCAAAAGTTCAACGGTCTTTTCTCTTGCTTGTTTAACATCAAGACCTTCAACTTCTTTTCCAGCAACACTTGTGATTTTGCCTTCTTTTGTGATAACTTCAATAATTTCAAGGTTATGTCTCTTTCCAACTTCATAGTCGTTAGGGTCATGAGCAGGAGTGATTTTAACCATACCTGTTCCAAACTCTTTTTCTACATATGAGTCTGCAATAATAGGTATTTCCCTATTAATGATTGGAACATAAACCTTCTTTCCAACAATGTCTTTATATCTTTTATCATCAGGACTAACAGCAACAGCAGTGTCACCATAAAGTGTTTCTGGTCTTGTTGTTGCAACAGTGATATATCCACTTCCGTCAACAAATGGATAATGAATATGCCACATGTTACCTGCATCGTCTGAATAAACAATTTCATCATCAGAAATAACTGACTTACAGTGTGTGCACCAGTTGGTTTCTCTTGAACCACGATAAATATAACCTTTGTTATAAAGTCTGATAAATGCTTCTAAAACAGCATTTGTGCTAACTTCGTCCATAGTAAAGCGATATCTATCCCAGTCAGCAGAAGCACCCATTTTTTTAAACTGGTTCAAAATTGTGCTGCCATAAAAGTTATACCAATCCCAAGCTTCCTTATCAAAAGCTTCACGACCAATACCTTCTTTTGTTTTTCCTTCATTAGCAAGCTTTTCAACAATTTTGTGTTCTGTCGCAATAGCTGCGTGGTCAGTTCCAGGAAGCCAAAGTGCTTCAAAACCTTGCATTTTCTTATATCTTGTCAAAATATCTTGAAGAGTAACGTCACAAGCATGACCAATGTGTGCCTTGCTAGTTACGTTTGGTGGTGGCATAACAATAGTAAAAGGCTTTTTATCTTTGTTTACTCTAGCCTTAAAATAGCCCTTTTCTTCCCATACCTTATAAACTTCATCTTCAAATTGTTGAGGAATATAACTTCCTTCATTTCTCATAAAACTCATTATTTTCTCCTAAATTAGCTGATACCTTAAAATAATACTCCGAAAATAATCATTTTTCAATAGCAGTTAAGTTATTTTTTATTATTTTTTTGATATTGATAGCTTGATTTACACATTTCATCAAGAGTCTTTTCAGCCTTAAATCCAAGTTCTTCTTCAGCAAGCTTTGGCGATGCATAACATGTTGCAACGTCACCTGGTCTTCTGTCAGTAATTTCATACTTAACCAAATCGCCATTAACTCTGTTAAATGTATTAACAATATCAAGAACTGAATACCCTGTTCCAGTTCCAAGATTGTAAATTTTTAAACCAACTTCTTTTTCTTTGATAATCTTTTCAATAGACAAAAGATGTGCTCTTGCAAGGTCAACAACGTGAATATAATCTCTAACACCTGTTCCGTCTTTTGTGTCATAGTCATTACCAAACACACTCAAGTGGTCAAGTTCACCAACAGCAACTTTGCAAATATATGGCATCAAGTTGTTTGGAATACCATTTGGATCTTCACCAAGAAGACCTGTTTCATGCGCACCAATAGGATTGAAATATCTCAAAAGCACAACATTGAAATCTTTGTTAACAGCTTGAAAATCTTTCAAAATAAACTCATTGAAAAGTTTTGTTCTGCCATATGGGTTTGAAGCTGAAAGCAATGAGTTTTCAGTAAGCGGCATTGTATTTTCTGGTGAATAAACAGTTGCAGAAGAACTGAAAACAATGTTTTTGCAATTATGTCTTTTCATAACTTCAAGCAAAACAAATGTTGAAATCAAGTTGTTTTCATAATACATAAGTGGTTCACGAACAGATTCGCCCACTGCTTTATAGCCTGCAAAATGAATAACACCATAAAGGTCTTCATTTTCAGCAAACAACTTTTCTAATGCGTTTTCATCACAAACATCAATTTGATAGAAACCAACATCTTTTCCTGTGATTTTTTTAATTTTTTCAATAACCTCAATTTTTGAGTTAGATAAGTTGTCAGCAATAACAACTTCGTGTCCGTTTTCCAAAAGTTGGACGGCTGTGTGTGAACCGATAAATCCAAGTCCACCAGTAAGTAAAATTTTCATAAATATATTTCCCCTTTTTTATAATATTACACAAAGTAGTAGCATAACCAAGAACACAATAAAACAAATCATTCTGGTTTTAACAATAATACGCAGTCTTCTGCTTGGGTCTTTTTTGTTTTTTTGTTCAGGCACAAATAACGGAACAGCCAAACATATACCAGCACAAATTGTCATAACGCCCAAAAATACAAGTTTTGCAATAGCCATTAATCTTTATCTCCTTCATCTGAGTTTGATTGTATAACATCAGCGATAATATCTTCTTCTTTTTTATTTTCAACTTGATTTTTGTCATCAAGATTACAAAAAACCTTCATAACAAGATTGATTGATTCAAATACGAACGCAAAGATTGAAAAGTATAATTTTGAAACATTAAAGAAGTATGTCAAGAAGCAAATCATTGAGCAAAGCTTAATGAAATCAACAACAAGGTTTTCACGCTTTGTTAAGTTTTTGTTTTTAATAACAAACACATCAATGATGATAAGTAGCACCTCAAGAATAACAAGCAAAATCAAAAATAAATTTAAAACTTCTGTATGTTTTGAATATTCAAAATATATAACCGAAATAACAGCAATCAAATTAACAAGTTCAAACAGCAAATATGTCAGTTTATAGTTTGTTAAGATTGTTCCATATTTTCTATCCAAAATGTTAAGCACAATGCACAAAACAATAGCGATAAAATATACAGCAGCAACAATTTTTATACTAAAAAACATTCCCAAAAAAGCAATGCTTGCCAAAAGAAGCATCATATAAACAAAAAATTTTGGAAATTTTGAACTAGATTCAAACATAATCTCTCCTACATAGAAAATAATAACAAATTTAAGATAAAAAGTAAAATTGTTTTGCCGATAAAATCACAATTTAACGAAACTTTCATAATATATTTTGTAAGAGAATGCTATTTTTGATTCTCTTATAAAATTATGGAGGAATAATGAGAAAATTTATAACAATCTTATGTGCTTTTGCTCTTGTGATTTGCACAAGTCTTTGCTTTGTTGGTTGCAAAAAAGAAAACAAATCAGGTTTGGTTCGCATCAATGAAGTAACCCACAGTGTATTTTATGCCCCACTATATGTTGCAATCAATAAAGGCTATATGGAAGAAGAAGGCATAACAATTGAACTTGTCAATGGTGGCGGCAGTGACGCCAGCATGACAGCCCTTTTATCTGGTTCTGCAGATATTGCTCTTATGGGCCCAGAAACAGTTGTTTACGTTGAAGCCAGTGGAAGCACCAATCACCCTGTTGTGTTTGGACAACTCACAAAAAAAGACGGCAGCTTTTTAATTTCAAAAACACCAATAACAAACTTTAGTTTTGGTTCGTCATTAACAGGTAAAAAAGCTATCATTGGCAGAAATGGTGGCATGCCAGCCATGACGTTTGAATGGTTATGCAATCAATCAGGAATCATCAACGGCACAAATGTCACGCTTGACAAAGAAACTTCATTTAACATGATGGTTTCAGTCTTTGAATCAACAAACGCAGACTTCTGCACTATGTTTGAGCCAACAGCTTCAGCTTTTGTTTCTGCAGGAAAAGGCTATTATGTCGGTTCAGTTGGAGAATATTCTGGTGAAATCCCATACACATGCTTTATGGCATACCCAAGCTACATTTCAAACAATAAAGCCCAAATTGAAGGCTTCTTAAGAGCAATCAAAAAAGCGTATTTATTCATCACGACATCTCCGTCTTTGGAAGTTGCAGAAGCACTTGTTCCATCATTTGACGGAACAACAAAAGAAGAACTTGCAACTGCTGTTGAAAGATATCTTGAGATTGACGCTTGGTCAAACTCACCAGCTATGAGCAAAGACTCTTATGCCAGACTTTTGTCCGTGCTCAAAAATGCAGGAACAATCGAATCTGACGTTGAGTTCAGCAAAGTTGTTGACAACACAATTGCAAACACCATTTAATCTTTTGAATCATATTCAAAGGAGAAACTTTTATGAGAAAACAACTAGAGTTAAAGGACATTTCTTTAACATATCAAACCTTAAAATCTGAAACTGAAGCAATAAAAAGCATTTCATTTAGTGTTGATGACGGCGAATTTGTTAGCATAGTTGGTCCAAGTGGCTCAGGAAAAACAACCATTCTTTCACTGATTGCCGGACTTTTAAAACCAACTTCGGGAGAAATAACTCTTGACAACAAAAAAGTTATTGGAGTCTCAACTGACGTTGGCTATATGTTTCAAAGAGACAATCTATTTGAATGGCTAAACATCTATCAAAATGTTTTAATTGGTCCAAAAATCAACCATAGCAAAAACTGTCTAGACAAACACAAACTGAAAGAACTTTTGTCAAAATACGGGCTTGAAGGCTTTGAAAAATCAAAACCAAATGAACTTTCTGGTGGAATGAGACAAAGAGTATCACTTATTAGAACTCTTGCCCTAAACCCTAAGGTTTTGCTTCTTGATGAACCATTCTCTGCCCTTGATTCACAGACAAGATTGTCTGTTCAAAACAATATTCATTCAATCATAAAGTCTGAACATAAAACAGCTATCCTTGTCACACACGATATTGCTGAAGCTATTTCAATGAGCGACAGAATAATCGTTTTAACAAAACGTCCAGGACAAATCAAAACTATAATAAAAATAAACTTTGACAAAACCTTGTCTCCCCTTGAAAGACGAAACAACCCTGAATTTAACACATACTTTAAACTTTTATGGGACGAACTTCAATGAAAACATTAAAGCTTAAACGAAAAAAAATTCAGGGCTCACTCACCCACATTAAATTTGTTAAACGTGAAAAAACAAAAAACATTTTAATCAATCTTTCAAGGATATTTATTTTATTGTTTTTGATTGGCGCTTGGGAGCTTATTGCTTACAAAAACTGGGTTGACCCATTCATAATTTCTTCACCTTCAAGAATAGTTAAACAAACCATTTCACTCTATGAAAATGGAACATTATTCACACACATATTCACAACCTTAAACGAAACTATTATTGCATTTGCCTTAAGCACCTTAATAGGACTTGCTGTTGCAATAACACTATATTCATTAAAGTTCCTTCACAAGGTTCTTGAACCATATTTGGTAATACTCAACAGCTTACCAAAAATCGCCCTTGGTCCACTGATTATCATTTGGGTTGGCATCGGCACAAAAGCGATTGTAACCATGGGCATACTCATCTGTGTAATAATAACAATAATCAATCTTTTAAACTCATATCTTGAAGTTCCAAACGAAAAAATTATGCTTTTAAAATCAATGGGGGCAAATAAGTTTCAAATCATGACAAAACTCATATTTCCTGCCACCCTGCCAAACTTTATTGCCACACTCAAAATCAATCTTGGCATGGCATGGGTTGGCGTCATTATGGGAGAATATCTCTCAAGCAAAGCAGGTCTTGGATATTTGCTTGTCTATGGTGGACAGGTCTTCAAACTTGACCTTGTAATGACAGCAATAATCATACTTTGCATTCTTTCAGGCATCATGTATGGAATCATCTCACTATTTGAAAAACTAATAACTAAAGGCAGATAAAAAAGACAGGTCACCCTGTCTTTTTAATTTTCAATATTTTCCACATTTTCGCTAGGTTCTTTATCTAAAGCATCAACTTGCTTTTTGCTCTTTATTTTATCAAATAACTTTTTGCATAATGCAAAGAGAATAAACAACGCAATTAATGCCAAGAATATCCATAAAACAATGATTGTGTTGTCAGCAAACAAATATGAAACAGCCATAATAATAAGCCCTGCAACCAGGTTGCCTGAAATAACAGCTGACATTGTTGCTGTTTTGCTCATTCCAATAAACACTGCAATCGCTGTTCCCGTCCAAACCCCAGTAAGTGGCAATGGAACTGCAACAAATGCAAATACACCAAGCCATTTAATAAGATTTTTTCTCTTTTCATTTTTCTCATTTTTAACGTTATCATTGATTTTTTGAGAATTCTTAGAAATCTTGTTTTCAATCCAGTCTGCAAGTTTTTTGAATGCTCTTGTCTTTTTTATCCAATTGAATATCGGCAAAAACAAGAATGTCAAAATCACACAAACAAGCGAAGAACCTGCAAGTGATATTAAAAATGAAAGCCACACAGGAAGTGCATTTGCACCCCACATTGCTTCAGCAGCACCAAAAGGTATTGCTCCACGAAGTTCCACAATCGGAATCATTGATATAATAAACGTTGCAATGCCACTATGTTCGCCAAATATCGCAACAAACAAGTTTTTAAGCCATTCAGCCATTATATTCCCCTATAAAGTTTATTCACATATTAAAAGTTTAATTCCTGTCCATCATAAACAGCATTCAAACCATTATCTTCAGCAAATTTTTGAGTTGCATCTGAAGTATGCACTGGATATATTTTACAGTTTTGATATTTTTTAGTCAACTCAACAAACCCATCAACATCAAGATGCGATGAATGTTTGTCAATTGATGCCATGTCAACAAAGGCAACGTCAGAGTCTGCAAGCATCTTTTCAAGGTTTTCACATTCTTTTGTATCGGCAGAAAAACCTATTGTTTGCCCGTTTTTATCAGTAAAGGCATATCCCTGACAATAAACCCTGCCATGGTCCATTTTATAAACCTTTACTTTATATCCATTGTCTTCAAATTCATCACCGTCTTTAACTTCAATAAAATCAACATTTTTGCTAAGAGATGCTTTGTCGCATTCATCTGCTCCACCAAAAATTATTTTGTTATATTCAACAAGATGGTCAAGTGTTCCTTTTGGACAATAAACCTTCAAGTGGTCTTTAACGCCACGCATTTCACTCTCTCTCATAAATCTTGTAACAATCACTTGAACGTCGGCAAAGTGGTCGGCATGAAAATGTGAAACATAAAGACTCTTTATGTCAAACAGATTCATCTTTTTTATTATCTCTTTATAAGCCCCGGTTGGAGCATCAAATAATATCTTATCATCTAAAATAAAGCTTGTGTTATTTCTAGAAAACCATGTGCAACTTGTTCCAACAAGATAAACCTTCATTTTAAACTCTCCTTTTAAAAATACGCTCTAAAGCTAATAAAAATAAGGTATTATGTTTAGCATAATACCTTATTAAATCAATAAAATAAACTAGAAACTTAACTTCTCTGCAAGTTTGTAACCACCAAGGTCAAACACTTGTTTTGCAGATAAGGCTTCTTCTATACTAACATAAATATATTGTCCATCTTTATAACCAACAACACCACATTCATCATGAATGAGATGTTCAACTGCAATTGCACCACTTCTTGTTGCAAGGTTTCTGTCAAACGCTGATGGTGAACCACCCCTTTGAAGATGTCCAAGCACTGCAGTTCTACATTCAAGACCACATCTTGAGTGAATAACTTCTGCAAGTTTGTTTATATCACAAATCTTTTCAGACAAAACAACAATTGAACCTTCTTTTGCATGTTTTCTAGCTTTCATGAGTCTGTCACAAATGTTATCAATGTCAAGCTTGATTTCTGGAACAATTATAACGTCTGCACCAGCAGCAAGACCAGAACAAAGTGCAATATCGCCACAACCAGCGCCCATAACTTCAATAATAGACACTCTGTCATGTGAAAGTGATGTGTCTCTAAAGTTATTGATAAGGTTTGTTACAGTATTTGTTGCAGTGTCATATCCAATTGTGTAGTTGGTATAAAACAAGTTATTATCAATAGTAGCAGGAATACAAGCACATTTGATTCCCCTTTTAATGAGTTCATTTGCACCCCTAAATGTTCCATCTCCACCAATAACAATAAGTGCATCAATATTATGTTTTCTAAGGTTTGCAACAGCCTTGTCAACACCTTCACCTGTCATAAATTCTTTGCATCTTGCAGTTTTTAAGAATGTTCCACCAAGTTGAATGATATTTCCAACGCTTCTTTCGTTTAACAACTTAATATCGTTGTTAATCAAACCAGCATAACCCCTATAAACTCCATAAACAGATAGTCCGTTTGCAATTCCACATCTAACAACAGCTCTAATACAAGCATTCATGCCAGGACTATCTCCACCACTTGTAAGCACAGCAATATTTCTTATCATATAAATAATCTCCTAGAAACATAATATTCATTTGAGCTTAAAAAAGCAACTAAATTTGATTTCGTTTTAAATTAAACAATTTTTATGTTATTTTCGCCAATCACACCTGCAACTTCAGCTTTAAGTGAGTTTGTGGCATCTACATTAACATTCATGTTATATAATTTCTTGTTATATTGAACGAAAACAGGACTATTTCCTGGGTATCCAGCAAAAATCTCATCAAGTATTGAAACAATATTGTTATTACTCAAATCAACTTGCAAATATACCTTTTTAACTTCAGTTTTTTCTTGAATAACAGTATTTTGCATAATAACATTATCTGTTTCTTTCCCAGCCGGATTTTCATCTAAGAAGTCAATTTTTTCAATCAAAATAATTGGCTTATCACCACCATCTCTAACAGAAATCTTACCATTGATATGAACAATTCTTTCTTCTGTTAAAACTTCTCCAAATTTTTCATAGGTTTTTGGGAACATCATACAATCAAATTCACCATAAATGTCTTCAATTGTCACGATAGCCATTGGCTTGTTACCCTGTTTTGTCATAATTTTCTTAACAGCAGAAACAACACCACCACACTCAACTACCATACCATTTTTGATATCACTAACAAAATCACTATTATCCATATCATCACTTTGCTGACCTTCTGCGTCGCCTTCTTGAATCATGGTTGAGTTAAAGTTATAATCCATCATTTGCGACAAATAGTCATCAAGTGGGTTTCCTGAAATATATATACCACAAACTTCCTTTTCTTTTTTAAGCTTTTCTTTGTGGTCAATTTCAGTTAAATTTGGATAATCAATCTTAATTGATTCATCTGATGCCATCAAGTCTGTAAACATTGAAAATTGACCTGCTTGCTTTGATTTTGAATCTTTAACAGCACAAGCCATAGCCTTTTCATAAACAGCAACAAGCTGACTTCTTGTTTTTCCAAAACAGTCAAACGCACCAGCATAAATAAAGCCTTCAATCAAACGCTTATTAAGGTTAAACTCCACCGTTCTAGACAAAAAGTTTTCAAGCGAAGTAAATTTTCCGTCAGTTTCTCTGCATTTAATAATTTGGTCACAAATTGTTCCACCAATACCCTTGATAGCTGAAAGACCAAATCTAATATCTTCACCCTTAACTGAGAACAATGTTTTTGATTCATTGATATCTGGTGGCAAAATCTTAATGTTAACAGACTTTGCATAAGCCAAATATTTCTTAAGGTCATCTGATTTCGTGATTCTATTGTTCAAGATTGCTGTCAAAAACTCTGGTTCATAATAATATTTGAGCCATGCTGTTTGATATGTTACATATGAATATGCCGCAGCGTGAGACTTGTTAAACGCATAAGAACCAAACTTTTCCATTTGGTCCCAAAGAGCGTTTGCAACGTCTTCAGGAACGCCATTTGCCACACAACCAGTAACGGCAGGTTTGCCAAGTATTGATGGGCAACCATGAACAAAGACTTGTCTTTCTGCTTGAAGGTCTTTTAGTTTCTTCTTACCCATCATTTTTCTAACGGCGTCAGCACGTGCAAGTGTGTATCCAGCAAGAACCTGAACGATTTTCATAACCTGCTCTTGATAAACGATAACTCCATAAGTGTTATTGAGCACTGGCTCAAGTCTTGGATCAACATATGTTACATCTGCAGGATTGTGTTTGTTGTGAACAAATGTCGGAATTGTGTCCATTGGACCAGGACGATAAAGCGAAACACCCGCAACGATATCTTCAAGACATGTTGGCTTAAGTTCTCTCATGAACTTTTGGAAACCACCACTTTCAAGCTGGAACACAGCTGTTGTGTTTCCTGTTGAAAGCATCTTGAATACGTCAGGGTCATCATAAGTATTCTTTTCAAAATTAACTTCAACACCACGATTTTCTTTAATATATTCAATCGCAAACTTAATATCGGACAAGTTGCAAAGACCCAAAAAGTCCATTTTTAAGTGTCCAAGGTGTTCCATTTGACCACCATTGTATTGTGTTGTGAGTTCTTCGCCAGACCTTGAAAGTGGAACATAATCATCAAGTGGACCACGACCAATAATAACACCACATGGGTGCACTGAAGTCTGTCTTGGCATATCTTCAAGCTTGATTGCAATATCAACAACCTGCTTAAGTTGTGGATTGTTGTTATAAAGTTCAATAAGTTCAGGAACAGCATAGTTTACGCCATAGTCTTTATCTTTTGGCTTGGCTTCATAGAAACCAAAAACCTTCTTTAAAATATATGGTCTCTTTACTGTATTTGGTATCGCCTTTGTGATTTTGTCTGTTTCACTATAAGGAACTCTCAATACACGTCCAACGTCTTTGATAGCGTTTTTCGCCGCCATCATACCAAGTGTGATAATTTTAATAACACGGTCATTGCCATATTTTCTTCTAACATAATCAATAACGTCTTGTCTTCTTGAGTCTTCAAAGTCAACGTCAAAGTCAGGCGCAGAGACTCTGTCTGGGTTCAAGAATCTTTCAAAGAATAAGCCAAAACGAAGTGGGTCAAGTTGAGTGATTCCAAGCAAATATGCAATAACCGAACCAGCACCAGAACCACGTCCAGGACCAACTGAAATACCCATTTTTCTTGCAGCATTGATATAGTCCCACACAATTAAGTAATATTCAATAAAGCCCATTCTTTCAATAACGCCAAGCTCATACTCTATTCTATCAGTGAGTTCTTTTGTAACAACTGGATAATGTTTTTTAACACCTTCATCAATAAGCTTTAAAATATAAGTCTTTGGGTCGTCACCAGTTTCAGGAATAAACCTTGGGAATAAATAGTGACCATACTCAAAGTTATAGTTACACTTATCCATAATTTCAAGAGAGTTTAACAAACTTTCTTCTTCAAACAAAAGTTTCATTTCTTCATAGGTCTTGAAATAAAACTCATCAGTGTCAAACTTCATTCTGTCTGGGTCATCATAAGTCTTACGCATATTAACGCACATAAGAATATCTTGGCTCATTGCATCTTCTTTTTCAAGATAGTGAACGTCGTTTGTTGCAACTGTTTTAACTCCAATCTTTTTTGCTAATGCATAAAGTTTTGGCAAAACATATTTTTCTTCTTTTAGGCCATGGTCTTGAACTTCAATATAAAAGTCACCAGGCGCAAACATATTTTTTAAACGAAGTGCATCTTTTTCTGCTTCTTCATCTTGATTATTAAGCAAATATGCAGGAATGGTTCCAGCAATACACGCTGACAAACACACAAGTCCTTCACTATATTGTTCCAAAAGTTTATAGTCAATTCTTGGTTTAAAATAAAAACCGTCTCTAAACGCAATAGCATTAAGCTTAGAGATATTTTCATATCCCTTTTCGTTTTTAACAAGCAATATCAAGTGATGAAGTTTCTCTCTTGAATCTTTCTTTTGATAATCACTTGTTACATAAAATTCGCAACCAATAATTGGCTTAACTATTGGTTTGCCATGTTCTTTATAATATGCTTCATCAAGCGAAACACACGCATCAAAGAATGTTACTGCACCATACATATTTCCGTGGTCAGTGATAGCAACAGCTCTCATTCCAAGATCCTTTGCCCTTTTCACCAGACTATCGATTCTTGTTGCACCGTCCAAAAGAGAATATTCAGTGTGCAAGTGCAAATGAACAAAACCCTTTTCATCAACAAATTTTCTGAGTTCATTCTTTGGTCTTACAACAATCTTTTCTGCTCTAACTTCAGGAAGAAGATTCTTTTTCTTATCTTCGCTTTGTTTGAATTTATAGCCCTTTGTTTGTGTGTATAAAAGCGGCGAAATCATTTTAGCCATTTTGTTCCCCCAATTCTTCCGATAGTTTAATAATTTTGTCAAAACGTTGTTTGAGTGCACCCTTGCTTATTTTTATTTCCATCAAGTTTAGTAGGTCTGAAAGAGACGCTTCAGGGTTTGATAATCTCAAAAGCGCAGCTTCTGCAAGTGTGTCAGGCAAACTTTCAACACCGATTGTATCTCTGATAACTTCAATGGCTTTGATTTGTTTAAGTGACGCATTTATGGTTTTATCAAGGTTTGCAGAAATGCAATTAACTTGTCTGTTCATCATGTTGTTCATGTCTCTATCAACCTTTTTATTCATAAGGTCAAGAACAATTTTGTTTGCACCAAACAACCCCAAAACGTCACAGATTGTTTCGCTGTCTTTTAAATAAATAACCAAGTCTTCACCACGTTCAACAACTTTTGGAAAAATATCAAAGTTAGAAAAAACTTCTGCAATCAAATCAACTTGGGTTTTGGTTTCAACATCAATCTCAAAATGATATCCATATGCCCTTTTGTTTTCCTTTTGATTAGGAACACTCAAACTGCCAGTTCCCAAAAACAAACCGGTCAAAAAAGCCTTCATGTGTTGTTCATTTTTCATATAGCCTTTGTCACAAACATCTGAAATCTGTGTCATGCCGTTTGAGTCAATATAAACAATACCCAAGTCTTTCAAAACAGCTTCACCGTGTGTTGATGAAGATATTTCAAATTTTTCTTTGTTTTTAAATGAACGAACCACCTTTGCAAGGTTAAATTCATACTCAGGATAAAGTTGCAACAAGTTCTTATGAACAAACCCAATCACTTCTTCATATTCAGATGAAATAACAAAAGAAATATGTCCACCAGACAAAACCAAACTGCCTGCAGACATAAAAACGCCTTTAATCAAAGAAATCATTTCTTTTTTGTAAAGGTTCTTTTTTATAATTTCAAGTTTAACATCATTTGTTATCGCCATCTAAACTTCCTCATGTTAATTATACTTTGTTTAAACTTTTTCTTCAATAAAAAAATGTCAAAAACTTTGACATTTTTTCGTTAATTTTAAATTTATTATATAAATTTCTTATCACAAAGCAACTTTACTATTATTTTTCACCGTCCAAAAGGTCATCAACTGCAATAAAACCACCAGAATTCTTTCTTCTAGTTACAGTCTTTTTTGGTTTTTCTGCTTCAGGTTTTTGAGCTGATTGATTTCCTTGACTTGCAGCAAGCTTTGTTCTTGTGATTGAACTCATGAAGTTTTCAGGTTCAACAACTCTAGGTTCTTTTTTGGCTGCAGTATTTTGAACTTCAACAGTTTCAGCCTTTTTCTTTGCTGGTGTTCTATTAATTTCCACCCTGCTGTTATTTGCAGAAGTTTTAATTTCTCTTTCAGGAAGTGGTTTTCTTTCTTCCTTGCCTTCTCTTGCATCTTGAACAACATTGTTGATTGCTTGGAACTTATTTTGGAATCCATCATCTTTCATAAGTGGAATATCTTCTTCAACTGACAATGTTTCACCATTGTTCAAATATTTTTCTTCTTCAGCTGCATAATCATAGTTAGCATCACCAAGACCTTCATTTTCTTGATCAAATTCACTCATTCTAGCATTTCTGATATATTCTTCTGCCATAGCAATAAGTTGTGCATTTTCGTCCATATTTTCATTGATATAGCCTTCATACACATCAGCTTGTCTAGGTCTACGCTCTTCAACTTCAATGCCACGTTCTTGAGCAATCTTCATGAGCTCATCTTCCATTTCTTTTGACAATGTGCCTGTTGCTGCAGAGATTCTTTCTTCTTCAATCTTTTCTTCAAACGCTTCTTTTTCTCTAGAAACTTTTGCATAAATTGACTTATAAGCTTCATATTCTCTATCAATATCAGATTTTTCTTCTTCAGTAAACTCAACATTTGCGATTCTTTCAGATGGAATATCATATTTTCTAATCAACTCAAATGCATCATCAACTGCACCCACCTTGTCTCTTGAGTGAGCATCAGATGAGATAACAAATGTGCAACCACTAGCAATCAAATCTTCCATTTGTTCACGTGTCCAGTGTGTGTGTCTGTTATTGATTTCAACCAATGTTCCACGCTCTGCACATGCCTTTCCAACCTCATACATATCAGTTTTCAAAATTGAATCAAGGTGAGCAAGAATGGTTACTGGATATTTCATAATCGCATTAACAAACGCATTTGTTGTTTTTCTTTTTGCTTCAGCAGTGTCTTTCATACCACCAAAATAACCTGCAAAGTTTGTCCAAGTCATTCTGTGATATCCCACAACCAAAATATCAAGCATTGAAAGTGTCTCATTATCGATATCAAGTGTACCATCTTCATCAATAATATCGGCTTCAATACCAAGCAAAACTTTGGTTTTTGACCACTCATTAATCTCATTAATGGTTTTTCTTGCTTCAATCATTTTTTGTTTTGTTGTTCTAAAAAAATGCTTGTAAGCGTGGTCGGTTATACCGATTTCAACAAGACCAAGTTCGTTTGCAGCAATAGCCATTTCTTCAATAGTGCTTTTGCCATGACCAAACCTACAGTTTTTTGAATGTGTGTGGAGATCTGCCAATAATTTCATTATTATCACCTACTTTTTCAATTTCAGAAATAAGAGAAACACCAAATTGTTTTTCAACCCTATCTTCAACAATCTTTTGAAGACACAAAAAATCATCTGAAGAACCCGATTTGTCGTTTAAAAAGAAGTTTGAATGTTTTGAAGAAACATAAATTCCCCCAACACGAACCCCTTTTAGTCCAGCACGTTCAATATAAAACCCTGCTGACAAACCATCAACCTTTTGATAAACCGAACCAAGCGACAAACCATTAGGTTGAGAAACCGTGCGTCTATATGTGTACTCATTATATAGTTTGATTATATCATATTCACTTTTGTTTTCAAACAAAAATGAAGCAGATAACAAAACTATTCCTTTTAAGTTTGAATAATGGTATCCAAACTTGATGCTTTCAGCATCAATGTTCTTTATATTTCCATCATGAAAAACCCTTATACTCACAAGTTTTGACGAAATATTATAATTAAATGCACCTGCATTATTTATGATTGCTCCACCGATTGTTGCAGGTATACCAAACAATCCTTCAACTCCACCAAGTTTGTTTCTCTTTAAAATTTCAAGTGCCCTAGAAAGTTGCATTCCAGCAGAAAAAGAAATCGTGTTCCCTTTTATCTCATACTCATCTTTCATTTTTGAAGTAATGATAACGGGAAAAGAAACCATTTCACAAAACAAAACGTTGCTCACATTCCCCACAACTATAAACTCAATTTTGTTTTGCCAGAGACACTTTAACGCCTTGACTAAATCTTCAACGCATTTTGGAAAAATTGCAATCTTCAAAATTGCCCGTATTTTTATTGTTGAAATTTCTGCTACGTCAAAGTTTTCAATATAGTCAATATTTTTATGTTTCAAGAGCTCTCTGATTCGATTCACAACCACTCCAAAAAGTTAAAATTTTGTCTTGTTTTATTCAAACTCCAAAACACTATCAAAAACACCAAAAAGCTTGCAATCACTGATTTTTCCAAGTGCTATGTCTTTCATAACACCTGAAAATGAAACATCGTTTAATTGTTTCACGGCAAACATTCCAATATTTTCAAGGCTAGATTGAGATTCTTGATTAACCAAGAAAAAAGCAAACATTTCAGCGTGCTTTTTTCTTAAACTATCAGCACCATTCCCTAAAAACATAAACTGAACCAAATCGGTGTATCCTAAAACCGGTTCAAAAATAACATCACTAACCTTTCCTTGTTTTGCTCTATTTTCCATTCTCAAAATATCTCTTTGAGTTCCAAGCAAAATTGTTGCGTCATTAGTTAAAAATCTGCAATACGCTGAATATTGTGTCTGTGACCCAGCTTGGGTATCAACACTGTTTTCCGTTTGAATAATACTATTTGTATTGTATGACAAAATCGCATTTTTTGGCATCAAATATTTATTTGAGCCATATGTTAATGAGTTTGACACCTTTTCTTTCTTCCCCGACTTAAACTTATACGCTGACAAATAAACCTTTTCTTTCAAACTTATTTCGCCATCAAACCCAGCTTTTTCCATTTTTTGTTTAGTTGAAATCAAACAATAAAAACCCGTACACCACGCCAAACCATAAAGCTTATCACCAACCGTTCCTGCTTTTAAAAAATTATCATAAATATCAACATTTTTGTTATCAAAATGAGTTATATAATCTCTAATCTGCTGAGAAACCCCATAAGAACATGAAAACAAATCTGGAGTTTGCCCACTTTGCAGCATATTTTTGCACTCAGTTTCAGTAACATTTCTTATCATAAAGTGCAGTCCTTTATTTTTTTTCTGAAAGCTTTTTGCTCTTTCTTCCAAAAAACTAACTTTTGATGCACTTCCACTTTCAAATGTGTCAATATTCCAAATCTCAATCATTCCTTGATATTCGCTTTTATTGCCGATAAAAGTTTTATAAATGAGCGAAATTTCATCACTAGATTTCACGTTTATTAGTGGCAAACAAACAGCTAAAACAACACAAACAGCAGCAATCACAAGCCTTCCTGCAATATTAATTTTTTTCATATTAAAATTTATGCAATAAAAAAGGAACTATTCATTTCAAATAGTTCCTTTTATTTATTCACCACGGCCATGACCTTTATTTTTCAAAATACTATCAAAGTAATCAGCAAGTTCGTCGTTTGTGTTATCGCCCCATTCTCCATAAATGCCCAATCTATCTCTCTTTCCAAGCTCAATTTCATTTTCATTGTATTGCAAAGAAATCTTGGTCATAATGTCTGTCAACGCATTCTTTACTGAGCCTTTGCTATTTTTAAGTTTTCCATCCATCAAATGGCTAAGCAAACTTGCATATTTGATATCAAAAATCAAAGCATCTGCGCCTTTTAAGTCGTCATTTGACTTGCCTAAAAACTGTTCAATTTCATCTTCAAATGAAATATCAAAACTCACACGTAAAGCATCTTTTAAAAGCTGTGGATGTGTTGTGTAGTTTTTATTAAAGTCTTTATCTTGCAAAAGTTTAAGATATGGCATTCCAAAATCATTTGCAGCAAGAATCATTTCATTTTCTCTTGGAACGTATTGCATTTCATAGCCTTCCAAAGTTCTCTTAACGTCTTTAACGTACTTAAGCAAGTGTTCAAGAGAAATAGCGTTGCCGTTAATGCCCTTTTCTTTTCCAAACTCATTTCTATCTCTATAAAGCTCACCAATACTATCATTATAAAAATGAATGTGTGGTGCAGGCTCATTATTTGTAAAGTATGTCGAATAAACATCTGCAACTGAACCTTCATAAGGATTCACGTTTGTTGTGTGTGGAACAACAACACCCTTTTCTTCTGCATCTTCAAGGTCAACTCTCATGATTGGCATAAACACAAAGCCGTCATCTCTCTTTTTGATAACATATGTTGCAAATCCAGACCTATAAGAGCCCATTTGATTCCCATGCTTATCATTAACAATTCTTTCAAACTCAACTTTCAAATAAAGTGAGTCTTTTGAATCAATGTCATAAAAGCTGTTTTTGTAACTATATTCATGATCTTTATCATCAACAGAAATAATATAAGCATTAGTTCCGTTTTTCATAAGTTCCAAATATAAGTCATCAACAGTGCTTTTGAATCTTTTTGACTTGTTTAAAGAACTGAGCAATTCTTCAACCTTTCTTCTGTTTGCAGTTTGCCCACTATCAATAAAATCAATAATTATACGATCATATTTTGCCATAAGCAGCTCCTTTGCTAGTTGTTACCATGATAGAACTCATAAATAACCTTAGCCAAATTAGTTCCTATTCCATCAACTTTAGCAAGATCATTCTTACTAGCTTTTGTTATTGCTTCAACAGACCTGAAATACTTTAAAAGCTGTTGTGCTTTTTGTTTTCCAACCCCTTCGATTTGGTCTAGAGAAGCCTTTAGAGATTTTCCACGAAGATTTCTGTGGAATGTGATTGCGAACCTGTGAGATTCGTCACGTATTCTCTGTAATAATTTTACCACATTATTTGATTTTTGTAAAGATATAGGCTCATTTGAAAGACATGTGCAAATATCTTCATTTTTCTCAGCAAGTGAAATAATAGGAATGTTTAACTCCAACTTTTCAAGCACCTTTTTTGCTGCATTAAGCTGTCCAAAACCACCATCCAGAACAATAAGATCTGGTCTTTTTGAAAAGTTTTCTTTACATTCAATAAGGTCAGTTAACCTACGCATCAAAACTTCATTCATTGATGCATAATCATCAACACCAACAACTGTTTTTATCTTAAACTTTCTATATTCTTTGTATGCTGGTTCACCATTTTCAAAAACAACCATTGATGCAACCGAAAATTCACCCGAAATATGCGAAATGTCATAGCATTCCATTCTTGATAATCTTTTCAGCCCAAGCATCTCTTTCAAGCCATTTAAGGCTTCTAATGTGTTCTTTTGTTTCTTTTCAATTCTATCTTTTGAATTTTTCAAAAACTCAAGTGCGTTTCTTTCTGCATTCTTTACAAGCTCACACTTAACACCAATCTTAGGAATAGTTATTTTAACAGCCTTATTGAAGTTTGACAAAATAAACCCTGCAATAAGCTCTCTTTCATCTTCACCAACATCACCAACAACAATTTCTCTTGGAATGGTTGCAGCTTCTTTATAATAACTTGAAATAAACGACATCAAAATATCATTCTTTTCACCAACTGCATCAGGAATAGGATAATTAATTTGCCCAACATTCTTCCCTTTCCTAATCATCATCACATTAACAACAAAAAACTCATCTTGACAAGCAATCATGAAAACATCAAAGTCTGAATCACTTGCTAGACTTGTAATAAGTTCACTATCAATATTATCAATAATTTTTAATTGATTTCTAATAACAAGTGCTTCTTCAAAATTTAAAACACTTGCATATTCGTCCATTTTCTTTTTTAATGTCTTTTTTATGTCCCCAGTCTTGCCGTTTAAAAATGCAATAACACTATCAAGCGTATCATTGTATTTTTGTTCATTTTCTAGCGAAACACATGGAGCAACACACTTTCCAATCTCACCATATAAACAAGGCTTTTTCTGTGGGTTTTTGCCTTCAAAGTTCTTATTGCACCACCTTATTGGATAAGCAGATTTCACAAGTGCAACAAGTTCAGAAATTCTTGTTCCGGTAACATATGGTCCAAAAAGTAAAACCTTTGATTCCGTCTTTGGACGCCTAACAATCTGAAGTCTTGGAAATCTCTCTTTTAGGTCAATTTTAAGATATGGAAAACTCTTGTCATCTTTAAGCAAAATATTATATTTTGGCTTATATTTCTTTATCAAATTGCTTTCCAAGGAAAACGCATCAAGTTCAGAGTTTGTTAAAATATAATCAAAATGGTCAATATTAGACACCAAAGCGTAAGTTTTTGGTGTTTTTGGAGTATCATCAAAATAGCTTTTAACTCTACGTTTTAAAGCCTTTGCCTTTCCAACATAAATGACTTCATCATCTATGTTTTTCATAATATAAACACCAGACGTCTCTGGAAGTTCTTTTTTAACCCTTTCTAAAAGTTGTTCTCTTGTCATAAACTCATTATACCACAACTAAACAAAAATATTAAAAGAAATGTCTATCAATTTCAAAACTTGACAAAACTTCTTCTGCTCTTGAACGGTCAAGAAGTTTGTTAAGATGATATTCCATTCGTTGATAATCCCCTGCTGAAACCCTGCTAGAATGCTTGCAACACTCTTTAGCCACAGCCATAAGCTTCTTTATTGAACTAGCACACAAATCCATATTAGTGTTAATAAGCTCTTCAATTTCAGAGTTTGTTAAATGGTCAGCAAGTGTTGATTTTTTCAAATTTAAAATATTCGAATTTTGTCTAAATAAAATAATTATTCTTGAAACCAAAAACTCAAAGGAATTGATTTTATTCATATAAACAAGCGACGATTTGTTATACACATAATTATCAATCAAATAAAGTGATGATGGAGACAAAATAACATTTTTAACATGCACATCTGGCACATTATATTTGCTTTCAGCATGCAAAACTCTAACCGTTTCAATAAACTTTTTCATCTCTGAATATGACAATTTATCAATAATTTGATTCATCTCAACATAACGTTGAATATATTTTTTAACAATCTGCTTATATTCAGACTTAAACTTATCAGGTGCACCAAGAATGTAACTAAAATCAGAGAAAGTGTATTGGTCATTAAATAACTCATAAATATTATCAAGCTTTCCTAAAAACATATCCTTTCCTGGCACTCTTTCTTCAAGAACAAAAAAATCAAATTTTCTTGTTGGGTCAATAACTTTTTTTGGAACTTTTGTCCACGCAAAAATTCTAGGAACTCTATAGCCCCTATTTGAAAAACTTATACTCTCTTCACAATACGCATCAAAAATACATGACATTACTTCATAGTTTTTGTTTGTGTCATATTTTTTCAAAATCAAATCATTATTCAAAAAATAAACACAACCTTCCAAACCCCTTTTCTGTGGAAGTGAATCAAGGTATGGAATAAGACTATGGATAAATTCTAAGCGTTTGAGATCTGACATCTTTTCAATTTTCTTCAAGTTATTTTCCATATAATAATATATTATAACAAAGAAATATTTTATAGTAAATAGCACAGGTCAAAATTATCAAAAATCATTCTAAACGCAGAAAAAATAAGGTGTTATGTTTGACATACCACCTTATTTTAAATGTTTTTTATTCTTCAATTTGTGAAAGTTTTGCTTGTTGATCTGCAAGTGTCAAAGCTTCAACCATATCACCAATATCACCATTCATAAAGTTTTCAAGTGAGTAAAGAGTCATATTAATTCTGTGGTCTGTTACCCTGCTTTGTGGATAGTTGTATGTTCTAATCTTTTCACTTCTATCTCCAGAGCCAACTTGTGACTTTCTTTTTTCAGCATACTCTGAATCTTCTTGTGATTGATAGAAATCATAAAGTTTTGACTTAAGCCAGTTCATAGCCTTTTCTTTGTTTTTACCTTGGCTTCTTTCATCTTGACATGCAACAATAATACCTGTTGGAAGGTGTGTTATACGAATAGCAGATTCAGTCTTGTTAACGTGTTGTCCACCAGCACCACCTGCTCTGTAATAGTCAATTTGCAAGTCTTTTTCATTAATTTCAATTTTTACGTCTTTTGCTTCAGGCAAAACAGCAACAGTTGCAGCAGATGTATGGATTCTTCCAGAACTTTCTGTTACAGGAACTCTTTGAACTCTGTGAACACCACTTTCATACTTAAACTTTGCATATGCACCCTTTCCAGTAACCATAAAGTTAACTTGTTTGATAATGCCACCTTCAGCACTTTCTTCATCTAACACTTCAACTTTAAAACGATTTCTGTCTGCAAACATTGTATACATTCTATACAAATCTCCAGCAAAGATGCCTGCTTCGTCACCACCAACACCAGCTCTGATTTCAACAATAACGTTACCTTCGTCATTTTCATCTTTTGGCAAAAGCAAAATCTTTAATTCTTCTTCTGTCTTTTTGAGCTTTTCTTTGCCTTCATAGAACTCATCATTAAGCATTGCAACCATGTCTGGGTCTTTTTCAGTCTTCAAAAGTTCTTCTGCATCTTTCATATCGTTTTCAATCTTAACATATTCGTCATATTTTTCAACGATTGGCGAAAGGTCTGATTGTTCTTTTGATTTCTTTTGCCAAATATTCATATCTGCCAAAACATCAGGATTCATCAAATCTTTTGTGAGTTCTTCAAATCTTTCCTTAATCTTTTTTAATCTTTCAATCATATAAGTTCTCCTATAACAACTCTGTTGTTACCACCATAATCTTTAATAACTTTAATGTCTTTAAAGTCTTTTTCTAAAAGCGATGTCACAGCATCAGCTTGATTATAACCAATTTCAAAAATAAGCATTCCATTTGGGTTTAAATGACTTTTTGCTTCATTTATAATTCTTTTATAGAAATTTAAACCATCAATTCCACCATCTAACGCCAAAATCGGCTCATTTTGAACCACTTCTTTTTCCAAACCTTTAACAACTTCCGTTTCAATATAAGGTGGATTACTGATAATAAAATCAACCTTTAAGTCAGCGATATTTTCAAAAATATCCGACTGAATAAACTGAATATCAGCATTGTTTAGTTTTGCGTTTTGTTTTGCAACATCTAAAGCCTTTTCACTAACATCAACAGCAATGGTTTTAACACCAGTTTCCTTATTCAAAACTATCGAAATAGCACCACTACCCGTTCCAATATCCAAAATTGTTGTTGGTTTTTTTGTCTTTATGAGTTTAATGGTTTCTTCAATCAAGATTTCTGTGTCTAGTCTTGGAATCAATACATTTTCATTAACAACCAAGTCATAACCATAAAAGTTTGTTTTTCCAAAGATATACGCCACAGGAATGTGATTAAGCCTTTTTTGAACATCTTCCATAATCAGTTCAAGCTGATTATCATCAATCTTTTCACAAAATGGAAGCATACTTCTTTTTGTGTTCAAGATTTCACAGGCAATCCAGTCAATGTCTGCAAAGTCATCAATACCGGCTTCAGAAAACATCTTTTCAAGGTTTTGTCTTAAATTTCTATAACTTATCATATTTTCCCCAAAAAAAATGTGCATAAAAATATCCATTTTACGCACATAAAAAGTGCAAGCAAAAATGCCTGCACAGATAATCACAGTTATTTCTTAATACCGTATCTCTTGTTGAATCTTTCAACTCTACCACCAGCGTCAACGATTTTTTGTGTGCCGGTGAAAAATGGGTGACATTTATTGCAAATATCAACTTTAATAACATCACCATCTTTTGTAGAACCAGTTTCAAAAGTGTTGCCACAAGCGCAAACAACTTTAACTGTGTGATAATCTGGATGAATTGTTTCTTTCATTTTGAGCATCTCCTTAAATAAACATAAGCATTGAAATTATATAATACAAAAATGTCGTTGTCAAGTCTTTTTGTTTTTTTATCGCAATAAACACATAATTTTTTTTACAAGCAAAATACTAATAATAAAGGAGAAACAATTATGGCATATCAATATTTCCCAACCGGCGACGGACTTGCAGAAACAATCGAAACATTTTCTGAAGATGCCTATATCTTTTGCGCACCAGAAACAATTGACTAAAACAAAGAGCAGAGTGAAAACCACCCTGCTCTTTAATTTTATACTTTAACAAGCTTAAGTCCAACAGATTCACCGTTGATTTCAACAACCTGCAAATCTGCTGATTCGCCAACGACCATTTCGTCAGCAAGTGTATCACCACAAACTTCGGCTTTAAACTTTTCAAGAACTGCATTTGTTTCATTTGAAGCATTAACATAAATCTTAATGTGGTCAACAACTTCAAAACCTGCATCTTTTCTTGTTTGTTGAACTTTTGAAACGAATTCTCTAACAAGACCAAGTTCCAAAAGCTCAGGAGTAAGTTCAGTAACCAAAACAACGGTAAATGTTCCATCGCTTTCTGAAACAAATCCTTCTTTTGAAATTGGAGAGATTAACAAGTCTTCTTTTGAAAGTTCAACTTCAGTGCCTTGAGCGTCAAACTTAACAGTTTCACCAGCATTAACCTTATCAACAACTTCACATGCGTCACAGCTTGAAAGCCATGCTCTGATTGCCCCAATCTTTGCACCATATTTTGGTCCAAGAACCTTAAGTTGTGGCTTTAAGTCATAATTCAAATATTCTTTAGCATCATGCTTAAATTCAACTTCTTGAACGTTAAGTTCATCTTTAATAAGTTCTTTAAGTTCTTCAGATAACTCAACTTTTTCAGCAGTCGCAACAATAAGTTTTGAAAGTGGCTGTCTGTTTTTGATATTAGATTGGTTTCTTGTGCTATGTCCAAGATTAGAAATACGAAGAACTGTCTCCATACCAGTGTTAAGCGATTCATTAATCAAGCTTTCATCAGCAACTGGATAATCACACAAATGCACAGAAATTGGTGCAGTTTCGTCAACACTTCTAACGATGTTTTGATAGATTTGTTCTGTGATTGAAGGAACAAATGGTGCAGCAAGTTTTGCTAAGCCCACAAGCACATAATAAAGTGTTGCAAACGCAGCAGTCTTGTCTTCAGTTTCACCATGAACCCAGAATCTTTCACGTGAACGACGAACATACCAGTTTGAAAGACTATCAACAAAGTCGTTAAGAAGTCTTGCTGGTTCAGTGTTAACATAGTTGCCTAAGTGCGCATCAACATCACGAACAAGTTTGTTAAATTCAGAAACAATCCACTTATCCATCATTGTGAGTTTTGCATCTTTGATTGAGTGTTTGCTTCCATCAAATCCATCAATTTCAGCATAAAGCACATAGAACGCATAAGTATTCCAAAGTGTGCCCATAAACTTTCTTTCAAAGTCTTCAAGTGTTTCCATATTGAAGTTTGTAGAAATCCATGGAGCGTTAGAGATATAGAAATACCATCTAGCGGCGTCACTTCCTGCTTTATCAAACACTTCCCAAGGAGTAACAACGTTTCCAAGAGACTTGCTCATCTTTTTGCCATTCTTGTCATTAACTAGTCCAAGTGGCAAACAACGTTTGTATGGAGCTTTTCCAAACAATAATGTGTTAACAGCAAGCATTGAATAGAACCAACCACGAGTTTGGTCCATACCTTCAGAAATAAATTCTGCTGGGAATGTTTTTTCAAATAAGTCTTTATTTTCAAATGGATAGTGAAGCTGTGCAAAAGGCATACTTCCTGAATCATACCAGCAGTCCAAAACTTCTGGAGTTCTTTGCATTTTCTTTCCACAGGTTGGACAATCAAATGTGATTGCATCAACTGTTGGCTTATGCAAATCAAGTTCTGTTTCAGCTGAAATACCACCAAGAGTTTTGAGTTCTTCAGCACTTCCAACAACATGAATGTGACCTTCTTCACAAACCCAGAATGGAAGTGGTGTTCCCCAATATCTGTTTCTTGCGATATCCCAATCAATAAGTGAACGAAGGAAACCACCCATTCTACCTTCACCGATGGTTGCAGGACGCCAGTCAACTTCGCTGTTATTTTTCAAAAGTTCATCTTTAAGAGCTGTTGTTTTTACAAACCAGCTTGATCTAGCATAATAGATTAGTGGGGTTTTGCATCTCCAACAGAATGGATAAGAGTGAACGTGTGGCATTTCTTTTAAGAGTTTGCCTGTCTTTTTCAAATCATCAATAATGAACTTGTCAGCGTCTTTAACGAACTTTCCAGCAAATTCACGTGTTTCCTTGCTCATGTTTCCGTTGTCATCAACAAGTTGAACAAATGGTAAATCATATTCTCTTCCGACTTTGTTATCGTCTTCACCAAAAGCAGGAGCAATGTGAACAATACCAGTACCATCAGAAAGTGTAACATAATCTGCAAGGGTAATAAACCATGCCTTGTCAGCATATTTATCCTTAACAAAATCAAAGAGTGGCTCATATCTTCTGCGTTCAAATTCTTTACCCTTCTTTGTTTCAACAAGCTCATATTCTTCAGCTTTGAAAAGTGAAGAAATCAAAGCATTTGCCATAACATAATATTCGTCACCAACTTTGATTTTTGAATAATCTTCAGCAGCATTCATACAAAGAGCAACGTTTGATGGCAACGTCCAAGGAGTTGTTGTCCAAGCAAGATAATATGTATTTTCTTCATCAAGAGCCTTAAACTTAACAAACACTGTTCTGTCTTTAACATCTTGATATCCTTGAGCAACTTCATGGCTTGAAAGTGATGTTGCACATCTTGGACAATAAGGCACGATTCTGTGACCTTTATAAACAAGACCCTTCTTGTGCATTTCTTTCAAACTCCACCACTCTGACTCAATATAGTCATTTGTGTATGTAACATATGCGTCATCAGTATCAACTGAATAACCCATTCTGTCTGAAAATTCCTCCCACATGTCTTTATATTTCCAAACACTTTCACGGCATTTTTCGATAAATGGTTGGATTCCATAAGCTTCAATATCTTGCTTTCCTGTTGAACCGATAAGTTTTTCAACTTCAAGTTCAACTGGAAGACCGTGGGTATCCCAACCAGCTTTACGAAGAATATTTCTGCCCTTCATTGTTTGATAACGCAAAAATACGTCTTTGATTGTTCTAGTTAAAACGTGACCAATATGTGGTTTTCCGTTTGCTGTTGGTGGACCTTCATAAAAGGTATAAGGTTCGCCTTTAGCATTCTTTTCAATCATTTTTTTGATAACTTTGTTGTCTTTCCAAAATTTAGCAACGTCTGCTTCACGACTAGCAAAATCAAGTTTAGTGTCAACTTTTTTATACATTTTCTTTCCCCTTGTTTTATTTATTCATTGAATATAATTTCCATTAAAAAAGAAAAATTCCAAAGCAAAATATAAGAAACCCCACTTTTGCCTTGGAATAGTTTACCACTTATATTTCGTATGCGCCAACACGCACCACCTTTTTAACGGTCAGTCCCCGTAAACAACTACTGGAGTGTTTCACATAAAACATCGTTCGTCATTTCTGCTTGATTGGTGATACCGATAATAGTTTTACTTGCCTGCTTCACAGCCCCTGCAGACTCTCTCTGAAGATATTGTCTATCCAGCTTGTCCAATCTCAAACGCATTTATATTCAATTATGCATACATTATAGTTTTGAAAAATTAGTTTGTCAATATTTTGTGCCACCATTTTTTAGAAAAATGTCAGTTGATCTGGATTAGTTTTTTCTTTATCCAAAACTTGTTCATACACTTCAAAAAATGTTTCAATGTTTTTGTTCAAGATATAATAATAAATATCACTCTCATTCTCTTCTGGAAGCACCCCACCAAGAACTTCTTGAAGTCTTGTTTTTCCACTTTTTTGAATCTGCGATAGTGCTTTCATTTTCTGAGCAAAATCAGTCAAAATCTTTGGTTTATACTTCATTATAAATTCAAAGTTTTCTCTAACGCCTTCCCTAAGATAACAACCATTAAAACAAAATTCATAGTCAAAACATGGAAATGTTCTAACTTGCTTTGTTTTTTTGTTAACCAAAAGTGCATAGTTTCTGGCGTTATAATCATTATTGCCAAGCAAAACAACGTTCGCCAAATATCTAACGATAAACTCATCTTTGAGTCCATCAATCATCTTTTTATATTTATCAGTTGATATTTCTTCTTTTGTTAAACCACATTCCCTTTCAAGCAAAAACGTTGCATATTGTCCAACAATGTCCATTCCACTTTCAATCCAACCAGAAAAATCACAAGAAATAAAATCGTTTAAAACAAATGTTTCTTCATTTGGTTTTATAGCGTCAATAGACAAAACATATTGTGCATAGCCTGAAGTTTCAACCAAAATTGAGTTGTAAACTGTTTTCACACCAAGCTCATTCATAATAGCCGGAGCACAAAGCTCAGCCTTGATATGTGACAAAATATCATTTGTTTCATTTGCAACAAACGCCAAATCATTGTGGTTATATTTTAAAAGCACAGAAAAATTATTAGGAATGTTCCCCTTCCTAATCTCTTCATTGTCCAAGAATGTTTCATAAGACGAATTTGGATTGTTTTGAATTTCTCTGATATAGCTTGAAAAATAGTTTGAAGAAAGTCTAACAAATCTCTTTGGTAACCTTCCTTCAAGCTTTCCACTTGACGGAACTTCAACAAGTTCAAACTCTTGAAGCCCATCAATATCCAAACCGATTCTGAACTTATCATCTTGTGGACTAACATAATTTTTTCCGTTAATAATTTCCACCGATTTTTGACTCCTGAATTTATTATACCACAAACCTAAAACAAATTCAATACAATCACAAAAAATAAGGTATTATGCGAAACATAACACCTTATTTTATCAGCATTTACAAACAATATATCAAATTCGGTCACAAATCATTTTTGGCAATTTTTCAATGGTTCCAGCACCCAAAATCATCACAATATCACCTTTCATCACAACATGTTTTAGCACCTTTTTAATCTCTTCATAAGAGTTTAAACACAAACAATTTTTAACATATTTTTTTGTTTTCAAAGTCAAGTCTTTTGAGTTTGCCCCATCACTTTCATTTTCACGTGCTGAGTAAACAGGAGCAAAAATCACTAGGTCTGAGCCTTTAAAACTTTTTGCAAAATCTTCCAGCAAATATTTTGTTCGTGAAAATGTATGTGGCTCAAAAACAACTATAACCTTTCCCTGCTTTTTGTCTATTTGTGACATCGCCACTGAAATCATTTTTTCAATCTGCTTTGGGTGATGAGCATAGTCATGAAAAACCGTTGCTCCATTTAGTTCCCCAACTATCTCGCATCTTCTCTTTACCCCATAAAAGTTTTCAATCGCATAAATTATTGTCTCAAAATCAATCTGACAAATAAGCCCCACAAACAAGCAAGCAAGTGCGTTATAAATATTATGTTTGCCAACAATATTAAGCTTAATATTACCCATATTGCAATTAAACACAATCACGTCAAACGAATAAAAACCCTTTTTATATTCCCTTATATTATCAGCAAACACATCACACTTTTTGCTTAAACCAAAAGTGGCATTATCTTTATTTTTAAGCAAAAACCTAGTATTTTTGTCATCACCACTAACAATATTTATTCCACCTATTTTTGTTAAACAAGCATACTTAAAGAACGATTTTTTAAGGTTTTCAAGACTTCCAAAGTAATCTAAGTGGTCGCTATCAATATTCAAAATCACTGAAATATCAGGTTTGACTTGCAAAAAATTATCCTTGTATTCACAGTTTTCAGTGATAAAATACTTTTTATTTCCAATCACATAGTTAGAATCAATAAGTTTTAGCACGCCACCAACATGAATGGTTGGTTTTTTCTTTGCCAAAATAAACATTTCAGAAATCATTGCAGTGGCTGTTGTTTTTCCATGGCTTCCTGCAACTGCTATTGTTGTTTTATACATTGATGCTATGCAACCCAAAAGCTCTGCTCTTTTGATTATTGTTAAATTGTTTTTAAGTGCATATTGATATTCTGGATTGTCATAATGAATTGCCGATGACACAACAACCACACCTGCACCAACAACATTTGACTCTGCATGACCAATAAAAACAGTCACCTTTTTTTTGATTAGTTTTTTAACTTCATCGTTCTCTGTTTCGTCTGAACCTTGAACACAAAAGCCATCTTTTTTAAGCATCTGAGCAAGTGCACTCATGCTTATTCCACCAATACCAATAAAGTGAAAAACTTGATTTTTAAGCTGTTTTAAAATTAATTTTTCCATATGTTATTATATGCTTTTATTTTTTTATTGTCACAACAAAAAATAAGGTATTATGTGAAACATAACACCTTATTTTATCAGCATTTATAAGCTTTTATTGTGATTTTAAATTTATAATACTCATCACTAATTTTTCAAAAATTCCATCACTTTTTCAGCAATTTTGAGTCCGTCTGCGCCACTTGATGTGATACCACCAGCATACCCTGCACCTTCGCCTGCTGCAAATAAACCAGATATATTTGTCATCAAATTTTCATCTCTAACAATCTGCACAGGGGCGCTTGACCTAGACTCTATTCCAATAAGCAAATTATCATCATGTGCAAAGTTTTTAATTTTTTGGTTCATAAGTGGAAGAGCCAGTTTCAAACTTTCAGAAACAAAGTCTGGCAAACATTTTGATAGGTCTGCAAATTTTATGTTTGGTTTATATGTTGCCTTTACCCTATCCATTGTTTCATCAAAACATTCTTTTTTATCAGCAAGAAAATCTTTAACCTTTTCAGCAGGTGCGCTATAGTCTTTTCCACCAAGCTCATAGGCAAGTCTTTCAAACTTATGCTGAAACTCAACACCATCTAAAACATCACCATTGTCATAATCTTCAGGCACAACATTAACTAGAATCGCTGCATTTGCATTCTTTCCGTCTCTTGCTCTATAACTCATTCCATTTGTAACTATTGTGTTTTCATCAGATGATGATGCAACAACATATCCACCTGGACACATACAAAACGTGAACACACTTCTGCCATTTGGCAAATGGAATGCCAGTTTATAGTTTGCAGATGGCAATGACAAATCGCTTCTGCCGTATTGAGCAAGGTTGATATCTTCCTGACTTTGTTCAATTCTCACACCCATAGCAAATGGTTTTTGCTTAAGGTCTGCTCCACTTTCTTTCAAATATTTGTATGTATCATATGCGCTATGTCCAACAGCTAAAATAAGGCTTCTTGTGGCGATTTTTTTATGTTTATTCGTTTGCGTGTCAGTGTAAAGAACATCAGAAACTGCACCATTTTTAGTCTCAAAACCATCAAAATGAGCATTGAATAGCACCTTGCCACCAAGAGATTCAATCTTTTGTCTGATGCTCACAACGATTTTCTTTAACTCATCACTGCCAATATGTGGAGCATAGCTATAAAATATATCTTTTGCTGCGCCATTTAATATGAACTCATTGATAACCGTTTTTGTATATTCATTTGACACATTTGATGCAAGCTTTCCGTCAGAAAAGGTACCTGCTCCACCTTCACCAAACTGAACATTTGAATATTTATTAAGTTTTCGGTTGTTCCAAAACTCATCAATATCTTTTTGCCTTTCATCAACAGACTTTCCCTGTTCAAGAATAATTGGCTTAAGTCCTGCTTTTGCAAGAGCAAGACCAGTAAACATTCCAGCTGGTCCAAAACCAACAATAATTGGATTTGGAACATCAATGCCCAAATTTTCATACTCTACGCCAGCATGACTCACAACAACATCACCACAATCAGCAAGCTTCTTTTCTGCTTGTTTTTTAACAGCAACAGCAACATTGAGTTTTATTTGAACATTTGGCTTGTGCCTTGCATCTAAGCTTTCTCTAACAATGTCATAAGATAAAATTTCATCACGAAACAAACGATATTTTTTAGCAATCGCTTGAAAAACATCGTTTTCTTTATAATTTAAACCAACTTTTAACTCAGTTAACAATTTCATAATTTAAACCCTACTTTCATTATAACACAAAATTCAAAAATACTTAAATAATTTGCCACACAAACAAAAAAAAGATATGCCATTTGGCATATCTAATTGATTTTAAGTCTAGCTTTATCTATAAGAGCAGAAAATTACTCTGCATCAGTAGCTGTAGCTTTTGCTTCTTCAAAAGCTTTCAAAACGATATCTTTAATCATTTCTCTAGTTTCTGTGTTTAATGGATGAACGATATCTTTGAATTCGCCATCTGGTGTTTTTCTGCTTGGCATTGCAATAAAGTATCCTTCGTTGCCTTCGATAACTTTGATGTCATGAACAACAAAACAGTCATCGATTGTGATTGAAGCACTAGCTTTAATCTTGCTCTTGTCGGTTTTAACAATGCGCACTCTTACGTCTGAAATTTTCATATTTCTGCTCCTTAAAATTTATGTTTCCGTCTAATATTATAGACAATTTAATTTTATAACATACATAAAAAAATAGCAAATAAATTTTGCTATCTTTTTAAATTTGGTTTTTTATTAAAAATTACTTAAGTTCATCTCTATGTTCAACAACATACATATTGGCTTTTGCATAACCTTCTTCACTTCCACAATCAAAGTAATCTCCACCAAAAATACATGTCGAAGCCATGCCATCACGTGCCAAGCTTTGAAGCACATCAGTCATGTTATATTCGCCATTTGGACGTGGTTTAACGTTAAAGATTCTTTCAAAGAAATCAATTGTTAAAACATATCTGCAGAAGCCCATAATGTTGCTTGGTTCAGTTCCTGGTGCAGGTTTTTCAATGATATCAAGCATTTTTGAACCTTTTCCGTTGCAGCATTCATCACCAAGCACCATTGATGAATATTTATACATAACTTCTCTTGGAAGTTCTTTACCATAAACAACTGTGTCACCTGTTGCGTTATAGATATCAATAACTTCTTTTGTCATTGATCTGCCATCTAAATAGAAACAAAGGTCATCGCCATTAAGAACAACAAATGGTTCATCCATAGCCCATTTCTTTCCAGCATTGATTGCAATTGCAGAACCCCTTTCATTGAGACCATCATTTTCATATGTTTCGCCTTCATATGTAAATGTTGGGTCATCTTGGTTAACATAAGTGATTTTCACTTGTTTCATAAGGTCCATGTATCCTGAAAGCATTGGAAGTTTGCCGTCAGATTCAACCTTTGCCATATATTCTTTTGAAGGGTTCAAAAAGTTTTCAAAACTTTCTTGTTTAAGCTTATTTCCAACAATCAAAATGTCGTTAATACCAGCTTTCACAAGGTCTTCAATATGATACATGATAATTGGCTTGTTTCCAATAGGAAAAAGTTCTTTTGCCAAACAAAGTGTTGCTGGCAAAAATCTTGTTCCAAGACCACCTGCCAAAATCATAGCTTTTCTAACTTGTTTTTTATTTTCAATTCTTTCCATAAAATTCTCCATTTTAAATTTTTTACAATAATATTTTATCATAGCAAAAAACAAAATAAAAACTTTTATAACAAATTTGCTATAAAAGTTTTTTCTAAGCGTTATTAATCTTCTGTAAGACCACTCTCTTTCATTCTCTTTTCAAGAACTATCAAGAATATGTCAACAAGCAATATTGAAAGGATTGAGAAGCACATAAATATCTTTAATGCCACAAAAACTGAACCAAAATAAGCCCCGATTGCCCCAGTCATAGCCATGAGAGCAAACATCACAATTCTTTCAATACCCATTACAACTTCAATCGCACATTGATATTCTGCAATATCGTCATAAAGGTCAAGTTTTTTAAGAATAATGTTTCTAATGATATCAAAACTCATTGAGTGAGAAACCATACAAACAGCTGTCATAAACGAATAAATAATGATTGTTGTCTTACAAACATTGATTACCAGCAAAAGCGTTGAAATTATAGGCAGAATGCCTGAAATCAAGAACACAATCTTTCTGTTTCCTATCCTTGTGTATTTTCTAAGTAGTGTTATTGTAACAAGCGTTACAACTGCAACAATACTTGTGATTATACCAAGTGAGAAATCTGAACCAAACTCATACATAATAATGATTGTTTTAAGTGGTGCAATAACAGTTGTTAAGCCATAAAATCCACCAATTATAATGCTTAAAATCACAAGTCTGCCAGTTTTCCCTTTAAGCTTAATATCTGAAATAAAGCCCTTCATATTAAAACCAGAATTCTCAGGTCTCTTTGACTTAATGAATATTGATAAAATCAATTCAGTAATAGCCACACCCAAAATAATCTTTGCACAGTCAACAAACGTAGCTGAATCAATAATTCTACCAAGAACAATAGGAACAACAATATTTGTTATTTCGCATGCAATAAGTTGAAATCCTGAATACCTAGCAACAGCATGCTTTGAAACAAGTTCGTTTTTCATCAAGTTATACGAACTCCAATAGCACGATTCAGAAAAACCATGTAGCAACCCTGCCAAAACAACATATTTCGCTAAGCTTGCACCCCAGAACACAACACAAACAATAAACACAGACCTAATAACAATCGCTATCCTATAAAATGTTACCCTATCTGTTTTGTCAATGATGTTTGATATTAAATAATAAAACACCACCATTGAACAATAGTTGAACATATAAAACAGTGCAACATTCATCACATAGTTTGTTGATATTGAATAGATATACGAAATTAGGAACGTGCTAACAAAAATCGAAACCGTGTTGTTTAAGGTGTGTGTGCCAAGCATTGCCTTATTCATAGGTTTGAGTTTTTGCTTCATCTGCAAGCTTTCAGAACTAACATTTTCCATAAAAGTCACCCTTTTGTTTGATATAAAATGATTATAACACATAAAAATTTTAACACAAACTAAAAAACATCGATAATTTATTTGCATAATTAATTTTCAGTCGATATAATAAGAGTAGAAAAATAGGGGGAAAACTATGGGCTTCTTTAAAACAAATTTATTAAAATCTCTTGAATGGGTTGACGATTCAACAGACACAATCGTTTACAAATACCCAATGGATGGCAGACAAATCCAATATGGTTCAAAATTAACCGTTAGAGCAAGTCAAGTTGCAGTATTTTTAAACAAAGGTAAAATCGCTGATATCTTCGGACCAGGCATGTATACCCTTCAAACAAGCAACTTGCCAATCTTCACACAACTTATGAGTTGGGGTTATGGATTCAAATCTCCATTCTATGCTGATGTATACTTCATCAACACAAAACAATTCACAAATCAAAGATGGGGCACAAGCAACCCTATCACAATGAGAGACAAAGATTTTGGAACAATCCGTATCCGTGGTTATGGAAACTACGCTTTCAAAGTTGAAAATCCTGAAGTGTTCATGAAAGAATTGTTCGGAACAAATTCAACATTCTCAACTGAAGATATTTCTTCATACTTAAAAAGCATTATCGTTTCTTCAATCTCTGACACAATTGCAGAATCAAAAATCTCTGCTCTTGATATCGCAAGTAACTTGATTGAGTTCTCAAAGGTTGCTGGAGAATCATTGTCTGAAACATTCTCTAACCTTGGCTTGAAACTTACAAAATTGGTAATCGAAAACATTTCATTCCCTGAAGAAGTTGAAAAAGCTATCGACACAAGATCAAGCATGGGCGTTCTTTCAGATAAGATGGACACATTTGTAAAATATCAATCAGCAAATGCTATCCGTGACGCTGCTAAAAATGAAGGTATGGGTGGTCTTGGTGCTCAACTTGGAACAGGTGTTGCACTTGGCGAAATCATGAAAAATTCATTCGCTGCCCCAACCCAAACAGCTCAAGCTGAAGGCGATGCAAAATTCTGCCCAAGCTGTGGTGCAAAGAATCCACAAGGCGCAAAATTCTGTGTTGAATGTGGTGGAAAGCTTTCACAAAAAGGCAAATGCCCAAAATGTGGTGCTGACGTTTCTGGAAAGAGCAAATTCTGTCCTGAATGTGGCGAAAAATTATAATAAACAAAAACCATCAACCATAAATTGATGGTTTTTTTATTTTATTGAATATTTCTGGTTAAAAATTATCATATTCCCCACTCAAAATTTGTCTAAAGTGTTTATTTTTGTTTTTAATAAAAATTTTTATGTGCTATAATTAAAAATGTATAGGAGGAAGTATGAATTCTAGTATCGTTGATTATAATTTCGCCAGAGCTTGGGACATGCATCAAGGCAACTTCGCTCACGGCATTGCTCAAAAGCTTTTAACTTATGGAGAATTAAACAATAAAACATTCAAATCTGTATATGATATTGTCTGTGGAGCTTCAAATCTCCTTAGCTTTTTTAATGAAAAAGGTTTAAAATGTTTCGGAACAGAAACAAGACAAGGCATGTATGAATATTCAAAAGAGAAAATTCCATCAGCAACATATTATTTAACAAAGAAAATGTATGAAATGCCAGGAAAAGACAAGGTTGACCTTATCACCTGCACTCACGATATTGTTAACTATCTTGAAAACTTTGATGAATGGATGACACTCTTCAAAAACGCCGAAAAGAGACTTAACAAAAACGGTGTGTTTATGTTTGACTTCTATTCAAAATACAAGCTTACTGATTGGAATGAAACAACCTACACATCTTCCCCACACCTTGATTGTTTAATGACTGCTAAATCTGGTATTTTTGATAAAGCCATGATCACCTATCAATATTACATCAACTATGAAAACTTTTATGTTAAAACAAAAGATGTTATTACTGAAGGCTATTATGACAACACTCAAATCAAAGAAGGTCTCATAAAAGCAGGTTTCAAAAATGTTCAATTTGTTGATGAAAACCTTAATCCAATTGAACAAAATGACTATCTTGAAAGAGTATATATTATCGCAACAAAGAAATAAGGAGTAGTTATGTATAATATTAATGATTCAAATTTTAGTGAAGCATTTGCGATTGCTTGGAGCGAAAACCAAGGAAGCTATTCAGCAAATCTTGCAAAGAAAATTCTCAACTTCATCAAACTCCAAAACCTTAAGGTTAATTCTGTTTTAGACGTATGCTGTGGTTCAGCAAACTTTCTTGAATATATGAAAGATAACGGTTTAGACTGCACAGGAACAGAATTTTTGGATTCATATATTGAATATGACAAAAACAAATTCCCTGACATCAAGTTTGTTAAAACAAAAGACGTTGACGACCTTGAAGCTCTTGGAACTTATGACTTGATTTCATGCAACCACGACGTTGTTAACATGCTCCCTACTCTTGAATCTTGGGGAACATTCTTTAAAAATGTTTACAAACACTTAAATAACGGTGGCATCTTCCTTTTTGACTTCTACACAAAAAGAAAGCTTCAAGAATGGAATGAAACAACATATGACGAAAATGAAAAACTTGATTATATCAAAACAATAGTTTGCGACGGAAAAACAAGCACTGCAATTTCAAATATTTATTATATCAATATTGCAAACGTCTCAAAAAATGACAATGTTTCTGTAATGGACAGACAATATTCACTCAACAACTATGATAATAAATATAAAAAGACAGAAAACACTTCAGTTGAATATTATTTTGAAAATCAAGACATTTTGAACCAACTTAAAGGTTCAGGCTATAGATATTTGATTACAACTGATGCAAATCTCTCACCTATCTCAAATATTGAAGACGTGAACCGTTTGCATATTATTGCAATCAAACGTGAACAATAATTTATTTATCAATAAAAAACGGATTTGAAATTTCAAATCCGTTTTTATTTTGTTTTTTATCTAACGCTCTTTGCAGTATTTGCAAGTCCAAGGAACAATGGGTGTGGTCTGTTTGGTCTTGATTTGTTTGCACCTTCATAAATAACACCAACAAAGAATGGGTGATTCTTAAGTTCAACAACTTCAACAAGCTTGCTTTCTGGGTTCATACCAGCAACAATAAGACCGGCTTTCTCGAACTTTTCAGAGTATTTTCCATTAAACTCAAAGCGATGTCTATGTCTTTCTTCAATCAGCTCTTTACCATACAATTTTGCTGCTTGAGTTGATGGGTCAAGTACGCATTTGTAAGATCCCAAACGCATTGTGCCACCCTTCATAACAATAGCCTTTTGTTCAGCCATAACGTCAACAACAGGAAACTCTGTTTCTGGGTCAATTTCTGTTGTGTTTGCACGTGCCATTCCAAGCTCATTTCTAGCAATTTCAACACATGCAAGTTGCATTCCAAGTCCCAATCCAAGATAAGGAATCTTGTTTATACGTGCATAGTTGATAGCCATAAGCATACCATTTAAGCCACGGCTTCCCCAACCTGATGGAACGATAATAGCTTTTGCACCTTTAAGGAATCTTTCAACACCAACTTCTTCAACGTCTTCTGCGTCAATAAGCTCAATTTTTGCCCTTACTTGGTTGTAAGTGCAAGCATGCTTGATTGCTTCTTCAATTGACAAGTATGCGTCTGAAACCTTGGTATATTTTCCTACAATACAGAATCTGATTTCTGGATAATCACCCTTAAAGTTATTAACCATAAATTCCCAAGATTTCAAGTCAGCCTTTGGAAGATTTGTTCTAAACTTTCGCAAAATAAGTTCGTCAAGACCTTCATTTTGCAAAACTACAGGAATTTCATAAACACTTTCAAGGTCAGGCACATGAACAACGCTTTTTTCGCTGTTTAAGAAGCATCTTCTTGCGATTCTCTTCTTTGTATCTTCATTAATAACAGTTCCCTTTGCAGTTCTACAAACAACAGCATCTGCATTAATGCCAAGACTGTTAAGTTTTTGAACTGAGTTTTGAACGGTTTCAATTTTTGTTTCACCTGTAACTTCAATATATGGCAACAAATCAACATGCAAAACAAAAACATTTTCGCTTCCAACTTCAGAAATAAGCTGTCTAACACCATGAAGGTAAATGCTTGTTTCCATATCGTTCATGGTTCCACCTATTTCAACGATAACAACATCAAAGTCACTTGAAGCAAGAGCCATCATGCTCTCTTTAACTTCTGTTGTAACGTGTGGAACAATGCCAACAGTTGAACCAACATATTTGCCAAGTCTTTCTTTATTGATAACAGAAGAGAACAATTTTCCACCAGATATATCACTGATTCTTGTTAAGTTCATATCCAAAAATCTTTCATAGTGACCGATATCAAGGTCTGTTTCTGCACCATCATCAGTAACAAAAACTTCACCATGTTGATAAGGACTCATTGTTCCAGGGTCAACATTCAAATAAGGGTTAAACTTTTGCATAGTAACTCTAACCCCTCTATTTTTGAGAAGTCTTCCAAGACCTGCAGCAGTAATGCCCTTGCCTAGATTTGATATAACACCACCAGTCACAATTATATATTTGCTCATAACTTGCTCCTATTATATATACTAATACAATCTTATTATAGTAATTTTATTTAACAAGGTCAAATTTTAAACTGCATTTTATAAATAAAAATAAAATAATAAAAAAATAAGCAAAAAATACTCTGCTTATTTTTATTTTTTATATTTTTTAGTGATTTTTAATTATTTTTTGCCAAATTTTCAAGCTCTGTTAAATAAGATTCAAACATATCAAATGCAATATCATAAATTTCATCTGAAAGAACATCAACACCTGCAACTTTAAGAGAAGAAACAGGGTCAACAGAACCACCTAAAGTCAAGAATTTTCGATAATTACTCAAGCTCTCTCCTGTTTTATCTGAAAGCAATTTTGTTGCAATTGAACATGCACAACAAAGTCCCATTGAATATTTGTAAAGATAATAATCTCTATAAATATGTGGTTTTCTACACCAACCAAACTCATAGTTTTTGCAAAGCTTAACACCATCACCAAAATAACTTTCTGCAAGTTCCTTAAATTTATTTGTGTAGTCCTCTGCTGTTAAAGATTCGCCTTCTTGATGCTTTTCATGAATGAAAAGTTCAAACTCTGCAAGCATGCTTGAATCAAACACATTGAGCTCAAACAACTGCAAAAATTCAGCCAAAAGCTTCATTTTTTCTTCATTATTTTCAGCATTTTTCAGCAAATATTTATTATATAAAATCTCATTTGTTAGTGACACAACTTCTGCAACAAACAACGTATAATCATATTTTGGATATGGTTGATTTTGCGCAGAATAATATGAATGCATTGCGTGTCCAAATTCGTGAGTCAATGCTGACGCCCACTCTCTTGTTCCATCAAAGTTTAAGAGAATAAATGGGTGCTCTTTGTAAGTTCCTGTGGTATAGCCACCACTTCTTTTGTTTTCTCTTGGAAAGGCGTCTATCCAGCCATTTTTGACGGCTTCGTCAAATTTTTCAGCGTAATCTTCACCAAGCACAACCAAAGAATCTCTAATACCCTTCACTGCTTCTTCGTAAGTGGTCTTTTTGTTGTCTTTATTGAGTATTGCAGTGCTTATATCTGAAGTATAAAACTCATCTAAGCCAAGAATTTGTTTTTTGACCTTAAAATATCTATGCAACAAATCTTTGTGTGAGCTGACATTTTTTATATTAACCATCATAATGTTTGGCGAAACTTCTTCACCATAACATTTCATATCCAAAACAGACTTAAAGTTATAAGTTTTTGCCAAATAGTTTTGATATTTTATATGTGACGACAAAAGCCCTGCATAAGTTTGTTTAAGCTTTCCATATTCGCCATAATATGCTTCCATAACATCTTTTCTGACTCTTGCACTTGGAGAATTCATGCAAAGATTATAATTTTGTGGACTAAGCTGAATTTCCTTTCCATCTTCATCAACAAAACTTCCGTGAGCCATTTCAAGATTGCTAAGCACTGCAGAAATCTCATCAGTATTATTAAACGCTGAAATCATCGCAATATTTTGCTCTTCTTTTTCGGATAATGTGTGTTCTTTATATCTAATAATATCTTCCAAAACCCTGTCATAATCAGCAAATCTTGAATCATTTTTGAGCCCTTTCAAAAAATCAGTTTCAAGCTTTGAAAGTTCTGTTTTTGAAAATGCCAATTTTTCATTAACTTCTGCAATAAAGTTTTCAACAACGGCATAGTTTTTCACATTGTCATTATCTTTTCCATTATCGTCTTTTTTGCAAAATGAATAAACTGCAAGCTTTTCAATAATCATTGAAAACTCTGATTCTTTCTTAAAATAATCAATTATGGCATCTGCAGACACAAGTTTGCCCTTATATTGTTCCAAAACCACAAGTTTTTCCTTTGCAGCTTCCAAATCTTTCAAAAAATGTTTGTTGTCATTATAAATATGTGATAAGTCCCAAGTTTCTCTCATTTTAATTACCTCTAATAAAGTATATACTCAAATCTCACATAAAGTCAAAATATTAAAAGAAAAAGATAGGAAAACCCTATCCTCTCTTCATTGTTTCATCTTGGTTAAACAGTCTTGTTCTTCTAACAACAAGTTGAATGAACATCCAAATACCTGCAAGTCCGACAATGGCATAGAGTATTCTAACAAAAACACCCACACCAAACATCCAGCTTAACAGATTCCATGAAAACACACCAACTGTAAACCAATTTAATGCACCAAGCAACAAAATTGATAGTGCAATAATGTTTGTTATAACCATAGTTTTTCTCCTTTAACAATAGTTTTTGCAAAAGTAAGAAAATTATGCATTAAAAAAACGCAGATTTCTCTGCGTTTTTGTTAAATTGTGCCTGAATAAATTTGAGACAAAATCATGAATATCAAGCAAAGAGCCATCATAAGTGAAGCAACAACAATTGTCATCACCTTGATTTTACCTTGCAAAGTTGATTTTTTATTTCTACTATAAAATGTATCTGATTGACCTGTCAAAGCTGATGAACCATTGTTATTGCTCTTTTGCATAAGAACCAAAATAATCATCATGATTGACAATAACATAAGAACGCACATAATAACGATTCTTATGATTGGGAATGAATTAACAATCCAATCTGCTCTTGATACGTTTTCATCTGCACATAGTAAAGCATAGATATTTAACATAAATCCTCCAAAAACTACGGAAATTATATCACATAGCATTTAATATTTCAAGTTATTTATAAAATTTGCTAAGAAAAAATAGCACAAGGAAAACAATAATGAAAACCCCTATCAAAATCTTCTTTAAGTATCCTTTTGTTGAGATGAGTTTTCCTTTTGAAAATGCATCAAGCACCAACACCCCAATAAAGAACCCAAAAAAGATTAAGCCATAACGGGTAATACTTTTTTCTTGAGCAGTTTGAGCCAATAACAACATTTGAAACAATTCTGACAACATAATCATTTACCCTATCTACTTTGAGCAATAGCAATATAGTCTTCAGCCTTAAGACTAGCACCACCAATCAAAACGCCGTCAACTTCATCTAAAGCCAAGATTTCTTTGCTGTTTTGTGGTTTAACACTTCCACCATACAAAACAGGCATATCAACTGAAAAGTTTTCTTTGAAGGTTTCTTTAACAAAAGCGTGAACCTTTTTAATATCAGCAGTTGTAGCAACCTTGCCTGTACCAATAGCCCAAACAGGTTCATAAGCAACAATGATATTTGCAAAGTCTGAAATACCTGCAAAACCTTCAACGATTTGCTTTTTTAATACTGACTTATATTTTGTCTTTTCTTCCAAAACTTCGCCAATACAAAAGATAACTTTCAAACCATTTTTGAGTGCAGCAACAAGCTTTTTGTTGAGCATTTCATTTGTTTCACCAAAAAGTTGTCTTCTTTCGCTATGTCCAACAAGAACATAGTTTGCACCAGTGCTTTTTACCATACTTGCAGAAATTTCGCCTGTATAAGCGCCTTTTTCTTCAAAATAACAGTTTTGAGCACCTGTTTCAACAATACCTTTTGCTTGTTTTGCAAATTCATTAAGCATAACTGAAGGAACGCAAACAACAAGGTTGTTTTTATTCTTTTGATTTTTCTTCACATACTTAACAAATGGCTTAATATCTGAAAAGCTATTGTTCATTTTCCAATTCGCAGCAATAATTTTATCCATAAATCACCTATTTCTTTGTTTTTGCTCTAGATTTAACAACTGGCTTTGATTTTGCTTCTTCTTTTTTAGCAGAATCAGCCTTTTTTGTTGTTTTTGCTTTATTGATTGTTCTCAAATCAATTGCACTAAAGTCCATTGAAGAAGTTTTCTTTGTGTCTTTATCTTCAAGCATTGCTACACCTGGAAGATCCTTTCCTTCCAAGAATTCAAGAGTAGCACCACCACCTGTTGAAAGGTGTGAAACTTTGTTTGCATAACCAAGTTGTTGAAGTGCAGCAGCAGAGTCACCACCACCAACAACTGAAACAGCTCCTGATTTTGCAACAGCTTTTGCAATTGAAAGTGTACCTTTGCTGAACTTTTTAAATTCAAACACACCCATAGGTCCATTCCAAATGATTGTTTTTGCGTTTGCAATTTCATTTGCATAGAGTTTTCTTGTTTTCTTGCCGATATCCATTGCTTGATATCCATCAAGAATCTTGTCAGCTGCAAAACATTTACGCTTAGCATCTGGAGCAAATTCGCTTCCACACAAAACGTCTACTGGCAAAATCAAGTTAACATTAAGTTTTTCAGCTTGTTCCATGAGTTCTTTTGCAACATCAATTCTATCAGCTTCATATTTAGAGAAACCAACGTTGTGTCCTTTTGCAGCAAGGAATGTGTTTGCCATTGCCCCACCAATCAAGATTGTGTTGGCTTTTGTCATAAGTTTTGAGATAACATTGATTTTATCTGAAACTTTTGCACCACCAAGAATAACAACAAGTGGTTTTTCAGCATTTTCAACAGCGTTTGAAAGCGCACTGATTTCACTATCCATCAAAAATCCTGCAACTGCTGGCAAGTATCTTGCAATACCTGCAGTTGAAGCATGTGCTCTGTGAGCTGTTCCAAATGCATCGTTAACAAAAATATCAGCCAAGCTTGCAAGTTCTTTTGCAAAAACATCTTCGTTCTTTTCTTCTTCAGAATGGAAACGAACGTTTTCAAGCAAAACAATTTCGCCATCTTTCATATTTTTTGTGAGTTCTTTTGCGCTTGGTCCAATAACGTCTTCAGCCATTGCAACTGGAAGATTGATAAGTTCAGACAATCTTTCAGCTACTGGAGCAAGTGAATATTTTTCATTAACTACACCCTTTGGACGACCAAGGTGAGAACAGAGAATAACTCTAGCGTTTTGCTTAACCAAATAGTTGATTGTTGGCAAAGCAGCTCTGATTCTAGTGTCATCAGTAATCTTTCCTGTTGTATCATCTTGTGGAACGTTAAAATCTACACGGACAAAAACTCTCTTGCCCGAAACATCAATATCTTTAAAAGTTTTCTTTTTCATAAAACTTACACCTCTATAAAATTCTATGTGCCTAATATAACACATAAATATTATATATAAAATAAATATGGACTGTCAATCATAACAGCCCATATTTACACAAATTACACGATTATTTTTGTTAAAAATTCAATAATTTCGCCATAATTTTCCATTTTTAGAACAGAAACAAGTGCACTGGTGTTTTTATACTTTCCAGACAAATACCCTGCAAGGTGCGAACGCATATATTTCACAACATATTTTTCAGGATAAAACTGCATAAGTGTTTCATAGTGATATCTAATTTGATTTAGCTTTTCAACAGTAAAATCTATACCTAACATTTCAGAAAATACTTCTGGTTTTCCAACTGCTCCCCTGCCAATAGCAATACCATCAGCACCAGTAATTTTCATAATATTGTCATAGTCTTCTTTGGTTTTGCAATCACCATTTGCAAACACTGGAATATTAACGGCTTCTTTAACTTGTTTTATCACGTCATAATCGACTTTTCCTGCATAGCCTTGACTTGTGGTTCTTCCGTGAACAGTGATTGCTGCAGCACCTGCACTTTCACACATTTTAGCAAACTCAACAGCGATAATCTTGTCTTCATAATAACCGATTCTAAACTTCACAGTAATCGGCTTATCTGTCGCCTGCACACACGCTTCAATAATCTCTCTTGCAAGGTCGATATTGTTAAGAAGTGCCGACCCATCAAAATTTGATATAATTTTCCTTGCTGGACACCCCATGTTAATATCAATAACATCAAACTTATCAAGTAGTGGATTTTTTACAGCTTCAGCCATAATATCTGGCTCATGTCCAAACAACTGAACTGCCGTTGGCCTGTCTGAATCAAAAGATGCAAGCAACTCTTCTGTCTTCTTGTTTTTATAATGCAAAGCCTTGCTGCTAATCATTTCAGTGCAAACCAAACCTGCACCATATTCTAGACACATATGTCTAAAAGCCACATCAGTATATCCTGCCATTGGCGCCAATATTAAATTTGATTTCAACTCAACATTTTTAATAAAAATACTCATGCACTTATTTTAGCAAACTTTTCTCAATTAATCAAGTTGAATGCAATTTGGTTTTTTCTTTCACAACAAACAATAAATAATAGCTCAAAACAAAGCACAAAACTGCAACCATTCCACCAACAAACAACGCCACCGTTTCATTAGCAAATATGCCAACTATTATATTGCTAGCAAACGCCACCAAACACACTAAACATTCCTGCACAGCAACTCCCAAATAAACGTTTGAAATACGGGCTGTGGTTCTCTTTTTTATTTCAGTATAGTTCATTGAAAATACAGTGAAATATGACACCCCACCAGAAAGCATAACACCATAAATATTAATCTTCGGATACCCCACCAAAACAACAGTTAACACAATCTTAATCACTGCACCAACAACGATAGATTTTGCTGTGTTTTTTTGACCACCAAGCCCTTGCAACGCCCCTGCAGAAATTTGAACAAGCGACAAAAATATCAAGTTAATACAACCCAAAAACAACAAAATTGTCGCCACTTTTAACTCTTCAAATGAAAGCGTTTTATAATACAAAAAACTTAAAATTTGTTTTCCAAAAACAACAAAACAAACAGCGCACGCAAGAGTCACACACAAGGTTATTTGAAAAGACTTTTCTATTAGGTGTTTAACTTCCATTTCATTTTTCCTCACGCTTGCAGCACTTATGTTTGGCAACACTGAAGCAGAGATTGCAACGGCAATAATAATTGGAATATTAATAATCGGGTCAACCACACCAAATTGCAAACCAAACAAAGACGTCGCATTCGCACTTGATAGTCCAATTTTCATAAGCAAATTCACAACAAGAACACTATCAATAATTGAAACAATAGGATATGCTAAGCCACCAAAAGTTATGGGCAAAGCAACTGATAAAAGCTGTTTTGATAAATATCTATATCCATATTGTGCTGTTTGATTCCCTTTGTGTTTCTTTCTTGACAACAAATAATAAACAAACAACACAAGCATAGCAATGAGTTCACTTGCAGATATTCCAACAACTGCACCAAGCACACCAAAACTTACACCAAATGGCAATAATTTTTTTGCAAAATAAAGTCCAAAAACCAATTTTCCAACCTGCTCAATCACTCCAGAAATGGCAGTTGGAATCATATTGAGATTACCCTGAAAATAGCCCCTTAAAACCGAAAGCACTCCAACAAACACAATTGCAGGAGCAATGCCATAATAGCAAATATAAATATTAAAATTTCCCTGCAATCTGGCAATATATTTTGCCAAAACAACCACCAAGGCTAAACAGATGCCGGATATAACAATCAAATATAATAAAGCAGACCTTAAAAGCCGATGAGAATCTTTAAATCTGCCCTGCGAATTATATTCAGAAACAAGTTTTGACATGGCAACGGGAATGCCAGAAGTTGACACCGACAATAAGAAAGAATAAAAAGGAAATATCAACTGATATTCCCCCATTCCCTGAAGTCCAAGCAAGTTTGCAAGGGGGATTCTGTACACTGCGCCAATAACCTTCCCAATAAGGTTAAACACAATCAAAATAATCGCACCCTTAACAAATTTATTGTTCATGTTTTTAGTATGTGATACTTGCAAAATATAATACTAAATTGCACTAAATTCAATGTCAAAACTAATCTTTGCCCCTTCAAGTTCGTCGCTTGCAAAAGCACCCAGCCAAATTAAAAATGTAATCTTTTCGGTTTTTGAAGAGTCCAAAAACCTTGAAAGTTCAACTTCATTTTCTTCAAGGGACTTTGTTGAATCTTTCACATCTTTAATGGATACAAAAATATTCTTTCTTTCGTCCAAAATTATATTTGCATCATGAGAAGAATCTATCACAATATTCTTAATAACCACCCTAAAATTAACCTGTGATTTCACAAACACAGTTGCATAATAACCCTCACTTGTCCCCTGGTCGGTTATTGTTGACGGAATCTGAGTTTCAGAATCAACGTCGCCAGTTGCAGGCTTCAATCCAAGCTCCATGCTTGACAGCTTCAGTTTGTCAGCATTTTGTGTAAGTTTTTCATCATAAAAAACTCCGACCCCGTCTGACGCAATCACATTCACAGCTGTCACAAGCACTTTTGTTTTGCTATAAACAAAGGTTGAAAAACTGGCACCAATAACTGAAAATATCAACGCTAAATATAATATAAGAATAGTTGCAGATACAGATTTTTTATTCATAAGTCACCCATAGATAATATTGGACAACTATTCAAAAAATTAAACACACAAAAAGGAGTGAAATTCACTCCTTTTAAATCATTATTATCTTCTCATATCTCTTGCATATTTCCAGATGATGAATGAAGAAATCAAAACAAGCACAACAGTAGCAACTGAAAGCCACAAAACAGTTGTGTTATACTTTGACACGAACACGCAAGCAACAGAAATAGCAATGAGCAAAATATTAATAATAAATGTAATTAATAAAGTTCTTCTTGAAACGTCCATAAGTAAACCACCTTATATATTTTATATGATTATTCTATCATATAAATAATTATATTTCTATACTTTTGGAAAAATTCCTTTAATTTTTTAATTTATAAATTGTTCTTCCAGCATCAAGATTAATTTTTTCAATAACATTTTCATGCTGAAATTCTTTTCTAACAAGGTTTTTTATTGTTGTTCCACCATGATAACCATGCACCACAACCAAGCATTTAATGTCTGCATCATACGCATTCATTTCATATAACAGCTGTATCTTTGCATCTTCTTTGGTCATTTCATGCAAATCAACAACCTTATATTTTCCGTAATAATACTCAATAAACTTATCAGGAACCATTACGCACCAAATCCCACAACATTTCCGTCTGTATCACAAACTTCATTTGCATATTTTGTTCTCAAATCCCAATACTTGTATGTATAGATTTTTGATTCAGCGTCATAGCTATAAAATTGTTCAACATTTGCATCATTAAGTTCAAAATACTTGAAAGCAAAGTCAAACTCAAATGAATAGTTTTTAAGTGAAACTTTCACAACATAATCATTATATCCACTGCCTGAATCAACAAAATAATTGCTGGTTGACAAATTCATAATATAATAATTATCCATTGGAGCAAGTGAGCAGAAGCTTTCGTCACTCATAACAAAGTCTGCATTTTCACCATTAACCAAATATTCAACTTTGCCGTTGGTGTAAACTGTTCTAAATCTTACATAGAGTTTGCTAACCTTGTTTGTAAAGTTAACGTTATATGTTGCCTGTTCACCACGTGCAGCCAAATAATTTTCAGCCTTTTCAGCTGACAAATATTCATCTAAAAGTGATGGATTTGCAAGGATTTGTTCGTTTGTATAAGACGAAATATCAATCTTTGATGAACTTGTGAAAACATATCCTTCATCAAAGTCTGGTGAGCCTGAAACTTCAACCTGCAAAAACTCAGGAATTTCTAGGAACACAAACACAGATACGATATAACTGTCTTGAATAATAATTTTTCCATCTTTGCCGTACACAAAAGATTGCAAAACAATGGTTGAGTTAATGTTTTCTGTCAAGGCATCTTCAGGAACTTTGCAGTTAACAATAAGCTCACGATTAAGTGAATCGATTTTAACACTTGAGAACACATCTGTATCAAGGTTTGATTCATCAATACGTATCAAGTCGCCATCAATCTTTTCAATATCATCTGAGCCTGCTGCATCTTGAAGAGTATAAGAATATCTATAATCTAAACCGTCAGCATATCCAACAATTGAGTTTGGAAACAAGTTAACATATTCTTCACCATAATATGCGTTATCAAAAACTTGAAACTCACTTGGAACGCTATCAATTATTTTTAAAACAAAGCTGTCTTCCACCCCACCAACCCCGGTTGTAATGGTAACAAGCCCTTCTTTTAAATACTTAACATAACATTTGCCATCAAGCAAAACAACCTTTGCAACGGTTGGGTCTGAAGACTTGATGCTAACATCTGTTGTATTTGTTGATGTTGCTGCATAAACAGCTATTGGAAACAAGTTGTTTGCTTCACTGTTCATGTAAACTGTTGTGCTTTTTATTGTAACTAAATCATCAACTTCCATTGATTCGCCCTTAATATCAGGCTCAGTATAAATATAACCTTTAAGGTCTTCAACCGGCTGAACAAAACGAACGTCATAAATATAGTAGGTTTTATTCTTGTTAATGATAATAAAACCACTCATTGCAATGACGATCAAGGCTGTCAAGCCACCCATAAACAATAACAATAATTTGAAAGTATTTTTCATAAATCCTTCCCTATATTATAATACATAATAAATATATAATATTTATTCATGGTGTGTCAAACAAAATAAGGAACTGAAAAACAAAAAAGAGAAGTGAGTGTTCACTTCCCTTTTTACTTTTTAATTTGTATTAGTATTCAACTGAACCGAACCAGTTAAATCTAACGCCGTCCAAATCATTCATACCAAGTCCAGCATAAATTGTTGAAGAGATTTTGAAGTTCAAAGCTTTATTGCTGAATGCGATGCAGTTTTCTCTGCTTCTATGATATGTGAAGAGTGTAGCTGAATAGTTTTGATAAACTGTTGATGTAACCTTATATTTTGAAAGGTTTGTTTTACCTGTAAGTGTAATGTTTGCACCAGTTTGAGTTTCATCGAATGCAACAGTTGCACCAATGATTTGTCTACCATAACCGTAAGCAATCAAAACATTAACATTTGAATCAACAATAACATTTTCAAATTTAACAAGTTCTTTGTTTGTTTTGTCTTTTGTGTTTAATACGTCAACAATAACACCAGCATATACACAGTCATAATCAACATCTGCAACGATTGAAACATTTTTGAATGTTGATTTGTTTGCGTCGCTGTCAGCTGTTAAGAACACAGCAATACCAGCAGCTTTTCCTAAGCTATTGTTGTGAGCTGTTGTTCCAAGAGCTGTATAGTATTCTGCTCTCTTTTCTGCAGAAGCAGCAACTTCTTTAACACTAAATTCAATGTTTGTGTTTTCAACATTGATTGTTTCAGCAACAACGAACATACCAGCAACTGTTAATCTTTGTTGTTTAGCAGCAACTTCTTTTGAAATGTTGTCTTGAATTGTTGTTTCAATACGTGAATCTTTAACATCAACTTCTGTTGCATAAGCAGCAACACCAGCAACATAATATCTGTAACCAGCGTTTGTCAAAATTTCAACATCAACTGTTGATTTTTCAACTTCAACATTTTGAGCAGCAGCAAACAATCCACCGATTGCGTTATAACCAATTGGAACAAGTTCATTGTTTGCATTGAATGTATACAAAGCATATGCAAATGCATTGATAGTTGAATCAACTGTTACGTTTTCAACTTTTGTATCAACTGCAACACCAGCAATTGAACCAACTGCAACTTCTGTCAAGAATGAAGAACCATCAGAATAAACACCATTTTCAATGTTTTCACAAACAGCTTTGTCAACATTAACTTGCATAGCTTCGATTGTTAAATCTTTAACAACTGCCCCATTCATGTCACCAAACAAAGCAACATGTGAAACCAAGTTTTGTTTTGCGTTCTTATATGTAAATTCTGATTTAAAGTTGTCAGCGTTTACATTAACAGCGATATTTTTAAGTTTGAAGCCATTTCCGTTGATAACACCAGAAAATGCTGTACCATCATTGAAAAGAGGAATGTAATTTACACCAGCAAAATCAATGTTTTTACCAAGTTCGAAATAATATGGAACATAAATTTTGTTTCCATCTTCATCTAAAACAAATTCGAATACAAGATTTCCTTCTTCATCAACTTTGTTTTGATAAACTTGTTCACCATTTTCATCATACTTTGGAACCAAAGCGCCATTGCCATCATCAACCATAACAGGTTCTTTAACAAAAGTTTTCTTTTCTTGAGTTTTTGAACCATATTCTGAAAGCATGCTAACGAAGTTTTCAGCGTTATAAAGAACGTATGGCAACTCTTCTGAACCATCTCTTAATTCATTGATGTTTTCGTCAATAACGATTTCGTCACCTGGGTCAACAACGTTTTCTCCACCGATCGACACATTTGAACCAGTACCACCAATATTTTGATTATTTTTTGATGTAGGTGCAACCAATGAATAAACTGTAAAACTAATCATTGTCACAGCCACTAAAATGCTACAAATTAAAGATAAAATTAAATTTTTTCTTTTCATTTTTCACAGACCTCCCTTGTCTTTTTAATATTATACTCTCTTATAGCCAAAATGTCAATAGTCATACAAAAATTTCTTGCTTTAAAAAACGTAAAGTGTGATTATTTCAGCATTTGAGTACAAAAATAATTTATCTTTTTATAACTCACATATATATCATAACATAATTGTATGCCAATTTCAATAGGTTTGTGAAAATTTCATTAAAAAAACACCCACAAAGTGGGTGTTTTAACTTCTCATTTATCTAACAATTTTAAGTGTTAAATTAACAATGAAGAGTGAACCGTCTTTTTTGGTTAAGTTTGTGCAAATATTCACTTCAAGCTCATATCCATTTGCAATAGTGTCTGAAAGCAAAATATATGTGCCATCGTCACTTGTTTTTGCAAGATTTTTGTTTGAGAGTTGAATTTGAATATCCCCGTCTTGTTCAATCCAAATACTGTTTTCTGTCAAAATGAACATATCAAATTTGACAGCTTTATATGAACCAACTGTTTCAAGCTCATTATAGTCTATTTCAACGGTTTGATCGTTTCTAATAAACTTTCCATAGCCTTTTTCTAACAGCAAGAATGCATCACCTGCATTTTGTGTTATTGTAACGTCAATTTGACACTTTAAGCCGGTTTGCTCACCGTTTGAGTTCAAAAGATAAACATTAACTTTAGTATGGGCAGAATTGCCTCTAATTGAGCTAAATTTCAATCTATTTGGATTATAAACACCAATGATTGTTTCATCTTCTGGCTCAACAAGGAAATTGAAGTCATATTCTGTAACTGGTCTGGTTGAAGAAACACCATTTGCATTCACGAATGTTCCCAAAATATTAATGGAAACTGTTTCATAAGCACCAACAACCATAGTTGCGTGTTCTGGTCTAATATCAACAGGATATTCTTTTAATCTAATGATGCAGGTGTCTTCAAACTCACCTATTCTCACTTTATATGTAACTTCTTCAAATTTGTTAGAAGTAACAGTGATTTGACCATCTTCAAACTTATATCTAGCAGAGTTTTGGTCAGTTCCTTTGTTTACAGGGTCAAAATAAATTTTATAGCCTGAGCAGGTTGAAGGAAACACCTTATAAGTCAATGGAGTTGTAATGTTTGGGTCAACTTCAAAAACAGCATAACCTGTTTCTTCATCATAAATCATTGAGTCGAAGGCAACACCAACGACTTCGTTTTGAGGGGTAGCACCACAACCAGTCAAAACGAAAGATAATGGCAAAAGCACTACCATAAATAAACATAAAAATAACTTTTTAAACTTACTCTTCACTTTCTGCCTCCTCTTTCTTGATTTCAGAAACAACAAGCATGTTTGACCCAGAAACGCCTGTCAAAATACCTGCAGTTTGAATAACAACGTCACCGTCTTTAACTATTCCAGCCTTAAAAGCTCTTTGTCTTGAAGATTTGAGCAATAAGTCTGTGTTATAGTGCATTTTATCAAGAAGTGGTGTAGCACCCCAGAACATTGCCATTCTGTTATAAATGTTAAAGTTTGGTGTGAGCGCAACAATTTCACATGCAGGTCTGAATCTACTAATATCTTCAACAGACTTGCCAGAGTTTGATGTAACAAGTATAGCTTTTGCATTAAGTGAATTTGCAAGAGCACAAGATGCATAACCAATACCACAAGTCACACTGTCAGCGTGTGGATTCTTTAAAATTTGGCTTGCATAATCAATTGTATTTTCAGTTTCTTTAGCAATTTTTTGCATGGTTTTAACAGCCAAAACAGGATATTTTCCTGCACTGGTTTCACCAGAAAGCATGATTGCAGAAGTTCCGTCATAAATAGCATTTGCAACGTCAGAGATTTCAGCTCTGGTTGGTCTTGTGTTTGAAATCATAGATTCAAGCATTTGAGTTGCAGTGATTGAACACTTGCCCTTCTCTTTCGCCATCTCAAGCATAACCTTTTGAACATGTGGAATCTTTTCAAAATCGATTTCAACGCCAAGGTCACCACGTGCAACCATTACGCCGTCAGACACGTCCATTATCTCAGCAAGGTTTTCAACACCTTTATCAGATTCAATCTTTGAAATAATACATGCATCTTCTTCACCCAAAGATTCAAGATAGTTTCTAACATCAATAACGTCTTGAGCGTGGTTAACAAATGAAATTGAATAAACATCAACTTCTTCTTGAACACCAAAGGCAATGTCTTTTTTATCATTTTCACTCAAATATTCCATATTGAGTTCAACGCTAGGAAGATTGATAGACTTATTATTTGAAAGTTCACCACCAACAACAACGGTTGTATAAATCACCTTGTCAGTTTTTCTGTTAACTGAAAGTTCAATCAAACCATCGTTAAGCAAGATTCTTGTTCCCTTTCTAACAATTTCAGGCAACTTTTCATAAGTTACTGAAACAATGCTTTCATCACCCAAAACGTTTTCAGTTGTGATTGCAAAGGTTGCACCTTCTTTAAGGAAAACTGAACCATTTTTAAACTGTCTGATTCTAACTTCTGGACCCTTTGTATCAAGCATAATTGCAATAGGCAAACCAAGTTCAAACCTAACCTTTTTCACCATATCCATAAGCTTTCTGTGTCTTTCATGAGTGCCGTGACTCATGTTAAATCTTGCCACATCCATACCGGCTAACATCATTTCTCTTATGGTTTCTTCATCAGCACAAGCAGGTCCAATGGTACAAACAATTTTTGTTTTATTACTCATAATAAGTCCTCACACTTATATAATTATACATTATTATTATATTAATAAATAAAACAAAAAGCAAATAAAAATAAAAGGTATGAACCTTTTATTTGTTAAATGAAAAATGTTCTGTTTGATCTATTAATTTTCCAGCCTTCACAAGTTCTAAATGCAAATGCACACCATCTGCCTTTTCAGCCAAGAAACTAGTAACCGTTCCAAGAGCCATTCCTTTAGTCACCGTGTCACCTTCTTTGACTAAAACATTTGCAGAAAGCCCCTTATAAACAACAACCAAATCATCGCTTATTCTCAAATAAATAACCGTTCCATTCATCATTGAGTTTTCGATTTTTTCAATCTTTCCACCATAAACAGCAAACACTTTTTTGCCGTCTTCGCAAGCAAAATCTATACCTTGATGCGTGCACCAAAGTTTTGTTGTTGCGTCATACAAAAGCGACGAATCTGTATACTCTTTTGATACGGCTGCTTTTTCAAACGGCAAACCAAAAATAATAGGTTCGGCAGAAACTGTGGGTTTGGTCTCTTCCTTTTCACCTTCTTGCTTAATATTGTCAGCGTCTTTTGAATCGTCTGGATATTCTTTTTGTGTGTCTTTTGAAGTCTCAACCACCACAGTGTCCCCTTCACTGCTCTTGATTGACGTGAATGCTGAAATTGTAATGATGCCAAGCACCAAAACAGTACAAACACTCACGGTTATTGGATAAATATTCCTTTTAAAAAAATGCTTCGCTTTTAGTAAAAAAGTTCTCATAAATCCCCCTTAGTTACTAAAATAATCGTCACATAAAATAAAATTTATACAAAAAAAGAGAAACTTTAAATTTCTCCTTCTTTTTTCTCTTTTTTAGCTTTTGACATTCCTTTAATGATTGAGCTAACTTCATGAACAAATCCATGAACCAAAATCAAATAATAAGATATAATTCTCCAAGCAAGAAGTGCCCAAACAATAGCGTCACCAACATACATGCTATAAAGCGAAATAAACGCAATTTCCATTAAACCGGTAGCACCTGGAAGTGGTATGTATGAACCAGCCATAGCACATATATAATACTTCACTACACAAGTCAAAAGAAGCATTGGTATACTCACTTCAATTGTATCGGCAAATGCCATAACAACAAAGAATGAAATACATGCATATGACAATGTTTCTATCACGCTATAAATAATCATTTTCAAAAGCAAAACCTTATTTTTTGCAAGATATGCCATTGAAGAACGATATTCACTCACCTGAGAAAGCCACTTCTTGAGTGACGCTCTATAATTTTTTACAATTTTAAGTTTATATCCGATTTTAACAAGTCCCATAACAAGCGAACGTGTAAAGAGCCCACCTGCAGAGATTAAAATCATAAATAGCACACCCAAAAGTGTGATTATAAGACCAATAACACCCAAGATTTCAAGTATGACAAACAAGAAATCATAAAGGCCACCAACCATCGGAATTCTTGGCAAACCAAAAATGAAGAAACCAAGAGCCAAAAGTGTGCTCACCATGCTATTAATAATCATTTTAATAAGTGGCAAACTTGTTGAAACTGCTGGTGAAATGCCGTTTTTTGATAAAGTAACAATTTGCATTGGCTGACCACCAACAGCAAAAGGTGTGACGTTATCGTAATACTTTCCAGTCAAACCAACATCATATGAAAGTTTCCACCTTGACTCACCTGTTGTCTTTTTGATGAGAGCATGAAACATAAGTGTTTGAGCCAAAATATATACAATATAACAACCAACACCACCAAGAAGCCACCACAATCTATTGCCTTGACTCTTTGCATAATCGAAAAAGTTTTGGTCACCAATACTAGAAATAAGCCCCCTAACAATTATCACCATGAAAATGATGTTAATCAAAAGAAGAATCGAATTTATGATTGCGCTTTTCTTTTTCTTTTGTGGTTTTTGAGCTGAGATAGCTTCTTCAAGCTTTTCTTGTGCAATTTGTTCATTGACTTCAACACTGTTTTGCAAACTATCACTTTTCAAAGAAGGAATATTTTTTTCATCAGAAACAACGGCGTCGTTAATGGCGTCTTTTTTTGTTTCATTTTGCTTAATTTCCAAATTTTCTTTCTTTGACATAGTGCTATTATAAACTTTAAACATTTTTTTGACAACAAAATAAAAAGAAAAAGCTAAATTTTAGCCTTTTCTTTTCGTTTTTATGTTAAAGATTCAAGCAATGTATCATAATCGATTCTATCGATAATTTCAACTTTACCATCTTCATTGAGTTTATGAAGCCATTCATATTCTTTAGCCAAGAAATATGTTCCAGAAGTTTCTGAATCACCAACTAAAGTTTTGTAAAGAGCATCATAGAAATATTCAAATAATGTTTGGTTTGAAGTTGTTGAAACATAGTTTTTCTTCAAAAGTGAAGCAACAGCCTTAACATAATCTGAGTTTTCAGATAAGTCATAGTTAGCTGAAATGCCATCTAAGTTAATGATTGAAGATGTTTTATAAACATTTTCAACCTTCATAATATGATAACCATAGTCAGAAACAACTGTCTTTGTGAAATTACTAACTTCACCTGTACTATAAATTGCATCTTTGTCTGGGTCAGCCTCAACAAGTTCTCTTGCTCCAATAGCAAAATCTGCAACCCATGAACCATTGTCATCTGGGTGACTTGAAATAACATAACCAAGTTTGTTTGAAAGTTCGTTGCCAAGAGCATCTGTTGAATAGATCCATTCAAGTTCAAGGAATAAATAAGATGTGAGCTTGTCTTGAAGTTCTCTAAATGTTTGGTTGTTTTCTCTCATATTTTTTGCTGTTTCAAAAACATAATCAAGTTCAGGATTTGCTTCAGTTGCAGCTTCAACAGTTTTTGTACCGTCAAACACTTCATAAGCAAGTTCTTCCCAAATAGCATAGTTTTCTTCGTATGCCTTAATTATATCTTCTTTTGTAGCCATCAACACAACTTCATCTTCGTTGTATTTATCTTTAAGCAAACCTGTTCCCCCGTCAGAGAAATAGTTGTGTGTGATTTCGCCTGTTGAGTCGTTATATGAATAGTCTGAAAGTTGAACATATCCATGATAAACTTTCTTTGTTGTGTCATAAACGTCTTTTTGTTCTTCGTCGTAATAATAATAGTTTCCAAATGAAACAATTGAATCTTTTTCAGCTTTTGTGTTTACTGGTGTAAGCATTGCAAGATTATATTCTGAAGCAAGGGTATTTCTAGCTGCTATGTATGCATCACCAATAACAGAGTCATAATCACCAGAAGCAGAATAACCATAAAGCTTCTTCACTTCTTCATCAATTTTCTCAGAGAACTTAATCAAAATGTGTTGAACTGTGAAGTAATATGTTGAACCACCATAGTGATATAAAAGCAAGCTTGCACCTTCTTCTGTATCGGTGATTTTTGAAACATATGCATCTTCAACTTGATATGTTTGTTTTTCTGTGTTGTATTGATTCAAGAATGACTTAACAACTGCAGTGTCGCTAAGTGACACAGCGTCACCAAGACCCTTGTAGTTAAGCAAATATTCTTGAGTAAAGTAGTTTTGGAAGATTACACTGATTTGTGATTCATAATAAGCTTCATAAATACGCAAAACTTCGTCTTTGATAACTGCAGTTTCGTCAGTTGATTTGTTGTTTGCTTTTGCATTCAAGATGAGTGTTTGCATAAAGTTTGTGTATGCTTGGCTTCTTGCACCTGGAATATAATCTTTTTCAATGTCTGAAACATTTCCAAGTGTTTCGTTGCCGTCTTCATCTGTTTCAACAACATACTTAAAGAGTCTTTCTTTAAGTGCTGCAATCTTTGAATAAACTTGGTCAGCTGTAAGCTTATCAACAACTTTTGATTTTCTATCTTCTAAAACAATTTCACTTACAGGTGACTTATATGCTTCAAATTTTGTATCCCCTGTTTCATCTTCTTCAGCTTGAAGCCAGAGTGGCATGTTTTCATCTGTATAGCCTTGTTGTGTATAGATAGATTTTTCATATGTGCTAACTTGACTATAGAAATAGCTTTCAAGCGCTTTCCAGACATCTTCAGCGTCATCACTTGTGTAGTAGATATAACCTGTTGGGTTTGTTGTTGCGTTATACAAAACGTCAACTGACATATCTTCAACCAAGGTCTTAACTGTAAGCCAAGTATAGAACGATTCTTCAATAACATCGTTGGTGTAATATGAGAAATATGAGCTGTTGTTGTTATAGTATGTGTAGAACGCATTAATAACGTCAGCTTCTGTAAGTTCAGTATTACCAACCTTCATTACAACTTTTGCATTAACTTTGCTTTGGTCTTCTTTTACAAGTGAGCAGCCTGAAAAACTAAACAAGCCTGTAAAAATCAAGCAAATACCCATAAGCAAACTAAAAATTTTCTTTTTCAAAATATAATCCTCCGAGCATAAATATCATTTCACTAGCAAATTATAATAACTTTATACGAAAAAATCAACCCTTTTATGAAATAAACTTTGTTTAAAGTTCTCACTTTTTCATATTTTCTTCAAATTTTGCCCTAATTTTCAAGGTAAGCAATAAAAATTTTTTCATTTGTTCAAAGTTTTCTCTGCAAAGTCTTTCACTTGCAAACGTAATCATTGGTCTTGAAGACATATCTATCTTGCAGTTCATTCTAAACTTATAAACAGCTTCGCCAATAATCTCACTTTCAGTAATTTTTTCCTTTTCATCAAAAATAATACTAACTTCTGCACCTAGTGATGAGATTTCTACTGCTCCAAGCTTTTGTGCCATTTTTCTAACAAGAGCAATTTCAATCAAGCTCAAAACAGCATTTGGAACTTGTCCATAAGCTGAAGCCAACTCAATTTTGAGTTTTTCACTTTCTTCTAAACTTGAAAGCGCAGAAATTCTCTTATATGCAATCATTCTTTCTTCACTGGTTGCAATATACTCTTCAGGAATATACGCATCAATAGCAATTTTAACAAGAACATCATTGAGTTTTTCAACGGTTTCACCACGAAGTTCTTTCACGGCTTCAGATAACAGCTTTGAATACATATCAAAACCAACTTTTTGCAAATGTCCACTCTGCTCTGCACCAAGCACGTTGCCACCACCACGAATCTCAAGGTCACGCATAGCAAGTTTAAATCCACTACCAAACTCACAAAATTCGCTCATGGCATCAAGCCTTTTATAGGCTTCATCACCCAAAACCTTGCCACCTTCATAAGTGAAATATGCATATGCAAGTCTTGAGCCCCTGCCAACTCTTCCCCTAATCTGATAAAGCTGCGAAAGTCCAAGTTTGTCTGCGTCATAAACAATCAAGGTGTTGGCGTTTTCAATATCAACACCATTTTCAATTATTGTTGTACAAATCAAAATATCGCCCTGTCTATGATAAAAATCATAAATAACCTTCTCCATATCTTTTGCACCCATTTGACCATGAGCAACCAAGATTTTTGCGTCAGGAACAAGACGTCTTATCTTTTCAGCATATGTATAGATTTTTTCAACGCTATTATACAAAATAAACACCTGTCCGTCTCTTGCAAGTTCTCTGTTTATTGCGTCTTTAACCATTGATTCACTATACTCTGCGACATATGTTTGAATCGCAAGTCTTTCGCTTGGTGGAGTTGAGATAATACTAATATCCCTAATACCCGTAAGCGACATATTAAGAGTTCTAGGAATCGGTGTTGCCGACAATGTCAAAACGTCAGCATTTGGATATTTATGCTTGAGTTTTTCTTTATCTTCAACACCAAACTTTTGCTCTTCATCAAGCACAATAAGACCAAGATTTTTAAAGATTACATCACTGCTAAGAATCCTGTGGGTTCCACACAAAAGGTCAACATCACCCGACAAAACTCCAGCCAAAACTTTTTCAGTTTGAGCCTTGGTTTTAAATCTATTTAGCACTTCAATATTGATTCCAAAATTATACATTCTGGCTCTTGCAGTGTTGTAGTGTTGTTCTGACAAAATTGTTGTTGGAGCAATAAATGCAACCTGTTTGCCGTCCATAATCGCCTTAAACATTGCACGAAGCGCAACTTCAGTTTTTCCAAAACCAACATCACCACAAACAAGCCTGTCCATAACCTTTGGTTTTTCCATGTCAGCCTTAATTTCTTCGATAGAAGCCAACTGGTCTTCGGTTTCTGTGTATGGGAACGAATTTTCAAACTCTCTTTGCAAGTCATTGTCTTCTGAAAATGCAAAGCCAACAATACTCTCTCTTTTTGCATAAAGTTCAATTAAATTGAATGCCAATTTTTTTACTGATTCCTTAACTTTTGCTTTGACTGAAGCAAAGTCTTGTCCACCAATCTTGCTGAGTTTTTTTGGAGCATCAGCACCGGTGAACTTTTCAAGCATATCCATTTGAGTTGTCGGAACATAAAGTTTGTCGTTGTCACGATAACGAATGACAACATAATCTTTCGTTCCAAGATTGCCTGTTAGCTGTGTCACACCTTCACAAACACCAATACCATGCACTTGGTGAACAACATAGTCCCCCACTTTTGGCACTGAAAACACATGTGACTTGTTTGCTGCAAGTTTGCCTTCTTGTCTCTTTTTTGCAAACAAATCATATGTTCCAAAAACAACAACTTTTTCTTCAGGCAAAACAAAACCTGAGTGAAGCCCTTTTTCAAGTATTGCTGACTTGTCACCAGAAATCACAGCACTATTATTTTTCTCAATTTCAATATCGTGACTTGCCAGTAGTCTTGAAATTGAATCTGCCTGTTCTTGGTTTTCTGCAAACACAAAAACTCTGTTTTTATCAAACAGATAATTTCTTATATCAATAACCAAATCTTTCAAGTTGTGTGTATATCTATGCACAGGCTGTGTTTTATAATTAAACACTGCCTTTGACTTAAAGAATCTATTTGAGTTTGTTATCTTTAAAAACGCCAAACAAACATTATTTTCAAAGTTAGCCAAAACATCTTTGGTTTGAAAATAGCAATCATTGTTTCCAGCGATAAGCGTTCCAGCCATTCTCAAATTTTTGATTCTTTCATTTGTTTCTTTTGAAAATGATTCCATTGAATCGTAAACATGTTTACACTCATCAATAACAACAAAAAACCTTTCTTTGCTAGCCACCAAATAATCAAAAATTGATGACCTAAAATCACTCAAGTATGAAGACAACGCATCAAGCGAATATCCCCTATCCTTAAGTTCAAGCCTTGAAACAATTTCGTCAATGGCATTATTAAAAATTGACTCTTCACCAGCATCAGTAATTGCCTGTTTTTTAAGCTTTAAAACATTATGCTTTAAGTGGTCAATTTCATCATCATTTAAAAACAAGTCTGTGAACGGACAAATCTTTATTGAACTAACAGGTTTTGTTCCTTTTTGAATAGCAACGTCAAACACCTTTATTGTTTCAATGACAGTGTCAAAAAAATCAATCCTGAACGGATTTTTTTCACCTAGTGGAAACACATCAACAATTTCGCCACGTTTTGAAAATTGTCCTGGTTCTGACACCATTTCTTCTCTTTTGTAGCCTGCCTGAACAAGCAATCTTTCAAGTGTTTCAATAGTAATGTTTTGATTGACTGAAAGCTTTAAGGTGTTTGTTTTAAAATCTTCGACTGATGGCAAAAAAGAATAAAGCGCACTAATCGGAGCCACAACCACATCAAAGTTTTTACTTAAAATTTTATGAAGCGCAATGGTTCTTTCAACATAAAGCTCATTTGACTGGGCTCTCTTAAATAAAAAACTATCCTGAACCATAGGAAACAAAACAGCATTCATTCCCATAAGTTCAAAGTTTGAAACAGCATTGTTTGCAGACAAATTATCAGCAACCAAAAATAAAAACTTCTGACCAATACTTTTGCAAACAGCAGTTCTCATTGAATTTTGCATACCAAAAATAGAGCAGGAATTTCCAGCTCTAATTTCTTCAATCATTTTCCTATAGTTTTCACTAAGGTTTTCAAAATCAAAAAATTCATGATTTTTCATAATTATTATCCATTGTATTTGGTCATGATTCTGTCAATATTTTCGCCATTAACATAATCAATTATTGCATCAAATGCCTTATTTAAACCCTGCATTTGTTCTTCAGTATTTTTCATTCTAGACAAAACAAAATTTGCAAGGTCTTGATGCTCTGCTTGTTTGCCAATACCAACACGAAGTCTATTAAAATCAGTTGTGCCAGTTTCAGCAATAACACTTTTAAGCCCATTGTGAGTTCCAGCAGAACCAGACTTTCTCCACCTAACCTTTCCCGGAGCTTGGTCAATGTCATCACAAATCACAACAACGTCATGAATGTCAATATTAAATTTTTTCATAAGGCTCTTGACAGCCTTTCCACTTTCATTCATATAAGTTCTTGGTTTTGCAACAATAAACTTGTCTGTTTGGTTTCTATATTCTGCATAGTCACTTTCACAGCCCCTGTTTTTGAATGTAAACCCACATTCTTCTGCAAGTCTATCAACAATCATAAAACCGACATTGTGGTTTGTTTTTGCATATTCATTGCCAATATTTCCAAGTCCAACAATAAGTTTCATTATTTTCCCACCTTGCATTTAATTGTAGTGAATGGTGGAACATTGTTATTTGATCCAACAACACTATCAACAACCATGCATTTTGCACCAATTTCACAGTGTGAGCCAATAACAACTTTCTCTTTAACACCGATAAGTTCTGTTAATTTTCTAACAGTTGTATTTTCGCCAATTCTTGCATTATCTGAAAGCACCAATCTCTCAACGCATGAATTGTCTTTAAGACTTGTTTCAACAAGTTTTGCAGACCAACCAACACGACACTTTTCACCAACAACAGAGTTAATAACAACTGCCCCGTTTTCAACAAGTGAACCATCTTTGATAATACTATTAATAACAATAGTTTGCACACCAAGTTTAACATTATTGCCAATGCTTGAACCATAAATTGTGGCGTTTTTACCAATCATGGTATTGTTTCCAATCTTTGTTCCGTTTCCAATTGTAACACTACTAAAAATTTCACTTTCTGCGCCAATTTCAGTGTTAGCATCAATTGAAAGACTCTTTTCATTTTCAAAATAAACACCATTTTTTCTGTGATAAGACAAAATCTTTTCACTCAAAATCTCTCTTGCAAATGCAAGATTTTCATGTGTTTTAATTTCAAAGAAGTCGTTAGAAGAAAAATCATATGTGTCAATTGAATAAATTTCATCATTATCTTTGATATATTCATTTCTAAACACATAGCCTTTTTTAAGTTTGCAAGCATTCATACCCTTTCTATAAACAAACCCAAGCAAGTCTTTAATATGGGTTCTGTTAAGAAGTGGTGTGTTTGCATAAAACACAACTGAATAATCAACATCTCTGCTAATGTATGGTCTGATTGCATCAAGGGCATCAGTACCCACTTGCACTCTCAAAACCTTAGGTTGTGTTAAGCAAGCTCTAACAACCCAGTTCAAAATAGACATACCACAAAGTTTGCAATCAAACACATCTTTGCTAAGGTCTGTCTCTGCGTTTTCTTCGCACAAAATAAAAAATTCAGCTGACACTTTTGTATCATCACACACGCTGAATTCTGGCTCATCATTCAAGATGAGCAATTTTTCTAATTGTTCTACCATTTCCATACTAAAATTTTATAATTTTATAAATGGCTTTGTCAAGCACAGACGTTTTAAAATCGTTATTTTCTTTTATTTTTAAAGTAATTTGAAACAATCACAGAACATTCTTCTTGTCTAAACCCACCTTCAAAGTTTGTTTTGTGATTAAGTTCTGCCCTGTTTGATAGTTCTTCAGCAGAAATGGAACCGTTTGAAATATACGCCCCAAAATAAACATTTTTGATTCTTGCATTCAAAATCGCACCCGTACACATAACACATGGCTCAAGTGTCACATACATGTCACAATCAATGAGTCTGAAATCTGAAAGCTTTTTGCAAGCCTTTTGAATCGCCATAATCTCTGCATGAGCTGTGGCGTCTTTTTTTGATTCTCTCTTATTAAACGCATATGACAAGACTTCGCCGTCTTTCACAATAACGGCGCCAACTGGAACTTCATCATTTTCTCCCGCTTTCTTTGCCAAAGCAATAGCTTTTTTCATAAACTTGTCATCGTATGCCATAACCCACCCAGTTAAATTTTATATTCATTAAACACATTATAAGCAAATTGAACATCACTTGCAACAAATTTATTCTTTTCAAAAAGTTCATTTAAATGCTCTTTGCCTATTGGGTGCAATAAATCATCAGAGCCAACTTCAATGGTGAGCGATGGAATATTCAACTTTTCAACGCACCAATCTTTATATCCACCAGAACTCACTTCTTCAACATTTTTTATCTGATACCCCGTTGAAAAAGCAAAACTTTCTGCAATCTTCTTATCTCTTTCCAAGCGTTTTCCTGTTTGGAAAAAATTAAAATAAATTTCTTCACCTTTTGTGTGATAAGAAATGGTAATGAATGGTTTTTTGATTTTTGTATATTTTGTCAAAGCAAATGTTTCTTTTTCACTTTCAGGATTTCGTCCAACAAACCCGTGACTAGCAGGCACTGATGAATGAACATTCGTTCCAAACCTTGCATCAAAGTTGTTGTTTATATCCACACCCCTGGCATTTGCCTTCCACATAGAATAGTCACAACTCCCACCATTCATTTTCAATATCTTTTTTCTAGCAAAGCAAGGAAATGCTTTTTCACCAAACTGCTCAAGGTCTGCACCATCAGGGTTTGCAAGAAGAACGAAACTTAAATTAAAGTCTTTTATTTCAGCAAATAAATCTTGCCTTATCATTTCATAAATCAGGTCTGATGTTATGTTTTCTCTGGCGTGCATGCCACCAACAAAAATTGCAGTAGAAAAAGATTCATTCAAAACTCTTTCCACTGCAATAATTTGTCTTTTGTATTTAGTTTTTCCGATAACCTTAAAGGTATATCCTTTTGGCAATGAACGCACTGCCAGCAAAAGTTCTTTATAGTTCATTAAATGATAAATCCATAAATTGTGTTAAGAAGCCAAGTTCCAACCAAATAAACCCCTGCAATAATAAACATAAGTTTAACTGAAGTTGGAATCGGTTCATTCTTCTTGCTGTCGACACCTGAAGAAGATTCTTCTTGTGTAGGTTGAACTTCAACACCATCAATGGTCATGTCAATAGTTGTTTCTGTTCCATCAATAACAACGGCTGTTTTATTTCCAACTTCTTGATATTCGCCATTGAGTTTTTTGTTCTCTTCAAAGATTTTTCCAAATATCCACTTAATGATTGTGTAACCTGCCCAAGCAAACAACACAGCCATAATCAAATCAATAATAACTGTTCCAAACCCAATTTGAACTGTCTCTGCGGCAACTGTTTCAGCAGCGCTTTGACTTGTGCTTAAAATAAACACTTGTGTAACAGGAATCAAATTGTTAAAGAAGTGAATCAAAACGCCAATCCAAAGGTTTCCTGTTTTATAAAAAGCAATACCAACGATCACACCAACAATAAACTGATGAACAGTTTGTTCTGCATTTCCATGCATAATCATGAATATAAATGCTGAAACAAACACTGCAATCTTGAAACCATATTTTCTAAAACCTGAAAGGATAACGCCCCTAAACAATATTTCTTCACAAAAAGCAGCCACAACACAAGACGAAATAACTGTTCCAATATATTGAGCAACATTATTCACTTCCATACTGCCCAAGATTGATTCATATCCAAGCAAACTAATAAACTCAAGGAACACATTTGTCAAATTTCCAAACAAGAAAAGTGACACAAACGAAACTGCAAAACACCAACCCACCATTGGCCAGCTAACTTTATTTTTTAATCCAGTGTCAGCAACAATATCAAGTTTTTGTGTTTTTGCAACAATATATGCAGCAAGGGCAAACATTGCTTCAATAAAAATATGCACAGGATAATACCAAAGAGTTCCAACTATTTTTGACATATCAAAAAATGACAAAACCCATTGAGAAGCAACATTTAGTAGCACAAAAGTGATTGTTGCCAAAGCTGCTTCATAAAGTCCGAATCTTGATTTTTGCAAGTTATTTTTCAATGGTTCTGCTTTAGGTCCTTCAAAATTAAATTCCATTATAATCCTCTTCTAATTTAAAATTATTTCCACGTTTTTCTTGGAAAGAAACACGCACATAAACGTCCTTGTTCAATTGTATATTATTCTGCTCAAAATAGTCAACATAATTTGAAAACGCAAGTTCATAAGTGTTGTTATTTTCTGAAATATGAGATAAAACGAAACACTTTGTCCCATTATCATACAAGAACCTAGCAAGGTCCAAAGACTGCGCATTTGAAAGATGTCCTTTGTTTCCAGCAATACGCTGTTTGAGTAAATATGGATATTTTCCACTAACCAACATATTTTCATCATAGTTTGATTCAATAAAAACAATCTTAACGCCAGTCAAAGCCTTTTTTACCGTTTCACTAACAACCCCAAGGTCAGTAACAAACCCAACCCTTGACTTGCTTCCAAAAACATTCACAGTATATCCAACAGGAGCCACAGCATCATGCATAACATCAAACGGATTCACCTGCAAATCTCCAACGTTGATGGTGTCATGAATAAATGTGTGAAGTTTGCCTTCTTTGAAACAAACATCATCAATCGCCCCACACTCTTTCACTTCTTGTCTAACATAAAAATCAATATCATATTTTTTTGCTAGGGTTTTAACAGCCCTGATATGGTCAACATGCTCATGTGTAATGAACACAGCATTAACATCTTCAAGTTTTTCTCCAATCTCCAGGAGTGAGTTTTTAAGTTTTTTTTCATTCACGCCTGCGTCAATCAAGATTCTAGTTTCGCCATATCGCACAAATGTTGAATTCGCCTTGCTCCCCGATGATAAATTTACAATGTACATAAGTCACTCCTAAACAAGCCATATTTTATCACAACAAACAAGAAAAATCAAAAAATATTAATTGATAGATGAAATAATTGTTGAACCGTCCAAAAAACCATTAAAGTACGTTCTAAGGTCCTGATGACACGCCGTCTCAAATGCCTTAAAGAAATCTTCAGAAGTGGCAATACCAAACTTGTTGTCTTGATAATATTTTTTCAGTCCTGCAACAAGACTTTTTTCGCCCACCATATTTTTTAGCGAATCAAACATAATGACACCCTTCACATAAACCATATATGAATATTCATAGTCATTTTGGTATTGATTAACAGCCAAGTTCATTTGAGTGTTAACTTCCCCACGCAAAGTTTTTATAACATCAACATATAAAACATAACTTGAAAGTGCATCATCTACCATTTCATCATATGAAATTTTGTAGTCCTGATATTCCTTAAAAAACAACGCCGTCGAATATTCTGAAAGCGACTCATCAAGCCATGCTTCTTTTATTTCATTATTCCCAACAATACCATACCACCACTGGTGAGCAATCTCATGCACAATAACCTTCAAGAACTCACTTTCATCATCAATCGAATCTGAAATGAACACCAGGTTTGGATATTCCATTCCACCATAAATAAACGGAGTCTTCACAACCGAAACCGACTTGTATGGATACTCACCAAAAGTCCTGCTAAAATACTCAACCGATTCTTTTGCAATATTTAAGAACTTGTTATACTCAAGCTCACCAATTTGAGCCATATAGTTAACAACAATCCCACCCGAAGTTTTTGTTGAAACCAAATTTGAGTCTGATGACAAACATATTGCAAAATCACGAACAGCCTTTGCAGAAATTTCAGACGTGGTCACTCCACCTGAAGAGCTACTCAAAAAATCTCCCGTCGAACACAAAACGTAGCTTTGTGGATAAGATATTTTCACATTATAATTTGACACTGCCGAAAAGAACGGATCACCCGTTGCATAATATGGCGACAAGTCACATTCACCATTAACCTGCTCTGCAATAATCGGATACCAATTTCCAAGATTAATGTTGCCGTCATAGTAACCAAACCTATGTGTTGAGTTTGGAATAATAAGATTGAAATCAATAACAATTTCAATTGATTTTTTTGGGGATAATTTAAACCCAAAATTAATCTTTAAAATATCTTCATCTTCACCAATAAGTTCAAAGTCTTTTGTCTCAGCATTAACTTTCACTTTCACAATCATGATGTCACCATAACTTATTCCGTTTGGAAAACATGTTGCCTGAGTCAAAACCGTATATGGTTTCACCGTCGCGTTTTCACGAAAAGCTCTTGGATATAAATGCAAACATAAGTGGTCAATTTCGGATTCGGTATTATTATAAAAAACAATAGTTTCAGTTGCTGCAATTTCTTTTTTCTCATCATCAAGATTTGCAACAATTGAATAACAATTCAAATTTTTTGAAATTTTATCAATTTCATTATTTTTGCAACCAGTGAGTGAAATTGTAGAAAAACACAAAAAAATAAAAGAAATGCACAAAATAAAAAACTTTTTCATAAACAAACCCCATTAAAAAATATGCTATAAAAGGTCCATTTATGAAAAAGTTTTATAGATTCCTATCAATTAACCAATCAGTGTTTTCTTTTGTCTGTGATTCATAGTGCCCAGAATATAATGTTTTATAATTAAGTGACCTAACCAGCCTTAAGCTTTCAGCCATTTGGTTGTTGTCACTATCATACAAATCTGTTCTGCCAATGCCATCTGCAAAAACCGTGTCACCAGAAAACAAATAATCTTCAAAGAGTATGCAAACCGAATCTGCGCTATGCCCAGGAGTGAAAAATACGTCAAAACTAAATTTTCCGATTTTTAATTTATTTGTATAATATTTTATTTTGTTTTTATCAATATTTTTTGTAACTTCTATTCTAACAATTGTTGCACAATTTAATGCAGAATTTTCTAGTTTATTTTCATACCCTTTAACAACAAAAACCTCACAGCCAAATTCTTCAATATATTTTTCAAGATTCCAAATATGGTCAAAGTGCAAATGCGTCATCAAAACTGCCAGAACTTTTTTGTTTCCAACTTCTGCTTTCACATCTTCAAGCTCTGCACCTGCATCAATAATCACTGCTTCATTTTTGTTTGATAAAACATAAGTGTTTTGGTCAAACATATTTCTTAAGAATTTCGATTTTATAATAGCTAAATTTTCCATAGTTTGATTATAAAATGTTTCATTATTTTTGTCAAAAAATTACGCATTAAATTAATTTTCTATTAAATTTATTACGCAAAAAAATCAGCCTTTCGGCTGATTTTAATTTCCTGTTGACTTATACTTTGTGAGTGACCACTGAAATATTCCCAAGCAAATCGCAAAAAATACGATTGAAAATAGTGGCGATAATGCATAAAAAAGTCCTGCACCTTCAAAGCCCAAAAGGTATTGGAGTGGCAAATAGTTTATGCACGCAAACGGAATAATAAATGTGAAAATTCTCTTAAATAAACCTGAATAAATATCAAGTGGATAATAACACAAATCTCTGCCACCGTTGGTGATAATGTTCACGGCTTCAAGCCCTTCAATGGTAAAGATACTCACACTTGCATAAATCATAAACAGTGCAACAAACATGATTATTGTTCCCAATATTGTGAGTAGCACAACAACCACTTTCATGGCCGACCAAACAATATTTGCACTTAGTAATGCATAGATAATAATGCCACCGGAAAAGAACATTCTACCCAGTTTATTCCATTCGGTTTTTGAACCCAAAACCTGCAAGAAAATGCTTCTTGGTCTGATGAGTAGTCTATCAAGTTCGCCGGTTTGCACAAGCTTGTCAAACTGGTCAAAACCCCTGAAAAAACACTCTGCAATCGCAAAACTAAATGTCACAATTGAATATGTGATAAGCACTTGATTGATGGTGTAGCCACCAACGGTATTGAACTTTTCAAACAAGCACAAAATACCAAAAAATGTTGCGACGGTGGTCAAGGCTGACGATATCATATTGAACGCAAGTGAACCCCTGTATTCAAACGCAGTTTTCATTTGCAGTGATAAATATTTAAAATACATTCTCATACTCTATCCCCCCTGCACAACCATCTTTTTTAGTTTTTTGTTCATTAAGATTTTGCCAAGCACCACAAGGCCAACAAGCCATGCGATTTGAATGCCAATCTGAATGAATATTTGACTGCCCGAAATGTTCCCGATATAGATTCTGTAAGGCAAATCGGCAACATATCTAAATGGAAAGAAGTTGAGAACATTCTGCACCACTTCAGGCATCATCGGAATAGGTATAACGCCACCAGCAAGAAATGTTGCAACAGCAACAATAAAACTGAATACGCCACCTGGAGAGAGTGTATAAAGCACAACAATATATGATATCATATTGATGCTAGTAACTAGAAACGCACCAATCACAAGCGAAATCATAAATAAAATAAACGCTTCAAGCGAAACAGGAAGTGTAAGTCCCCAGCCAAGTGGCAAGAAGAATAAAATAAACAAAAGTGACACACCCCTGATAATCATTTGTCCAAGTGATTTTGAGAAGATTGTTGCATACCAATAATTGTATAGGTTCATAGGTCTGATGAGCTGATAACCAACGTCACCATTCACAATCTTTTCAGAGATTTCAAACTTGCAAACGTCAAAATATTTGAACATTGCATAACAAATCTGCCCCAGCCAAATATAGCTTGCCATTTGCACAATTGTAAAATCTCCACCATCACCAACCAAAAATTGTCTGTAAAGCGCAACATACATAAACCCAAAAAACAGCTGTGTTATTGCGCCAGAAATCGCTGAAGTACGATATTGAAAAGACTTTTTTAAATTCATTTTTAATATTGAATTAAAGGTTTTCATAACTCATACTCCTTGTATAAGTTATAAATAACTTCTTCAAGCTCAAGCGCAGTTGTTGAGATGTCAACAATCTTATATTTCTTTTCAAGCGCTTGAACAAGCTTTACATAAGAAAACGTTGTTTCAGGAAGATTTTTAAGTTCAACTTCGGTGCCATTGACTGAAAGCGTTTCATAGCCTGCAATTTCAACATTGTCATAAACTTCAGCCATTTGCACTTTAACCAGCACACTTTTTGAATATTCTTCCTTAATTTTTTCAAAACTTCCGTCATAGAGCTTTTGACCCTTTCCAATCAAAATGATTCTGTTTGTGAGCGCATCAATATCGCTCATGTCATGAGTGGTCAAAATAACAGTTAGCTTTGTTTCTTTGTTCATTTGTTTAATAAACTCACGAACCTTGAGTTTTGAAATCGAATCAAGACCAATGGTTGGTTCATCTAAAAACAAAATCTTTGGCGAATGCAACAACGCCCCAGCAATTTCACATCTCATTCTCTGACCCAGTGAAAGCTGTCTTATAGGCAAGTGCAAAAGCCCGTCCAAATCAAGTTTTTCTGAAAGATTTTTTAAATTTTTTTCATATTCTGAATTAGGAATCTTATAAATATCCCTTAGCAGCTCATAAGAGTCAATAACAGGCACGTCCCACGCAAGGTTTGACCTTTGCCCAAACACGGCTCCTATTTGCCTAACATATTTTTTCCTGTCTTTAACTGGGTTGCATCCATTAATAAGACAGTTGCCAGAGGTTGGAGATATAATGCCCGTCATAATCTTGATTGTAGTGCTCTTTCCTGCACCATTAGGACCAATATATCCAACAATTTCGCCTTCTTTAACTTCAAATGACACGTTTTTAAGAGCTTCAATAGTTTTGTATTTTCTATGGAACAAACTCAAAAATGCAGCACGAAGTCCCTTTTCCCTACAAAACACCTTGTAGGTTTTTGAAATGTTTTCAAGCTTAATCATTTTTCCTCCTAAAAAATCTTTAATATTCAGTTGTAAAAAAATTTAACCCCCTTGTCTAAAATTTTGGCAAAAAAAATGCACTAAAATATATCAACTAGTTCTGATAATATTTTAATGCATACGAATTTCACCACTTATATCATAATATCATACAATTTCAATAGTGTCAATATTATTTTTAAAAAAATTTCAGAACAAAAACACCCTTAAAGAGTGTTTTTAATCTCAAAATCTCCGTCTTTTGAATCAACAACAACGGTTGAGTTGGCTTTTATTTGATTTGAAACAATTGCTTTTGCCAAAAGTGTTTCAATTGTGCTTGAAATGAAACGTTTAAGTGGTCTTGCACCAAACGCAACGTCATAGCCTTGTTCAATGATTGAATCTTTGGCTGCAGCTGAAACTTCAAGTTTGATTCCCTTTTCTTCAAGTCTGCCCCTAACCTTTTCTAAAAGCAAGTCAACGATATTTCCAATTTGATTTTTTGTGAGTGGATTAAACACAATGATTTCATCAAGCCTATTCAAAAGCTCTGGTCTGAATGAGCGTTTCAAGATTGAATGAACTTCATTCACGGCTTCTGCCTTGATTGTTCCGTCTTCTCTCACGCCGTCCAAAATGGCATTTGCACCAAGGTTTGACGTTAAAATGATTATTGTGTTCTTAAAGTCAACGGTTCTGCCTTGGCTGTCGGTTATTCTGCCGTCATCAAGCATTTGCAAGAGTATATTGAACACGTCTGGGTGGGCTTTTTCAATTTCATCAAACAATACAACTGAATATGGGTGCCTGCGCACGGCTTCAGTGAGTTCGCCACCTTCGTCATAACCAACATATCCCGGTGGAGCACCAATAAGTCTTGACACTGAAAACTTTTCCATATATTCACTCATGTCAATTCTCACAATATTCTTTTCATTATCAAAGAGTGCTTCAGCAAGCGCCTTTGAAAGCTCAGTTTTACCAACACCGGTTGGACCCAAGAACAAGAATGAACCAACAGGTTTGTTTGGGTCACCAATGCCTGCTCTTGACCTTAAAATGGCATCTGCCACCTTTGATACAGCTTCATCTTGACCAATAACCCTTTTATGCAAGATTTCTTCTAATCTAATAAGTTTATCCTTGTCGCTCTCATTTAGTTTTGCAACAGGAATACCCGTCCAGCGTGACACAATCTTGGAAATTTCTTCTTCAGTAACTTTGTTTCTTAAAAGATTATTACCTTTTGTTTTTTCATATTCGCTTTCACACGCTGCAAGTTCGTTTTCAAGATTTGGAAGTGTGCTATACGATAGTTCTGCGGCTTTGTTAAGGTCATATTCTTTCTTGGCATGTTCAATCTTTGCCTTAACTTCTTCAATTTCGCCTTTAAGTTTATTGATTTGTTCAATAGACTTCTTTTCGTTTTGCCACTTTGCAGTCATTTGGTCATATTTTTCTTTTTGCTTAGCAAGTTCTGTCTGAATCTTGGCAAGTCTTGATTTTGAAATGTCGTCAGTTTCTTTTTTAAGGCCTGCTTCTTCAATTTGAAGACCGATAATTTTTCTATTGATTTCGTCCATTTCAGTTGGCATTGAGTCAATCTCTGTTTTAATGTTTGCGCAAGCTTCGTCAACAAGGTCAATTGCCTTGTCTGGCAAGAATCTATCAGTTATATATCTATTTGATAACATTGCAGCAGAAACAAGTGCGTTATCGGCAATTTTAACGCCATGGAACACTTCATATCTTTCCTTAATACCACGAAGAATCGTGATTGTGTCTTCAACGGTTGGCTCATTAACCATAACCGGTTGAAAACGTCTTTCAAGTGCTGGGTCTTTTTCAATATACTTTCTATATTCATCAAGAGTTGTTGCACCAATACAATGAAGTTCTCCACGTGCAAGAAGTGGCTTCAAAATGTTTCCAGCATCCATTGCACCGTCACTCTTGCCTGCACCAACAATCAAATGAAGTTCATCAATAAACAAAATAATCTTGCCTTCACTCTTCTTCACTTCAGACAAAACAGCCTTGAGTCTTTCTTCAAACTCACCACGATATTTTGCACCAGCAACAAGACTTCCCATATCAAGTGAAAACACCTCTCTGTTTTTGAGTGAAAGTGGAACGTCCCCCTTAAAAATACGAATAGCCAAACCTTCAGCAATCGCTGTTTTACCCACACCGGCTTCACCAATCAAAACTGGGTTGTTTTTGGTTTTTCTTGACAATATTCGAATAACGTTTCTAATTTCATCATCTCTTCCAATGATAGGGTCAAGTTTATTCTTTCTTGCCATGTCAGTTAAGTTCTGACCATATTTTTTAAGCACGTCATATGTTTCTTCTGGATTTTGATTTGACACTCTTTGATTTCCCCTTACATTCATAAGTATTTTTAAAAATGAATCTTTATTTATATTATTGTTTGCAAAAACGTCAGCAACGTCCCTGTCTGCCTTTGAGATTAATCCCAAAAACAAATGTTCAACAGACACATAATCATCTTTCATGGTCTTTGCTTGTTTTTCAGCTTCAACAAACACTTGATTAAGAGCTTGTGAACCATAAACGCCACTTTGACCTGAAACCTTCGAAAGCCTTTCAATCTTGTTTTTAGTGTCACTTAAAAGTTTTTCGTGATTCACACCCATTCCCTTCACAATTTCAGGAATAAGCCCATTCTCTTGACTTAGTAACGCAAAAAGCAAGTGAGTTTGTTCGATTTGACTGTTTCCAAGTTCTATTGCATAATTTTGAGCATTTTGAACAGCCGAAATCGACTTTTCAGTAAATTTTTCAAAATTCATAATTATTCTCCTTAACTTGTTTGTGGCTAGATTAAGTTTAACCACCAACAATCAAAATATACCACTTATGTTTAGCACTGTCAAGTGCAGAGTGCTAATTATTTAATATTTTTTGCAATAAAAAAGACTATGATAAATCATAGCCTTATGTTGTTATTATTCTTTTTCAACGCCTTGGTTTTCAACAGCTTTTGTTTGTTCTTGTCCAAGATAGTTTGCCAAGATTTCAGAACCTTTTTCTTCAATAAGAACTTGAATCTTGTTGCTAGCTTCAACACCTTGAACGTTTGAAATCATAGCCAAACATTTTTCTTCAGCGAAAGCCTTAATTTCTTCTGGTTCCAAATCTCCATTATTTTTTGACATATAGCCTTCGTAAGCCTTTTTAACTTCGTCTTTAATAAGTTCAACAAAGCCTTCAACCTTGCTTCCTGGAATAACATGTTGAATCAAGAAATCTTTTCCTTTAATGCCAGTGCCACCTTCTTTGCCAAAATCGCCAAGTGCTTCATTATATGCACCCCTAGCAGCATTATAGTCACCTTTTCCAAGACCATGAAGCATGTCGTTCATTTGTCTTAAAAATCCTTGAATATGTTCTTTTTTTGTTGAAAGGTCATCAACAGCCAAAGCTGAAACACCAGCATAATAAACTCTGCCACTATAAACAAAGTTAAATTCACCTGATGGTCTGCAGAATGCTTCTTTCATTTGATATTTAATATGGTCCAAACCCTTTGGTGTGTAGTATGGTTTAACCAAATTTCCCCATGTTTCAAGTTCAGCATTAACCCAAGCTTCAAATTGTCTATATTCTTCTCTCTTTTGAGCTCTTTCTTCTTCACTAATTGCCATAAAATTTCTCCTTGTAAAATTATAACTATCTACACTTTAAACTTAAAATCAAACTAATGTCAACTTTTTTAAGCTTTAAACGCCGATTTTATCAATGTTTTTGTATAAAAGTTATAATTTTAAACAAAAAAAGAGAGAACTATCCGTTCTCTCTGCAAATTTATTTTTATATATTATTCGCCTGGCTCTGTTGCTGGTTCTTCCTTTGCTGAAGCTGGAGCACCAAGGTCAGTTTTCATTTTTGCAAGCTCTGCTTTTGTTGCAATCAATGTTTCTTTTCCTCTACTGAGTCCCCTTAGGTCAGTGTTAACAGCATCTCTAACAGCCCACCATGTGCTTCCTGACAATTCTTTAATGTTCTTTTCAACTTGAGCAAGTGTGTCATCAACGATAACTGAAATTTCATCAATTCTCAAATCTAAAGCTTTGATTGCATCTTTTCTTTCGGTTGCATTTTCAATAGCCAAACCAATCTTCATGTCAGCACGAAGCTTTTCCATCATTTCTCTGAGCATTGCAGGTGTAATTTCTTTTTTTCTCTTAAATCTATCAAAAAATCCCATAGATATATCTCCCTGCTTTTATTTTATAATATTCTCTTAAATGTGTCAATAATAAAATAAATTTTCAATATATTTAAACTAACCTTAATTTTACGTCTTCATATTCCCCTCTCAAGTTACTCATTCTTTCGTGGGCTTCGCCATCGAACTTGCTCACACCACAGTGTTCGTCAAGTTCGTTTTTGTGGTGGTGCAAATAAAAAAGAGATAGCTTTCGCTATCTCTTTTTATTGGTAGCACCACGGAGAATCGAACTCCGGTCTCACGCGTGAGAGGCGTGCGTCCTAGCCGCTAGACTATGATGCCATATCTTTACTACCCTGAAAGTATATCACACATAGTCTGTTTTTGCAATAATTTTTATAAACTTTATTCGATTTTAGACTTATAAGCCCAAGTTTTATCTTGTTCTTTTTCCAAGAACTCTTCAACAGATTGTTCCTTTCTTGCAATGCTCTTTCCTGTATATTTTTGTTCTTCGTTGAATTTTTCTCTCTTTTTGATTTCGTCTTTAATGGTTTCTTCCAAATAATCTGCGCCAGCAAAAATTCCTGCATACTTCTTTGAAATTTTATCAACCTTTCTTTTACCCCAAAACGAATATACATCAAAGCCATCGTCTTTTAAGTACTTATTCATTTCGTCAGCACATTTTGTTTGCAAAATACCCCTTTGCATTGCAATCTGGTTGAGAAAATTCTTAAGTTCTTCATCAGAATAATCTGCAATATTTTCTTTTTCAAAATCTTTAATATGTCTCATGCGTTTTCTCCATTATATCCATTGCTAGATTTTTTATTGCCTTAAATTTAAGTTTTAACTCCTTATTTTTAACAAGTGCAGAGTCAATCATAACCAAAAACGAATAAAAATAACCAACATTATTTTCTTTAACAGCCTGCTCAAATGTTGAAACAACTGCAATAAAGTTCTCTTTTGAAACTTTGTATAGTTTCACCTTTTTCTTTACTGCCAAAAAATGCACAAAGTCTCTGAGCATGTTTGAAAGCATTTCAAATTCGTCATAATGCTCTGGTTCGCCTTCAAAAACCACTTCTTTTTGATAGTCAAGTCCAAGTTTTTTTAAAATTAATCTCTTAAACTCAACAATAATATTCTTGCAGAATAGTTCATATGGCTTAGTCTCTAAGTCATATGAAAAATACTTATCAAGAACCATGGTTATATCAAGGTTTTTGTCATCAATATTATTAAGCAAACAAAATATAAAAGCTATTCTATCGTTTTCATCTTCAGGAAGTTTGATAAATGTTGAATTTACAGCATGTCTCCATGAAGTTTTAAAGTCATAATTAATCATTGCCACAGCAATAACATTATAAACATCTCTAGTGTTTGCAATTGCATACAAGATGTCTGAAATTTTTCTATCAATTAATATATATTTCGATTCCAACATGCTGCTTATAGCATTCAGGAAATTATCAATTTCTATTGTGTTTTCTGTTTTTGACATAACATCACCTACACTAAAAATATAACACATAAATACGATTCAAACAACTAAACTAAAACCAATGTAGAAAATTTTTACGAAAAAGGTCAGATTTGTATTTATTTTTTTTATTTGATGTGTTATAGTATTGATAGAATTTTTGTTAAAGGTATGCTATGGACACGACAGTTAGTAAATTAATTTTATTATATGTTTTTGATCAAATGGAAATTCCAATAACAGTTGAAACACTTAACGACATGTGTTGCAGTCAAAATGACTGGCTCACATACATGACCCTAACCGAAATCTTGCCAGAGCTTGTTCAAGCAAAATTTGTGTTTACAACAGTAAATTCAAAAACAGAATATTATAAAATCACCCAAGAAGGCCGTGATTGTTTAAACTTCTTTTTTATGAAAATACCATCATCAACTAGAAAAGAAATCAGCTTATACATAAAAAAGAATCGTCAAGAATATAAAAGAAAGCAAGAATACTTTAAAGACTATTTCCAAAACCAAGACGGAACATACACCGTTTACTTAAAGATTCTTGAACCACTTGGCACAAAACTTGAGCTTAAACTCAACGTTGCAAACCGTGCAGAAGCAAAAACTGTTTTTAATAAGTGGAACAAATCAGCCGGCGAAGTTTATGGTGAACTTTATAGAATTTTAATTGACGGAGATTAAACTATGGAAACATACAAAACATCGGGCGTATGCTCAAGAACAATTGATTTTGAAGTCGAAAATGGAATCATCAAAGATGTCAAGTTCAATGGTGGCTGCATGGGCAACACATCTGGCGTTGCAGCACTTGCAAAAGGCAGAAGCATTGACGAAGTTATTGCCCTTCTTGAAGGCATTCAATGCCGTGCAGGAACATCTTGTCCTGACCAATTTGCAAAGGCTTTAAAACAATATAAAGAAACCCACTAAAATATTTTTTACACACAAAAAAAGGTAAACAATTTGTTTACCTTTTTATTTTTATTTTTCATCAATTGCAAGTTTTGTTGCAGTCTTTGCATTTGTTTCAGTTGGTGTTAAGTCGATCTTGTACATATAAACATTTTTGTCTGAATCTTCAGAGAAAGCAAACATATAACTTCCGATAATATCTGGCATCATAAGACCATCAATTGCAGCAAGCTTTGTTGAAGACATTTGAATAGCGTTTGTCCAATGAGAAATCTTCATTGTGTTTGCATCTTCAACAACAGCAATTTCAACTTTATAAACAATGTTTTCTGCTGAATAAACTGCATAAACAGCTGTTCTTTTAACTTCTTCGTTAACGTCTTCGGTTGACTTGTCATCTTCTTTAACGATTTCTTCAATTTGAGTTGTACCTAAAAGTTGAACTTCTTTAATGCTGCCAAGTCTTGAAATTGTTTCACCAAGTTCATAACCTGAAAGCCAGTCAATAATCATTACATAATATGGTTCATCTGTGATATATAAAACGCTCACATGACCTGATCTTTTAACAAGTTTTGCAACTTCTGATCCTGGTTCACCAACATAAGAAATTGCGTAATTTTCAAGGAATAATGCGTTTTCATAGTTTACATAAGAAATGCAATTGTTTCCGAAAACCAATGTGTCATTTTCATTACCCTTAATAGCATGACAGAACACTTGTTCATTGCAAGAAGTAATCAAGTTTCCAGCCATGATAGATTCAAGCTTAACGCTGTAACCAGCAGAAATTTGATAGCTTGTGTCTTGAACTGGAGAAGTTCTAAATACCTTTGAACCTGATTGAACAGCTTCATATGCTACTGGAGCTTTTGTGTAGAATACAAATGAATTTGCATCAACTGTTGCACCTTCAATAGCAACTACCCCATTATTTTCACTAAACAAACAACCTGTTACGTCATTAATAACATAATTAACAACTGATTTTTTACCAACAGCAACACTTGTGATTGTTGCATTGTTTGTTTCATAAACAAGCAAGTTAAGAGTGTTGTTAACAACATAGTAAGCATAAGACACAACTTCTTCAGCACTATTCAAGCTTGTTGTGAAGATTTTGTATGATTTTTTGTTAACCAAATCATATCTCATGAATGTTGTTTTGTTATAAAGCACATCACCAGCATAGTTCTTTTCTGAACATGGTGTTGCATAATACATAAAGTCACCAAAGAATCTAATTGAACCATTTGTGAAACCAACAAGATTGTCAACCACAACTTCAGCTTCGCCTGTTGTTTCTCCGGTTGCTGCGTCATATTGGATTCTGCAGATTGCAGACTTTGTGTTCTTTGTTAAGTTTTTGCCGTCAGCTTCTTTTGTTCCATTAACAAAATACAAATAATTATCATAAACAGCAGTGATTCCACCATTGGTTGAAACGCCGTTAACAATTTTCACTTTTGACAAGTCAGTAGTTGTTTCTGAAAGTTTTGTTCCACAAGCAGTAAAACTAAAAGCTACGCAAACCATAACCAAAACTGCCAAACAACTTTTAAGTAGTTTTCTCATAATCGCCCTCATTGTAATCATAATATGATTAATATTATAATTTTTTAATGTTCTTTGTCAAGATGTTAAAATATCAAATTTAAACAAATTGCACTATATTCTTAAATTGTATCCAAAAACACTGAATATAATCGCTTAAAATCTTCAATAGACAACTCTTCTGCCCTAGCTGTTGGCAAAAAGCCATTTTCAACCAAAACTTCTTCAATTGCTTGCTTTGATATTCTGTTTGACTCAAGATTTGCTGAAAGCTTCTTTCTTCTCATTGAAAATGCCTTTTTAACAAACGAAATCACTCCAGCAAAGTCTGTTTCGTTTAACTCTTCAGTTTTATCAATTCGAACAACTGCAGAATCAACATTTGGCACAGGATAAAACATCTTTCTGTTAACCCTAATCACCTTTTTTGGTTCGCCAAGCATTTGACACATAACTGTTAGCACACCATAATCTTTTGTTCTTGGTTTTGCAATGATTCTGTCAGCAACTTCTTCCTGAACCATAACCGTTGCAGATATTAAGTTTTTATTCTGCAAAAATCTTGTCAGTATTGGTGAAGTGATGTAATATGGCAAATTTGCAACAAGTTTAAACTTTCCACCAATAATCTCATCAAGTTCTTCATCACTAATTTTCATGACATCATTAAACACAAACTCAACATTGGTTCCTTCAAACTTTTCAGTCAAAAAATCAAAAAGTTCTCTGTCAACTTCAAACGAATAAACTTTTTTTGCGACTGCAGAAATAGCTTCTGTTAAAGCCCCTTTTCCTGCACCAATTTCAACAACTATGTCTTCTTCTGTCACCCCTGCTTTTTGCACAATTTCGCCAAGCAAGTTCTTGTCAGACAAAAAGTTTTGACCAAACTTTTTCTTAAAATTAAAATCTCCCATAATTAGTCCTTTATTTTAAAATAAAATCTTCTAGCATTTTCTGTGGTTATTTTTTCAAGTTCTTCAGCTGAAACTCCAATTTCAGATGCAATTCTTTCCATTGTAAGTCTCACATTTTTTGGCTCATTTCTTCTGCCACGAAGTGGTTCTGGTGAAAGATATGGTGCATCTGTTTCAACCAAAATTCTATCAAGTGGCACGTCTTTTAGAAACGACCTGTCGCTTTTTTTGTAAGTAATATTTCCTGAAAAACTAATATATAACCCAAGGTCAATAAACTTTTGCACCCAGTCTTTGCCTTCACTATAACAATGCATGAGTCCTGAGTGATTAATTAAGTGTTTGTTTGCTTTTAAAACCGAATAAACATCTTCAGCTGCATCTCTACAATGAATGCAGAATGGAAGACCAAGCCTGTCAGCCATTTCAAGTTGCTTTACAAACAGTTCTTTTTGTGACTCTTTATCATAACCATCTCTGTGATAATCAAGCCCAATTTCGCCGATAGCAACCACTTTTTCGTGTTTTGCAAGACTTTCAATAACCTGCAAAGAGTCAGGTTTCACATCAAGTGAATATTCAGGATAAATGCCAACAGTTGTATAAACTTTATCATATTTTTCAGCGAATTTAATACCCTGTTTTGAATCTTTCACGGTTGTGCCGATATTAACGATATAATCAAGCCCGTCACCCTTCATATTTTCAATCATTTCATCAAGGTTATTAAAGCTATTTAAGTGTGCGTGTGTATCTATCATTTTTACCTCATAAAACGTAAAATTTAATCATATTTTTTATTATGAATAAAATTTGGATTTTCTTGTTTGTTATCAGTATTATTGCGCTGTGTTTAAGCGACCCAACACAGGTGTTAACTGGGCTTTTAACGGCTTCAAACTCTGCCGTGAAACTCTCATTTAGTTTATGCGCAATCTATTCAATTTGGATGGGGCTTTTTATGATTTTAGAAAAAAGTGGACTCTCTCAAAAGCTTTCCAAATTACTCTCCCCCATTATAAACAAAATATTCGGCAAAAGCAATCTTTCAGAAGAAAGTAAAAGATATGTGTCAATGAACATTTCAGCAAATCTTTTGGGCATGGGTGGAGCGGCAACTCCACTTGGCATAAAAGCAATCGAATCAATGCAAAAAGACAACAAAAACAAATCAACCGTAACATTTCCCATGATTATGCTTATTGCGATAAGCTGTTCAAGTGTTCAACTTTTGCCAACTTCAATCATTGGTATGCTGGCAGACGCAGGGAGCAAAAACCCAACAGCAATAATTTTTCCGTCTGTGCTCTGCTCAATAATTTCAACAACCATATCAATATTGCTTATATATTTATTCCACTTTATTTTTGACAAATCAAAAAAGGACAAACCGAATGGCTAATTATATTATTCCTGCATTTATTATTTTTGTTCTGCTTTATAGCTTAATCAAAAAAATAAACGCCTACGATTCATTTGTTCAAGGTGCAAGAAACTCTGTTGACCTGTGCATAAACACATTTCCTTATTTAGTTGCAATATTTTCAATAGTTGAACTTTTGCAAACCAGTGGACTTTCAAACGAAATATCAAAACTAACGTCGCCTATTTTCAGTTTTGTTGGCATACCAAGTGAACTCACTGAGTTTTTGGTTCTTCGTCCATTCACAGGCTCAGGTTCTATTGGAATGTTATCAAACCTATTTTCTATCTATGGCCCTGACAGCTACGTGTCAAAATGCGCATGCGTAATCATGAGTTGCACAGAAACCACATTTTATGTGATTGCTGTTTACTTTTCAACCACCAAAATAAAAAAGCTAGGCTACACAATCCCAGCTTGTTTATTATCTGCATTTATTGGCTCAATCATAGCCTGTGCTTTATGCAGAGTATTTTGATTATTTTCTTGAATAAATTTGTTTTAGTTCATCAGTTTCTGTTCCGTCAGGATTGTTGAGAATAAGTGGCTGCATAATCTTGATTCCGGCTTTTGCACCCTTTTTGGCTTCAACCAAAACAAGATTTGGCTCTTTCCCTTCTTTTGGATAAACAACCCTTAACACCTTTGGTTCAAGCTTGTATTTTTTAAGTTCATAAACAATACTAGCAAGACGGTCGGCTCTATGAACCATATATAACTTTCCACCGAACTTTAAAACCTTGCTTGACATTTTTGCAATGGTTTCAAGATTGGTTTTGATTTCATGTGTTGCTATTGCAATTTCATCTAATTCTGAAGTTTGCCCAACTTCGTTATATGGTGGATTCACCGTTATCACGTCAACTTGTTCACAACCAAATATCTTATCCAGCCTTGCAAGGTCATCATTCACAACTTCAATCTTATCTGAAAGGTCGTTATATTCAACTGACCTTTTTGCCATGTCTGCAAGTTGTGGCTGAAGCTCTAAAGCATACGATTTTTTGATATTATTCTTACATGAAAAAAGTATAGCGACTACACCAGAGCCGCTACACAAATCTAAATAAACATCATTTGGCTTTGCGTGTCCAAAGTTTGCAAGAATAACAGAATCCGTTGAAAACTTGTAACCATTTTTATTTTGAATAAGTTTCAAATCATTATATTCAAGGTCATCAAGTCTTTCGTTTTCTTTTAAAATATTATTCTTCAACTGGAGCACCTACAGGACAAACTGCTGCACATGTGCCACATGAAATGCACTTTTCAGCATCAATTTTAGCTTTTCCGTCGTCACCAATTGAAATAGCTGCTGTTGGACAAGCATCAACACATGCTGCACAGCCAACGCATTTTTCTTCATCAATTTTATATGCCATAATTTTTCTCCTTTTTTTATACAATCTTATTATACAACATTTTATATGTTTTTCAACTTAATTAAGTTCTATTTTTGTTATTTTTGTGAAAATTTTTCTTGTGTCTGTTTTTGTTAAAGCCTTCTTTTTTTGGTTCAGAATTTGCGACACCTTCAGGCTTTGCTTTACTCTCACCCTTTTCTTCTTTAACAGGTGTTTGTTTTGTTTGCTCAGCTTGTTTTTCTTTTGCCTTGGCTTCTTTCTTTGTTTTATCGCCATAGCCTTCAATTTCATCTAAATCAAAGTCTTCAATAACAATACTGTCACTTTCGGTTTGACGTTTTACAGACACTCTTTCTCTTAAAATATCGTTATAAACCACAACACCCTTGCCGTTTGGTCCAACAACTTCACTGTTAACCTTTGGCATCTTTGACAAAATCTTTTCATACATTTCAGACTCATATCCCAAACAGCACATAAGTCTGCCACACACACCATTAATCTTCGTTGGTGACAAAGACAAACCTTGAACTTTTGCCATTTTAACGGTCACATGTTCAAAGTTTTTCAAGAACCTTGCACAACAGCATGGTTCACCACATGGACCAACCCCACCAAGCATTTTAACTTCATCTCTTTGGCCTACTTGTTTAAGCTTTATTCTAGCCTTAAGAAGCGACGCAAGGTCTTTAAGAAGCTGTCTAAAGTCAACTCTTTCTTCGCTTGAAAATACAATCATGATTTTTGAACCATCAAGACTATACTCAGCGCTTGCAAACTTCATCATAAGACCAAGCTCAAGTGACTTTTTCTTAATGGTTGGAAGATGTGCTTTTGCCTTGTTTTGCAAGTCTAAATATTTCTTTTCATCTGACTCACTTGCAAGTCTCACAATTTTGTTTGCATCATCAATTTCTTCTTTAACATTAACATCATCACGAACAACAGTTGCAACAGACAAAAAGTCTTCAAAGTCAATAACAACCTTATCTCCTGCCTTGCAATCAATATTGTTTTTCAGATAATAAATGGAATTGTCTCCACTCTTTTTTACACCGATAATCTTCTGCATTTAACCTTAACCTCCGCAAGTTTAAAAAGAACACTGTCAACAACACTTGTGCCATTGACATTAAAATCTAAGTTTTTCTTTTGTGCCAAACATTCTTTAATCACTTCATTCACTGCATCAAAACTGAGCATTGATGAAACAACCTTAAGTTTTGAAAGAATACTTTTGTTTACAACCAAGTTTTCTGTTTTTGATAACACCATCAAGATATCTCTTGCAATCATCATAAAAACGTCCAAAAACTCTTTTCTATTAACGGTTTTGGCATTAAAAATATTTGAATATTTCAAAACATCTCTGCTTCCGTTTATCTCAAAAAACGCAGAGACAATATTGTTATAAAATTCTAAGAAACTGCCGTCAGTTGCAAGCTTTTCGGCATACGCACCATTTCCCCTTGCAGAGCTTGCACATATTTCAGCAACGGTATCTGAAACGCCAGATTCTTTTAAAAGTTCCAAAATATTATTTGAAGAAAGCTCATCGATTTCAACAAGCTTGATTCTTGATAATATTGTTGGCAAAAGTCTCATTGTTGTCACACCTGCCAGCACAAAAATTGTGTTTTCTGGTGGTTCTTCAATTGTCTTTAAAATCTTGTTTTGTGATGCTTCATTCATCAAATGCACATTCCACAAAACAAAAATCTTTTTGTCACTTTCAAATGGACTATAAGACGCCTGTTCAACAATATCTTTTGCAATTTCTGTGTTAATGGTTTTATCAAAACCAAAAAATTTCACGTCTGGATGAATCATTTTGTCAATTCTTAAGCTATCTTTTTCTTTAACCTGCCCGTTTTCATCTGCTAGGAACAACTTTGCAGCATTTTCGCAAAAACGTTTAAGCAAGTTCTCATCTTTATTTACAAAAAAATAAGCATGAGAAAGTCTCTTGGATTTTTGGTCAAGAGATACAATATTATATGCATTGCTAGAAAAAATAAACTTATCGTAATTGAGCATAATTCACCTAATAATACTTTAATTAAAATTAGACTCAAAGTCAACAATATTGTTAAACACAAAAAAAATATGGCACGAATGCCATATTTTAAAAGATTTTCAAAACTTTCATTTGAATAACGCCTTCTGGTGTTTCAATGTCTGCAATATCCCCAACCTTTTTGCCAAGCAATGCTTTTCCAATTGGTGATTCGTTTGAAACGAAGTTTTTGTCTGGGTCACTTTCAATAACACCAACAATTTTGTAAGTGTCTTCTTCTTCAAAGTCCATATCAAAAACAACAACGCTGTTTCCAACACTAACTTCATCGTTTTTAACTTCACTTGCAGAAATGATTTTTGCTTTTCTCAAAGTTTCTTCAATTTGAGCAATTTCAGTTTCAACAAAAGCTTGTTCTTTCTTAGCTGCGTCATATTCAGAGTTTTCACTCAAATCTCCAAAATCACGTGCAACCTTGAGTTTTTCAAGAACATCTGGTCTTTTTACATTCTTTAAAAATCTCAATCTTTCTTCTTTTTCAACCTTACCTTCTTCGGTAATAAATAATTCTGACATTATTTGCCTCCCCTTTTCTATAGCAAATTTATATTAAAAATACATAGTTATTATATACAATTTTTCAAATTTGTCAATCTAATTTTGAAAATGATTTAGTTGATATATTTTTTATATTTTGTTATTATTAAACCACTAAATAATTTTGGAGATGTTATGATTAGAATTTGGGCAAGAACCACCCTTGACGGAAAAATTACAAGAAGCTATATATACGAAAGTATCGACAACTTTTCAGAAGACACTCTCTTTAAGCACCTTGAAAAGATTTGTCATGAAATCGATATTCCAACCCCGATTATATTAAAAAGCCACATAACGAATTATGTGGACTTTAATAATACAACTTTTCTTCCTAGAGATTTTGTTGAATCAATCGATTTTGACAGATTCATCATTGAAAATGCAGTTATAACAAACTAGTATTGTTTTTCTGTTTCAAGTTTATAAATATTCAAAGCATTTCCTAAACTCAAGAGTTTTTCAATCTTTTGTTGGAGATGCTTTTTTATTCTTTCGGCTGAATCTTCGCCAAATGAATCAATAACTTCAAAAACTCTGTCTGTTTCATCAATCGCAACAATAATGTTTTGATTTTCAAAAACATATTTTTCACAAATCTCAACAAAGCCAATAAACTTTTTATACACCTTTGTTGAAAGTTCTCCGTCACCCACAACAACACTGTGGGTATTTTTTCCAAAATATTCTTTATTTGAGAAAACTAATAATTTAACTCCGTTGTTTTCACAAATATATTCTAATTTTTTAATCTCTTTTTCTATTTCTTCTTTTGTACGTAAATGAAAAACCTGCTTTTCCCCCGATTTTCCAACCTTGTTTATTACTGACTCAAAATCAGCAATTTTTTCACCATTAACCGATATAATTTTAAACATATCGTCGCTAATGATAACTTCAACAACATCAAAGTTTTCAAGCTTAAGCTCTTTTGCTATTGAAGCAGAAACTTCAATATCTGTTTGTGAAGCAACAAATCCCCTTTCTCTTAAAAAAAACTTGCCATCATCTTCAACAAAGATTCTCTGAACAACTTCTTTTGTTAAGTTTTGTCCTTCATGCTCTGCAACTTTAAATATTGAATCAATATCATCAAGCTTAACTTTTAGGAGCTCAGGAGTGAGCTCTGTTTTTCGTTTTATTTTTTCTAAATAATGATTAATATCAAATTCCCTAACATTTGGTCTTCCACAAGCGCTTCTTGTTTCAGTTTGAACTTCACCGTAAACAATTTTTAGAATGTAATCAACCAGTTCTTGCTTCTTCATGGTTGTTGGTGACGGAACACCAAACTTTCTGCCAATGTCACGAAGTTCACGAATGTTTAAAAGGAATAAGGTTTTTTCATTATAAAGATTTTCATCAATCTCAGAACCTTTATAATTTTCTTCCATAGTATTCTCCCCATTAAACTAAACCAATTTTAACATATTTGAACGGTTTTGTCTATTTGTTTGCATACAAATTTAATGGATTATAAACATAAATCTTTTGTCCGGCTTCAAAACAATCATCAACTTCGTTTTGCTCTAAAATAACTTCAGGACGCACATTCAAGACCTTTGCAACTTCAAACAAATTTTGGTCATCTTTTAAAACATACACCTTAACTGCTGCGTCATCTTGATTTTTTTCAGCCTTCACATCAAAACTCTTAACATATTTTTCACAAGAGTGTTTTGCAAACAACAATTTATAACCCACAGAAAAACTAACTTCAAGGTCTTTTCCTGCTTTGATTTTAAAGTTAGAAACCATAACAGTTGTCACCACCCTGTCAATTGTCTTTGAAATATCTTTTTCTGTCTCAAACTTAACATCATAGCAAAGATCCAACTTTTCAAAACCTGACATGGTTTTATAAACAGCCACTGCACAAAGATTTGCACTCACAATTGCAGTTTCACCATTATCAACAAATGTCACATTATCAAAACTTGGCAAATATACTCCAACAAGGTCATCAAAGTCTTCAATACCTGAAATATCGCTTTGCTTCAAAATCATATCTGATTCAAACTTGATTCCATCTTCTTTTTTTAGGTCAATATAATCATATGTTGGAACAAGCTCATTTTTCAAAGAGAAAATGTCGTCATATGTGGCAATAGTTTTATTTTCAAGCAAGTATGCCTTTGCATACATATCCACAACATAAGACACGTAATTTTTGTCTTCTTTTTGCTCCACAACAACTGAAATATTTGTTGGTCTAACCACTGCTTCAGCCTTCATTCCTGGAAGCGAACCTTTTGCTGCAATTTCTTGTCTAAACTCAATCTCTTTTTGTGTTTCACAAATTGAGCCATCGTCTTTATAAATCAAATCAATAACAACTTTTCCGTCAATAACAATCTTATCAACTTCTGCTGCAATATCTGAAATCACAAGGTTTGAAGCACTGCTTAAAACATTGATATTTCCAAGATTTGTTTCAACTTCTTCAGCAACAACAAATCTGTCTTCATTTGCCAAAACAACATTCATACATTCAAACTCATGCTTGCTAAAAACAAATTCATTTTCTTGTGAATCAAACGCCCCAACAGAGTATTTTTGAACGCCAGTAACTTCAGTTTCGTGGCAAGCCACACAAACAATTTCTGAGCTAGTAAATGTAATATTTTCAGCATGAACCTTATCACTCACAGCAATATCAACAAGACCCAAATCAAACTTTTGTCTTTCAACAAAATCAATCACTGTAGCCATGCTTTCAATCACGTTTTCTTCTGAAATATAAACCACATCAACATAAATTTTGCCATTTAACACCAAAAAGTTGTTCACGATATCATTTGAAACAATATCCGACCTTGTGAGCACACTGACAACTTCTTTAATATTGTTTGGCACAACAACCTTAATTTGAGAATAAAACTTGTCCATTGTAAACTTTTTTCCAACATTCATCTCCAAATGATCCATAAGATTCCCCCACTAGCAATAGTCTATTAGCCCACAAATTAAATTATTACAAATATGAATAAAAATTTTTTTAAAGTTCATCATTAAGTCAAAGGAGATTATAATGAGAAAAGTAAACACAAGCGTCACAACTGTTATTGAAGAGATTGAAAAGCTTAAAGGCTCAAGCATTTCAATGGAAATCAACAAAGGACGAAGAAAGATTGAAAAATATCAAGGCGTTATTGAAAACGTTTACCCCAGCATATTCACAGTTAATATCGGTGGTGGCAAAAATCCATTATCATATTCTTACACTGAAGTCTTGTGCGGCGACGTTGTGATTAGCAAACTCGGTACAAGCTAAAACACTTGGAAATTTCCAAGTGTTTTTCTTTCTGTTATCTAATTTTCTTGACAAAAAATCAAATATAAATTAATGTAATTCTATGAGAAAAAATAATTTAAAAATCACAATCCTTGCCTTGGTTAACCTTGGCGTATGCTTAAGCTTACTGCTCACAATCGTTCCAGCAAAAGTTCCGTTTTTCACTGACCTTGACGGCAATATCTTGGTTCTTGGTTCAAAATACTTCTTGCTTATAGGAATCATTTTGCCACTTATCTTTGCAGCACTATTTGTTTTTATCAACAATTCTGCAGTCAAACATATAATGGCTGAGCTTATCATTTTGTTTGTTTATGAAAACATGCTTGGGTTTAGTTATTTCTGCACAGAACCAACATTTTTACTTGGCTCAAAAACAGCAATATCTTCGTCTTTGTCGGTTTTCCTGCCTATTGCTTTGCTTGTTTTCTTTTATGGCGTAAAACTCAAAACAATGCCATACAAACACAAACTTGGCATCTATTCAAAACACACAACAACAACAGAGTTTATTTGGAAACAATCACACTTTTCTGCAAGCACAAGTCATATGCTTGTTGGACTATTAATGTTTATTGTTTCAATAATCTTTGCACTATTTAGTCTCACGGTAGTTGAAATCATAATTTTTGTTGTATTGTTTATCCTTGCTAGAATATACACCATTTCTCAAGGCAAATTTATGTCAAAAAAATACAATGAAATGAACGACAGAAAGTTGCAACAAGAAAAACTAAAAGAGCTTGAGGAAGAAATAAATAAAAAGAAAAGTTAACAAAAAACACTTCAAAAATTGAAGTGTTTTTTTATTAAACTTTGTATTCCCTTTTCTTTTTTAAGTGCTTAACCAATCCCGTTATAAAGAAGATAACAGCCAAATCCAACATTGTTAAAAATATAATGCATTGAACATTGTTTTCAAGTGTAATATCAACTGCCCAATTTGAAAAGTCTGCCTTAAAAATATTTGTCTGATTAATTTCAGTCTGCACTTTAAAATCATTTACTTTTATAAATGGCACAACCAAATATAAAACATCAATCAAGAATAATATGATGCTAGTTTTTAGTAGTTTGTTAATTTTCAAAAACCTAACAGAAATTAGCAAATTCAAAAACACATAAACAAATGAAGAAATCGGCAACGCAAGTTTCAAATACCAATTATTATGTGCATGTCCGTTTGCAATCGTGAACGCATAAATAACAACCAAAAGCAGGTTTAAAACAATATAATCAATTCCAATAGAAACAAAGTCATTATATTTTTTTATTCTTTCAAACGCCTTATATTTTGAGATATAGATTGGCATAAATATAATAACCATTCCAAAAAGCACAGAAAGTGATGCTATCCAAAACCAACTTCCCTTAGAATAAATGCAACAAACACCCAAAAGCAAACATAACGCCAAATACATTGATAGTGGCACCAAAATCAGTTTATATTTCTTTATATATTTTGGAAGGTTTGTAAAAGTAAACGATAAAACCAGTGCAGACAAAACTATCCAGAACCATGTGAGACTTTTATTGATTGCCAAATCACAAATAAAACACGGTACCAACGCAAGCGCATAAGAAATATAGAAAAATAAACTCCAAGTGAAAGACACAGTTCTCCACCTTTTTGCCTGAACCTTTTCTTTTCTGGTTTGCACGTCAATGCTTGCAGTGATAAGTTCATGTTCGCTCACGCCTAAAATTTCAGATAACTTTGGCAATAATGTTATGTCAGGGTGTGCAACATTCTTTTCCCATTTACTAACAGCAGATTCAGACACAAACAAAAGTTTTGCTATGTCTTTTTGAGTAAGTTTTTTTTCTTGTCGTCTTTGCTTTAAAAAATCGCCAAAACTATTTTCCATAACACTCTCCTTAATCTGGTCTCATTATAACACATTAACTTTTGCAATGTATAATTCATAACAAATATTTTCACTTGAAAATTATTCAAGTGATATTTTCCACACAAAAAATTAGAGCATCACTGCTCTAACTTTTGATTGCTAACTTATTTATGCTTTAATTTTTAATTTATAAACATTCAATTTTTGTGCTTCTATTTCGCATTCAATATCGTATTTATCTGAAACAAACTTTGATAAGTCATAGTTCTTGCTAACTGCCACAACAACAGTTTTAATGCCCAGTGCAAAGCATTTTTCAAAAAACTTTCTATAATTTTCAACTTGTGCAAACCCAATGTTTGTAAGGTCTGTTACAACCTTATCAATAAACTTTATTGGAAACGCATCAGATAAAAAGTCATAATTTAAAACTGAAAATTGAGCTAGCTTCAATGACTTTGACAACTTTCTTAAACTCTTTGATTCTTCTTCATCTTCATTTGCTGCAATAACATTAGACTTAGCAAATGAAAGTGCACGAACAGCCGAAATTGTCCCCTTTCCTGCAAATGCATCAACCACAACTTCACCAGTTGCAGGGTTTGATAAATGACTCATGAGATATGCAACTTGTGGCTTAAGACCAAATTTTGAAGTGAGTTTTTTAAACTCTGCTCCAGTATCAAGTGCACGCATAAACAATGTTTCACCGTCTTGCTTTGCCAAAAGCACAAGCTCATTTTCAGCAAAGAAACTGATGGTCTTTTTTGTGACTCTCTTAAGCATTGTTTCAAACGCAGTTTTTAAGTGATTGTCAACAACAACCTTTTCATTTTCCTTTAAAATTGAAAGCTTGAAAGAAGACGATTCTCTTGGAAGATTGATTTTTAAATCTTTCTTTTCCAAAAGATTTTTCATTTCAATATTGATTGCACCAACACCTTGCTTAAAAGAGTTATGCAAAACAACATATGCTGCGTCAAAGCATGAGTTTCTGAACTTAAAATGTTCATCAGCAAAAAACAACACTGCTGAATCATAGAGTGTTTTTATTCTTGAATTTTTGTCTTGTTTTTTCAAAACAGACTTAACAATTTCACCAAAACCTTTCTCAAAGGTTGCATAATATAACTTTTTCATAGCCAAATTATAGCACATAGAAAGCATTAATGCCACAAAATTTTAAATTTTTATGATTTTTGACATTAGAAATTATACTTAAATTAAAAAAAATATTGATAAAAAATTTAAAATAGTATAATATAATTGTTATATGGGGAACTTTGATGAAATTGATGAACAATTAGACAAAGAACTTGATAAACTCAAGAACTATGAACCTAACAATCAAGAAGAAACCAAACCAGCCACAAACCCAAAAAAAGATGAACAAAAAACAAATAGTTGGCTGTTTCATTTTCTTCATGTGTTTGGCTTTGTTTTTCTAATCTTCGTCTTTTTCTATGGAGTTTACTACACCCCAATAAGTGTGCTTGGAACAAGCATGCAACCAACCATTAATCAAAAAGTCTTAAGTGAGTCTGATGACACAAACAACGACACGGTTCTTTATCGAAAAGCTGACAGTTATAACATTTCAGACATAGTTATAGTTTCAAACGAAAAAGACCAATACATCGCAAAAACACCAACTCAAGACGTTGACTTTATGATAAAAAGAGTTGTTGCAAGACCTGGCGACACTATCACCTTCCACTACTCTGGCTCACAAGGAAGCAAAATATATTATATCATTTCTGTCAAAGACGCTAACGGCGTTTCAGTTGACCTGAATGAAGAGTCATACATCAAAGAACAAATGTATTTTGTTGAATCTGCATCATATGGTGGCTATTTTAAGTATATTGCACCAAATCTTGCAAATGACGCACTTCCTGATGAAGAAAGAAAAACTTCTATAACAATAAGCGAAGGCAAATATTTTGTTATGGGCGACAACAGAAATCACTCTGGCGACAGCAGACAGTTTGGTCAAGTTGCATATGAAGATATCTGTGGAAGCGTTAGAATTGTTATAAAAAATGGCGAAAACGTATGGATTGCCCTGCTCAAAGCCTTAAAAGAGTCAGTTCTTGGCTCATATAATCTACAATTAAAGGAATACCTATGAAAAACAAACTCTTCAAGACATTGCTGGTTTTATTAATCATTCCTGTATTATTTTTTACAGGCTGCAAGAAAGAAAAACTACTTCCAGCAATCGACCTATCAACCTATCTTAAAAACGAAATTAGTGTCAAGTTCTATCAAATGGAATCTGCATCAACTCAAGAACTTTCATTTGTAACAGCTCCAGAACTTGATAAGGAAAAGCTTGGAAAATATGTTAGTTTTGAACTTAATTCAAATTCTGTTTGGATGTATAAAATGTATATCGAAACAATTTCATTCTATGTTTACACAACTCAATCAAGCATATCAGAAATGATTGTTAACGTCTCAATAACAAACGTTGCTGACGAAGAAACATTAAAAACAATCACTTCTGAAGAACCAACAACTGACACAGCAAAAGAACAATGTGCATTCATTCCTGAAGCAAACAAAGCAACAAAATGCACATTCACTATTAACAAAGCAATCGCAAAGCCAACAGGCTCAACAATCACAATTGATATTTTAAACTCACTTGAATTGTTTGATAACGAAAACGAAGAAACATCTTTCAAATGGGTTATTTATGGCCTTGAAATCACCGGCGAAAGCAGAGCTTATTCAAAATCTTAATCACAAAAAAACACACCAAATTTGGTGTGTTTTTGTTTTGTTATTTAACTTTAATAACGTCTTTGCCACCCATGTATGGTCTCAAACATTCAGGAATTGTGATTGAGCCATCTGGTTGATAATGATTTTCAAGGAAAGCAATAAGTGCTCTTGGGCTTGCCAAAACAGTGTTGTTAAGAGTGTTAACAAGATATGTTCCGTTTGCACCCTTTGCACGAATATTAAGTCTTCTTGCTTGAGCATCGCCAAGTGTTGAGCATGAAGCAACTTCAAAATATTTTTGTTGTCTTGGGCTCCAAGCTTCAATATCACAAGACTTAACCTTAAGGTCAGCAAGGTCACCTGAACAGCATTCAAGTTGACGAACAGGGATTTCCATATTTTTGAAGATTTCAACTGTGTATTTCCACATTTTGTTATACCAGTCAAGAGCTTCTTCTTGTTTGCAAAGAACTATCATTTCTTGTTTTTCAAATTGGTGAACTCTATAGATTCCCCTTTCTTCAAGGCCGTGTGCACCACCTTCTTTTCTAAAGCAAGGAGAATATGATGTCATGCAAATAGGAAGTTTGTCTTCACTAATGATTTGGTCTTTAAATCTACCAATCATAGAGTGTTCACTTGTACCAATCAAGAAAAGGTCTTCGCCTTCAATTTTATACATCATAGCGTCCATTTCAGCAAAACTCATAACACCTGTTACAACGTCACTATGAATCATGAATGGTGGAATTGCATATGTAAAGCCTTGGTCAATCATGTAGTCTCTGCCATAAGCAATCATGGCTTCGTGAAGTCTTGCAGCGTCGCCTAAAAGATAGTAGAAACCTGCACCAGAAGTTCTTCCAGCACTTTCCTTATCAAGACCACCGATAGCTTCCAAAATGTCAGCGTTATATGGAATTTCATATTCTGGAACATATGCTTCGCCAAAACGTTCAACTTCAACGTTGTGTGTGTCGTCTTCGCCGATTGGAACCGAATCATCAATGATGTTTGGAATAATCATCATACGCTTTTTAATTTCTTGGTCAATTTCAGCTTGTTTTGCTTCAATTTGAGCGATTCTTTCAGCACCAGCTTTAACTTGAGCCTTGATTTTTTCAGCTTCCTCAAGCTTCTTTTCTTTCATGAGTTTTCCAACTTCGCCTGAAAGTCTGTTTCTTTGACTTCTCAAATCATCGCCTTCTTGTTTAAGCGCTCTGTTTTCCTTATCAAGTTCGATAACTTCATCAACTAAAGGAAGTTTTTCTTCTTGAAATTTTTTCTTCATATTTTCCCTAACAACGTCTGGGGTGTTTCTAATAATATTAATATCAATCATAATCCGTCTCTCTCTTTGAAAAATAATATATATGTATAATATCACTTTATTGTCTCAATTTCAATAAAAAAGGACAGATTAGTTCCAATTTTTTAAAACTGGCAAAATAAAAACGAACCACGTTTGTGATTCGTCATATTTTTATTTATTTTTTATTTGCAGGCGCTCCACACATTGGACACTTGTGCTTGCTTGAATCATAATAGCTGCCACAGTGTGCACATGCACGATTATTTTTATAGAATGTAGATTTGCTACTATCATTTGTATCATGAATAAGCTTTTCAATACGCTCACGGATAAATTGACTATTTGGAATATCAAACAATACAATGGACTTTATCTCATCTGCACTAATATAAATATCGCCAACTCTCAAGATTCTATCGATAAATGAAATCTTTAAAGAAGTTTCTTTTATTTCAGCTAGTTTTATCTCTGCATGGAAATATAATGATTTTCTTCCACGAACTTCAACAATACGTTTATCAGTAATCATATACTGAATAGAATTCATCTCTTTTGCAGCTTTTATAATTGAACCAAGCCATATCCAAACAGGAGCAAGATGCAAAGCAAAAAAACCAATCAAATACAAATACGCCGATGTTGGCAAAGAATCAATAGACAAAATTGTCATTATCATTGTTAGATCAATAAGAGCCCAAATAATGGCAATTGGCATCATAGCTAGTGATTTTCCAAGAACATAAGCCGATTTTTTAGGTTTACCTCTCCAAAGCACCTTTTCATTCTCTGATAGCAAGTCTTCAGGTTTGTTTATTTTTGTTTTTTCATTTATGCGGAAAAAATTTTCATCAATATTCTTCATAATAACCCCTTTTACAGGATTAGTATAATTTAACCAAGGCATAATAGTCAAACAAATTGCCCATTATATCTCAATCAAAATAAAACCAAGCACAATACTTAATCTATATTTTTCTCTTCATTTCTAGACTTCTCACCTTTCAAATGATTGAAACTAGCATTGTTTTCAATCTTCATTCTCTTTATTATTGAAAATGAACCAATTTTACAATTGCACCCAAGTTGTGAATTTTTCACAAAAACATAAGGCTCAATCAAACATCTTTCACCAATTTGAGAATTTTGAATCACAGATGAATAGATTTTTGCACCCTTGCCAATAATTGAATTGACTATATATGAATTTGGAAAAATTGTGACATTATCTTCAATCACTGACCCACTCTCAATACGGTTATTTTCGTAAATTATAACGTTTTTCCCAATTTTTGAGTCCTTGTCAATGAAAGTAGATTTTTTATTAATTAAAACATAATCCATAAACCACCTTATATCTTTATGGTATGATAAGCAAAAAATAATGTTAAAACAAAAATAGTCATAAAAAAATTACTATATATAGCCCTAAAGTACGATAAAATCACATTTTTTGAAAATTTTTTTAAAAAAAGCCATTTTTTATTTTGAAATACATTTTTATTGTGTTATAGTGGTTGTAGTAAGTAAGCTTTAAAAAAGCAAAATATAGGAGGTATTACTTATGAATAAAAATGAATTTTTAAGAGCAATCGCAGACAAAACTGAAGCAACAATCAAAGATGCTAACGCATTCTATGAAGCATTTGTTGAAACAGTTCAAGAAGCTATGAAAGCTAATGACAAAATCACACTTGTTGGTTTTGGTACATTCGTAGCAAGACAAAAAGCTGCTTGTGTTCGTCCAAACCCACAAAAGAAAGGCGAAACAATCAAAGTTGCTGCTTGTAAAGTTCCAGCTCTTAAATTTGGTAAGAGTTTCAAAGAAACAATTAACTAATTTAAAAACAAAAAAACCAGCGAATGCTGGTTTTTTTCATGCCTAAATTTTATATGCGTTTAAGATAATAGTTCACCATGACTTCTTCACCCTTCTCACCTTCTTTTTCTGGTGGATAAATACTTTTGTCCCAAAACAAAAACTCTGTGAAACCATAGTGAAAATATATCTGAATATTTCTTACTTCAGAAGGCTCAACACCAACCACAAGATTGGTGAAGCCTTTTTCTTTTAAAAAGTTTTCCATAAACTTATAAAGCACCGAAAAATAACCCTTGCCCTGGTGATTTGCGTTAACCCTAAACGCTTCAAGGTATGCCCCATTTTCCTTAATCAAATCAGGTCTTTCAAGCCCACTATCAAGTTTACTCACAATAGCAGTTGCTTCAGCAACAATCTCCCCGTTATAAAACCCATAAAAGCAGATTCTGTTCCCTTTTTGCATATTGTGTATAGCAACTTCCTTCCAGATTTTCCACCTATTGTCACCAGGGTGTCTGTTTATTTCATAGCCCCATTTCTTATGCATATCTTCAACAGTCGCAATCTTACATTCAATCATAATTATCCTTTCAAAAAAAGCAGGAACACGCCCTGCTTTTTAATTTATTTATTCAAAAATTCATTGATTTTTTCAACCATAAGGTCAACATCAACACCGTGCACAGCAGCAGCTTCTTCCAATGTTTCCATTTGGCTCATTGGACAACCAAAACAGTGTAATCCAAATCCCATAAGAACGTCTTTAACATTTGGATTAAGTTTTAAAATTTCACCAATTTGCATTGTTTTTGTAACATCAATTTTTTTCTTTCTCATATTACTTATTCTCCTTATAACGGTTCATAGCGTCCATCAACATCTTAAGTTCTTTTTCAATTCTCTTTGATTGACTTTCTGAAAGACCTTCTTCGCTCTTTTTCATAAGTTTTTCAGCACGAGACAACACATCATTGAACTCTTTTTCACTCTTGATTGTCATTGTTTCGCTAACTTCTTGCTTTCTTGGTCTGCCTCTTCTTTCCATAGGTTCTTCCTTTGCTGGTTGTTTTGTTGTTTTAGACCTTAAGTTTCTTGGTCTTGGTTCATTTTCTTTTGTTCTAACCGTCTTCTTCTTTGCTGGTTCTTGAACTTCTTCTTCATAAGAATCATCATATTCTTCAGTTTGTGTTTCTGAATAGTTTTGATAATTTTCACCAGCATAAGCATTTTGATTATAGCCTTGATAGTTGTTCATGCCATAACCAGCTTGGTTGTAGCCTTGATAACCTTGCATATCTGCACCAACATAACCAGAATTTGTCATAGGTTGTGACATAGGTTGAGCCATTGGTTGTGAATAGTTTGGAACATTTCCATAGCCATATGATTGATTGTTATAATCAGGAACACCATATGGTTGTGGATTATATGCTTGTTGAGCGCCATAAGTATCATAGCCACCGGCAGATGACTTGATTGAGTTTAAAATCACATCAGTATCAACTTCAGCAGTTGGTCTTGTGATTTCAGGAATAGCATTAAACTCTTCTTCAACAGCATCAGTTAAAGGTTGTTCAGTTAAATTAACTTCCCTTCTTTCTCTTCTAGCAATTGGTTCATTTCTTTCAATGATAACTCCACCGGTTGCAAGTTTTGATCTGTTAGCTTTAAACCCACTAACAACATTTGCTATGTTTGAAGCTTCTTGAGCAGCCTTTTCTTCTTCCAAAACTTCGTTGTCAACAACAGGTATAACTGGTTCTTCAACAACTGGTTCTGGTTCTGGCTCTGAAACAGTTTCTTGTGCAATTTCATCAATTGCAGATTCAATTTCAGACTCAATTACCGGTGCAGCTCCTGGAGCTGGATTAACTTCAAACGCCTTCAAGGGGTCCACGTTTTCAGGCTCTTTTTCATCAGTTTTTTTAAGTTCTTCAATTTTATCGTTGTCAATTTCAGCAATAGGCTTGTCAACATCAATAAAACTTGTGCCTTTATCAATACTTCTAGTGTCTTGCATCATTCCGCCAAGGATTGATGAAGCATTAGCATTTTCTCCAACAACTTTTGCCCCAACTTCTTCATCATCTTTGATAACATAATCGCTATCAACATCAATGTATGGAAGTGTTGAACCAGACTTTGGAGTCTCATTCATAAGCTTGTCAACGTCAATGTTTTTCTTTTTGAAAACGTCATATTTATCAAGTATATTTTCAGGATCTTCTTGTTCTTCAGCTTCTTTATGTTCTTCACCTTCAACAGGTTCTTCTGCTTGTTCAGGAGCTTTTGTTTGTGAATCTTCAATGTCAGGAGCAGCTTCATCAGGAACAACTGCGATGCTTTCTTGAATAACCAAGTTTTCAGGCATTGCACTTGCTGACAAATCTCTAACAGCACTTGCGCCAAACAAACCATCAAGCAAATCAATACATTCATAGAAACTTTCAACTGAAAGCTTATAAAGTCTTTGCTTTAATGAGCTTTGCAAGAAATAGAACAATTTCATGATAACATTGAACACCAATGGCAAAATCATTGATTCAGCCAAAACAATAAATGTTACGTTCTTTTCATTTCCAATATATGTGATGTTAAGCAAGAACAACACAAAAGTAGCTAGAGTGATAAACGCACGCATAACCGATTTGCCTTGGTTAAGTGCACCACCATTGATTTCAACATCAAGACTTTCTCTTCTTGTGATATAATCAGAAGGTTTGCCACTAGCGCTTGTTTTAAACTTTCTCCAACCGTGATAAAATCCACCAGAAATCTTTTCGATTCTTTCGTCAATTTCTCTAACATTTGATGAAGTTATTCTATTTTTGCGAATATCCCCCACCAAACTATGGCACTTTGAGTTAAATTTTCTTTGGAATGAGCAAAAGAGTGCCACACAAATCCAAATCATAAAGAACCCAAAAGTTCCAAGAGCTGCACCGATTAAGATTTCAGGCGAAATCAAACCAGCAATTATTTTGTAAATTGTAATTAAATATTCATAGAGCACAATAAAAAATCCTCCGAATCTTTTTCAATAATAATATATCATATTATTATGAAAAGTACTAACAAAAATGACGCAAAAAATTAAATTTCTATTATTTTTTGTTCATCAACAAAACAGATAACCTTTTTCAAAATTTTGCTACCAAAAGATTTTTCTGCAACTTTTGAATATGTGTTTAATTGAAACTCATAGTCTTTTAATTTTTCTTGATTAAAACTACCTGTCTTATAGTCCAAAACAATCAAGCCATCATCAAAAACAGCAACAAGGTCAATTACACCTTGTAAAATAAAACTATCGTCAGCGTTTTCTATTTCATATTCTTTGTTTAACTTTGCATAAAACTCTCTTTCAGTTAGCACCGTTTTCGCCTTAGAAATCTCCTCAAACAGTGGTAACGACAAGGTTTTATATAACACTTCAATATCAACAATTTGCTTTTCATCTTCGGTCAATGACTCAAAACTATTAAAGATTTGTGTTTGAATCGGAACGTCTGAAGTAAAATTAATTTTTTCAAAACACTTGTGATAAATAGTTCCCCTTTCAGCAGATGACTTTCCAACATATTTTATGCTCAAGCCACTTTCTTTATCCTTCAATATTCTTGAAACAGAACTTTTAAGTGGAGTTTTTACTGAATTGTTATAACCATATTCAAACCAGTCTGGCTCTTTAACTTTTTTATCCTTAAAGTGAATCTGTCTTTTTTCAGTCTTTTGTTTTTCACAAAGCTCAGACAAATCAAACCTTTCAAAATTAATAATATCACTATGATTGCCATTAAGTTCTTTAAACAAAATCGGATCAAACCAATCACAGAAACATGTTTTTCTTGGCTTGATTTCTTCACAAACCTTGGCTATAGGCTTTGAGCAAACCACATATAACCTTTCAATGGCTCTAGTAAGTGCAACATATAAAACTCTTTGTTTTTCTTCAACAAGTTTTCTCTTTTCCAAAAGTTTAATGCCTTCACTGGCAATGCTTTCAATTTGTGTTCTGTTTTTAATATCAAAATAATCAACACCAACCCCAAGGTCTTTGTTAAACACAACGCTTCCAAAAGTTGACTTAAAATTAAAATCATTTGAAGTATTAATCACAAACACATATTTAAACTCAATACCCTTTGACTTATGAATAGTCATAAGCTGAACAGCATCATAACTTGCACCTTCACTTTCAAGCTCAAACGAAAAGTCTCCAAAGTTCAACACAAAATCAAACACGGTCACATCTGGCAAAATTTCAAAAAGTTTATCAATTTCAAGATTAGCCTTCCCACACTCTGCACTGGCTGAATTGATTTGTTGCAAATCAAACTCATCAACAATCATTCTGCAAAAATCTTTTAGCGAAACAAGTCGTGCAAGCCTGCTGAACTTTTCAACCTTTGCATTAAACTCATTAAGTTTGATTTTCAAGTCTTCATTTTCTATCTCTTCGGTCTTATTCAAACACTCAAAGAATCTTGACTTCATATCAATCATTCTGATTTCTGCAATTTCATCATCAGTCAAACCAACAAGTCTGCTTTTTAAAACCTTGAATGAAAAAAAGTCATCATTTTTATTGCAAACATACTTTACAAAATTAATGATTTCTTGAATGTGTGTTCTTTGCATCAAGTCATATTTTTCATCTGCCGACACGGGAACACCATATGCCACAAGTGACTCAATAAATTTTTCGACAACAGCGTTTCTTGACGCCACCAAAACTGCAACTTGGTCAAAAGAAAACTCTTTGCCCTTTTCTTCAATAAGTTTTGAGATTTTATCTGCAACATATTTTGCTTCAGCCACAGCAACTTCATCATCATCTGTTTCAACTTGCTTGTGGTTTTTTACTGAATAAACACCTTCAACCTTTATATCTTGTTTTGCATTTTTTGTAGTGTCAATGAAACACAAATTAACACTTTGGTCAAGGTCAAGATTTTTTTCGCCAGCAATAAACATGGAATCTTTTTTATAATTGATTCCACCAAATTTTTCCGTCATAACATCGGCAAAAATTTCATCGACAAACTTCAATATTTTCTTATCACTTCTAAAGTTACAATTAAGTTTATGAAGTTCATCATTTCCATTAGACCTGCCGTAATCATCATATTTTTTCAAAAATATCTCAGGGTCACAATATCTGAACCTATAGATGCTTTGTTTAACGTCACCAACCATAAATCGGTTATTTTGACCAGACACCAAGCTGATGATTTTTTCTTGAACACTGTTGATGTCTTGATATTCGTCAACAAAAACATATTTATATTTGCGTTTTACCGACTCTAATATTTTGTCATTTTCCAATATTTTCAATGCATTTTTTTCAAGGTCGTTAAAATCAAGTCCGTTATATTCTTTTTTAAGCGACGAATAAATCTCATTAAATTCCCTAACAAGATTCAAAAGCCCAACAACAACGTCCTTTGATTCTTTAAGCCCTTGCTTTAAAAACTCTATGTCATCTGAAATAAGATTCTTTTTAAAGTTGCCAATCTGGTCTTTAATAAGTTTCTTGAGTTCTTCAATTTGTGGTTTTAGTTCAACATCAGCCTTAACTATAGGTGCTTTTGTAATCTTTAACTCAAACAAATTTTTTGCATTGACTTCATAGCTATTTTTTGCATTGATGCCACCAAGAGCAGATTCAACTTCAATAAAATAGTTATAAATTTTATCAAGCCCTTGATGCAAACACACACTTGAAAATTCCAAAATTTTTTCTCTTAATTCTTGAACTTCAAATGCCACATATCCATTTAAAATATTTGCGCATTTATTTGTTTTTATATTTTGGTCATAAATTTCTTGAATAGCCCCATCAACCCACTTAAACGCATCTAAATTCGCATTTAAGAAGTCATTAAATTTTGATATCATTTCTTTTAATGCGTAATTTTTTCTATTTTTTTGAAAGATATCAAAAAGCTTCAAATATTCTTCATCAAAATTCTTTTCTTTAGTTTCAAATAGTTTTTCAAAAGCCTTGTCTTGCAAGAATTTACTATTTGTTTCATCAAGCACTTGATAAGATGGGTCAATGCCAATTTCATAAAAATAAGTCGAAATAAGCTTTGAGCAAAAGCTGTGAAGATTTGAAATATCACTTGTTTCAACTTCATCAATTTGCTCCAAAACAAAAGGATTGTCTTGGTGTTCCAAAAAAGCATCAATAAGTTTTTTCTTCATGTCACTTGCACTTGCTTTTGTGAAAGTAACAACCAAGAAATTAGATATTGGTGTTGGATTTTTTTCGTCCAAAACAAGATTAATTATTCTCTGAATCATGACGGTAGTTTTTCCACTACCAGCAGACGCAGAAACTAAAATGTTTTTGTTTCTACTATCAATAACAGCTTGTTGCTCTTTGGTAAAACTAATCGCCATCTTTTGCTCCTTCATTATTAAAACTTGACACATCTATGCCCATAACATAATTTCTGCCACGACCAAACTTTGCAGACTCTTTTCCACAAAAACCTGCAAACTCACAATATGCACATTCCTCACTTTCTTTATCTGTCATTTTCTTAAGTGGCGATGGTTCAATGAAACCGTCAAGGATTTCTGAGATTGCTTGCTTGCATAATTTTTCGTTATAATCTCTCACTGAAGCAATCTCATTTTCAGTCAAATAATTATTGCTATTTCCATGACTAATTTCAAACTCACCACTTTCTCTTGCCTTTTCTGAAGACTTGATTTTAAGTGGAACAAATGTGCTGTCTGGATTATCATGTGAAAGTGTGATATCCATGTGTTTAACCACTTCAATATCATCAAGCAAAAATCCTGTCATTTTGTAATTATTCTTTATTTTTTGCTCAATTTTTACAAAATCACTATGAATTGGAAAATAAAACAAACCAGCAACTTTTTGCTCTTTTGTTTTTGCAATTGCATGCAAGTATGAAATTAATTGTATTTTTTTACCATAATAAATTGCACTTAAAGTGTTATCAATTTTTCCTGTTTTATAATCAATAATTCTGATATAGTTTCCAAACTTATCAATTCTATCAATCACACCTTCAAGTGAAATTATTTTATCATTTTCTATTTCTAATTTAACTGCGTTTTCGCCTTTAAATTTAAACTCATTAAGCTCTGGTTTATTTTTAAAATTTGAACATTGTTGTTCATTAAAAATATACTTCGCAAGTCTTTGTGATTCGTCATAAATAAACTTTAACACAGAAACATTTTTTGTTAAATTGATGTTAAGGGTTTCAAGGGTTTCATCAAAAACTTCTTTTGATTTCCTTTCAAACTCAGCTTCTTCAAGTCCTTCAAACTTATCTAAGTCTTGAATAAATAACTCAACAAATTTATGAATAATTGTTCCTATATCCGGGCTTGAAATTGCTGCTTTTTTATTCTCTTTAAGTCTTAAGCCATACTTTACAAAAAACGCATATGGACAAGCAAAATATTGCTCTAATTGTGATATGCTGGTTTTGTCATTATAAAAGAAAATATTTCTTGCTTTTGCAAGTGTAAAGTCTTTTTTATCAAATGCAACATTATCAAGATATCTCTTAAAGTTTTTTGACATCTTGTTTTTTAGCATATTATATTTCTCATTTAGTTCGCCTTGCAAATGCTGACCATAAACAATATATTCGCCAACTTCTTTTGCAAACTCTTTTTCACTTGCCTTTAGTGAAATATTTTTTTGCAGAATAAAATTGTTTATTATGCTCAAATTTAATAGCGCAGAAAGTCTTGAAATCACCCTTGCAGGTTTATTCGTTCCCCCACCAAGTGACTTAACCGAATAGCTCACATATAATTTCTCAGTTGGAACCAAAAGCGTTTCATAAACATTATAGCTTTCTCTTTTGTTGATTTGTTTAACTGTTGGTTCAATTTCTTTTTGAATAATGCCAGCAGTTTTCATTAGTTCTTCATCTAAAATAATGCCACTGTTTTGAATAGCAACAGGAAACTTTCCTTCAACTGCGCCAACAACAAACAAGTCTTTAATTTTATAAATACCTTCTGCCGACTTATAAATAACAACCGAATCAACTGAAACAGGCTCCAAGTTAAGCTCTGTTTGTGAAAATCCTGACATATAAATTTTCAAGAACTGGTCAATATCAACAACCAAATCACCCAAAAACTTCTTGAAGTTATCATTAACGATCTTAACTTTTTTAAAGATGTCATGAGTTATTTCACCTTGTTCAACAAGTCCTTGTTCTGTTTCATATTTATAAATATTTTCAAGTTTTTGCTCACAGTCAAAATAACCAAGCATATTCTCAACAACTTCAACAAACTCTGAAACTGTTTTTTCGCCTTGATAATTTGCTTTAAATTTATCATAAAATTCTGCAATAAATTTGATAACGTTATTTATAATTACTCTTTCATTCTGGTTTTGAACTCTGTTTTCATCAACGTTCTTCAAAAATGCTGTATAGTTAACACCATATTCATTTACATAGTTTTCAAACACTTCAAAACCATCAATACCTGTTAAAGCATTTGAAAGCCAACACAAAACCTTGTCACCTGAAAGATGACTTCTGAAAATATCTATTGAATCTTTAATAAATTTAACAAAGAAATGATTTGAAATATCATATGACTTTTTCAAAAAATAAGGAATGTTATAGTCTGCAAAAATCTGTTTTATTAAGTTTTCGTCTCCATCAAGTTCAGAGTCAACCACTGCGATATCTCTAAATCTTTTTCCGTTTTTAACTTCTTCAATGATTTCGTTTGCAACAAACTCAATTTCTTGTTGTTTGGTTTCAAACTCAAAAAGTTTAACATTCCCTTTGCTTTCAACCTGTTTCTTTTCAGTTGAATAAAGATAGTTTTGAATATTCCAAAAATCTCCACTTAATGCCGGATTAAAAACATTTGGAACATATGGATAGTTTAAACTTTCAGCAATTTTAACAAACTTTTTATATAGTTCATTTGATTGAATATATTTGTCTTTTCTGTTTTCACTGAAATAACAGCATGAAAAAGTTATGCTTTTTGCATTCTTTGCAAACTCTTTCAAAACAGCAACCATCTCTGTTGTAACATTGTCAAAACCAACAATAAAAATATTTGAGCTTTTGATAAACTCATTTGTTTGTGCAAGTTCACATAAAACATTCAGCCTGTCACAATCATCAAAAAGTTCATCACCCAAAACCTTTTGGTATTCTTCATAAATAAAACAAATATCTTCAAGCTTGATTTTTAATGATTCATCATCTGTTTGCATAGCCAACATTAGGTCATTTGGCATAACTCCACTAGACTTGAACTGCTGAATGGTGTCATATATTTTTTCAGCAAAACCAACTGAATCAACTGCCTTGCTGTAACACTTAAACTTGTCTGCGTTATCAATGATAATTTGTCTTAAAAGCATAACGCAGGTTTGTTTTGAAACAATCTTGCTTTCATCAATACCACCGACTCTATCAAGCAATCTCACAAACGAATAAACAAACACATTAGAAAAAGCCCCTGACCTAGACAAATCCAAAAGTTCTCTTTCAATCGCAATAGACTTTGGCTCAGGAACAATGACAACATAATTTCCAAAAACATCACTCTCAGCCTGTTTTATAACCTGCTCAAGGGTTTTTGTTGTTGCATATCTTGTAGTGCTTGAAATATTATAGTTTAGCTTCATATTTTAATTTTACAATATTTATTTCTATAATTCAACAAACTATAATGAATTTTTCAAATTATAAAATTGACAAATACCTATTGCTATTGTAAACTTTATGTGAGGTAAAAATATGGATTGGATAACACTATACATTATTGCTGGTATATTGATTTTACCAGTTTTCATTTATGGTTCATACTGTCAAATCAAAGTTAACGCTGTTTTTGAAGAACAAAACAAAAATGAAGCTTCAAACACAGTTTGCGCAGCAGAACTAGCCTATAAACTCCTTGCAAAAGCAGGAATAAAAGACGTTAAAGTCGTAAAGGCAAACGGAAGACTAACTGACTGCTACAACCCTAAACATAAGGTTATAAAGCTTTCAACTGAAACATATTATTCTTCATCAATCGCAGCCCTTGGAGTTATGGCTCACGAAGTTGGTCACGCCATTCAACATCACCAAAAAAGTTTTATGTTCAGACTCAGACAATTTATTTCACCTGTTGTTGGATTTGTTTCAAAAGCATTCTTCCCACTTGTTTTATTAGGCTCAATCTTTAACATAATGTTCTTGTTGCCAACCATCGGGTATTATATAGTTTTTGGAAGTGTTATTTTCTATGGAGCATCACTTATATTTGAACTTATCACCCTTCCACTAGAATATGACGCGTCAAAAAAAGCAATGAAAATGCTTTCTGAAACCGAAACATTAAACTCAACAGAACTATCAAAAACCAAAGAAGTTTTGTCAGCAGCAGCTCAAACATATGTTGCATCACTTGCATCAACTCTGCTTTATTTCATAAGATTCTTTAGCTTATTGATAATGTTCCACAGAGATGACTAAATAAAAAAAGGATAACAAATCTGTTATCCTTTTTATTTTGCATAAATTTACATAAATTAAGCATTAATCATTCTTTTGTCGCAATCAAACAAAGAAGCTGTTCTTGCAAGATTCATAATCAAATAAGCTTCAGTGTCAAGGCTTTCTGATCTGCAAACTTCTTTTGCAATAGACATCTTTTCTTCCAAATCACTTGTTTTTGGACAAACATCAAGCTCAACAGTCTTTTCAACTGCAGAATCTGCTCTAAAACTAAAGTCAAAATAGTTTTCAACTTCATTAACTTTTTGCTTAACAGCCTTTTTTGTTGATGCAACAACATTCTTTTCAAAACCCTTTTCAACAGTGTTTTTCATTCTCTTTGCTGCACTTGCGTTATTAATTTCAGCAACTCCAAGTTTTTCAACTTCAGTTTCAACAATAGCCTTTGTTGTTTTTGCCTTTTTTGCCTTAGTTGCCTTTAATTCTTTATCTTGAACATCAATTGTATAAACTTTATCGCTTGGAGTTGTAATTGTAAGAGCACCTTTAGCACCAATTACACCATTAAAACCTTGTTCTCCTTGGTGTTCATCTTGAACAGAGAAACCAGGAAGAGTAATTTCTGGGAATTTTTCGTTATCCCAATCGATATCGCCTACTTTATCATTTTCTTTTTCATCGATAATAAGGTTATCACCTGTAGAACCGATTAAAGTAAGATTTGGTTTAATTGTATCTTTAACTGTAATTACAACAGATTTTGTAGAAGTATTATTTTGAGCGTCTGCTGCTGTAAGAGTAATTGTATATGAAGTGTCCCATTTGTAGTCGTTGATAATAGT
>JAZODG010000008.1:0-8172 GCA_045596905.1 Clostridia bacterium
AAAGTTTTTATTAAATTTCATAATTGCTCCAATATAATATTATCCACACTTGAAAAAGTGTGGATAAATTTTATGATTCGCTGATACCTGTGATTCTAGCTTGACCCTTTGGTTTGTTACAGATGATATCGGCATATTTTACAAGTGTTGCTTGATATGTTGGCTTTCCTGGAGTTTGTTTAATTACTCTTCCGTCTTCACTCTCTAGCCACTTCCAGTCACAGAGTTGATGTAAATTAAATTCTGAAGTGTTGAGTAAGTACATTGTATTGTTTGGTGCAAATCTGTCTGACACCATAGGAATGCCATTATAAGAAATAGCTTTATAGCCACCTTCAAGTTCCATAACGTTAATGTTGCTTCTATAAGATGCAAGATAGCTTTGATAGTTTCTCTTTACACCTGATGAACATACGATAAAGTCTACTCTGCTATCAGCGTCTTCTTCCATGTTATCGATTGCTGTTTGAATAACAATGTCTGTAATATTTGCTGGTGTGCCTGAGTTAGAAATATCTTTTGTGTAAGGAACAAGCCAGTTGTATTTTGCTTTATCTAAGCCGTAAAGTGTTCCACTGTCTTTAAAGATTGCTCCAAGACCTGTGATTTCGTTGTTATAAGAACCTTGAACACAAAGTTTGTAGTTTAAGCCATCAAATGCCCCGTCTGTGAGACTGGCTGTTGAGAATGTTACTGTTCCAGTTGATTTATTGATTCCTGCGATGCGAAGGTTTGATTTGATTACAGAACCTGCTAAAGAAACAACGTCAACAACCATTCCTTCAATCAAGTTTTTGGTTGAGTCAACTTTCACGCTGTTTGTGTCGTTTTCAGCAATTTCAGCTAAGAAGCCTGTGCCGTCGCCATAAAGCATTCTTCCGAAGTTGAACATACTAGCTTTGATAAGACCGTCCATTTCATTTGTAAGCAAGTTTACAAATGCACCTGAAGAGTTTTCTGATGCTCTGATTGCTTTGTCTGAAATTTCAAGCTTGCCATAAAGGTTTTTAAGTGATAAAACAAATTGTTCATAATTGTTTTCGGCTGAAACTGGAAGGTCTCCTGTTTCTGTGCCTGCACCAATGCCACCATTGATTCCAAATGGTGCAACTTTTCTGATTTCTTTGCCCCATACGTCAGAAGTTGTTTGGTTGATTCTTGCTAAAAGTGGATTGATTTGTGTGTTGAGTTGATTTGACAACACTCCAAGATAAACTTCTTTGAGAGCGTTATCTGCTGTTGATAATGATACCATTTAATCTCCTTAATATTAATTTAACATTTTTGTTAATATTTCTCCGGCGTCCCTTAAAGTTTTAGGTGTGGAAATGCTTGGTGAAAAATAGATATTCGATGCATTTCCTGAAATAACTTTTGGTGTACTTGGAGAATTTTGTTGGCTGGATAAATAGCTTGTAATGATTTTGTTTTTGAGTTCTTGGTTTGATTCAATATATTTATCCATATAGTCTGGATTGTTTAATAAGTTTGCAGTCTTGCTTTCAGCTTCTTTAATAATTTTAAATGCAACACGATTTTTATTTGGCAGATTTGAAAGTTCAGTGTCATTTTCAAGAATCTCCGTGATTTCCTTTTTATATTTTTCCATGTCGGTTGAATCATTTAAAATTTCTTCAATTGAATCACTTTTAGATAAAGTCAAATTTTCATCAAGTTGTTTTTGTAGGTCTGCAAGTTTTTGGCTTTTTCTGGTAAATTCAGATTGCAAAGAGTTATATGCTTCAAGCAAAGATTTTGCATCTTTAAACTTTCCATAAATAGAGCTGTCGACGTTTTCTGAATTTATTTCAGGTTCGCCTTCAAGTTGTTCTAATTGTTCATTTTCCATATTATATTCCTTCTAAGAGTTTATTTTTGTGTTGTTTGATATGATTTATAAGATTTTGTCTTTGTTCATCAGTTATGTTATTTGATTCATCAGAAATCAAATATTTTGTGTGTTCATCAATGTGAATTTGATGATTATCAATGTCGCTAGGGTTTTCTTCAATAATTGAAAGATTTTCTTTTTCAGCACGTTTTTTATGAAGTTCATTCAAATTGTCAAACGAAATCCAGTCGCTAAAGCCAAGCTCTGTTAAGATTTTTTGTTGAGTTGAAGATGGAATATATCCACTTTCATTGTAAAATATTTTCTTTTCTAAAAGCTTAATAATCATTTCTTTTTTAGCTGTGTTAGAGTTATCTAGTTCATTTTCAAAATCGATGATTATATCTGTTGTTGAAATGTCATTGTTGCTCCAATAAAACATTTCAAGTAATCCATTTTTATCAGTTAATTTGTTAAGTCTAACAGATGTTGCAAATTGTTTGTATAATCTCAAAATGTTCATTGCTGTTTGTTTTAAGCATGAAGTGATGTATTCTGCCGTAAAAGATAATCTTGATTTGTCTTCTTCAACCAAAAGTGAAATTGCTGTTCCACTATTGATTCCCGAAGGAAGCGATGTGTTTGTTGATACTTCACTGATGCAGGATAATGTGTTTAATTCGGCAAGGAGCTTGCTTTCTTCTTTTTCATAATCTTCAGGAATGGTTCCTGGATTAAGAAATTGTGGTGGTGTTGAACCATTTCGATAAACAATGATTTTGCCAGGTTCAAGGCCATTAATTTCAAGATTGTCAACGTCGACGGAGCCGTCTTCTACAGTCAATACTCCAGACGTGAGTCTGCTTAGAAATTCATGTTTTCTATTTTTGAGTGCATTGTATGCTCTTTGGATTGGAATGCATCTTTCAATTATGCTTGAACCCCAGAAACATGATAGTTGTTTGATTGAAACTTGTTTTATGAATGGATAAGTTCTTGTTCCATTTACAGAATTAATATATGGAAGATCTCCGTCATATAACAAGTGATCTTTGCAGACGATTGTGAGTCTACCGTTTGGGTGTTTTTTTGTTGGTTTTTCATATCTTTCAATTAAAAGTAAATAGTCATGTTTTTTTGAATGAAGAACTTTTGTGTAATTGCTTCTGCCAGATAATCCAGAATAAGATGAATTATTATTAAGTTCAAAGATATCAAGATCTTCTCCGGTTAAGTTAACACCCCATTCAGCATTGATTTCTGCAGCTGGGAAAGCCCTTGTTTCGATGATTGATGAGCAATTATTTATGTCTTCAGTAAAATTTGAATCAGGATAAATTTCAAATGGTGTGCAAACTGAAATTTTAACGTCGCCACCGTTTTTTCCTGTTATTTCATTTGAAGGAATAATATTGTTTTCCCATGAAATTTTATAAAAGCTGGTTCCTGTTATTTCGCTCCAATGAGTTGCATAGTTAATGAGTGAGTTGATATTATTTTCTGAAAAGTTTGAAGAGATAATTGCCTTTGCAAGCTTTGATTTGTAAATATCAGAGTCGGCGTTTGTTCTTGGTTTTATGTCAACATCGGGTCTGATTTTGTTAAGCTTAGCAAGTCTTGATTCGATTATTGGTGCAATATGGTTGTAAACTTCACGATTTTCCCAAGTGTAGTTTTTTTCAATATCAGAAATTGAGCCGTTTGGCATAATATAGCTGTATTGGTTGCCGACATAAAAATTCATGTTAAGCTCCCAAATGAGTTCAAAATTTCTTCGCTCTTCTCTCTTTTGAATAAAGTCGTTATTGACAAAATCAACTATAACTTTGTCTTCATCTTTGCTATAAAAATATTTCTTATTGTTTTTCATCTGCTCTTTTTGTTTCCTTGAATAGTTTTTGATATTGTTTAAAACATGAGTTGCAAAGGTATTGGTTTCCTTTAAAGCTATTAGTTTTGATTTCATAACTAGCATTATTAAAACATAAAACGCTATCACATTTTATGTTGCTGTCAATTTTATTAATGTTCATTTAATATTTCTCCAAGTAATTTGTCTTTTAATTTTAATAGTTCTTCGTCAGATAAATTTTCTACATCGTCATTCACCTTTTCTTTATTAATTTCAAACAGAATTTTAATAGCGAGCATATCAGGCGGAATATAGTGCTTAGTAATTTTTTTCTTAACCAGAACAAGGTTGTTTTCTTCGGGTTCTTCGTTTCCATTTGATGATTTTATTGTATCATTATCAGTTTTATCTTGTTGCTTATCTGTGACATAATTGTCAAAAAATGAAAGATTAATAGTATTTTTGTTGTTATTTTTTGTTTTGTTTTGCGTTTTTTCATAATCTTCCTGTTCTTCATAATAATAAAAACCATTTGCCTTTTTTAATAAAATATCAATTAGTTGTTTTTGAAGTTTTTCTCTTTTCATTTTTGTTTTAAAAGTTGTCTATATAATTTTTCCTTATGTGATTGAATTGCTGTTTTGTTTGTTTTTAACGTGTTAACATTTTGTATGTTCATAATGTAATATCTAAGTTCATCTAGTGCGTGATCATCTTTTTTGATTGGAGCATCGTGACCATTCCATCTATAGGTTTTGATTTCTCTGATTAAATTTGTGCAGCAAGAAAATATGTAGAGCTTTGTTTTTCCTTCTACATTTTTTAAGTATGTTTTTACTTTTGATATGCCACTTAAAACGTCTTTGTTTACTCTAGGGTTGACCAAGATGCCATTCTCATAAAATAAGTCACTAACACTTTTTTGAGATGATAATGTTTTTTGATTTGCTGCACTATCAATCAGGGCTTCAATCATGCCATTTGCTGTTTTTTTCCAGTTGAGTTTTGAGCTGATTTCTTTTATTTTGTTTGAGTGATATTCAATGGTTTTGTTCTGTTCATAATGCTCTGCTATAACAAAAATATTTCCGTCATAGTCTTTTGCATACCAGTGGCAAGAAAGTGGGTTTGATAACCCGGGGTCAATTGAAATTATGTCATACCATGATTTGTCGACTTCAAAAGGTGTGATTATGTGAATGTTTGGATCAAATTCAGTGTAAACAAGTCCTGAATCAATCATTGAAAATCTGCCAAATTTTCGACTTTCAATTTCATCTTTTGACATTGTTGATGATAATCGTTCAATTTCTTTTTGGTTCAGATAAGGATTGTCATTCCAAGACATAAACAAATAAAAGACTTCTGGATCATTTTGCTCATTAAGATATATTTGATTGTAGATAAATGTGAGACCTTTAAGTGGCGTCATTGTTCCAAATATTTCACCATTTTTATCAAGAACTCTCATCTTGCATTCGTTATAAATATCTTCAGGGGGTTCTTCGTCAAACCACACAAAATCAAGACTGCTTCCTTGAAATTTTTCTCTACCTTCTTCGCAAGACTTGAACCAGATTTTGCTTGTATTGTTAAAAACATTTTTGAGTATTATGCACTCTATGATTCCGTTTTCACAATCAGACTTTTTCCCTGAAGTCATGATGATATCTTTTATGTAACTTTTTGGTAGGTATTTTAGTATCTTTGCCTGGGCAACTTCCTTTTGAACTCTTTGAGATAAACTCACCACCCAGCACTCAGTTTGTTGTCTATTTTTTTTGTATGGGTGAATGCCCAGAGAAAGCCAGATTGTTTCAACTGCGCCACACTCTGTTTTTCCTGTTCTGTTGCCACCAAAAACCCAGCGATTTCTTTTTGTTGATTTGTGGAACTCTACTTGCTTTTTATGAATAATTTTTCCTGAGTTGTAATTTTTTAATGACAACAGATTTCTTGCTTTTATTATTTTTAAAGTTTTTGATAATTTGAATATTGTTTCTTTTTTCATAAAAAATTAAGATAGTATATTTGTTTTTATATTCTGACAAAAATCGCATTTTGCTTTAAAAAAGAATGAAATATAATATAATTATGAGAAAATTATGGTGTATTTTGTTGATTTTATGCGTTTTTCAATATTGTGATAAAAGAAAAGAGATTCCGGTTTCTTCTGCTCAGTCTTTGGAATATGCAAAGGTTTTAGATGAATGTTATTTGTATAAAAACAAGTCTTTTTCTGATGTAGGTGTTGATGAAGTTTATTTTCAAATTCCTGAAACATATTTTGTTTTGATTTTAGAAAAAATTGATGAAAACTGTTTTAAAGTTCAATATGGAAAATATGTTGGATATGTTAATTCTTCTAAAGTAGAAATTGCTTCATTTGTTCCTATTGTCAAAACGCTTGAAGGAATCACGTGTGATATAAAAACAAATGCTGGAACTCAAATTTGGTCTAGCCCAACAACGTCTTCAAGCATTTTAACCACTATTAGAGCTGGAACTAAGGGGATAAATTATATTGCTGCGTGTAAAGGAGTTGTTCCTAGTGGTGGTGAAAGCAATGTTTGGTATTATGTTTCTTATACCCCGTTTGAAAACTCAACAAGTGTTTATGAAGGTTATATTTATTCAGAGAATGTTGCATATGTTTCTGAGATTTTTTCTAATCTTGAAAGTAACCCTGAAATTATTGAAAATCAAACAACTGAAAATGAATCATTAATTTTAATTTCTTCAACGTTAAAGACAGTTATTCTTGCGATTGTTGCACTTCCAATTACTTTATTAATTGTTGTTATTATGTATAAACTCATTAAAAAATTACAAAAAAATACAAATAACAATAATTTTGCAAAAAATTATATAAAGGCGGAAAATGAAGAAAATGTAAGTGACGATAAGAAAGTTGATATTGAAAAATTTAAAATGTTTCCAATGCGTAAAATAAAAAATAAGTCAAGTCAGAATCTTCCGGAATTTCCAAAGTATGACACCGATGATGATTTGCTGTAATTTATGACAAAAGTGACTTTGTTGACAAATAATAATCTTTCACAATTTTATTAAATTTATCAGTGAGCCATTGTTCATTTTTGATTTGCATTGTGATAAATTTTAATGACCAATTTTTTCTCTTTGTTGCAGCATAAATTTTATCAATGATTTTTTCAATTTTTCTAAAGATTGTTCTTGTGCTAACTTCATATTCAGTTGCAAGTTCTTCAGCTGTCCAGTTAAACAAAAATCTTCGCTCCATAAAAGTTCTCTCTTCTTCTGAAATTGAAGAAAAAAGATTTTTTGTTATCAGGTAGATATTGAGAAGATTGTTTTTTCTTTCAGACAAATCAATGACCTTTTCAACCTGATTGTAGGTTGATTTTTCAGTGTAATAAATATCTGAGATAAAAGTTAAAGATGATGCTTGAATCTCAATGATTTTGTCAACAGCTTTGATGATCTCAGGAATGTTGTTGTAGGTTGATAAAAGAGTTTTTATCCAGAACTTCATTTTCTGTTCATCATTAAGCAAATTTAAGTATGATTTGAGTTCGGCATTTTCGATCTTTTTTTGATTTGTCATATTAGATTTTTGTTGCATTTATGCGTTTCTCCTTGATAAAATTTATGCTATTTTGTCGAAAGACACCTTCATTGTATGACTTCATTTTATAAAAAGACTTTTCTGCGTGACAAGAAAAATAAGGATTTGAAAAAATATGTGCATTTTGACCAAAAATTTTTTGGCGTTTTTTGTTAATTTGTTATCACAATATTACTAAAATTGACGACTAATTTTTTGCGAATCAAATTAGATTCGTATTTTGCATGAATTGTTACGAATAAATAACTTATTCTGTATTATTTTATTTTAATAACTAATAGATTTTTTTTGATAAAAATGTCTCATAAAATGCTTTCAATTTACTCCTTTTTTTGATAAAATAAGACACGGATATATTTATATATATTTTGCCCGTTTGTGGCAGACTAAAAACAAGGTGGAATTTATGGACAATTTACAAAAGAATTCAAAAAGAAATTTATTCAAGAAGATCCTTTCATCAGTCTTTTCGCTGGTGCTTGTCTTTGCGACAATCTTTTTGGCTGCATGTTCAAATAAAGCTGCAGCAAACACAGGCTATGACTCTTTTGGAAACTTAAGACTTGCATTGCCTAACATTGAATATTATGAAGAGAACTCTGCTGGTGAGCATAATAGCTTCACTGGTTCTTTCTATGTTCAAATGAACTATTACCAGAAAACTTATGACATTTCAGGAGCTACTGCTGATGCTTCAAAGGAGTTTGCTGATGATATGGCTTATGACCAAACCGGTTATAGAGCTATCCTTTCATCATACAACAACAAGAAGTTGTCAGAATTGCCAAAATTGTCATTCCCTGACTATACCTTCATTGTTGACGGCATGGTTTATCAGGTGCACGTTTATGTTAATACTTCAAAGATTCAGTTTAAGGCAAA
>JAZODG010000009.1:0-27392 GCA_045596905.1 Clostridia bacterium
CCTCATAATTTTTAACGCCCAACTTTGTTAAATATTCTATATTTTTATTGTTGACAGTATATTTAATGTAAGAAGACATATAGGATTGTCCAATTTGAATTTCTGTGTTTTGAGATAGTTTATAAAAATAATGTCCGGCAGTTTTATTAGCGACCATTACATTTTGAAAAAGATTTCCAGCAATCTCATACATTGAATCTACAATACTTGATAAGAATAATGATTTCCCAGAACCATTTTCTCCGACAATGATTAATGGTAATGGTTGATTATTTTTAAATGGTAAATCAATATTAATATTTTTTAGAGGACCAACATTTTGATAATTAATTTTTGATAAATACATACGCTCTCCTTTGTAAGACATGTAAATTATACCATAATTTATTAAAAATTAAAATACCTAAAATAAAAAGGGAAGATATTTTTGTTAACGATTCTGTTTATATTTGAAGTGAGTTCTTTTTTTGTTATGGCTGGGATTGTCATGTGTTCTAAACTGTGGGTTTGGGGGTATGGTCAAATTGCACAAAGAAATTTGAAAAGGAGAGTTTTTGTATAAATTGACTAAAAGAAAAGTTACCCGAAAGGGTGGCTTTTTTGGTGGTTAGTATGCGATTTGTATGCACTAGCGTTAGAGATTCGAACTTTTTATCATTTTTGTAAACTTGTGCATCATTTGTATATCCTGAAAATATCATTATTTATAAAGAAAAAGTCTCAATACAACCGAAAGGGTTAGTATTGAGACCATTCGTGGCGGAAGGTTAGGGATTCGAACCCCAGATAGCTTGCACTATGCCAGTTTTCAAGACTGGTGCATTCGACCGCTCTGCCAACCTTCCATATTCAGTTTGCTGTTAGTTGTTGCTAACGAATATTAGTATATGATATGTTGAATAAAAAATCAAGTGTTTTTTTAAAAAATTTTTAAACTTTTCTTTTTGCTGGTTAGATTGAAGTTTTTGCTAAAAGAGTATAGTGTGATGTGTATAAGCTTGGTTTGTGTAAAATATAAAAGGCGATAAATAAAAAGAACATATCCAGCCAGATATGTTCTTTTTGTGAGTTTTGCAAGATTTTGGAATATTTTGTGAAAAGTGTATCATTTTGGTTGCGTGGGTGAGACAGGTTTGATATAATGTCTTCAGCACATGGTGTGCTGGAGATTAAATGGAAGAAATAATAAAAGATTTGATAGATGATGAAATGTCGCAAAAAATTATTGCGACAGCAGAAGAGATTGCTCGTTCATCTGGCATTGAACAAGTTAATGTTCGAAGACTATTGCAGACACTGAATATTACTAACAGGGTGTTTTATAATAGATTTCATAACATTGAAGAAGTTTTGGATATAATTTATCAAAGGACGTCTTTAAAGATTAGAGAAAGTGTTTCAGATGAATTTGATTCTAGCAAAGACTTTTTTGAACAAGTGAAAGATATTGTTGCGAACACATTAGTTAAGTCTTATGAAAACAAAGAAAACTTGAATCAGTTTATATTTGAAAGTGATTCTAATTCAGATGATAATTATTTTTGGTGGAAAGCAGAAATTTCAAAAATAATTGAATACGGAAAAGAGATTGGAGCACTTAAAGACATAGACGCTGAAATTATGAGTTATTCGATTTGGTGTTTCATTAGGGGATATAATGCAGATGCTCTAGGAAGGGCTGTTCCAAAAGAAATTGCAGTAGAAAACTTCAAATATAGTTTTGGAGTTTTACTTGATGGTATGAAAAAATAAAACAAGAGAAAAGTTAATATAAGGAGATAAATATGGCAGTTAAGATTCTGGTTGATTCGTCATCAGATATTAGTGAAAAGGAAGCAAAGGAACTTGGAGTTGAAATGATTCCGATGGTAATTACATTCGGAGAAGAAGATTTTTATGATGGAGTTGATTTGTTGCCAAAAGAATTTTATGAAAAATTGATAGCATCAAAAGATGTTCCAACAACAGCACAAGTTACACCTTTTAGATTTGAAGAGAAATTTCAAGAAATGACACAAAATGGTGACGAAGTTGTAGCTATTATTTTGTCATCAAAATTATCTGGAACTTTTGAAGGTGCAAAACTTGTAGCAGAAAAGTTTAATGGAAAGGTTTTTGTTGTTGATAGTTTGAGTGCAACATCAGGTGAAAGATTGCTTTTGTATTATGCACTTGAGCTTGTTAAACAAGGAAAGTCTGCAAGCGAAATTTATGCTGAGCTTGAAGAAAAGAAAAACAAAATCTGTATTGTTGCAATGCTTGAAACTCTTGAGTACTTAAAGAAGGGTGGCAGAATCTCTGGTGCTGCGGCATTTATTGGTGGGGTTCTTAATATTAAACCTATCATTCAAGTTATTGACGGAAAAGTGGTTGTTGTGGCAAAAGCTCACGGACAAAAGAAAGCAGCACTTCAAATTAAGAAAATAGTTGCAGAAAACGAAATTGATTTTTCAATGCCATATGCATGTGTATGGACTGGTCTTGATGAATCGATTGCGACCAAATATATTGATGATAACAAGGAATTGTTTGGTGACAATGATTTGCCAAAGCCATATATTATTGGAAGCACCATTGGAACGCATATTGGACCTGGCGTTTTGGGATTTATATATTTTAAGAAATAAGAAAAAGCATCTTCACTTGGAAGATGCTTTTTTGTTGTTAAATTATTTTTTGATTAAGTTTAAGGACAATTTGCCTTCGCTTAAGCCTACGGTCCAGTTTTTGCTTTCAAAGATTTGTGATAACTTGTCTTTGATGAGTGTGTGGTCGTCTGTGCATAACATGAAATATTCTGCGTAATAATAATCGGCTAATCCTTCTTTTGCAAGAGAAATTGTGTTCTTTAAAATATTTTCAGATGTTATAAGACAATAGTTTGAAGCTTGAGCATTTAAGTCTGCGCCACAGGCTGCAATGCCTGCGATTACTTGATCTGTTTTTGTGCAGTAGGTTGAAATTTTTCCAGCGAAGATACTCTTTATAACGTTGTCAGCTGTTGAGCCATTAGCTTGGATATAACCAACATTTCCACCGATGTATAACTTTGGATCTGTTGTTTGGCTGTTTGCCATTGTGGTTTCGATATCACTTTGAGAGAAGCTTGAAGAGATATATGATTTTTCCATATATCCAACTACGCCACCGATACAAACTGTTGAAGCGTTTCCATTGCCAATAAAGTCGGCAGTGATTGTTGTGTTTGATGAAACGTTAGAAATCTTTGTTGTTGAAGAAATTTTTCCAACCAAGCCACCAATAAATAGTGAAGAGAAGTCGTCATTCATAACTGAGATTTCACAGTTGGTTGTGATTTCAACATTTTTGATTGTTGAGTTGATTGCAGTTCCTGCAAGGATACCAACTGCGTTGTTTGAAATTTTAACGCCTTCATGGAAACAATTGATTGAAACGTTTTCTAAAATCAAGTTATTGATTGATGCGTTTGAAATTGTGTTAAACAAACCATATGAACCATTTTCAGCATTTGTTGTTGAGATGTTAAGGTTTGAAAGTTTGTGAGAATTTCCATTAATCTTTCCTGCAAATGGGGTAGTTGATGAACCGAATGCAGTTATTGAAGCATTGTCAAAGTCAATGTCGTTTTTGATATTGATTGTGGCTTCCATGTTTTCACTATCTGAAAGGGCTTCAACAAACTCTTTTGCAGAAGTTACGTTGATGTTTGATTCAAACAAACGTTCCCAGTTGCCGTTGCTGAATAAGAAATTGAAAACAAGAACGCCTACAACAAACACGATTGAAACAATAATTGTTATTTTTGTGAAGAACTTGTTGATGCGTTTTCTTTTGCTTTTTTTGATTTCGTTCATTCTTTCACGGGCACGTCTTGCTTTGGTTTGTCTTGCGCTTTCACGTCTGAGCAAATCAATTTTTGCAAGTTCACTCTTTACATAAACTTCATCATCAACGCCAGCAAATTGCAATGCACATTTGGCATATTCTTTATAGTCGTCGTTGTCAGGAATCACATTTAAGTTTTGGGTTTTTGCTTTAACCACGCCCAAATATGCTCTATAGTTTGTGTCATCGTATTCGATTGCTTTTTTAAAGTGCTTTTCAGCTTCTTCATAGTTGGCTTGATAAAGGCATGTTTCGCCTTGCTTTAAGTGGTCGCCGGCCTGCAATTTTTGTTCGATATTTTTTGCTGAGGTTTTTTCAGCAAAGTTGATATCTAAATCATCAAGCAAATCTGCAAGAATAAAAGTGCTTCCACAATGAGTGCAAGTTGCAGAGTGTGATTCAGTGTTAAGGCTCATGCTGCCACCACAGTTTTTACATTTAAGAGTAATGTATGACATGTTTTCTCCCTGACAAATATTCTAATTATATAATAGATAAAATTTGTTAATTTGTAAATTATTTTTGGCGAAATAAAATTTTTTAATTTTAAATATCGCAAACTATCTTTAGATAGTTGTAATTGTTTGACAATAATTTTTAATTTATTTAAACTTTAAGGTAGTATGAGAAGAAATTTAAAAAAGATTTTTAATATTAGTTTTGTGGTGGCAATCGTTTGTGCATTGTTATCAGGTTTTTTGTTTGTAAAACCAAATAATAAGACAACGGAAAGTGCTCAAGCTTATGTTATGAACCCTAGCAGCGCACTTCTTTCTGAGCTTTATGATGTGAAGGCGACATTTGCCACTGAGTATGATTTGTCGACGGTTTATCCACTTTCTTGCGAAAACCAAACATCATCGCCATTCTGTTGGCTTTATTCAACTTCAAAGGCGCTTGAAAGTTCATTTATGGTGCAAAGACAAGAATATTATAACGTGTCAGAAATGGGTATGGCATATTTGTATTTCTGCGACAGAGTTGCTGCAAGTGGTGGTTCAGACACAGACTTTGGTATTGACGGAACATATTATCAATTTGTTAGCATTATGCAACAACATGGTTTGATTGCTGAAAGTGACTGCTCAAATGATTTGTATGGTGTTATTAATGACGATAACTATGAACAGTTTAGTTATATTTCTGACTATGCAGACACAGAGCTTTCATCTCAATTAAACGCATTTAATCTAGGCGATATTGAAAGTTATAAGGATTTATCATCTGAAGCAAAACAAATTGTTATTAAGAACTATCTTTTGAACTATGGTGGACTCTTTGCAGGACTTGGACCTGGTGTATTGTTTAATAACGGTAACAAGAGTTTTTATGTTGACGACCTTGACAAAGAAGGTGATGACGCATATGAAATGAATGGCAACCATGCACTCTGCTTGATTGGTTGGAGTGATACCGTTTGGGTTGATGATAGATATGAAGAGCCAGGTGGATTCTTATTGATGAACAGCTGGGGGCTTGAATCAAATGCTTATGAATATTTTTATGTTTCTTATGAGTGTGAATTTTTCTATAACACATTAGCTGGTTTTGTGTTTGATGACCTTATGCCTGAAGAAACACCAGCAGACCCAGATGCTCCTGAAGATGTGGTTGTTACACCAAAGGTTGTTACTGGAGAAACTTCTGCAAGGGGATTCAATGCAGACGTTTATACTTCATCAGACCTTAACAACGTGTTCTGTTATGACGACGCAAGAGTTGTTGCTGAATATATTCTTGATGTTGACAGCTTAGACTCAATCTCTGTTAAGATTTCAAGTGGAAGAGTTGACTACACAAGCAAATTTAAAGTGACTTTTTACAACGCAACAAAATCTATAGAGATATATTTGGTTGATGACGATGATTTTTATGGTGGATATTATTCAATAAAGTTCTATAAAAATGGAACAAAGTTATGCCAAAAGGGCATTTATGTTTATTCAGCAACTGAAATTGGATATTTTAAACTCAGAACTGCAGATTATATTGATTCATATATGCTTATGAACTCATATTTAGAGACGGGTAGCACTTCAGCAATGTATATTTCATCAACAAAAATGTACTTTTTGCATTTTAACTTAACTTCAATGAATGAGTATTTGAAGCTTAAGGAAACACTCAATTATACAATTGTGAATGCGTCTGCAAAATCAACAACAAATGCAGCAATTAATGCATACACTTCAGACTATATTGTTTCAAGAGTGTTCACTGTCTATAAGGGCGATGCATATGACCTTCCAAATGATTATTATATAAAGATGGACAACTTGAGTGACTTTGCTGATTGTTTCTTATCTTTCTCTATTAAAGTTGACTCAATGCTTTATAGTGACGTTTCAAGAATATATAATTTTGACGTGTTCATTTCATCAAGACCAGTTAAGAGTATTGAAGATGAAAATGGAAAAACAGTTTGGATTGATGAATTGCATGGCTCATATATCAAATATGAAATGAACGGTGGTTTAAATAACGCTGACAACATTACAATGTTGCCAAACTATGTTATTGATGGAAGCTTGCCATCAGTTGAACTTAAAGAACCAACAAAAGCAGGTTATGAATTTGCTGGTTGGTATTTAAACCCAAGTTATACCGGTGGGGCAGTTACAACAATCAACAGCTCAATGATGTCTAGTGTTAATAATGGAGTATTGTCGCTCTATGCAAAGTGGCAATCAACTGAGCTTGATTATTTTGAAGTGTCAGCTGGATTTGACGGTGCAACTGACTATAATAACAATCCAAAAGATATAGCTGATGGTTTGATTTATGGTGATTCGATCAAAATTAAACTTGTGTTCACCGAACTTGATGACCTTCGTACATGTGATTATACTTTGCTGTATTATTTCTATATCAACGGAACCGTGTCAAAGTCTGAAAACCTATCACAAGGTTCACAAAACGTTGTGTTTAATGTAAACTTTCCAGACCTTAAAAGTGGAGACTATGTGTTTAAAGTTAAGGTTGTTGTTGTGATTGATAACACCTATACAAAAGAAGAAGAAATTTCAATGAGTTGTTCTGTTGGAAAGAAACTTGTTGAGTTTGAGTTTTCTGGTTTAACTCATGAATATGATGGGCAGTCTCATGGGCCAGTAGTTTCAGTTAAAGATGGCTCATTCTATGACGAAGATTTGGCTGGAGTCGAACTTTCAGACTTATACATTCTTTCAGATAACACTGCAAAAATTAATGCGTCATCTTACAACTATTCAATCGTTGGTTTAAATAATGAAAATTATTATTATGACCCAGCAAAAGTAAGTTGTACAATGGTGATTAATAAAAAAGCCGTTACTGTTGAATCATGGACTTGGGACGCAAGCAAAGCTGTTTATGATAAAACAGAGCATCGTCCACAACCTGTTCTTGGTGGAATTGTGGGTTCAGATTCAGTAACTGTTCAAATTTCTGAAACAGAGTTTGTTTACGCTGGAACTTATGAAACAAATGTTGTTCCTGAATCTATTTCAAACTCTAACTATTATGTTGTTGTGGGCCCTAATTTTGAATATACAATCAAAAAGGCTCAAATTACTATCACAATAGACAATGCAACTGATAGATATCAGATTGAAGCCGCAAGTAGAACAAAACCAACATACACTGTTTATGGTGTGGTTTATGAAAATGAATCAGGAACTCCTGATGACCTTGGCATCACTATTATTAATGAAGCCGACAATGCAACTACAAGTGGAAGATATAAGATTGATTGCACAATCTCTAATCCAAACTATGAAGCAACTGTTATCACAGGGGTTTATACTTTAACAGGAAAATATAAGGTTTATTATCATCTTCCAAATGGAGAAGTGTATATTGAAACTGTTGAAGAAGGAGAGCTTCCAAAGGGTGTTACTGAAAAACAAATGAAGATGGAAGCCTTCACAAGACTCAAATATTCACATGACCTTAATGCACTTAATGCTGACTCACATATTTCCGTTGAAATTGAAGATTACTCAGGACAAGTGTTTATTGTGGTGTTTGGTGTGATATTTGTTGGTCTTTGCTTGCTTGTTTATTTCAAAAAGAGAAAAACAGGTGTTAGATAAACAAATTATCTAAAATTCTGGCAAAAAGATTGAAATATAAAATATTTTTGCTATAATGCTTATATTATCGGAGGACTTATGAAAAAAATTGATATAAAACAAATTTACTTGGCTCCAGAAGATTTTTCGGGCAAGGAAGTTGTTGTTTCTGGTTGGGTTAAATCTGCCCGTGGTGGAAAATCTTTTGGGTTTATTGACCTTAACGATGGTTCATCATTCAAGGGTGTTCAAATTGTGTTTGACGCTGACAAGATTGATAATTTTGATGATGTTTCAAAGCTTAACACAGGTTCATCAATTTCTTGTGAAGGAACTTTAATTTTAACTCCTGAAGCAAGACAACCATTTGAAATTCAAGCAAAGAAAGTTGAGATTTTATCTTCAACTGATGCAGACTATCCATTGCAAAAGAAGAAGATGACTCTTGAATATTTGAGAGAAGTTGCATATCTTAGACCAAGAACAAACACATATTCTGCAATCTTTAGAATCAGAAGTATTGCTGCTCATGCAATTCACACTTATTTCCAAGAAAACGGATATGTTTATGTTAACACTCCACTCATTACAACAACTGACTGTGAAGGCAGTGACCAAATGTTCAAAATCACAACTCTTGATTTTGACAACCTTCCTTTAACTGAAGAAGGAAAAGTTAATTTTGGCGAAGATTTGTTTGGCAAAAAGTCATTCATTACTGGAAGTGGACAGCTTCACGGCGAAGCTTTTGCTTTGGCTTTTGGAAAAATTTATACTTTTGGACCAACATTTAGAACTGAAAACTCAAACACAAAGATTCATGCTAATGAATTTTGGATGATTGAGCCTGAAATTGCGTTCTGTGACCTTAATAGACTTATGGATATTGAAGAAGATATGCTTAAGTTTGTTGTTAACTACGTGGTTGAAAAATGTCCACAAGAACTTGAATTCTTGGACAAGAATGTTCAAAACGGTTTGCTTGAAAAATTAAACAAGCTTGTTAACAGTGAGTTTAAAAGAATTTCTCACCATGACGTTATTGACTTGTTGAAAAAATCAGGCAGAACATGGGAATTTGAACCAGATTATGAAGGCGATATTGCAAAAGAACATGAAAAGTATGTTACTGAATATTTTGGTGGACCAGTGTTTATCACAGATTGGCCAAAAGATATTAAGGCGTATTATATGAAACTCAATCCAGACGGCAGAACCGTTGCTGGTGTTGACTTGATTGTTCCAGATGCTGGTGAACTTATGGGTGGAAGTCAAAGAGAGGATGACTACGAAAAAGTTTGCAAGAGATGCGATGAAATGGGCGTTGATAAAGATACTATTGATTGGTATTTGAATCTTCGTAAGTTCGGAAGCGTTGAACATGCTGGTTTCGGTATGGGATTTGAAAGATTGGTTATCTATTTAACTGGTGTTGAAAACATTAGAGATTGCATTCCATTCCCAAGAACTCCAAACAACTGTGAATATTAATAAGAAAAAACCTTAACTGAAAAGTTAAGGTTTTTTGTTTGTTTAAAATAAATTATAAAAGTTTCTTTAAGATAGTGTAAATGTCTGTCATTGTTGCTTCTTTTGGGTTTGACAAGTTGCATGCGTCATCAAAAGAGTTGAGAGCAATAATGTCAAGGTCAGCTTCAGAAATGCCATAGTCAGACAATTTCTTTGGAATATTGAAGTCGCTTCTGAACTTATCAATTTCTTTGATTGCAAGTCTGCAGATTTCTTCAGTGGTTTTTCCTGTTGTGTCAGCACCAAATGCTTCGGCAATATATTTATAGTCTGGGGCAGCAGGGCTGTACATGTTAAACTTGAGTGCTGCACAAAGCACGATTGCTAAAATCAAACCGTGTTGAATGTTATATTTTCCTTCAACACCATGTGCGATTGCGTGAGCAACACCAAGACCTGAGTTTGAATATGCAAGACCTGCCATATATTCAGCGTATGCCATGTTTTCACGTGCTTCAATATTATTTGGGTCGTCATAGCAGAGTGGGAGATTTTCAACAACAAGCTTGATTGCTTCTTTTGAAAGAGATTTTGTGAATGGGTTTGCATTTTTTGAAATCAAACTTTCAATTGCGTGAGCAAAGGCATCAAAACCTGAACTGAGAGTGACAATATCTGGCATGGTTGACATAAGCTCTGCATCAAGGAATGTTTCAACAGGTGGGCATTTGTCATTAAAACAAATAATTTTCTTGTTTAAAACTTCATCAGTAATAACAAAACTTTTTGAAGCTTCAGCTGCACTTCCTGCAGTTGTTGGAATTGCAAAGATTGGCATTGGTGGGTTGAGATTGTCTTTGTGACCACTCAAAGATACAACGTCTGCATATTTTGGATTGGTTGCAATCACAGAAAGAGCTTTTGCTGTGTCAATTGGGCTTCCACCACCAACAGCTAAAATGAAGTCAGCACCTGAGCGCTTGAGTTCATGATAAGCATTTTTAACTTCACTAACAGTTGTGTCAGGGGTTAAGTCTGAAAACATTACTGAAGGAATACTGTTTTTCACAAGTGGTTGAATCACTTTTTGGAAAACGCCGCATTCAATCAAGTTGTTATCAGTGATGATAAATGCCTTTTTAAAATGTCTGTTTTTTATTTCTTCAGCAAGTTTTGATGAACAATTTGCACCGAAGAAAGTTATTCTATTAAATACTATTTTATTCATATTTTTCACCTACACTTTTATTTTAAAAAATATATTGTTTATAGTCAAATAAATTTGTTGTTAATAGCAAAAAATAAATTTGGGAGAAAATGTATGAAAAATAAACAAAAAATAAATATTCAAGAAAAAATTAAGAAAATAAAAGATATTATTGAGCCTGAAAAGTATGACCCTTACGGCAGTTATACGGGCATTACTGAAGATTTTGAAGAGCCAGTTCAAGACCAAGATGACTTATAAAACACTTTATCTTAAAGTGTTTTTTTATTTGTAAAAAAATTAGATAAGTCTTAATTTATTTGCAATTTAAGGAAAAAATTATATAATAGTTTTATAAGAAGGTTTTATGAAAAAAGAAGAATTTATTTTTGATAGAAGATATATGGGAACATTGGCACTTGATCACGTGTCAAAATTTTATGGTGACAACAATGAAGTTGTTGCGCTTAACAATGTTTCACTTCAGCTTTTTATGGGTGAAGTGGTTGTTATTTTGGGACCTAGTGGAAGTGGAAAATCAACACTCTTAAACATGATTGGTGGAATGGATAATCCATCTTCGGGAGCAATAAATATTTCAGGGGTTGATATCACTGATGTAAAAGAATCAACACTTGCAGAATATAGAAAGTATATTGTTGGATATGTTTTTCAGGTTTATAACTTATTCCAGAACTTAACTGTTCTTGAAAACGTTGAGCTTTCTGAAATCCCTGGAGAAATGAAGGCTATTGATGCGCTTAAAATGGTTGGGCTTGAACATAAGCAGTTCAGCTTCCCAAGTGAGCTTTCAGGTGGTGAAAGACAAAGAGTTGCAATCGCTAGGGCAATGGTTAAAAACCCAAAGGTGTTGCTTTGTGATGAACCAACAGGTGCTCTTGATAGCAAAACAGGAAAAGATATTATCAAGCAACTTCTTGAAGCGAATAAAAATAAAGATAAGATTATTGTTATTGTTACTCACAACAAAGCCATAGCTGATGTGGCTGACAGAGTGCTTAAGATTGTTGACGGAAAAATTGTTAGTGATATTACGCAGAAAAAACCTAAAAAAATAGAGGACGTTGAATTTTAGTGAATAGCATTTTAAGACGATTTCGAAAAAGAAACATTCAAACCAACATACATCATTTTGTGTTGGTTATTTTGGTTGTTGCTGTTTCAATCAGTCTTTTTGCTGGACTTTTGATTAATTCATGGACACTCAAAAAATCGGTTGATAAATATTTGTATGAAACAAGTATGCCTGATATTTGGGTTGAGACAAATGCGATAAACTTGGCAGATGAAGATTTTTTTGCAGAATATTTTAATTATGATAAGAGATTGTTTTTGCAACAAAAAGTCACTGCTGAATCAAAAGAATATAATGCAAAAGTGTTTGTGTCAGATGGAAAATTATCTACACCATACATTGAAAAGGGTAGCACTTTTGACGGGTGTTATATTGATAAAAATGACGCTGAAAAGTTTGGACTATCAATCAATTATTCAGTTCTGTCATTGCCATATGAATATAAAGGAAACAATGTTAACTTGGAGTTCCAAATTAATCGGCTTTGCTCAATTTCAGAGGATATGGTGACAGATGAAACCTTGACTGTTTTTATTGATGAAGATCTGTTTTTATCTGAACTAAAATCAAAGCTAGATGACGGCATTGACAAAACAACTGTTGCTGTTGAATATAATCAAGTTTTGATTTGCACTAATGATGTTCAAAAGTCAAAAGAAATGATTGCAGGTTATTATGAATCATCATCTTCAACACTTGTTAAAATGTATGGACAAGAACAAATTTTGTCTATTGAAAAAATTGATGAAGAAATCAAACAAGCAGACTTTATGAGTTTTTCATTTCCGTTGCTATTTGTTTTGATTTCGGTGCTGGTTATTATTTCTGCAATAAGTCAGCTTGTGTCGTCTCAACACTATAACATTGGTTTGATGAAATCAATGGGTGTGCCAACCAAAAAAATAATTAAAAATTATTGTGGATATGGCATGTTCTTCTGTTTTGTTGGTTCAGTGGTTGGTCTTATTTTTGCGCCATGGTTTATTCCAAACTTAACATTTGATGAATATGACAAACTCTATAGCATTCCACGTGAGTATGTTAAAATGCATAATCCATTTGTGTTTAATTTGCTCATAGTTATTGGTGTGGTTTTAATTGGATTTTTTGCATCATATTTTGTTTGTGCAAAACTTATTAAGAAAACTCCGATTGAATGTATGCGTTATAATGTAAAAATTAAGATGAAATCAAGAAAAAAACGCAATATTATGCCAAATATCTTAAAAATGCCATTCAGAAACATAAAAGTTAACAAGGCTAGAACAATAATGAGTATTGTTGCAGTGACGGGTTGTTCGGTGTTATACATGATTGGCTATGCAATTAGTGGATATTATGATGCAAATGTGAGTGTTATAAAAATTTCAACAATGAAACTATTTTCTGGTATTTTTAAAGGATTTTCTGTTGTTTTAATTTTACTTACAATTGTTGTGTTAATTGTTCAAATTTTCAAAGAAAGAACAAAAGAAATGGCAATGATGCGTTTGCATGGTGTGGCATACTTTAAAATTTGGCTTACAGTTTTGTTTGAAATGATGTTTGTTTGTTTGATTGGACTTGCTGGTGCATTCTTGCTTTGTCAGCCATGTTTGTATTTAATCTCACTTGCAAATGGTGTGAGCTTGAATTTAATTGCACATTTTATGTGTTATTTTAGTGCATTTTTAATTGTATTTTTAATGACAATTTCGGTGTGCTTTTTGGGGCTTCCAAAAGTGTATCAATTGTCTTTAACCGACACTTTAAAATCACCAGAGTAAATTTGTTTATTTTGACCATATTAATTTGACAATTTTTATAAAAAAAGGCAAAATATAATTGTAAAAAAATATTAAAAAATATTGAGAGGTGTTTAACTTATGAAAAGTATGCAAAGTTTGTTAGCTGCTTTCAGTGCTAAGGGTTTTGTTATTTTGACAACCTGTTTGGTTGCAGTGCTTTTGTTGGTTGCAATTTTCTTTATATGGTGGGTTGAAACCAAAAAGAAACCAATGAAAGAGTTCTGGAAGATTGTCGGTGCAAAGTTTTATAACATTTTTGAAAGCATTTATGATTTGTTTTATGCAAATGCAGAAGTTAAAACCGTTTATTCAGATAAGTCATTAAACTATTCAGGAACTGAGTTTTTGCCAATACCAACAAAAGCTCCAACAAATCAATACAGCTATGAATTTATTGGTTGGGACAAAAATGGTGTTGATGAACATGGAAACACTGTTGTGCGTGCAATTTATTTGCAAAAGGTAACAAAGTGTTATGTTAATGTTTATGATGATGACAAATCAACACTTCTTGGTTCATATGAAGTTGAATATGGTGCAGGTCTTACACTTGGTGATTTGAAACCATCAAAACCAGAAAGCAAAGAGTTTTCTTATGAGTTTGTTGGTTGGGACAAAAACACTGATGCGTTTTATAAAAATGAAAATGTTTATGCTGTTTATAATGCAGTTCCAAAGAAATACAAATATGTGTTCTATGAAGATGATGCAAAAACTGTTGTGAGTCAAGGCTTTGCTATTCACGGCACTCCAATCACAGCTCCACAAGCACCAAAGAAAGAATCTGAAGAACCAAAGAAATATGTTTATGAATTTTCGGGTTGGAAGAACTTTGAAGAAAATATGATTTTAGTTAAGGATTGTGAGTTTGTTGCAACATACAAGATGATTCCTGTTGGTGGAACGGGAAGTTCATCAATCATTAAAACTGATGGTGAAACTGTTAAGGTTGTTGCAGAAACAAATCTTTCACCAGCAGAAAATGCAGAACATGGTCAAATTCAAAGAGTTAGAACTGTGAACGCAATGAGATTTGACACTCCTGAAGACACAATGAATCAAAAGGTGACTGAAATTAGAATGGGACAATCTGGGGTTATTCATAAAAAGAATGGTCCAAGTGTTCAAATGAATTCGACACCAGATGCTGAGAGATTCCAAAAACTCAACACAAGTGAATCTTCAACTCACACAGACAGTGAAGTTCACCAAAAAATTCAACTTATGACCGTAAAAAAGACAGCAGAAGTTGTTGATATTGACCAAGAAGTTATTGCTATTAAACCAAAGAATAGCAAGAAAGAAAAGGAAAAAGAAGACTACTTTGGAAATATGATGGTTAATAGAGTTAAAATTAATAAAAATAAATAAAAATTAAAACACCAAGTGATTGGTGTTTTTTTTGTGCGAAATTTTTGCAAAATTTTAAAAGTGTGATATAATAATGGTATAATTAGGAGTTTGGGGGTAATTATGGAAAAACCTGAAGTTTTGTATAGGGGCGTTGTTGTTGACGGAAAAAAGTTTGCAGATCTTGGTGTTTTTGGAGACATAAAACCTATTTATGAGCCAAAAAAGAACGAAGAAGGTAGAGATATTGTTACCGATGGCAATGAATATGGAATCTATATGACAACCAACTATTTGATGACAAAAAGTTCTTATGGAAATCCACAATCTATGGGCTCTGCTTATGACAACGAAGTTTGTTATGTTGATGGGTTAAGCAGACAACAAAAAAGAGTTTATTATCCACAAGTTGGCGTGATTTATGAGATTGATGCAACAAAGATTGAAATCAAACAACCATGGATTCGTCCTGAACTTGAAGGACATTATAACAATGGTTTTGCTGGGGAAGAGTGGATAACAAAAACAACTGACACTCCACCATTTAATGAACATATTATTCCAAGGGCGGCTTATAAGGTTTCAAACCTTACAATAGGTGCAGATATGCTTCATGACCTTGAAACGATTGAAGTTGCTGGTTTGTCAGATGATAAGCTTCAAAAGACTGTTTTGGATATTATGTCAAAAAGAAAAGAAGGATATGATTTGTTTTTGAACTATGTGAAGAAAGTTCCAGAAAACAAAAGACACACCATTGCAACAAAAATGCCACTTTTTAAAAAGTTGTTTAATGTGAACAATGGTATTGCTTTTGCAGACTATTCAACATTTGATAAAAACGATTCAAGCATGGCAATCAATTATTTGATGCAAAAGGTTTATAGTCGTGATAAAGAGAATATTGATATTGCTGCACTTGATTTTTTAAATACACTTTCAAAGAGAGTTAAAACAACTGAAGAGCTAGAAGCTAGCATTGATAAAATGATTGCAGATTTGACCTTGAGACTCAAGGATCCAGAAATTGACGAAAGAATGAAAGAAAATGCCCAAGGCAGGTTGAAGTTCTTGTCTGAGATTTCAAAGGATTTGAAGGCAGAACTTTCTATGGAACAATCTGAGCCAGGGGAATAAAAATTAGAGTTTAAAATTATTAAATAAATTGTATTTGTAAGGAGCTAAACGAAAGAAAATTATGCTAAAAAGTTTATTTTCAAAAAATAGTAGAATTTCAAATTCGCCAAAGGCTAGGGCAAAATATGGTGTTTTAGCCAGCATTTATGGCATTGTAACAAACCTTGTTTTATGTGTTGCAACATTTAGTGTGGGGTTGATTAGTGGCTCAGTTGCGCTTATGTCAGAAGCTGTCAACGTGTTGTCTGACGGCATTTCGTCAGGGGTTACACTTTTGGGTTTCAAAGTTTCAAGCAAACCTGCAGACAAAGAACATCCTTTTGGCTATGCTAGATTTGAATATGTGTCAGCGCTGATTATTTCATTTATTATATGTATTATTGGTGCTGTGCTTTGCAAGAGTTCTTTTGATAAAATTATACACCCAGAAGAAGTTGTTGTGTCTTGGGCAATGCTCATTGTTTTGGGTGTTAGTGTTATCGTTAAGATTTCGCAATATCTTTTGTATAAGAAAATAGGTGATGCAATTGATTCAGAAACTCTTAACGCAAATAAGGTTGATACAAGAAATGACTCAATCGTTACATTTTTGACTCTTCTTGCAATGGTGTTTATGTGGACCACTGGCATTGATATTGATGCTTATGTTGGTCTTGCAGTTTCATTGTTTATTGTGGTTTCAGGCTTTAAAGTTCTTTTGGACGCAGTCAGCCCACTTCTTGGTGAAAAGCCAGATGAAGAGCTTGTGAAAAAAATAAAGAGAAAACTTAAGTCTTTTGATGGGGTTCTTGCTTTCCATGAACTCATTATTCACAGCTACGGAAAAGACACAAACTTTGTTTCAGTGCACATTGAAGTTTCAGCAGATGAAGACCCACTTGTGGTTCATGAAATGGTTGACCAGATTGAAGAAGATTTCTTAAAAGACTTAAAGATTCATTTGGTTGTTCATACAGACCCAGTTGATAACAAAAATGCAGAAGTAAACAAACTTAAGGCAAAGACACAAAAGGTATTGGGTAAACTCAATAAGAGCTTGGTTATTTCTGACTTTCACGTTTCAGAAAAAAAGAAGATAACTCATATTATGTTTGACTGCATAGTGCCATATGAGCTTGGTATAACAAAAGCTAAAATATTAAGACATTTAAGAGAGAACTTTGAAGGGGACGGAAAACTCTATAAGTTCAGAATCGATATTGATAGAGATTTTAGTTAATAAAAAAAACCTAACCGGTGGGTTAGGTTTTTTTTTGCAATTTAATTATTAGATAGCTGTGTAGCCACCGTCAACAGGGAAAATAACACCTGTTGTTTTACAACGAAGTGACAAAACTTGATTTTTTATGCTGATTTCATTTGATTCATTCGTCATATGAAATAGAACGAAGGTAAATGAAAAATTTGACATATTTTTTTGTTTTTATACTGAAATAATGCTAAATTTTGTTTTTACAATAATATTTGTGGTGTTATAATAAAAATGTTGATAAAAAATCATAAGGAGAAGATATATGGGATTTTTAAAAGGTAAAACAGCGATTATTACAGGTGGGGGAAGACCTGCACCACTTTCTGATGGTTCTGCTGGATCAATTGGTTATGGTATTGCTACAGCATATGCAAAAGAAGGCGCAAACTTGGTGTTAACAGGAAGAAACGTTCAAAAACTTGAAGAAGCTAAAGAAGAACTTGAAAGACTTTATAAGGTTAAGGTTTTAGCTGTTCAAGCAGACGTTAATGCTGGTGCAAATAATGAAGAAGTGGTTAACAATGTTGTTAAACAAACTATTGATGCATTTGGAAGAATTGACGTGCTTATCAATAACGCACAAGCTTCAGCTTCAGGTGTGTCACTTGCAGACCACACAACTGACCAATTTAACCTTGCAATGTATTCAGGTCTTTATTCTGCATTTTATTATATGAAGGCATGTTATCCATACCTTAAAGAAACAAAAGGAAGTGTTATTAACTTTGCTTCAGGTGCAGGATTGTTTGGAAATAAAGGACAATCATCATATGCAGCTGCAAAAGAAGGTATTCGTGGACTTAGCCGTGTTGCTGCAACTGAATGGGGTGCTGACGGAATCAATGTTAATGTTATTTGTCCACTTGCTTGGACAAGTCAACTTGAACAATTTGAAAAGGCTTATCCAGATGCATTTAAGGCAAATGTTCACACTCCACCAATGGGCAGATTTGGACACAGTGAGTTTGATATCGGCAGAGCATGCGTTCAACTTGCTTCACCAGACTTTAAGTATATGTCAGGTGAAACATTAACCTTTGAAGGTGGCATGGGACTTCGTCCATAATAACAAAAAATCATTGACAAAGTTTTAAAAATTTTGTAGAATAGTGTCTGTTAGCAATTTGTGGTAGGTGTGTGATTTTTATCATATATTAAACTAGTTGCTAAAGGTGCGATTATTTAAAATAATTGTAAAACAATAAAACAAATCCGTGAGGGAGTAGTAAGCGTTTTTGAAAAACGGAACGTAGTCAACAACCGACATTTAAGTCTGGCTGCGCTTTAAAAAACAAGACTCATGTGATAGCTGTCAGCTACACATGGGGGTTAAATAAACTAATAATTTATTCCAAGTGTGACTGAAGAGTTGCTCTTGGATTTTTTTATTGCAATAATTCAATTTTTTGTTTAATCAGCCAAAAAATAAAAAGGAGAGAAAAAAGAAAAAATGGGAGAGTATTGCGAACACCCCGAAACCGTTGTTCAGAGTCTTGAATCTGACGAAATAAACGGTTTGTCAGCTGCTCAAGTTAAAGAAAGAACTGAACAGTATGGCAAAAACAAACTTCAAGAAAAAAAGAAAAAATCATGGGCTGGGAGATTCTTTGAGCAGTTTAAAGATGCAATGATTATTATTTTGATTATTGCGTCGGTTATTTCATTTGTAATTGCTTGCATTGAAAAAAATCCTAGCGAATTTTTCGAACCTGCACTCATTTTGCTTATTGTTGTTATTAATGCAATCATGGGTGTAATGCAAGAGAGCAAGGCAGAAAAAGCTCTTGATGCGTTAAAGAATATGTCTGCTCCACATGCACGTGTTATTAGAGACGGCAAGGAAAGTATTATTAATGCTGCCGACCTTGTTCCTGGTGACATCATTATTTTGGAGGCTGGTGACTTTGTTCCAGCTGACGCAAGACTTATTAAAAGTGTAAGCTTAAAGAGTGAAGAATCTGCACTCACAGGTGAGTCAGTTCCAACTGAAAAGAATGCAAACGCCAGAGTTAAGAAAAGCGCACCAATTGGGGATAGAACAAACATGGTGTTCTCTGGTTGTAGCATAACCTATGGAACAGCTACAGCGATTGTTGTTGCAACAGGTATGAACACTGAAATGGGTAAGATTGCTAATCTTTTGGCTGGAGAAAATGAAGGTCAAACACCACTTCAAAAGAAATTGTCAAAACTTGGAAAATATTTAGGTTTTGTTGCACTTGGTGCTTGTGCTATTGTTTTCCTTGTTGGAATCTTGAGTGATGTTGGTGTGCTTGACATGTTCATGACAGCCGTGTCGCTTGCTGTGTCTGCTATTCCTGAAGGTTTGCCTGCAATTGTTACAATTGTTTTGTCTATTGGTGTGCAAAGAATGGTTAAGAAAAATGCCATCATAAGAAGACTTCCTGCTGTTGAAACTCTTGGTAGTGCATCAGTTATATGTTCTGACAAAACTGGAACATTAACAATGAATAGAATGACTTTGGTTGAGGCTTTTGTTGATGGAGAAAAGGCTAGAGAAGAGATTAATGAATCAAACTCAGCAAAAGTTAAAAAATTGTTAACATATGCAACACTTTGCTGTGACGGTTCAATTGTTGTTGAAGGTAAAAGAGAAAAGCATATTGGTGACCCAACAGAAACGGCAATTGTTTATGCAGCTTACAAAAACGGACTAGATAAAGACGCTCTTAATGGAACATATCCAAGACATGGTGAAATTCCTTTTGATTCTGATAGAAAACTTATGAGTACTATCAACGAAATCAACGGAAAGTATTATGTTATTGTTAAAGGTGCTGTTGACGTAATTGAAAATTTGTGTGTTAAGGGTAATCTTGAGCTTGCAAAACAAATGAATGAAGAAATGAGCTCACAGGCACTTCGTGTGTTGGCTGTGGCTTATAAACAAATTGATGAAGTTCCAAAGAACCTTAATCCAGCAAAGATTGAATGTGACTTAACATTCATGGGTCTTGTTGGCATGATTGACCCACCAAGACCAAATGCCAGAAAAGCTGTTACAACTTGTAGAGAAGCTGGTATCAAACCTATTATGATTACTGGTGACCACGTTGTGACTGCTTCAGCAATTGCAAAGAAACTTGGCATTTTGCTTGAAGGTGACCTTGCAATTACTGGTTCTGAGCTTGATGAAATGACAGATGAACAACTTGATGAACAACTTGAAAATATTTCAGTTTATGCCAGAGTTTCGCCTGAAAATAAAATCAGAATAGTTAAGGCTTGGCAAAGAAAAGGGCAGGTTGTTTCAATGACTGGTGACGGCGTTAATGACGCTCCAGCACTCAAAGCAGCTGATATTGGTTGTGCAATGGGTATTGCAGGAACCGACGTTGCAAAAGGTTCTGCAGATATGATTTTGACTGATGACAACTTCTCAACAATTGTTGACGCTGTCAAAGAAGGTCGTGGTATTTATGCAAACATCAGAAAAGTTATTGGCTTTTTGCTTGGAACAAACATTGGTGAAATTGTTGCTGTGTTCTTTGCGATGATTTTCTGGCATGTTAGTCCATTCTTGTCAATGCAACTTTTGATGATTAACTTGGTTACAGATAGTCTTCCAGCGATTGCGCTTGGTATGGAAGCCGTTGAAAGTGACGTAATGAAACAAAAACCAAAGCCAAAGAATGAAGGTTTGTTTGCACATGGTCTTGGCATTAAGGTTGTGCTGCAAGGCTTTATGTTTGGTATTTTAGCACTTGTTGCGTTTAAGCTTGGTGAAAGCGTTACAGGAACACTTGCTGGTGGTCAAACACTTGCATTCATGACACTTGCTTTATCTCAAATTATTCAGGCGTTTAATATGCGTTCAGAGAAATCTTTATTTAAGATTGGAATGTTTACAAACAAGACCTTAAACTTGTCTTGTTTAGCGTCAATTTTGCTTCTTGTGTTGGTTTTGTTAACTCCTGTTAGAATTCCTTTTGGACTTGAACTTTTATCTGTTAATTTATATTTAATTGGACTTGGACTTGCATTTGTTCCATTGGTTGTTATGGAAGTTGCAAAATGTATTGAACACGCTTATGAAAAAAGAAAAGTAAATAGATAAAATAAAAAACCTAACTTAGATGTTAGGTTTTTTAGATTGCAAAATATTTGACAAAAGACACAGATAAATTTTATTATGTTATTGGAGATAAATTATGGTTTTAGATAATATAGTTTCAAAAGAATGGAAAAAAGTTCCTGAACAAAATTATGCTTTACTCAATATTCAAAGCACCGACCAAATCAAGTGTTTAAGTGCTTATGTTGTTGGGGAAGGTGGCGACGCAAACGTTGTTAGTTTCTTAAAATACGTTGGTTACACAAAAGAATTTTTGGCTATTCTTGATAAAACTTTTGATAATTTTAATGAAGAAAATGAACTTGTTGACGGTGACCCAAGTGAGAAAGATTATTATAGCACATCACTAGTTCACAATCTTTTCCATGGATTTTCAAAGTTTATGGGCAGAGTTGTGTATATGAACATTAACAGGGTTGCAGTTGCCAGTGGTGTTAACGGATACTCATTCCAAGTTTTTGTTGAAACAGATGGTGGGCTTTATTGTGTTCAGTCATCACTTAGAGAACTTGATGAGAAAAATGTTGTTGATTCTGTTTTAAGACAAGAGTTTATTCAAGAAATAATTGGTATTTTGTTAAAATTAGACAAATAAAAAAGGAGTGGATTTCCACTCCTTTTTTTGTTTATTAGCAAACTCTTTGTTGAGAAAACTCTGCAATCTTAGAGTCAAGTTCTTTAAGTGCTTCATCAACCTTTGTGCGTCTTTTGCGTGCTTTGTAAATTCTTTCGTTATGAAGTGTAACGTCAAGGTCTTTCAATCCTTGAATGCCACAACCAACTGCAGCAACAGGAGCTTCAAGAATAGCAAATGGCAATGTTCCAGCAACACACACAGCGGCAGTTGCACCAGCAAATGCATAACAAAGACCCTTGTGAACAGCATTTGCAGCATCGGTGTGATAAGGTCTTTCAATAGCATTGAGAGCAACGTCATCAACGAAGTCTTTGGTGCCCATCATGAAAGCTTGAGTTATGAAGAATGGAACAAATTCACCAACTTCATATTGAGCAGTTTTTCTGTCTGCCACTTCTGAAAGTTTTTCACTCTTTCTTTGCAATTTCTCTTTTTGACTTTGCAATCTTTCTAATTTTGTTTTCATGGGCGTCACCTCCATTTCTATTGTGATATAATTATAACATTTTTTGTTTATTATGTCAACAATTACTTGAAGTTGTTGATGTGTAATTAAGAAAACAATGGTGTATGTTTAAAATGTAAAAATCACAGTTGAAAATATTAATCTGTTGTGGTATAATATGTGTATATAGTGGAGGTATGGGATTGTGTATTTAAATATAAATCCAGACAAACAAAAAATAGAAATAAATTCAGAGATTCAGAAACTCTTAGATCTTTATAAATATGAACTTGAAATGGCAACATGTGATACTCAATTTGCAAACTGGAGAAGTGTTGAGTATAAGTTGTCAAAAGAAGGTGAAATGATTGCTAGTGGAAGTTACCATGAAAATGGTTCAGTTGATGCAACCGGTGAATCAACATTAGAACACATTTTAGCGTTCCTTAATGAAGTTGAATATATTAATCGTGCAAAAGAACTTTTTGATGTTATGGACCAGCTCATTTTGCTTAGAAGAAAACATAAATTCTTTAAGTTTGGAGAAAAAGAACTTGAAGAAAAATTTAATAAACTTTCACATTACAACACAGGTTGGACAACCGAACAAAGCGATGATGTAAAAAGTGTGCTTGATGTTGCTCTTATGGAAATAAATAAAGATGAAATGAAAATGCTTCTTAGAGAAATTAAAGAAAAGAGCAAAGCTATAGAATCTAGAAAACAAGAAATGGTTGAACCAGAAGATGCAATTTAATCAAATAAAAATCTCAACAAGTTTGTTGAGATTTTTTTATTTAAACATTTTGCATAAGATATGAAAAGATTATTGCGCTGAGTTTTAAGTTGTCATGCTTGAGTGTTCCATCTTCATCGGTCAAAAGTGGGGCTTCAATAAGAGTGTAGCCTGCATTTTTGATATTTTCATGGTCAACAACCACAAGTTCTTTGCGTTCTTCTTTTCTGTATTTTTTGATGTATTTTCTTGGATATTTTCCGTTGTTTGCAACAACAACATCAATTGAGTTTTCGCCAAGATAATTGTTGATGATATTGATATGGTCATTAACGGTGCAGTGGTCTGTTTCGCCAGGTTGGGTGAATGCGTTGCAAACATACATTTTCTTCGCTTTTGATTTTCTGATTGCGTCAGCAACTTCTTTGCAGGTTATGTTTGGAATAAGGCTTGTTAACATGCTTCCTGTGCTAAGTATTATAAGGTCAGCATTTTTGAGTGCTTTAACAATACCAGGGCAAATATGTGGTTCTTCTTTATAAAAGATTCTTTTATATTTTTTTCTGGCTTGTGTGATTTCTTCTTCACCTTCAATAATTTCGCCGTTTTCAGTTTCGCCACAAAGTGTCAGATAGTCTTCAGATAATGGAAGAACTGTGTGTTTTACTTGCAAAAGTTTGCTAAGCTCTGAAATGCTGGTTTTGAGCGACTTTGATTCTTCTAATAGGCAAGTTAAAAGAAGGTTGCCAATAGCGTGCCCATTAAGGTCACTTTTGGTTGATAATCTATATTCCATAAAGTTTTTAATGTCTTCAGGAAGTGTTGAAAGGTTTGTTAAAACTTGTCTGATATCGCCAACAGCAGGAATTGAAAATTCACGTCTTAATTGTCCTGTGCTTGAGCCATTATCAGAAACTGCAACAACGGCCGTTATTTCGATTGGAAGTGATTTTAATCCGTTAATCACATTGCTGAGTCCTGTGCCACCACCAAGGATAACAACTTTTTTTGTCTTCATAAATAGTCTCCTAATTTTTTATTATATCAATAATTTTCTTGTATTCTGGAATGTGTAGTTCTTCAGGCAAATCTTGAAGTGTATATTTGTCAGTTATTCGTCTAACACGAATAACGCCAAGTGGGTGGGTGTTATAAAGATTAACAACGTCAGTTGGGTTGTTGTCAATGAAAACACCATTTGTATAATCTATGTCAAGTTCCCACTTTGGTTTACTTGTGATAATTATGTTGTCAAAGTATTTTGTGAGCCCAGAACCAGCCACTTTTTGTTTTTGATAATCAAGTGTTTCGCTATGAGCGAATGTTAAAAGTGTAAGGTTATGGTTTTTAGACTTTAAAAGTTTTAAGAACTGAACACTGTCGTCATAAACATATTTTTCGCAGTTATCAAGAATGTCTCCGATTTCTTCAAGCAGGGTTGATGGCGAAGTGTTATATTTTTTTGAAAGGTGTTTGCAAAGCTCAAAAATATTATAAATATTTTCAGGGTTAAACAAACTTTCAGCTTCTTTGAATGCAGAGTCAAAATCAATTTTTGAATCTTGGCTTGAAATATTTTTTGCGACACAAACAAGCATTGCCTTGGTTAAGGCATCTGTATCAAAGAGCGTACAATCAAAATCTATGAAATAGTTCATAATAAAAATTATAGTGAAATGACACAAAATGTCAATAATATGACGATTGTATGTATTTTTATGCATTTTTTGTGCATTTTTGTCTGATTTTTTGTAGAATTTTATTGAAACAGCGTATGTATTATGTTATAATAACCATATACGGGCTAGAATCTTGATATTTAGGGGGGTGTGACTATGAATAAGTCAGATAAACCAGAAACTGCCACAGATGATAGATTTTCAAAGTTTATTTTTGCTGATGAGCTTGAAGGTCAGCAATGGAAGGAGAGATATTATAAAGCTCTTTCATCAAAGAACTCTCAAGAGATTGAAGAACTTCAAAGCCAAGCACTTGCTGTTGGTGGAATTTATAGAGACGAAAATAAAATCAACAACTTTATTTCGTGCTTTACTGTTGACCCTGTGAGTTATGATGAAGTTATTAGTAAAATGATTGATGTTGAGAATATTAGTTATGTTGAAAAGGTTCAATTTAATATTCAAAATGGTATTATAAAAATTTATACAAAAAATGGATTTGTTCAGGGAGATTTGATAACAGTTAATGTTCTTTCAAAGTCTTTGCCTTGGCTTAAATTTAATGAAGATATAAAAAGTCTGCGCAGGGTTGGGCAATGTCACCACAAGTCACTTGAACTTGCAGATGACATGAGATATGAGCTTAATATGAGCCCTGACATTGTGACAGGTATGGCGTCAAGCTTGGCAGATAAAAGCAAAGTTCTACACACATGGCTTGAAGTTAAAATTCAAGGCAAACCATATGTTTTAGACTATACAATGAATGCACTCATTGATAAAGAAGCGTATTATAAAATCAAACACGTTGATGAGAATGAAACCTGCAAAATTGCATACGGAGATTATTTGTATGACAAACCGGTGATAAGACCTTATCTTGAAAGTAAAGAACTAAAATATAAGCAATATTTGTTTTATAGAGATGAAGTTATGGATATTTTAAAGAAAGAAAAAGGCGATCAACCGGGCGAAATATAGAAATATTTGGCTGTTTTGATTGAAATTTTGTCAAAATCAACAATATTGAGTTGCAAAACAAAAATTATTTTATATATAATTGATTTATAAATATTTTGGAGGAAATATGGGACAAATTAAGAAAAAAACAAGTGTCAAGGGTATTGTTCCTGCAGAAATGGTTTCTGCTGAAATGAAAGGTCAAGATCCATCACTTGCACTTTATAACGCATTATCTATTAATGTGAAGCCAGAAGATGAAACACCAGAACAAAGAGACGCAAGAAAAATGCGTAGACAATTTATCTTTAGTATGTTTGGAACTTCTGCCGAAGAGCTTGAAAATTTATTAGAACAAAACAAAAAAATTCATGAAAATCAAGGACCATCAAAATCAGATTTTGATATTTTGAGAGATAGTGAAGATGTTGCAAATGGACAACGTAATTCAATAAAAAATGAAGCAAGATTAAGTGCGCTTGGTACAGTTAAAGAGATTTCTGGACTTACAGGTACTGCAGCAGGTATGGTTGGAACAACTGCAACAGCTATTTCTGCAGCTTCAAGTACAGCCGCAGCAGGGACAGCCGCTGTCGCAGGGACAGCCGCAGCCGCAGGTACTGCAGTAACAGTAGGTTCAGTAGTTGCGACGATATCTTTTGTAACAGCTGGGGTAGGTCTTGTTATAGGATTAACAGCGTTAGCTGCAGGTATAGTTATTAAACATAAAGCCAAGAAAGGAAAGAAAGCTGACGCAAACGAAAAAGATAGAGAAAGAGATAAAAAAGTTGAAGCCTTGGTTAAGAAAATTGAAATCATCAATGAAATCTTGACTCAAAAGATGGATGAAATCATGGAAAAGAAAAAGACTTTGAGCGAAAAGGAGTTTGCACAATACAAAAAAGATTTAATTGAAGAAATCAAACAACACATGAAGAGTATTGGTCTTGAAGTTGTAGCAAGACAGGTTGAAGATCAAACTTCAGAGAAAGTTGAAGAAGAAAAACCAGAAAAGCCAGAAAAGCCAAAACCAGAAAAGAAGGGTAAAGAAGAAAAACCTGAAAAGGAAGGTGAAAAACCTGAAAAGGAAGGTGAAAACCCTGAAAAAGATGAAAATGCTGAAGAAAGGGGGGCTGAGTAATATGGAATTTGTAGCAAAGAAAGGTGATATGTTATTTGTTGGCGAAGATGAAGATATGCTTGCAGTAACAGTTTTAAACACAATCAAATTTGAAGATAATAACTATTTGCATGTTATTGCCATTCCAGTTATGGTTGAAAAAATCTTTGATGAAGATATGGATTCTGAATTTGTTCATGAAGTGGTTGAAGGTGAAAATTATGACCTTGAGCCAGTTGAAGATGCAAGAGTTCTTGATGCTCTCAAGGCTGAAGTTGCAAAGCTTACAGCACATAAAGAAAAAGAACAATAACAATAACAAACAAAAACACAGGCGACAAACCTGTGTTTTTTTTGTGCACAAAAAAAGATAGGCTTTTGCCTATCTTTGAACTGCCTTTGCTTTTGCTAAAGCATTTCTATAAATTGCAATTTCTCTTTCTGCAGATTCTGGTTTATCTGAAGCATGAACAACATTTTTTGTCATATCAAGCTTTTGAC
>JAZODG010000010.1:0-19289 GCA_045596905.1 Clostridia bacterium
CTTCTTGGGAAATCCCAAGAAGTCTTTTTTATTAGCCAAATATCATAAGGAGATGGAAATATGAAAAAACAAACTAACGCCGTAGCTGGCGACAATGATAATGATAATAATAATGATAATAATAAAAACAATACACAAAACAATATAATTTATAAATTAAAATTTAGGAGATTAAAACTATGAAATACATTAAAGAAAAATATATTAAAATTGACATTTTAGAAAAACAAAAATACATTAAACTTATTAAAGATAAATTTGAAAGAGAACTTGCAAAAGAACTTAAACTTACAAGAGTTTCTGCACCAATCTTTTTAACACGCCAAAGTGGACTTCAAGACGACTTGAGTGGTGTTGAAAGACCAGTTAAATTTGATATCAAAAAAGACGGAACTGAACTTGAAATCGTTCAATCTCTTGCAAAGTGGAAAAGACTTGCACTTAAAAGATATAAACTTGATATGCACAAAGGTTTATATACTGACATGACAGCTATTCGTCGTGATGATAAAATGGACCAAACCCACTCACTTTATGTTGACCAATGGGACTGGGAAAAAATTATTTCTAGAAAAGATAGAACTCTTGCTTACTTAAAACAAACGGTTCGCCACATTGTTAAGGCTTTATATTCAACATCAAAAATGCTTGAAAAACACGGCTTTGCAGGTCAAGAAGTCTGCAAAGATGTTCACTTTATCACAGCTGAAGAATTATTGCAAAGATATCCAGATCTTGACGGAAAACAAAGAGAAGACGCTATTGCAAAAGAATTTAAAACAGTGTTTATCATCGGTATTGGAGACAAACTTTCTGACGGCAAGCCACATGATGATAGAGCCCCAGACTATGACGATTGGAGCCTTGACGGAGACCTTCTTGTTTATCACGATGTTCTTGGCAGAGCTCTTGAACTTTCAAGCATGGGTATTCGTGTTGACAAAGAAACAATGCTTGCACAACTTGAAAAATCAGGCAAGCTTGAAAGAAAAGAATTTGATTATCATAAAATGATTATTTCAGAAGAACTTCCACTTTCAATCGGTGGTGGTATTGGTCAAAGCAGACTTTGTCAATTTCTTTTAGGAAGAGCCCACATTGGTGAAGTTCAATCTTCATATTGGGACAAAGAAACACTTGCTGAATGCGAAAAAGAAGATATTGAATTGTTATAACAAAAAAGGATTAGCTTAAAGCTAATCCTTTTATTTTTTAAACAAATATAATATTCCTGCAAGTATTGCACCAACACCCAAAACCTTCAAGAAGTTTCTGAATCTTGACCAAATAGACACTGGAGTTTTTCCAATAACCTTTCCGGTTGTTCCACTAACAAAAAGTTTATAAACCTTCTTTCTATACTTAAATGCATTCACATAAACAGGAACGTATGTGAAGTTAAAGAACACATCTCTTGCTTTGGTTGAAACACTAATGTTGGTTGTTTCATTCTTTCTCTTGAGCAAGTCATGTTTAATTTCTTTTTCAAACTCTTCTTCTGCTTCACTGATTATTGTGCTATAAAAGTCGTGAATATCTTTTGAAACCGGTTCAACCCTGCAACCACAAGCATATTCTGGAATATATGGTATGATTTGTGAATAGTCACTCTCATCAAAAAGTTCCAAGAATTGTTCATCTTCACCTTCAGTTGCACATTGGTCAAGTGATTGAATTCTTTTTGTTTTGTCGCCAAAGATTGGGTTTGGCACTGAATAAAACATATTATAAGAATCTTTTTTCAAAATATTTTCAGTTGCTGAATATGTTCCAAACATATTGAACGAAAAGTTCCAAACTGGAATATAAACAGCCATGAGCTTTCCGTCTTTAACAAGCTTCACAAGTTCTCTTGGGAGTTTTTTGTTGTTAACAATAAACTCTGCAAGTTTTGTTGCAGCTTCCTTTTTTGTTAACTTGAAAGGAATGATTCCATCTGCACAATATCCAGGTTCTGACACAAGTGTTGTTGATGAATTTCCACACGCAGGACATCTTGAGCTTCTGCCTTCGGTTGTCATGAAATATGTTCTTCCACAAGAATTGCACTTATATGAATTCAAGTTATCGTTGAGCATATTTGGGTGGAACGCTGCACTGTATTGTCTAACTATAACAGCATTTTTCTTCTTTTTTGGCAAGTAAAAATTAGACTCACAATATTTGCAAGTCAAACAGCCTGTCTTTGGATTAAAGTATAAATCGCTTCCGCAATTTTTACATACTGATGAAAATTCTTCTTCCATACAATTATTTTATATTATTTTTTATTTAAGAGCAACCAAATACAACTCAAATCAACAAAAAGAAAAAATGTATTACAAAAGTAATACATTTTCTTTTAGTCAATAACTGAACTTCCAGCCAAAGAGAACTGACTGTTATAAAGTTCTGCATAGAAACCATTTTGCTTGATAAGCTCTTTGTGGTTGCCTGATTCAATAACATCTCCGTCTTTCAAAACCAATATCATATCTGCATTTTTGATTGTTGAAAGCCTGTGAGCAATAACAAAACTTGTTCGGTCTTGAGTGAGTTTATCCATTGCTTTTTGAATAGTCTCTTCAGTTCTTGTATCAACATTGCTGGTGGCTTCATCCAAAATAAGCATTGGAGCATTTTGAATCATTGCTCTAGCAATGGTAAGCAACTGTTTTTGACCAACAGAAACATTTGTTTCATCTGACAAAACCGTGTCATATCCGTTTGGCAATGTCTTTATGAAATGGTCTAAACCACAAGCCAAGCATGCTTCATCAAGTTGCTCTGTTGTTATGTTTTCTTTGTTATAAACAAGGTTTTCCCTAATGGTTCCTTCAAAAAGCCATGTGTCTTGAAGAACCATTGCAAAAATATCTCTAACGTCTTGTCTTTTCATATCATAAATTGATATTCCATCAATCTTGATATCACCAGAGTTGGCATCATAAAATCTCATCAAAAGATTAACGATTGTCGTTTTTCCTGCACCAGTTGGACCAACTATTGCAACTTTTTGTCCAGCTTTTATCTTGGCTGAAAATCCGTGAATGATTTCTTTTTTAGGGTCATAACCAAACTTAAGGTTATCGATTTCGACATTACCCTTCACATTTTCAACAACTGCTGGAGTTTCTGGTTCTGGAGAAATTTCTTCTTCATCAAGAAAATCAAATACTCTTTCACTAGCAGCTGCTGCAGCCTGAACGCTTGTCATTGCCTGAGCAATTTGTGTTAGTGGATTTGTGAAAAGTCTAATATAAATCATGAAGGCTGTGATAACACCGAAGTTAACCTTGCCTTTAATAAAGAGAATTGAACCGATAATACAAACAATAACATATCCAAGATTTCCAACAAAACCCATAATAGGATTCATTGTTCCTGAAATAAACTGAGATTTCCAACCACTTGAATAAAGCTTGTCATTAAGCTTTTCAAACTTGTCTTTAAACTCTTGCTTTGCGTTATAAGTTTTAATGACTGTTTGACCTGCATAAGATTCTTCAATAACACCATTGAGTTCACCAAGCTTGTTTTGTTGTTCAATAAAATATTTTTGTGATTTTGACATAATAATAAACATTATCATAAACCCAATCATTGTTGAACACACAGCAGCAATCGCCATTAGCCAGTTTGTGATAAACATCATAATAAGTGAACCAACAAACAACACGATTGAACCAACAAGATTTGACACACTTGTGTGAAGTGTTTGACCAATCATGTCAACATCATTGATAACAGTACTTAAGATATCACCATAAGGTGTTCCATCAATCTTTTTAAGTGGAACTTTATTGATTTTGTTTGAAATGTCAGAACGCAACTTTTGGCTCATTTTGAAACAAGCCCTTGCTATCAAGACATTCGCAATATAACTAAACACTGCACCAAACACATACAAAACAATTAAAACTCCAACAATATTCCAAACATCAGACATTTCAAAAGGAGTTCCAGCAGCAACAATAACGCCACCACTTAGTTGTGGAACACTCTTTTCAAGAAGTGTTGTGAGTTTTGCCAACTGGTTTGGACCAATCAATCTAAAAATTGTGTTTGCAATAATAAGGATTGTTGAAACAATTATGATTGGCATAAATGTTTTCATGTATTTAAACAATCTGCTAAAAGCTTTTTTAGCATCTTTTGCTTTGCCACGTCCCATTTGTGGACCATTATTCATTTTACGCATTTTTGAGTTCCTCCTTACTTAATTGTGAAAGAGCAATCTCTTTATAAATTGGGCAGTGCTTCATAAGCTCATCATGTTTGCCTTCACCAACAATTGAGCCTTTATCAAGAACAATAATCTTGTCAGCATTCTTAATAGTTCCAATTCTTTGCGCAACAATCAAACAGGTTGTGTCCCTTGATTTTTTCTTGAGTGCTTCACGAAGTGCTTTGTCAGTTTTGTAATCAAGTGCTGAAAAGCTATCATCAAATATCAAGATTTCAGGATTTCTTGCAAGTGCTCTTGCAATTGATATTCTTTGTTTTTGCCCACCTGAAACATTCTTTCCACCTTGGTCGATTCGTGAATCTATGCCTTCAGGGAGTTTGTAAACAAACTTTGCTTGTGCAATATCTATTGCATTTTTCACAGCTTCGTCTGTTGGTTTTTCGCCGTCTTTTAAGCCCAATGTAACATTGTCTTTAACTGAGCCAGAAAACAAAATTGCTTTTTGTGAAATATAACCTATTTTATTGTTAAGTTGTTCGATTGTATAATCTTTAACATTGACACCATCAATAATAATATATCCTTCAGTAGCATCATAGATTCTTGGAACTAAGTTAATAAGCGTACTCTTTCCACTTCCAGTTGAACCAATAAACGCAACTGTTTCGCCTTGCTTAACTTTAAAGCTAATGTCGTGCAAAACATATTCTTCTGCTTCTGGATATTTGAAACCAACGTTAACAAACTGAATTTCACCAGTCTTGAGTGGTTTATCTTTGCCTTCGCCATCAATAATTGTGCTTTTTGTTTCTAACACTTCATTGATTCTTCGTGCAGAAACCTGAGCTCTTGGCATGTTCATAAAAATCATAATTAGCGCAATGAAACTCATGATAACTTGAATTGAATATGAACTAAACACGGTCATATTTGCAAGAATCTGAAGTTTCTCAACACCAAACGCATTGTAAATTAAAAACGCACCAATTGTATAAATTGTAAGTGGAAGACCATTCATAACGATTGTCATGGTTGGGTCAATAAGTGACATTGTTTTTGAAATAAACAAGTGATTGTCAGTGATATCCCCGTTGGCTTTTTCAAATTTTTCTTGTTGATAACCTTCAGCATTAAACGCTCTAACAACTCTTGTTCCGGTTAAACCTTCTCTAGTAACTTTATTTAAGTTATCAGTCAAAGTTTGTATTCTTTTGAATCTTGGCATTGCCACAAAAACAATAATAAGCATTGATATCATGATAAGACAAACTGCACAAGCCGTTGCAAGCGTCCATGCCATATTTGTGTTAACAATCTTAATAATTGCCATAACAGACATAACAGGAGCCTTAACCAAAAGCGTCATGCCCATGGCAACAATATTTTGCACTTGAACAACGTCGTTTGTTGTTCTTGTAATCAAGCTTGAAGTTGAAAACTTTTTAATTTCAGCATCTGAAAAATCTATAACTTTATTATAAATTTTCGAACGAAGTTTTCTTCCAAGACCAATGGCAACTCTTGACGCAAAAAACTTTGCTGTGATAATTGAAATAACAGAGCCAACAGCAAACAATAACATATGTGCTCCATTAGTCAAAATATCATTAACCGTTCCCCCACTTTTTATAACGACAACAATTTCTTGCATATATTCAGGAATCTTGAGTTCACAGTAAACGTTTGATATAACAAACAAACAGGTTACTAATGTTAAAAACCAGTCAAGCTTGCTAAAATGTTTTAGTTGTTTTAACATAAATTTCTCCTTTAAAATTTCACATAAAATTATTATAATCCCAACTATCAAAATATGCAATTAGTTTAAAAAACTTTTCATTTTAATAGATTTTAATTTAAATTACATTTATACTTATATTATAAACACTCTCAAGGAATAATCTATGGAATTACGAAAGAAAACAACAACCGAAACAACTAAGCCAGTGGTGTCTAAACAAAAGCATACGGTTAATATTCACAAAGATCATCGCTCAAGACTAAAAAGTCAGTTTGTTGGCAATGGCATTGAAGCCTTAACAGATATTCAAAAGCTTGAACTTTTATTATTTTATGCTATCCCACAAAAAGATACAAATCCAATTGCTCACGCACTACTCAGTGAATTTGGCTCACTAAAAAATATCTTTGCAGCCAACCACTCAGATCTCATGAAGGTTTCAGGAATCAAAGAAAACTCTGCAACACTTATCAAATTTGTTGGCTCAATGTTAAACTATTGCAGTCGTCCAGACCCTGAAGATGTTATCGGTTCATCTGAAAAAGGTAAGGCGTTTGTTACCAAATATTTTGCACATATTGAAGTTGAACAATTTTATGTTTTCTGTTTAACAAAAAGCAACAAGGTCAAAAAGGCAGTACTTATTAATAGTGGAACATCTGGCGAAGTTAATGTTCAAATCAGAAACATTACTGAAGTTGCCATTGAAAACAAGTGTGACCGAATCATTGTCGCACACAATCACCCTTGTAGCAAAGCCATCATGTCAAGTCAAGATTGCAAGTTCACATACTCACTCATTTGCAGTTGTATTTTAAATAACATTGATTTGCTTGACCATATTATTGTTGGAACAGACCGAACAATATCATTGTTTGAGCAAAACATTCTTGAAAACCTAAAAAAGAAAGCCGTTGGAACTATTCAAATTTCTGAAGAAAAGCGATTCTTTATTTCCGAAACTTCAAAGTCTTATATAAAATCAAATATCGACGAAGAAAAATGCAATTAATTTGCATTTTTTTTGTTGGCAAAAAATATATCTTATTATAATAAGGAGTAAGTCTTGATTTTTTATAATAAAGATATAAACACCATTTTCACATCATTAAATTCTTCTATTAAGGGTTTGTCACAAACTGAAGTTTTAAAACAAAGAGAAAAGTACGGAAACAATGAAACCAACAAACAGAAAAAGCAGTCTTTTTTTGTGAAGTTTTTATTGCAGTTCAAAAATTTTATGATAATTATTTTAATTTTGTCGGCAATTGTTTCATCTGTCATGGCACTGACCCAAAATGATTATGAGAATCTTATTGAAGCTGGTCTCATTTTTGCCATCGTCATCATAAATGCCCTTGTTGGCGTGATTCAAGAGCAAAAAGCTGAAAGCGCCCTTGAATCGCTCTTTGAACAAACCAAACCTGTCGCAACACTTATTAGGGAAAACAAATCACAAAAAACAAAGATTCAAGACATTGTTGTCGGCGATATAATTTCACTTAAAGCTGGTGATTATATTCCAGCAGATATAAGACTCATTGAATGCTCAAATTTTTCTTGTGACGAAAGCTCACTAACTGGAGAAACTCACTCTGTTGAAAAAACAAGCAAAACCTTATTTGGCCAAAACATTTCTCTCTCTGAACAATCAAACATGTGTTTTTCTGGCACAAGCGTAAAAACCGGAAAGGCTCTTGGAATCGTTGTTAGCACTGGCAACAATACAGAACTTGGAAAGATTGCAAAAAACCTAGGCTCAACAAAAAAAGAAAAAACACCACTTGAAAAAAACATTGATAAAATAGGAAAAGTCATCTCTATTTCTGTGCTTTTGATTGTCGTGATTGTTTTCACAGTTCAAATGCTGTTAAACAAAAACATGTCTTTTCTTGATGCCCTTCTCACAGCAGTCGCCCTTGCTGTTGCCGCAATTCCTGAGAGCCTTCCTGCTGTAATAACAATAATCATGGCACTAGGTGTTCAAAAGCTAGCAAAACAAAATGCAATAGTCAAACGTCTAAGCGCAGTGGAAACTCTTGGTTGCTGCAATGTTATCTGTACCGATAAAACAGGAACTATCACAAAAAATGAAATGTCTGTTAAGCACGTCTTCTATTCAGGAGCCCTATATGATGCATCATTTTCAACTATCGCTCCTGACTTGTTTTTGTGTAGTGCATTATGCAACAGCTTAATATTGTCTTCAAACAATAAACTCATTGGGGATGCAACTGAAACTGCAATCGGCAATTTTTTACTTTCAAAAAACTATCCCTTATTTGAAACAAAAAAACAAAGTCCCGTTATATCAACATCCGACTTCAACTCAACAAAGAAAACCATGAGCGTAGTGGCTCAAATTCAAGATACAGAAACTTTGTTTATTAAAGGCGCAGCAGACTATATCCTGCCAAAATGCACACATTGTTTAATTGATGAAACACCTGTTCAAATAACAAGGAATACACTCTCTAAAATAATGTCCGAAATCGAAAACGTTTGTGAGCAAGGCGAACGTGTTATCGCATTTGCAACAAAAACAACCGACATCTCAAATGAAGACCACTTTGTGTTTTTAGGGTTTATGGGCATTATCGACCCACCAAGAAACGGCGTTAAAGAATCTATAAAAACATGCAAGTCAGCTGGACTCAAAACAATTATGATAACTGGCGACCACCCAACAACAGCATTTGCTATTGCAAAACAAGTTGGCATTGCAAAACATAAGTCCGAAACCATAACCGGCAGCGACTTAGATAGGATAACAAATGAAGACCTATCAAAAATAATAAACAACTACACAGTTTTTGCACGTGTCACTCCTGAACATAAACTTCGCATTATTCAAGCATTAAAACACTCTGGCAACATTGTTGCTATGACCGGTGATGGCATTAATGATGCTCCAAGCATAAAGAATGCAAGCATTGGTTTGTGTATGGGTCAAACCGGAACAGACGTTACAAAAGAAGCAGCCGATATTATTATTTCCGACGACAACTTTTCAACAATTGTATCTGCAATAAAAGAAGGCCGTGGAATCTATCAAAATATCACAAAAACGATTCTGTTTTTAATATCCACAAACCTTGTAGAAGTTTTAGGATTATTTGTAACTTCATTAATGATTCCAAACGCAGTCTTTCTTTCACCTGCCCAAATTTTGTTTATTAATCTTGTCACTGACTCTCTCCCAGCCTTTGCACTGGGCGTTGAACCTGCAGAAAAAAACATAATGAAAAAACCACCACGAAATCCGAAAGATTCTATTTTCCATGGCAGCATCGGAACTAGTATTATCTATGAAGGTTTTATTCAAACTCTTATCGTGCTTATTATGTTTGTTCTTGCAAATCATAAGTTTGGGAACTCAGTGGCAAGTACAATGTCTTTTTTAACAATTTGCTTAATGCAAATTATTCATGCAATAAATTGCAAAACCGAAAACAGCATTTTTAAAATCAACATATTTAATAATAAATTTTTTAATTTTAGTTTTGTCTTACTGTTACTTCTCATTTTGGGAATATCATTTATCCCATTCTTTGCCAACCTATTTTCATTAACTATTTTAACATATAATCAATGGCTGTATATCGGACTTACAAGCATTGCAATCATTCCGGCTGTAGAGTTATGCAAATTAATCACAAAAAAAGAGAGATTTTAATCTCTCTTTTTATTGTACCCAAATACCAGCTTGATTCGACTTTACACCAAGATTGTTTACAAATTTAAACTCTCCAAAGATATCTATTCCCTGCAAAACAATATCGCCAAAATCAGCAGTAAACTTTTCCAAAGTCATGTTTGCTTCCGGTGGGAAAATAAAATCAATAAGCAAATTAATAACAATCTCACTTTGTTTTGCAGACTTGCTATTAATAGCAATTGAACCCCCAGTAACACGTTCATTTTCTTCTTTAGTCAAATCAACGTCATACTCAACTGAAAAGTAGATTTGATCTGGAATAATCATTTTAAGCAAGTATATCGGAGTTTTCATTTGTGTTGCTATTTGCTCTCTAATACCGGTTGTATCAACCTTTGCAGTAAATCCAACATTTGCTTTGCTGTAGGTTTGATCTTCTTCATTAAATGATTCTTCATCAACAACGAACACAACCTGCAGAACTGAAATATTAATAATGTTTAAGTATTTTAGGTCTGGCAACGCATCAACCAAAATATTATCTTCCAGAAGTTTATCACAAACCGAAGCGAACTCTCTGTCTGTTAGCTTTACATTGCCTGTGCCTTTAAACTCACGGCCTTCCACTTCATAAACAGTTCCATCATCTGCAATTAAATAATCAGCATCTTGAAGTTTCTTAATTGCATTAGTAAAGTCCGATTGAGTATATGCATTTGTAACAAATTTTGATTCATTAGGAACACTATAAAGTGATGAAACAACGCCAACAAGGTCCTTTAAACTCTTTATACCATATTGTCCAAAGTATTTTGGAACAATAAGTTTATCAAGAAAAAGGAAGCCACCCGTAAAGATGACCACTACAACGCATAAAAGTGCAATAACCTTTGTTAAGATTCCTGAACTTTTTTTTGCCATTAAACTATGCTACCTGTTATTGAAGCTTTAAACACAAAAAACAAAACGACTACCCCAACGGCAACCATTCCGATTAATTTGAAAATGCTAAATCCTTTTCCAAACATCATAATTTCTCCTATCTTTAGTATAGTTTAATGGGTTTAAATTTGTCAATGAAATCATCTCTTATCAAATGTAATTTTTACAATTTCATCAGTGGTTGAATCAATTTTGACATTCTCACTAATATCGTCACCAAGCACCACCAAAACACTTTCGCCACTTGCAAGCAAAGGAATATTGTCTCTATTTGCAACTTCAATTTTTTTATTTGTTAAATAATCATTAAGTTTTTTGGAGCCCGTTCCAAACTTTGCAAACTTATCACCATTTCTTCTTGTGCGCCATACAGCATTATTTGAAACCTTTGTTGCATCAATAAACAAAGCCCCTTCGCCGTACACAACTTCGTCGCTTTTTACAACCTGAGTATGAATAACCAAATCATCTCCAAAGTTAATACTACCATTTTTTACAAACTCATATTCTTTTTCCATGATTTGGTTTTGTTTGTTTTTTAGCAGTTTAACACCCAAATAAGTTTTTCTAGCAACCACTCCGTGTGGCAAAGAAATTTCTTTATTAACTTCTAAAAAAGCAAGTTCATAAACAAGTGAAAAATGCTTCGTTGCAATATCTGAATATACTCCCAGTTTTTCAAACGCCTTTTTGATATATTCACGCACTAAAATTTTATCCAGCTCAAAAATTTGTTGATTCAAAACAACTTCATCTTCATTTTCTAAAATCAATGAATCATTCACTTGTGACATAATAAACGCTTGCAAATTTTCACACTTTTTCCCAAACGCACAAATATTATCAACAAGTCCTGGATACACTTCTTCAATTTGTGGAATAATCTTATTTCTAATAAAGTTTCTTGTATACGCAGAGTCTTGATTTGTTGAATCTTCTACATATTCAATACCATGGTCTTTTGCAATTTTTAAAATCTCTACTTTAGAAAGATTCAACAGTGGTCTAAAGGTCGTTTTTGTATCTTTAATGCCACTTGCTCCAGAAACACCAGAACCTCTGAAAATATGCATTAAGATTGTTTCAGCCTGGTCATTTTTATGATGAGCTAAAAACAATTTTCCAAGTTTATTTTGCTTCATAATCTTTTCAAATGCATCAAACCTTGCAGCTCTAGCAGACTCTTCAAGTGTCTTTTTTTCGTCTTTTTTAAGTTTTAAAACATCAACATCAACAATTTTATATGGAATTTTGCGCTTTTTGCAAAACTCTTCAACAAACAAACTATCTCTATCACTCTCTGCTCCACGAATGTGATGATTAACATTAATAACTTCAAAATAAAATCCAACTTGCTTTTGTTTATCAAGCAATGCCCACAGCAAAACCATTGAGTCAGCACCACCACTAACCCCAACAGCAATCCTATCTTCTTTCGCAACAATGTTATCATTAATCAAATACTCTAACATAAATTTGTTCTCCAAATTTATATTAACCTATTTTTGATTATTTTTCAATAATTTTACAGCAATAATACTCATGTCATCGCCGTGACTTATATTTGAAACCTTAATTTCTTCAATTATATCATCAGTAAATTTTTGAAGATTTGAAAATTTTGCGTCATTAATAAAACACTTATATCTCTCCATATCTCCAAAAGCATCAACAACACCATCACTTGCCAAAAAGATTGTGTCCCCTTCAAATATTTTTTTATTTATAATTGTTGGTCTAACATTTTGAACAATACCAATCGGCAAACTTTTGCATTCAATAATTTCAGAAGTCATTTTATGCTTTAAAATTGAAACACTTGAACCAAGTTTGATGAAACTACAGTTCATTAAATTAAGGTCAATTACACAAGCATCTAATGTTGAAAAATTATCCAACCCCACGGGCAATAAAAGTTTATTTATAGACTCAACAACCAAATCAAGGTCAAGACCAGCCACAAACATTGACCTTACAAGCTCAAGGACCATCTTTGATATTCTTCCTGCATTTTTGCCATGTCCCATGCCATCTGCAATTGCAACAAAAAATCTACCATTGTCAAGCCTAACGACAGAAATATTATCACCATTAACATTTTCTTTTGCACTTGTTGAACAAGCAAATTGACATTGTGCCCCCAAAGATGGTTTCAAGGTAATCAAGCTCACACCCGAAAACTCAAGATGTTTGATTTTCTCAATCACCATTTTTGACTTAATAATAGAATTAACAGCTTGAACAAGTTCACTCTTAACCACCTGTTCGTTATCAACAACAACCTGCACAAAATCAACGCCACCATCTGTCTCAAACACGGCAACTTCATAAACATCAATCATCTTGCTAAGAAGTGTTTCTTTTACTAAAAAAGATAAGTTTTTGTTATTTTTTGGCATTATTTCAGTATTTTTAGCAAAGTTTTTAAATATTTTTGCGAAATTTTCAAGCTCACTAGAAATTAACAATTTGCTTTCATCTTCATTTTTCATGCTTTTTTCAAAAGCTAAATATTGCCCTGTTATAGAGTTAATTTCATTCACTAAAACATTCGGCTTTAAACAATATGTTTTTATTCCGCCGCCAAGTTCATCAAGATAAAGTTTGCCCTTTTCAATTGCATATACAATGTTTTCTGCTATCAATTTTTTTCTATCTAAACATGAAGACACACAAATTTTTAGGTTTGGACAGTTTTCACAAGTTCGCTTCACAACATCAATCGCAAGTTCACTTGCAGCACTTTTTCTGTTTATTTTTCCCACAATTAGCATCTTGAAATTTTCTTTCATCGAAAAGAATGTTTTTGACATGGATTCTAATTTATTTTTTATTTCATACAGCTTGTTTTTTTCTGCGCTATGCCCGATGAAATCTAAATTTTTCTCAGAGAAGAAACCAGACAATGCAATATAGAATCTATTTGGCAAACAACAACACACTATTGCAGGCAGCAAAACTATAAAATTTTTTATAGCAAACAAATTCCCAAATAAGTAAAGTTCAACTAGCAAAACCAGTTCAATAATAAGGTAATAGATATATTTATTTAAGAATGTAAAACTCACACAGAAAATTACTAAAATAATGGTATATAAAATAACCATCAAATCATTTAAAACCGTGCCTGCGCAAAGCAGAACTATTATTGCAGTAAACAAATATTTATCACTTGGCATGACTCTGCACAAAAATATTAACACAAATAACGAAACAGGAACTGCAAAATAGCCGCTAAAAATTTTTATGGAAAACAATCCTAGAAATATAAGCATCAACATTATTGCCAACAATAAATATTCAAATTTGTTAAATTTTTTAAATATAAATTTCTTTTGATAAATTTTGTAAAGCGTTTTGAAATACACAAGCGCAACCAAATCAATAATGCATTCCAAAACCAGCCATAACAACTGCTCTAAAATAAATAAACAAAAATATAATTTTAATGCCTTAGAAATTAAAATAAAAATAACTTGCAATAGTGTTTTCTTTTTTGTCTTTATATACTCAAGCGAAAAATAATATAGCGACAAAATAACAACTTGATACCCTAAAGTCACAAATCCAAAGAATGAAAAATCACGCAAGATTCCTGACACAAAAAACTCCAGAACAACCAGGGCCAGGTTTGAGCCATGAAATATTCTCACAATTGCAAATGAAAAACCTAGAGAAAAAGAAAAGCTAAGCACAGATATTTTTGAGAACACCATCTGCAACAAAAACAAACCACACTCTATTAAGACCGTTTTAACTTTAAAATTTTTCACTATTTCATAATAATAAACAAGGTCTTAAAACAACTTGCAAAAAATTATATCAAAATAGACTATTTTGTAAAATAAAAAATAAATATGTAAAAGGCACCCCATTATTAGAGTGCCATCATCTTTTTTAATATCATAACTGCATTGTATGCTGCCCCACGACGCAAATTGTCAGCTATCACAAAAAATGTTATTTCGTTTTTGCTAACCTGCCTTAGTCTGCAAACAAACGTTTTATTTTCTCCCACACATTCACTTGGTGTTAAAATTTCATTAGAGAGTACAATATATTCACAGTTTATTAACTTCTTTATTTCCTCAAAATCAATATCTTTTTCAAATCGAACATAAACACTTTCGCCGTGGCAGTTAACTATTGGAACACGCACGGTTGTTGCAATAATATTTATTTTGCTTTCAAAGATTTTATTTGTCTCAAACATAATCTTGTCTTCTTCTTGACAAAACCCGTTATCTAAAACCTCTCCAATAGCTGGGATAAAATTATTGTTTATGCCTTTTTGAAAATATTTATTTGTATTATTTTTTAAATCATAAACAGCATTTTTGCCTGCCCCACTAACGGATTGATATGAACTAACCACAACATCTTTTATAGCATATTTTTTCATCAGTCTATCTAGAACAACTGCAAGCTGTATGGTCGTGCAATTTGGGTTTGAGATTATTTTGTTATTATTTTTTATTTTTTCAAAATTAATTTCAGGCACAACCAAAGGCGCATCTTCATCTCTTCTAAAAGCATTTGAGTTATCAATAACAGTTGCACCATTTAGCTCAAAAATAGGCACCCATTTTTTGCTTATTTCTTCCCCAGCAGAAAATATCACGTAATCAAAATGTTTATTAGCAACGTTTTGACCAAGAGCAATAAACCTATATTCTCTGTCTTTTATAAAAAATATTTTTCCTGCATTATTTTCTGATGTAATAAGTGTTATTTTTAATTTTTCTAATAATTTTTCTTCATCTAAAACATTAATAATTTCTTGTCCAACCAACCCACTTGCACCAACAATTGCCAAACTTTTCATATATCCCCCAAAACAATATAATATATGAAACAAAAATATTCTTTATTCATACTATATTGTATGAGAATATTAAAGTTTGGTGGAAAGAGTTTAGATTCATTGGAAAAAACGCAAAAAATATGTAAATATATTAAAAAAATATATAAAAAAGAAAAAGAACTAATAATTGTGGTTAGTGCAATCGGAAAAACTACTGACAAACTCATTGAAAAAGCTTCTCATTATTCAAACGGCAATCCTACAAAAAGGGATATGTCAGCTTTGTTGTCAATCGGAGAAACAGAGTCAAGTTGTCTTTTTTCAATGATGCTAAATTCAATGAATATTCCTGCGAAATCATTTCAAGCAAAAGACCTTTCATTTTTAACAACAGACAGCTATGATAACGCACAAATTATAGATATAGATAAAAGTGTTTTAGTCTCATGCTTGAAAAATAAAACCGTTGCCGTCGTTGCTGGGTTTCAAGGCATAAACAAAAATGGAGAAACAACAACTCTTGGTCGTGGTGGTTCAGACACCACTGCTGTTGCTCTTGGTGTTGTGTTTAATACAAGTGTTGAAATTTATTCTGATTTTGACGGAGTGTTTTGTGGTGACCCAAGAAAATTAAATTATAAAAAATTAAAGACAATCTCTCTTGAATCAATGTGTCTCATGAGTGAGAATGGTGCAAAAGTAATTTCTTCAAGAGCTTCTAGACTAGCTTTAAACAATAATCTAAAAATCATTTCAAAATCTTCTAGCTCACCAAATAAAAAAGGTTCAATAATTTCTCCTGTTGAGTCAAACAACATATCAATCACAGCTTTAGAGAATCTTTGCATGGTTTCCATTATATTTGATAACGAACAACAATTAAAATTTATTCTTAAAAATGTAGATAATGTTATAAATACATGCAAAATATACAATTTAACAGTAAAAACCAATTTAATTCAAATTTTAATAAATCAAAATGATTATTCAAAAATAAATTATGTTTTATCAAAAAAATTAAAATTATTAAAATGAGCTAATATTATTTTTGACTTTACACATAATAGATTCAGGGGGATATTATGGAAAAATATAGACCAGGCGAAATAGTGCCAAAGTCATCAAACTATCAAGCATATGATAAAAATGAAAATGATGGTGGCACACTTTATCTTGAAAAAGGCGACAGGTTTCCTGCGACTCAACATGAAGGAAGCTATTACGTAATTTCAAAATAAATAAAAATCTAGTCATTGCGACTAGATTTTTTATTTTAATACTCATCTTTAAAGTGATGTCTTTCACCATTTTTATCTTTATAGGCAATAACAGTTGAAAGATTAACATTCTCAACACTTTTGAAAATATTACCTTCAATTTGTGGGTCTTCTTTGCTAAGGGTTTCAATCAACTTTCTAACCTTCACTCTTGTTGAACCAATCTTTTCTTCTTTAACCCCTTCAGTAAATTTGCATGCACATTGCAAAAACTCTAAACCATTATAATCTCTCCAGTGTTTGATATCTTTTTCTCTAATCAAATACATTGGACGAATCAACTCCATGCCATCAAAGTTTTCACTGTGAAGTTTTGGCATCATTGTTTGAACCTGTGCACCATAAAGCATTCCCATTAAGATTGTTTCAATAACATCATCATAATGATGTCCAAGAGCAATTTTGTTGCAGCCAAGTTCCTTTGCCTTGTTATATAAGTGACCCCTTCTCATTCTTGCACAAATGTAGCATGGCGATTTTTCAATATTAACAACATTGTCAAAAATATCACTCTCAAACACTTCAATAGGAATAGACATTAATTTTGAATTATATTCAATCAACTCTTGATTTCTTTTGTTATACCCAGGGTTCATTACAATAAATTTAATTTCAAAATCAAACTTATTGTGTCTTTTGAGTTCCTGAAAGAGTTTTGCCATTAACATTGAGTCTTTTCCACCAGAAATACAAACTGCAATTTTATCGTTTGGCTGAATCAAATCATATTCGTTAATTGCCTTTGCAAACTTGCTAAATATCTCTTTATGAAACTTTTTTCTGATACTTTCTTCTATTTTTTGCGTTTTTTCTAAAATTATTTCTTGGGTTAAATTTTCCATTTTTTGCCTTTATTTTTACTATTTTTCTTTACTGTTTTATTATAAACAAAAATGTTAGAAAAATAAATAGAAATTTGAAAATATGTAAATTTTAATCTACTATTGACATTTAATTTCCAAAAGAGTAAAATTATAGCCGTAGAAAGGGAGTAGTTCTCGTTTGCAGTGCGTCATCACGAACACAAGTTCCGCGCTGTATTGTGTGTGTATATACATAACAAGACTTTCTAAATAAATTTTAGGAAGCCTTGTTTTTTATTTCTCTGAAAACATGTGCTTCGAAGGAGAAGATTATGTATTATTTATCAAGAAGAGAAAAAGATGCCATACTTTCAGCAATTGTGGGCGCAGTATTTTTTGGTGGAATATTTGTTTATTCAGGCGTTCAAGTTTATCAGTATGAAAAACAACAGTGTGAAGCAATAGCCAAAGAAGTTGGTTTTGACGTCATCGACGTTCAAGAAGCAGCGCTTAGTCAAATTAATGAAGACTTTAAAGCCACTATTAAATGCACTCACAAAGAAACAAAAGAGTCTCTTATAGTAGAGTATAAAATCACTTCAACCGACTTTATTGTTATGAATCAACCTGAGTCAAATCCTTGGGAATATATCTCAATGTATATTATCCCAAATCAAGACCCAATTTTTGTTGGAACAGAAAAGGAATATAAAAATTATTTAAAATCTGAAACCACCCCAGCTCCTCAACCTGAAGAAAAATAACTCTTAACGCCCTGAATAATCAGGGTGTTTTTTTATTATCGTCAAAAAACTTTACTAATTTTTTCTTAAATAATATAATAGTTGTATATGGAGGGCTTATGTGGGATTCAAAATTAACAACCGAAGCTATCTTTTTTGCAAATCGTAGTCATGGTGACCAAACAATGGTACACCCTGAAAATATGCCATACTCTGCGCATTATTATGGTGTTGCACTCACTGCAATCAACTTTGCGCAACTTGTGAAGAATGTCGACTATGACCTTCTCATCTGCTCTGCTCTTTTGCATGACACCCTTGAAGACACATCTGCGTCGCATGCTGAAATTGCTGAAATATTTGGAAAAGGCATTGCCGACGGTGTTCTTGCTCTTACAAAAAACAAATATATTGAAAGACAAGACCAAATGCACGACAGCTTAAACAGAATCTTGATGCAGCCAAAAGAAATTGCTATTGTGAAGATGGCTGACCGCTACTTTAATCTTCGTGACAAGGTTCCAGCATGGTCTCAAGAAAAACATGATGCTTATAAACAAGAAGCCCAAATGATTTGTGATATGCTTGGCAAAAACTTGCCTGAGATTCAAAAAATATTACAAGAACAAATTGATAATTATTAGTCTATTCAAACTCTTTTGCACTTGCCAAAAGAGTTTTTTTATGGTATACTCCTGTGCAAGTGAGGTGAAACTATGAATATATTACATGATATTAACCCAGAAAGAATCAAAGAAGACAAATTTATGGCTGTCATTGAAATTTGCAAACATAGCAAAGGCAAATATGAAATTGACAAAGAAACAGGATTATTGATGCTTGACAGAATTTTGTATACATCAACACACTACCCTGCAAACTATGGATTTGTTCCATTAACATTAAGTGAAGATGACGACCCTTTGGACGTATTTGTTTATTGTTCTGAAGAAATACACCCTATGTGTTTGGTTGAATGCAAAGCCATTGGAGCAATCGATATGATTGACACCAATCAAATCGACACAAAACTTATTGCAGTGCCAACAGGCGACCCAACATATAGCAGCTACACAGAAATCACAGATATGCCACCACATATCATTGAAGAACTTATGCACTTTTTGAGAGTTTATAAAGAACTTGAAGGAAA
>JAZODG010000011.1:0-4781 GCA_045596905.1 Clostridia bacterium
TATTTCAAACGCCGGTAGAGTAAACTCTTCCCGTCACGAATTATAAATTCGCTCCCGTTTGTCGTTCGTTTCACTCACTGGCTAACGACCATTCACCGAAAGGTCGTCTTAACGCGTCACGCCGGCTGAGCTAATGAACCACATATATATAAAGCCCCTTGAAATGACGTTTCAAATGAGCAACATGTATTATTATATACAAAAGTTTTGGTTTGTCAATAAAAAAATAAAATTGTCTCAAAAACATGAAATTTGTCTTATTGTTTTCAATTTGACAAAATATGTGTGCGTTTAAAATTTTGTTGTGATATAATTTGAATAGAGATTGATTTGGTGGGGGAATGAAATGGTTGAATTTAAAACAAAATTTGATAGCAAAACACTAAATAAATTAAATGACGTTCAAATTGAAAAATCAAAAAAGATGCTTCGTGGGTTCATGATATTTTTCTTTGTTATGGGCGCATTATTACTTCTTTTTGCCATTGATGATTATCAGAGTGGTGAGTCATATTATGGTTCGCTTTTTATGGGTATTTTTTCTATTGCGTTTGGTGTATTTTTTCCAAGAATGATGAAAGGTGCAATGAGAAGAAATCAAGAAAGACAAAACCAGTCAAGCAGCACCGTTGGAAGTGAAGAAACAGAAATGCTCTTTAGATTTGACAAAGACAGAATGTTTATCTCAGTAACAAAAGGCGAAAAATTTAGATCTGCTATTGACACAGACTATGATTATATTTATAGAGTTTATGAAGATGACGAAACATACATTTTGTATATTTCAAAAATGGAATGTTATATCTTAAACAAGACAGATTTGGTTTCAGGAACCCATGAAGAGTTTATTGAAATTTTAAAAAATAAAATTGATGCATCAAAATTTGAAAAGAAAATATCTCTTCAAAAATAATATAATTTAAACAAAATATTACAAAAACTGCATAATTTTGCAGTTTTTTTCTTATGCTAAAAGCAGGTGGTTATATGAAAAAATCTAATAGATTATCCGTTTTTTATATATTATCTTCTTTGACGCTTTTTATTGTGCTGATTGCAGGTGGCGTGTATGGTGTTTATGTTTCTGTTGGAATGAACTATATGGGCACAGCCATGTCGGGTATTGCTGAGACAACGGGAACAGTTTCAAATGTTGCTATTGGTGGTGTGAATGGTCAGGCAAAACCAAGCATGTCAGGAATTGTGTTTTTGTCTATCATACTCATTGTTATTTCAATTTTAGATTTGATTTCACTTATCAAACAAATAATATTCTTTAAGCAGTTTAAGGTTGTGCGTGAATCTAGCCTAGAAGAAAAGATTGAAAAGAAAATCAAGTCAAAAGGTTCAGTTGTATTCTTCACAATCTTGATTGATGTTATATCTTTTGCTGCTGGTGTTGTGGGATTGTTTTTAAACACAAAGTCATTTGCACGTTCAGGTGTGATTTGGGTGCTTTATGTTATTGATGGTTTGATTGTTATATTTTCTTTGGTGTCATTTATTTTATTGATTGCAAAGCTTAAGCAAAACAAGAAATTGTTTAGTGAAAATAAAAACGCAAAACAGGAAAATAAAACTAACAAAACACATAAAAATAACGCAGAAATTAGTGAAAACAACAATAATTTAAACGTAAATGATATTGAATATAAACTTTTGAAACTAAAAATAATGAAATCATCGAAACTGATTAGTGAAGATGAGTTTAAACAATTAAGACAAAAAATTTTGCAAACAAAGCAAATTAAAAGAAAAACCTAAAAATTTATATTGATTTTGTTTTATGTGTGTTGTAAAATTAAATCAGAGGTGAAACAAATGAAAAAATTTTTTAATGACTTTAAAAAATTTATCAGTCGTGGCAATATTATTGATATGGCAATCGGTGTTGTTGTTGGAAACGCCTTTTCATCAATAGTGAAAGCATTTACTGATAAAATTATTATGCCACTTATCAATTTCTTATTAACTGGTGGCAAGGGTGGAAGCGATGGTGTTATTTCAGCTTACACATTCTTAAAACAAGCACTTAATTCAGATGGAACTGTTGACCTTGAAAGCAGTATCTACATTGACTGGGGTGCGTTTATTACGGCAATATTAAACTTCTTTATTATTGCATTTACACTCTTTGTTATTTTGAGAGTTGCAATGAAGAGCAATGAACTTTTCAGAGAAGCACGTGAAAAATATGGCAAAGAATTCAAACTCACAAAAGCTGAAAGAAAAGAACTTAAAAAACGTGGAATCAGCCCACTTGATTTTGAAGAAGTAAAGAAATTTAAGCTTGAAAAAAATGAAAAACTTGCAGAAGAAGTTGCTAAGAAAGAAGCTGAAGAAAAAGCTAAAGCTGAAGCAGAACGTCTTGCTAATCCAACACAAGAAGATTTGCTTAAGGAAATTCGTGATTTGTTGAAATCACAAGCTTCTGGAAAGAAAGCAGCAAAAGACTAAACAAAAAGTCACCAATTTTGGTGACTTTTATTTTTTTGTTAAAATGTTTTTGTGTTTTTGTTATTTTGTTATATACTAAAATTAGAAAACATAATGTGGGAGTTTGTAAATGAAAAGTCCATTGAGATATCAAATAACTGAGTTTGATTGTGGAAGTGTTAGTTTGATTAACTGCATTTCTTATTTGTTTGAAAGAGAAGAAATTCCAACTGAGCTTGTAAAAGTTATTTCAACATACACTCTTGACTGTTATGATGATTTTGGTAGACTTGGAAATTCATCAATCAATCATGAGATTATGTATTTTATTTCAAGATGGATAAAAGAATTTGCCGTTGATAAAATGATTCCACTTATGTGTAAATACGTTCGTGCTGAAGCAGTGAATCTCTTGATGATTAAAAAGGTATTGATGGCTGGGGGCTGCGTTAACTTGAGAACTTTCCGTGGCGACGAAATTCATTATGTTATGCTAACTGATATGGATAGTGAAAATGTTTATATTTTTGACCCATATTACAAAGAAGATTCAAAGTCAAACACAATAAAAATTAACAATAACAATCCATTTTCGTTTAACAGGGTGGTTAGACTTGAACACTTTATGTCAAACTCAAAAATAGAACTTGCCCTTGGGCCAGAAGATCAAAGAGAAGCAATTTATTTTTGTAGAGATGATGCTATTTTAGAAAGATCATTTAATTAATAAATATGAGACAGACTTGAAATATAGTCTGTTTTTCTTTTGAGAGTTTAATGTTATTGACACCGACGTTATTTGTGTTTAAAATGAGACATGTGTATCATATTGAAACACGTGTTTCAAAAAGAAACAACTGTATCATTTAGATGCATAATGGGAGATTTGTATGGAAAAAATGACCTATAATCAGTATACTAAAAAATATATTGTTGACGCACTCTGCATTCTTTTGGAAAATGAAAGGTTTTCAGACATTACTGTGAAAGAGATTGTTGAAAAGGCTGGAGTGGGCAGGGCTACTTTTTATCGTAACTTTAAAGATAAAGAAGATGTGTTGACCTATAAGTTTGAAGAAATTGCTGATCAATTTTCAATAAGGGACGAAGCAAAAACAAAAGAACATTTGTATTATGCCCTTGCTAAAATTTTGTTTATTCTTCAGAACAATAAAAAATTAATGAAAAATATTTTTAGGTCAAATGTTGAATATCTTTATTTTAATTTCTTAAACTCAGGCATGAAATGTTTGATTCAAGAGAAAGCAAACATAAACAATAGTTATGCTCATCTTGGTTATTCTGGTGCACTATATAACATTACAAAAGAATGGATAAATGGTGATTGCTTAGGCGATATGATTGAAGTTATTGATGCGTTATTTATGGTTTTTACAGGTGGCGAAAAAATGGATAATGCTGAAATGAAACAAACGATGATAAATGAAGCCATGAGCGAAACTAAAAAATAAAAAGGTGAACTTATGAAAGATTTGGATTTTTTGATTGATGTTGTGAAAAAGGCAAGTTTGATTATCAATGAAGACTTTGAGGTAAATGCAAAGGGCAATGATGGTGACCTTGTAACAAACTTTGACTATGAAGTTGAAAATTTTATAATTTCACAAATAAAAGCAAATTATCCAGAGTTTGATATTGTAAGTGAAGAGTTTAATTCAGGTGGAAAACTCACTGAAAATTGCTTTGTTATTGACCCAATAGACGGAACAATTACATTTGCACATGGTTGCCCAGACTGGGCGATTCAAGTTGCATGTGTGAAAAATTATCAAACTGTTGCTGCTGTAATTTATCTTCCAAAACTTGGAGAAATGTATTATGCAGATGATAGCCATGCATACTTAAATGGAAAAATTATTCATGTTAATAATTTGCCAATTGAAAAATGCTTGTATGAAGTGCATGGAAAAAAGAGAATTTCGGCACTAGAGAGAATGTCAAAGTTTTCAAAACATTTTAGAAGATCTGGTTCAGCAGGTGTGTCATTTGCATATGTTGCAGCTGGAAGATATGGCGGTGTAATTTTTAGAAACAACACACTTTGGGATTATATTCCAGGCTTTCATATAGCAAAACAGGCTGGAGCATACATAATTGATGAACCAGAATGTCATATTGCGGCAAACTCAAAGCAAACAGCATTGATATTAAAAGAGCATGCAAGTTATCAAAAAGACGACAAATAAAAAGGAAGTCATTTCTGACTTCCTTTTTTTGGTGGACCATCGGGGACTCGAACCCCGGACCTTATGATTAAGAGTCATCTGCTCTACCAACTGAGCTAATGGTCCATAAATATTAAGTTGGGTGGGGTTATCTTGAAA
>JAZODG010000012.1:0-10799 GCA_045596905.1 Clostridia bacterium
GCAGATGAAGGATGACGTTGAAATTGTCATTGCCATTAATGCAGCTGATATTGAATCAAGCAAGATAAGAGCAGACTTGGGCATAACATATGACGATGACGTTTTAAGATTGATTGACACCTTCCGAGAGCTGGGATTGTATGTGGGCAGTGTTGTTCTTACCCGATATACAAATCAGTCGAGCTCGAATGTGTTTTTAAGCCATCTGGAGAGTCTTGGTATAAAGTGTTACCGTCATTACCCTATAGAAGGATACCCGTATGACATTCCGCATATTGTGTCGGAGGAGGGTCTGGGCAAGAACGAATATATTGAAACTGAGCGCTCCCTTGTTGTTGTTACTGCGCCCGGTCCCGGAAGCGGCAAAATGGCAACTTGTCTCAGTCAGCTTTATCATGACCACAAGCGAGGCATTACGGCGGGTTATGCCAAGTTTGAAACATTCCCTGTTTGGAACTTGCCATTAAACCACCCTGTTAATATTGCATATGAAGCAGCAACTGCCGACCTTAACGACATGAACATGATTGACAACTTCCACCTTGCAGCATACGGCACACAAGCAGTTAATTATAACCGTGATTTGCAGGTTTTCCCCGTAGTTAGAAATATATTGCAGAAAATCACAGGCAACGACAAAATCTATCAATCACCAACCGATATGGGCGTAAACATGGTCGGTTTTGCAATATCAAACGACGAAGTTGTTAGAAAAGCAAGCAACGATGAAATTATCAGAAGATATTACAAATCTCAATGCGAACAAAAGAAAGGCACAACTTCAATTGACACGGTAAACAGAATCAAATATCTCATGGGTGAATGGAAAATTGACCCAAGCTCAAGAAAGACGGTAACAGCAGCAAATAAAAAACATGAAGAAACCAACTCTCCTGTTATGGCGCTTGAACTTCCTTCAGGAAAAATTATAACGGGAAGAACCAAAGACCTAATGACTTGCGCATGTGCATGTGTGTTAAATGCCCTTAAGCACCTATCACACATTGACGATTCAATCAACTTGATTCCAAAAAATCTACTTGAACCGGTTATTAACCTAAAAAGAGACAGGCTTGGAATCAAAAAAGGCAAACTTTCTTTAAAAGACGTTTTAATGCTGTTATCAATCAACTCAGTAACAAACCCAACCACTGAATATGTTTTAAAACAATTAGACAAACTCAAAGGTCTTGAAGCGCACACATCATCAATGCTAAACGTTTCTGACAACAACACGCTTCTTGCACTTGGCATAAATATTACAAGTGAACCATACTATTCAAGTAAGTCACTTTATAATCAAGAATAACAAAAAAGGATTTATCGATTGATAAATCCTTTTTCTTATTTTGAATCTTTATCTTTGTCATTGTCCTTTGGTTTTTCAGGATTAAGTGTCTTGTTTTTCTTGATATCATTCGCAATCACTTGTCCAACAACCTTAGGAATGTTTTTATCTTGACCTTCAGCGTCAATATGCTCAGCAATCTTTACAACAGAAGTCAAAAACTCAACTTCAACATTTGCGTAATAAGACTTAACTGTTAATTTATAGTGGATATAGAATGCAACAGCCAACACAACAAAGAAGATTATTGCTGTTAACATAATAACCAAGTTTTTGTTAGCAAATACCAAGTAGAACCAGTTTGTTTGATTAAAAGAACCAGTTGCATTTGCAACAAATGCATTGTCTGTCAAAATTCTTTCGATTGTTTCAAAAACTTTGTATAGGTTTTTGTTTACAACGTCTGCTCCATAGTTGGTCTTTATATATTCAAGTGTATCATATTTTGAGTATGTAATAACACTCTTGTTTGCATATTCGCATCTGCCAAGAACAACACCTTCGTCATAGTCACCTGCAAATAAATTGATTGTTGCAATCTTTCTTTTCATAAACATAACGTTGTCTGATTCTAAACCAATGTGTGAATAACCTAGTCCAAGTTCATTTCCAACGAGAATAGTTTTGTTTAGGTTTACTGTATTAACTTTCTTTGTTCCAATTTTTGAAGTTTCAAATAAAGAAGCAATATATTTTGAAAAATCTGTTTCAACTTCATCCATATAGAAATACAAGTCTTCACCAAGAGCAACTTTATCGATATTAATCATACACAAAATGTTTTCAGCTGCTTCGTTTGAAATGCCACCAACATAAAACTCTGAACCTGCATGAGAAGACTCCCCTGCACCAAAGAACACAAATTCAATGTTAAATGGCAAATTGTATGCTGGCAAATATTTTGCTAAAGCAAGCATGGTTGCAACACTTGCAGAACTTGCATTAACCATATCTCCACCAACTGAAACATATGTCTGTTTTTCAGCATCAAAGTATGCTGGAGCATCATAATGGCAACCCAAAACAACTGTTTTTGTTGCAGATGCAGCGTTATATCTGAACACGATATTTTGTGATTCTTGATATGTTCCTGTATAGTCTGAAACAAACTCAAACGATTGAACACCTTCTGTTGTTGAAGCGTTATTCACAGCGCTTATTCCAGCAGTTAATCTGAGCGAATCATAAATATAGCTTGCAGCGATTTGTTCCCCGTCGCTTGCTGCAATACGGTCACTATACTGACAAAAACCTGTAAGGTTTGCATTCACTTCTGCAGAAAATTCTTCATAAGTAACCTTATAACCAGCAGCACTTGCTTGTTTTGAGCGAATAAATTGTGGGCTAACTAATGCAGACACAACCATTAGCAGCGCAATAAAAATATGTTTAATCTTCTTCATCATAGCACCACCAATATTGAATATAATATGCAAAGCCCTTCATAAACAAAAACTGGGAAACAGAAGTTTTTGAAAACAAAGTGTCCGATAATTGGGTCTGAATAAGTGTTATTCAAATGTCTTGAATAACAAATCAAAACAATGAGTGTAATGAGAACGTTCATCATAACGGCAAAGCCTTCTAAGAACGGAAATAAGAAACATAAGTTATAAAACAAACCATAGAAAACATTTCTGTAAATAAAGAACGCTCTTGTTTCTGCCTTCAAACTATCCATTGGCACAACATAGGTATAAATTTTGAATGTTAAAACATATCTATAAATCCAGAACAGGATTTCGAATGATGCCCATGCAAACAGTGCTTCAAACAAAATTGATGAAATCACTGCAGATGAATTTACTGAATCAAAAAGGTTTCCATATCCTGCTCTAAAGGTATAAACCAATGACGAACAAACAGGATAAAGCGACACCCACACAAATGACAAAAACAATAGGAATTTATAAATCCAAGTATTATGTTTTATGTTCTTGCCATAAATCAATGAATTTTCTGACATTATTTTCCTCTTAAGTTTAGTATATTAAAAACTATTGTTTTTATTGCAATATTTTCTTTCATTTCTCCGACTTTTATTTTTCTATCGTAATCAGCAATCATATCAACGATTTGTTTTAAGGTTTTTATTGAAAAAACTTTAATTTGATTGCCAAGCATTTTAATGGCAAATTCTTTAACACCAAACATTCCAGCAAGTTCAGATGCAGATTTGTCTTTATTGATTGAAACATACAGCGCTCTTCTATAAGTGTTGTAAAGTGGCATTAATACAGTGAATCCTTGACCAGCTTTAACCATAAAACTATCAACAAGGTCAAGTGCATTTTTCGAATCACCTTTTGCTATAAACTCAGCCAGTTGAAAAACTTGAAATTCCTTGTCTTGAACAACATTTTTTTCAACGATATCAAGCGTTAACACCTTCGTGTCATAAACCAGTGCAATTAGTTTTTCAAGCTCATTTGTGATTCTTGACATATCAAATGAACAATATTTTATAATCATTTCAACAACTTCGTCATTTGAACTAATTTCGGCTTTGCCAAGCTGATTTTTTATGTATGCCGAAATCATTTTTGCGTCGATTTTTGAGCAATCGATTGTTTCAATATTCTTCATACCCTTAAAAAAGTCAGCATCATCACTATTGAAAAAAACCAAAATTGTTGAATCTAATGGTGCATTCAAATATGTCTGAATGGTTTCAAAAGCCTGTTTATCTTTTGTTGGAGCAAAATTCTTCACCACAACAAGTCTGTTTAGGTCGCCAAACGGAAACACATTTGCACTTTCAACAATCTCTTTTGCTGAAGCAGTCTCACCAGAAATTACAACTTGGTTCATGTCTCTAATTGTGATTCCTGCAGCATCTTCAATCTTTTTTAGCGCATCATAACAAAGATATCTATCATCTCCAGATATCAAATATGCTCTTTTTAAACCAGATTTTAAATTTGCTTTTAATTCGACATATTTCATAATATACCTAGCCTAAATTATAACAAAGCGTACATTGTTTGTCTAGTTCATTTTCACTAAATAATCACCAAAACCGTTATAATCGCAAGAATAATCAAACTTGAGACACATTTGTATTTTTGCTTTATGAAAATATAGTCACTTGCCACAAACATAAAAATATAAGACAATGCAAGTGCAAGCAATGAAATCACACCTGTTCCCACCGTAAATGATATGCCAGAAATCAAATAATTGAATCTGACAAGCAGCTGCATGATCCATTCAAACACAATCATAACAGGCTTAGCAAATGGCAAAATCGTGCATAGTATTGTCATGATTATGTAATACATAAACGCAAAGCTTGCAAGTGGAACTGTTATTAAGTTCGTGAATATTGAAAGTATTGGAACAGTTCCAAAATAATATAACTGCGTTACAAATAACCCAACCTGCACAGCTAGGCTGAGCGACAAAGTTGACGCAAACTTATCATAAAACACTTTTGACAATACCCTTGATATAACCGGCATTAACAAAATAATTGATAACACTGAAGTAAAACTTAACACAAATGAAATATCAAACAACTGGAGTGGCGAAATCACTAATAACAAAACAGCTGCCACCGATAACGCAGATAGTCCATCATACTCTTTTGTTCTTGCCGTTGCATACAACGCCACCAATGACATAATGATTGCTCTAAACACAGAAACTGAAAAATTGCAAAGCATTCCATAAAACATTAAAACGCAGCCAACAACTGCAACCTTTGCATATCTGTTCGCACGTAATTTATTTAAAACGAATGACAAAATCAAAACAACCAAAGAGACGTGAAAACCACTTACAGCCAAGAGATGAGCCGTTCCTGATTCTTGGAACACGCCTTTGATATCTGGGTCCAAAATTGTAGTATCACCAAACAACATTGCATATCCAATTTCTGAAAATTTATTCTGTTCACCACGCTCATAAATATTCTTTCGAACCTTGTCTGAAAAGCTCAGCTCCACCCTGTCTGTTGGCTTCACATTATAAGAATAAACAAATGCATCACCAACCACACCATCAGAGATTTTTGAAACTGCCTTGCCAAGTTCTTCGTCATGCAAGCTATAAAGTTTCAAGTCTGCATTAACATAAACATACCTTCCAACAGTTAATTTTGAAGTGTCTAAATTTTGCGTATTTATGTAAACAAAAATATTTCCATTAATTTTATTTTTAGTTTCGCCTGACAAAGTCTCAATATCCGTCAAATATATCTTAACAATCTTTTTATCAAGATTTTCCTTTTTAATGTATATTTTGCCATAAATTTGACAATTTTCTACATTTATAGCACAATTTTTATCTAAACTTTTTGACTTAAAATAAACTGATATAACTGGAAGTGCAAAGAAAAATACTACAACAAAAATAATTGCTAAAAATTTTCGTTTAAAAATTAATAACAAAATTAAGCAAACAAAAATCAACCCTAATGAAACAATCATGAGCACCAGTTTTGATTTTGTTGAAACAAACACAAACACTGAAAAGATTGTTGAACAAATTAGAGTCAATGCCAAAATAAATGCAAGTCTAAAATTTATAAATTTTTTCATTTGTATAGCCTAATATAAAACTAGTTTACACTTGCAAAAATTTTATGTCAATCATAAAAAATTACGCAATAAAAAAAACCTAGAAATCTAGGCTTTAATTTTATTTCTTTTTACCAAGAAGATCGTCGTCGCCGAAGTCATAATCGTCTTCATCTTCGTCGTCATCGTCGTCATCATCTGAGTCAGATACTTCAACGGTTTCAAAGTCATCATCAAGTGGAGACACGCCATCAAATGCATCATCAAGTTCTTCTTCATCTATAGCAAAGTCAATTGGTGAATCATCTTCAAGGTCGTCATCTGTTTTGAACATTTCTGAATCATCTTCAGAACCATCAATGTTGCTGAACCCTGAGTTGTATTCATCATCTTCTTCATCATCAGAGTCAACGTCTGAAGATGCACTTGTGAGAGAGTCATCGTCTTTCCAATCTTTATCGCTAGAGCAGCTTTCTCCTTTAGCTTTGCCCTTACATTCATCACACATTGTTTGGTCTTCAGTGATATAGTTTTGACCACACATTGGACAAAGTTCCATATCTTCAATATCAAGCAAATCGTCTTCATCAGTTTCAGCGTGATGTTTCATTTCAGATTTGCAAACATAGCAATAATCTTCGCCTTCTAAAATATAATTAAGTTCACATCTTGGACATTTTATGTATTTAGCCATAGTCTGCTCCTACTTGTTATTTTCGAACATATAGTATAACAAAATTCTTTATTTGTAAACTACTTTGCAAATATTTTTTTAATTTTTTTATTTGACTTCTATATTGTATTGCAAAATAAAAATTTTATACACAAAAAAAGCATTAAACTTTTTTGTTTAATGCTTTATGTTATTATTTCTTGCTTGTTTCAATAAATTCAACAATATCTTTAATAGTTTTGATTTGTGGAATCATTTCATCTGGGATTGAAATTCCAAATTCATCTTCCAAAGACATCAAAATTTCAACAAGATCAAGTGAGTCAGCGCCAAGTTCTTCAGCGATGTTTGTTGTATCTTGAATTGCTTCAACCTTAACTGAAAGTTGTTGTGCAATGATTTCCTTTACCTTATCTGTTAAATTCTTGTTTTCCATAAACTATCCTCCACTTCTTTATAATATCATAATTTCTGCTTTTTTGCAACTAATTATAATAAACCTAATCTGTAACAGTCAATGTGTCATTTGCCATGATTTGAACTGTTCTTTCTCCATTTCCAGATTCTATATGGAAAGTAATAATGCTTCCCCTAACAATCGAAAATGCGTTATCATCAAATATGTATTGGTTGAACATATCAAGTTTTATAAGCTTGGTTTCGCCCTTGTCTGAAACATAAAATTCAATCGACTTGATAACATCTCCAACCTTTAATTTATTGTAAGCTAGTGAGCCAGATTCAACTGCCTTCACATAAACAGTATAAACATCAATAGGCTTATATTCGCTGTTATATGACACATATTCAATGCGTTTGCCACCTTCAGAATCATGTGCGAATGTTGCGCCAAGATTAATCTGAACTGGTTTTGTGTTTCCACTAATCAAGCTATCAGCAATACCAACAACTAGATTGCTTGGAATCGCATAAGCAGTACCCACAACCGTAACTGTTTCAGAACCGGAATTTACGGAGTGTTTTTTTGCGTTAATAAGACCAATAAACTCACCTTTTGCGTTAAACAAACCACCACCTGAGTTGCCAGGGTTGATTTCAGCAGAAGTTTGAATTGTTCTTGTATAGAAATTGTTTCCACTAATCTTTACTAAAACGTTAATATCTGAAACGTCGCCTTCAGTGATTGAGATGCCACTGGAAAGAGAGTTTCCGATAGCGATAACTTCTTCACCGCGGGAAATGTATGAGCTATCATAAATTTTGATTGGTTTGCAGCCTGAAAGAGTGCCTTCAATATCATGTGACACATATTTTAACACTGCAATATCAAAGTGAGCAGAATATGCAACGACAGATACTTCAATAGGTTCAAGCCCTGTTGATGGCAACACCCAAACCTTGTCTTCAAAACCGTTGATAACGTGATAACAAGTGATGAAATAAATGGTATTTTTTGATTCATCAACCTTATAAATCACACCCGAACCCCTGTATACCGTCGACGAATAGAATGTTGCTTCGTCTCTACAGGTTCCACCAGCAGCTACACTAATTGAGCTCAAATAAGCTTCTGTTTTGTAAGCATTTGAAACTTCAGAGCTAGCTCCCGTTCCATTTGAGCCACCAAGCTCAATGGTGTATTGGTTTATAACCTTCGCTTTTGAATTTCTCATGAAATAGATGCAGCTGTAAGCCAAAACGATATTTAAAACAATCATTATCACCATAAACACGGCAGTGAACTTGCTGGTTCTTAGCGACTGAGTCAGTTTTCTTCGTCTTTTGTTATTGCTGCGATTTATTGGAGTATCGTCATAGGGTATTTTGTTGTTGTTATTCTGTTCGTAATTATTATTTAAATAACTCACTAATACTTCCCCCTTATAACCTTCCACATTTATTTTACATCATTCCTTCTAGCTTTTACAAGAGAATTTATCAAAAATCCTGCAAAAAACGCACAAAAACCACCAAAAGCAATCCATAATAAGACAAGCGACTGCTCATCAGAGTCATCAATCTCCTTAACTTGAATTTTTGTTTCACTTTTATAGCTTTTAACAATAGCCCCATAAGGACTCTTTGCGTTTGCTGAAATGGATAATGTGGTTGAACCTGCAGTAACTCCCTTGATTTTTATGTAATAGATTCCACCTTCTTCATATTGTGACTCAATCACGGCATTATTATTACTAAGCTCAACGGTCAAATCACCTGAAACGTCTATGCCTGGAGTAAGTTTAAACTTGATTTGCAAAACGTCATTTTCATAAACATCATAGTCAGGCCCAACCATAAACCCACCAAGCGCCATTTCGTCACAGAACACGTTTTTATTTTCATTCATAATAAGTTCTGTTGAAATATCAATTGGTTTGTTTAATAGCTTTCTTTTGACATATAATTTGAAATTTATTGTATAGTGACCTTGAGTTGAAAACATATAAGAATCGCCATAGTCAAGCGACATTGTGCTTCCGTCAGGCTCAAGTGCTTCAATCTCCCAAATAAAATCAGAATTGTTTGGACTTTCAAGCAAATTAATTTTTCCAACAATCAAATATTCAAACACTGTTTTAATGTTTGTAAGAGTGATTTCATCTTTTCTGAAAACCAAGTCACCTGCAATAAAGTCTGACTTGAATTTGCTGTATGCTTTTTCGTTTGCATCAACCTTTCCTGAAAATGTTGTTTTGATGTATTTGTTTGCCAAATAAACATGATAAATTGAAAACCTATCATCAGTTTCAGCAACATATTCTTCAACGTTTATGCCATCTTCAGCCTTATATGAAACATAAAGTGAGTTATAGGTTGGTTCATATATATTTGTGTTTGTGGCAGATGCTTCACAGTCTGAAAACTTAAGTTCCAAAAGAACCCAGCCATAATCAAATGTTCGAACTTCGCCGTCAGTGAACTCCCACAAACAATCATTTCCAAGTCCATCACTAATGCTGAAAGTTAAGCCAAAAGCGTCAACATCTAACAAATAAAGCCACATATAAATTGACTTGTTTTGAGCAGCCTGAAATCCGTCAACGGAAAGCGAAATGCCACTCACCTGTCCATATTTATCAGCATAAGGTGTGATTGAAGAGCCTTCCATCATTTGACTGGTTTTATCATCAAATGGTGCCAATTGTTCTATTATTGCACCCGCATAAGACGTTGGGTTGATGCCGATAATATCAACCTTTGTGCCGATTTCATCTTCAACAACAGCGTTTGCTGTTTGTTTGTTGTTTTTCATGCATGGCAAAAATGACAGCATAAGCGCAGCTGCCAACATTATCAAGCACATACAAAAACAACCAATCTTTTTTTTCATTTAGTGGATATCCTCAATTTTCCAATTAATCTCTTCTTTGCCGTGAGCTTTTAAATATTCATTAGCCTTTTTAAAGTGTCCATTACCAAAAAATCCTGCATAAGCTGAAAGTGGACTTGGGTGAACAGATGTCAAAACCAAATGTTTGTTTTCATCAATAAACGCCTTTTTTGCAATAGCATTTCTACCCCACAACAAAAACACCACTGGGCTGTCAAGCTTTGCAACTTCTTGAATAACTCTGTCAGTAAACTTTTGCCAACCAAACTTTGCGTGTGAGTTTGCTTGGTGTTCACGAACAGTGAGCGTTGCGTTTAAAAGCAATATACCCTGTTTTGCCCAGCTCATCAAATAGCCGTGATTTGGAGCCTTGTAGCCATATTCATTTTCAATTTCTTTATAGATATTTTTAAGTGATGGTGGAATATCAACTCCAGGCATAACAGAAAAGCTCATGCCGTGAGCCTGACCTGGTTCATGATAAGGGTCTTGACCCAAAATTACTACCTTCACGTCTTTAAGGTCGCAATTTGTGAGAGCAGAAAAAATCTTGCCACGTGCAGGATATACTGTATAGTTTGCGTATTCTTCATCAACTTTATTTAAAAGGTCTTTGAAATAATCTTTTTCAAATTCATCTTCTAAAGCCGCGTCCCAACCATTATTAAAAAACTTCATTATTTCTCCTTATGGGCACACTCTCCCAATTTTCACTGTACCACCATTTTAGCAAAAATTTTCAGTGCATAGCAAACAAATAACGATTCATTTTCACACAAAAAAAACAAGATGCGAATGCATCTTGTTTTAAATTCTTATCTCTTACTGAATTGTGGAGCTTTACGAGCTTTCTTAAGACCGTATTTCTTTCTTTCCTTCATTCTTGGGTCACGTGTTAAGAGACCTGCAGATTTGATTGTGCTCTTGAATGTTTCGTTTGAAAGAACAAGTGCTCTTGCAATTGCA
>JAZODG010000013.1:0-23349 GCA_045596905.1 Clostridia bacterium
AGCGTTTCTGGCGACATTCCATCACACTTTGTTCCAAGAATGCTCACTTTGGGAACCATCAAAACCGAAAGTTTCAATGAACAAGCAATGTGCGTTGTGTTCAGGGGTCCAAAGTCATACACCGGCGAAGATATGGTTGAATTTCAATGTCATGGTGGAACTCAAATTGCTTCAGGCATTATGAGAGAATGTATTTTAAACGGCGCAAGAATTGCAACAAATGGCGAATTTACAAAACGTGCATTCATGAACGGCAAAATGTCACTTGCTTCAGCTGAAGGCATGATGGATATGATTAACGCTGAAAGTGACGCTGAAGTCAGAGCAGGATATAACCTTCTCTCTGGGTCACTTAGCAAACTTGCATCTTCTGCACAAGCTGAACTTATGGATATTCTTTCAGAGATTGAAGTTTCATTTGACTACCCTGAAGAAACCATTGAATATATCACAAAAGCAAAAGTAAAAGAACGCCTTGTTAGACTTGAAAGCGAAATTGCAAAAGTTCTTTCAACTGCTTCTGCTGGAAAGATTATTAAAAGTGGAATCAATGTTTTGATTGTTGGAAAACCAAACGTTGGAAAATCAAGTCTTCTTAACAAACTTCTTGATAGAGAAAGAGCAATTGTAACCGATATCGCAGGAACAACCCGTGATATTATTGAAGATTCGTTTATGCTTGGCGACGTGAAAATTAATCTTATTGACACAGCAGGCATTCATGACACAGCTGACAAAGTTGAAAAGATTGGCGTTGACAAAGCAAAGAGTCTTATGGATCAAGCCGACATAATCTTGTTCCTTATTGACTCAAGCAGAGCTTATTCAAAAGAAGACGAAGAAATTTTAAATGCTCTCAGTGGCAAAAACTATATTGTTGTAAAAACAAAGTCTGACTTAGAAGAAAAATTAACAAAGACTTTTGAAAATGAAATCGAAATCAGCACTCTTACTGGCGACGGCATGGAAGAACTTAAGAATAAAATCTTAGAGTTAACAAATCTTTCAAACATTCCTGCCGACAGCATCATTATTACCAACGAACGTCACAAAGATGCCCTAACTAGAGCCAACAAGAGCATTAATCGTGTTATAAAAAACATTAACGCTGACACTCTTGACCTTGTTTCAATCGATATTAAACAAGCATACATTGAGGTTGGCGAAATCACAGGAAACACAACAAGTGAAGATATTATTGACCAAATCTTCAAAAAATTCTGTTTAGGAAAATAATTATGAAAGATTTTACCATTACCGAAATGAATTTGGAACATGACAAACCAAAGATTTCTTCTTGGGAAAATGAATATGCCGGAACTGAAGGCTATGACAAAATTGAATGGTATATTTTGGAAAATCGTCTTTTTAAAGACCTTGCTGAAGTAATTGAAAGCCAGCATGAGTCTTATGAAATCGACCCATTTTTTGAAATGAAAAAAGCTTTTTCAATAAAAGACAAATCTGGAGAAATTTTAGGCTTTATTTTGTGCACTGCAGGAGACGTTAGTGACTACTCTTCTGAACTTTATATTCAATATGTTGTTTTGAACCCTGCAAACCAAAATCAAGGCTATGGCTCACAAGTGTTTACTGAGTTTTTCAAAAATATTAGAAATTATTTAGGATTCGTTCCAACAGACGTGCACGCACTTGTTCACAGACACAATTCTAGTTGCATGAATCTTTTTAAGAAATTTGATTTCTCTTTTGCAAGACATTCAAGAAGTTATGTTCGTGCATATGGTGACTTTTATTCACTCAATAAGATTATAAACCAATCATCTGAACAATTGGAGAAAATATGATAGACCAAAAATACGACATCACTGACTATGAAAAAAACATAGAAAACAAAGAGTACGACATCAAAGATGGCGATTTTTTTGATGCAATCGTTGTTGGTGCTGGTCACGCTGGTTGTGAAGCTTGTTTAGCTCTTGCAAGAACCGGGCAAAAAACACTTATCATCAACCTTGTTCGTGACAATATCGCCTTCTTGCCTTGCAACCCAAGTATTGGTGGAACAGCAAAAGGTCACATTGTTTGTGAAGTTGATGCTCTTGGTGGCGAAATGGGAAAACAAGCTGACGCAAACACCATTCAACTTCGTATGCTCAATATGGGAAAGGGTCCAGCTGTTCAAAGCTTGAGAGCTCAAATTGATAAAACCGGCTATCACAGGTCAATGCAAAAAGTTCTTGAAAGCCAAGAAAACCTTTATATTTATGACGGCGAATGCACTGAAGTTATTGTTGAAGATGGCACACTCAAAGGCGTTAAAACAGCCGACGGAAAAACCTTCGGAGCAAGAACAGTTGTTCTCACCACCGGTGTATATCTTGACTCAAGAACAATTACTGGTGAAATTATCAACGCATCTGGTCCATCAGGATTCCCTTATGCAAAAGGTTTGACAGAATCACTTGTCAAAATCGGTTTTGATGTTAGACGATTCAAAACTGGAACCCCACCAAGAATTGACGGTGACACAATTGATTATTCAAAATTTACACGTCAAGACGGTGACGAAAATATTCAAACGTTTTCATTCTTAACAAAAAAGGCAAAGCCAAACGTTAGATGCTGTTGGCTTGGCTATACAAGCGAAGAAACAAAAAATATCATCATGAACAACCTTGACAAAGCACCAATGTACTCTGGTGTCATTACTGGCGAAGGTCCAAGGTATTGCCCTTCAATTGAATCAAAGTTTGTTCGTTTTTCAGACAAGGACAGACACCAAATCTTTCTTGAACCAGAGACACTTGACGACAACGTTATTTATGTTCAGGGCTTAAGCACAAGCATGCCAATGAATATTCAACACAAAATGGTTGAATCTATCGACGGCATGGAAAATTCAAAGATTTTAAAGTATGCATATGCTATTGAATATGACTGCATTGACCCACTCAATTTGTACCCTACTCTTGAATTTAAAAAGGTTAAAGGTCTTTTCTGCGCAGGACAAATCAACGGAACAAGTGGTTACGAAGAAGCTGCTGGTCAAGGTATTTTGGCTGGTATTAACGCATCACTTTATCTCAGGGGTGAAGAACAACTTATTTTAAAACGTAACGAATCTTATATTGGCGTTTTGGTTGACGACCTTACAACAAAAGGCACCAATGAACCATATAGAATGATGACTAGCCGTGCAGAGTTCAGACTCATCTTAAGACAAGACAATGCTGACCAACGTTTAACTGAAATTGGAAGAAGAGTTGGACTTGTTGATGATTATAGATATAACGAATTTAAAGCCAAAATGGAACAGATTGAAAAACTCAATCAAGAAATCACAAAAACAGTTGAAAACTCAGACAAACTCAAAGCATATCTTGAATCTATTGGCGAAAGAGTTCCAGCACAGCCAACAAGCTTAAAAAACTTGCTCAAACGCCCTGCTTTTAATTTTATACAAGCAAATGAACAAATTGGACTAGTAAGTGGCTATTCAAGAGAAGTTTTGACGGCTGTTGAGATAAATACAAAGTATTCAGGCTATATAAATATGCAACGTGACCAAATTTTGCATGACCAAAAACTTGAAGAAAAGAAAATCCCTGCCGATATGGATTACGCTTCGCTTTCAGGTCTCAGACTTGAAGCCCGTGAAAAACTTGCAAAAATCAAACCACTCACCGTTGGCATGGCAAGCAGAATCTCAGGCGTTAATCCTGCAGACATTACAGTTCTGCTTATGTATTTAAAGTAAAAAAAAGAAGTGAAATTTCACTTCTTTTTTTATTCTTCAAAATAATTTTTTCTTCCACATTCAAACGCTTTGATAGGTTTTCTTTTATGACCTGAATTTTTATGCATCTTCATGATTGCATCAAAATTTTCACCCTTTTTGCCGTCACGGATATAATCGTCAAGCTCTGCATATGTAAAGCCCAAAACATCTTCGTCAGTGCTACCTGTGAGTCCGTCTGCAGGTTTTTTATAAACCAACTCTTCAGGAAGACCCAGCACGTCTCCAAGCTCTTGAACTTCAGTTTTTGTAAGAGACAAAAGTGGAGCAAAATCACCAACAGAATCACCCCATTTCGTTGAATAACCAACCATTCTCTCTGAGAGATTTGACGTGTTTGCAACCAAATAACCAAGGGTTCCTGCAACAGCATATAAAAGATTCATACGAAGTCTTGGTGCAATGTTTAGTGTTGTTATTTTTGAAAGTTCTTCCGTTTTCAAAGCAGTCTTTGTGAGAGACACAGTTTCATTATAAAGGTTTTCAATATTTGCAATATCGTATTTTATTTTTAAATACTCACACTCAAATATTGCGTCGTTAATATCTTTCTGTTTGCCGTTTGGCATGATTATTCCAAAGACATTATCTGCCCCAATCGCTTCTACTGCTAAAGCCGCAACAATAAAACTATCCTTGCCACCACTCATGCCAAGAACCACGCCCTTTGCTCCAGCGTTTTCAACATAGTCTTTAATAAATTTCACAATTTCATTTTTTAAATTTTTCATAATAGCCTTTTTGTGTTTTATAGTTTGATTTTCTTATCACATAAATTATATAATAAACATACATAAAAAGGAAACAAATTAAATGGATAAAAAAGTTGAAAAAATTGGAGCTTTCCCTGGCAAGTTTTTGCCACCACACACAGGACATATAAACACAATTTTGGAGTGCGCAAAAAAGTGCGACAAGCTTTTGGTTGTTGTTGCCGATAGCGAAAAAAACTCAAGAGCTCTTTGCAAAAAAGCAAATCTGCCATACATTCCTGTGAAACTTAGAATCAAATGGCTAAAATCTCATTTTAAACAAAACAAAAACATTAAAATAATTTATATGAATGAAGACAAGCTTGGAGCTTTTCCTGCACCAATGGACGTGTGGAGCAATGCCTTTAAAAAAACAACTAAACACAAAGTCAATATGAAGTTTGCAGATGAAACATACAGGCCACTCAATGAACAATATTTCCCTGAATGCGAATTTGTTTGTTTTGATAGAAAAATAATCAATATCTCTGCAACAATGATTAGAGACAACCCTGAACAATATTTTGATTACATTATTGAAGAAGCTAAACCTTACTTTGAAAAAATCCTTCAAAAAAGAAAGAGCAATTAATATAGTTAATTGCTCTTTTTATTATTTTATTTTTCAATCATTTCTGCGCCACAAATTATGCATTTTTCAGGTTTTGTGTCGCTCTGAACAAAATAGCCACATACTGGGCAAACATAATATTTTTTCTCACCTGTTTGAGCTGGTTTTGTTTCAGGTTTTGGTTGTTCCCTTCTTTCAAAATCTTCTGCACCATGCTTGCAAAGTGGACAAACAAAATCTTCTGGAAGTGGATCTCCATTATAAACATATCCACAGATTCTGCACACCCAAACAACCTTTTCACCTGTTTCTGCTTTTGGCTTTGGTTTGATATTTTCAAGATAATGCGCATATGTAAGTGGTTTATTTTCAGAAATAACGCCTTCTTCAGTAACTTCTGCAAAAAATGTAATATGTGTTCCGTTGTCAACGCTATTTAAAACCTTTAAAGACAAATATGCATTTGTGTGGGCTGTTATATACGCCACGCCATTGCTTGATATTTTATAATCGGCAAATCCTTCAAACTTGTCTGTGTCTTTGCCACTTTTGAAACCAAATCTTTCAATTAAATCAAACGCTGTTGTCATATCAAGAATCGAAACATTAAACACCCCTGAATCTTGAATGAGTTTTGTTGTATAGTTTTCTTTATTAATGGTCACTGAAACCTTAACTGGCGACGATGTCACTTGCAATAATGTATTGATTATGCAGCCGTTTTGTTTTTCGCCCTTTGCTGTTAAAACATAAAGGCCATATGTAATGTTGTGTGTTGCTTTCATTTGTTATCCCCCTTATTCTTCACCATCAATTATATCAGGTGCAATGGCATTTTGCTCTTCAAGTTGATAAAGTTCTTTATATTTTTTGCAAGAACGCATAAGTTTTTTATGTGTTCCTTCTGCAATATTTTTTCCGTCTTCTATAACATAAATATTATCTGCGCCAACAATTGTTGAAAGCCTATGTGCAACAATAATTATTGTTTTTTCGTGCTTAAACTCTTCAAGCATATCAACAATTTTCTTCTGACTTGTGTTGTCAAGAGCACTTGTTGCTTCGTCAAACACAATCACTTCGCTATCCATCAAAAGTAGTCTTGCAATTGCAACTCTCTGTTTTTGACCACCAGAAAGTTTAACTCCATTTTCACCAATCTCAGAATCAATACCAAATTCCAGTTTTTTGATATCATCATAAATTTGAGCTTTTTTCAAAACTGCCACAAGCTCTTCTTCGGTAGCGTCCGGCTTAACAAACAATAAGTTCTGTCTTATGGTTGTATTGAATATGTATGGCGATTGCGACACAATGCCAATGTGTGAACGAATAGCATTTTCGTTCAATGTTTTAATATCTATGCCGTCAAGCAAAACAGCCCCAGCATCAATATCATAAAGTTTTGATATAATGCCAAGAATGGTTGTTTTTCCACTTCCACTCTTGCCAACAATAGCTGTCATTTTTCCATGCTCAAAAGTCATGTTGATTTTGTCTAAAACCTTTTTGTTTTTAGTGTATGAAAATTCAACGTCTTTAAGTTCAACTGTTCCTGAAAAATTTTCGATATCATTTTCGCCAAACTCTTCTTTTTCATAATCTTCAATAACTTCAAATATTCTTGTTGCAGAGATTTCGCCTTCGGCTTTGTTTTCTTTCATAGTTGAAAAATATTGAACCAGCCACTCAACTCTTCCATAATAAGAATAAATAACCAAAAACCCAGTTAAAAGCAGCATGTTTTTATTCACAAACACAATACCCAAAATAATGAAAAATGAACTAAATAACGCAGTTATTATAGCTTGAACACGTCTTAAAATATTTCTTTGATTGTTAAACTTAAGACTAAACTCAATTGCTTTTTCATTTAGGCTGTTAGAATGGTTTGTAACGTTGTCTTTTATGTTTAAAAGTTTAACGTCACGAATACCTGAAATCTGTTCATAATAAGACGACCTTGCCTTATCATTAACTTCTTTCATAATCTTTCTTCCACGAATCCAAACACGTGATTTGTATATGCACAAGCCATACAAAACAATAACATAAACAAGCAAAATAAGAAATATCCAAATATTCAAAAATGCAATATACGCAAAGAATGCTGCATTTGTGACAATGTCAAAAATCATATCAATAATTTGCAAATATGTCGAAGAAACCGTGTTAACATCAGTACCAAGACGTTCTGTCATAGCACCAAGTTTTAAACCGTCAAGCTTTGACATTTTTGTTTTGTTTATTGACCTTATAACCCTGTCAGTTAAGGTATACTGAACTCTGCTGTTGATTTTCACATAAACATATTCAGTCACGCCATTAAAAATTGCTCTTGCTATTGAAATTATCGCCAGCAATACTGCACACCTGATTGCTGCATCAAACTTTGAGTCAGCAAGGTTTGCAAGCGCATTTGCTGAGTATATCGGAGCAAAAACACCAAGCACACCGGTTATAACAAAACACAGACAAAGCCAAAATAATCGGGTTTTATTTTCTTTGTATATCGGCAGAATCTTCTTTAAGTTGTTTGTTGTGAGCTTATGCCTTTTCATGTTAATTTCTTTCATAAAACTTTATCCTTACATTTTCATTATATCATTAAGACGCAAATTATCAAGCACATACGTTTGATTTATTTAAATTTATCGATTATAATTGTTTTATGGTATTTGGACTAAGAAAACAAGATAAAGAATCAAATAAGGCAGAAACACCACAAGAATCAATGCCAAAGAAAAAAGATAAACCAATCACCATTTGGTTTTTATTGTGGAACTTCGTGCCAATTTTAGTGTATTGTTGTTACACATTCTTTTTCGTTTACAAAACCTCACAAAACAATTTCTTATCAAAAATAGTTATTTATTTGCTAGGTGCATATGTTGTTGTTTTCTTGCTTTTGGTTCTTTTTAATCTTCATAGCAAATCAAGAATGAAAAAAGGCTTAAAGAACTATAAAAGCGCAACCAGTTTTTTAAGACACACCGTAACAATCATCAACTTTTCACTTTCAATCATAACCTTAATTGGCGCTTTTATAACAACCGGCGCTGTTGATTTTAAGTCTTTCATGTATGCAGTATTAATTATTATTGTAACAATAATTTCAATCTTTTTTGAAATTGGAAAAATCATTGTTAGAAAAAACTTTGCAGCGATAAAACAAAACTTCTTTGAGATTCGTGACAAGTTTCAAGGCAGACACGAAGAAGATGACAATTAAAAAACCATATCATAAATGTGATATGGTTTTTATTTTTATGATTTTTCATTTCCGGCTTGTTTTTCTTTTGGTTTATAGCCTGTCATTTTAATAAGTTGCGCTGCAAGTTCTTTGTGGTGTTCACTTTCACAAATAGCTTGCATAATTGTGTCTTCAGTAAGAGTTAAGTCATGGTTATCAAGATATGTTTTAAATTGTCCGATAAGGAATCTTGGAATATTCCCCACATCGATATCTTGCAAAATTGTGTTTTCGTCAATATCTCTTTGATATTTTTCAGGGTTTGCTTTATATGTACAAACGTCCGTTGAAAGTGCAATAGAACGTTTATATTTTTCAATAAGGTCCTTGATTGCCATCATTGGGTCAACATATTTTTCTTTCATCTGAGAATAATACTTAAAGTCAGTCCTTTCACCAGTGTAATATGCTTGATATTCAAGGTCAACGTTTTTGATTTTTGTTTCTAGCTCATCTCTTTGCTTTTGACCAACTCTTTTGAAAACTTTGCCCCAGAATGTTGGCTCAAAAACATCACGTCTTTGTTGATTTTCATCAATTTTTCTTTGCAAGTTCTTCATTTTGTCTTCTGCAATTTCAATGTGTCTTGAAACAAAGTCAGAATCAACCAAGATTTTGCCTTCATAAACCATATAATCAAAACCAGTTCTAAGCATGTTTTTGAGATTTCTGAGTTGTTCAATATTTTCAGGTGTTGCATCTGGAAAGTTTCCATTTTGCACAGCTTGAGAAAGTTGGGCATTAAGCTCAACATACTCAGCAACGGCTTTTGATTCTCTGATTCGCTTGTGGTCAACTGCATATTGTTCCATTTTTTTGCGAAGTGGCTCAAGAATATCTTTTTGTTCTTTGTCATCTTCAAAATGAATACCGAACTTGCTTGAAGTCAACTTTGCTTCAGGAAGGTGCTTATATTTATCTTCAAGGTCATCAAGTTCTCTTTCTTCATGACGAAGTTTCCATTCTAAATCTGATTTTTTTGATTTGAGTCTGCTTAACTCTGAATTAAGACTCATTTCATTATTTGAACCTGATATAAACTTATATGTTCCAAGAGGTCTTAGTGTGCTATTTGTCATATAAACAAGACCCATATTTTTGCTGTTTCTTACTTGTCTTAAATTTGATTCGGTATGTCTGATTTCAGACTCAATAGAACGAATCTCTCTTTTAAGTTCGCTAATCTTGTTTTCTTTGCTTCTAATTTCTTGAATAACTGACATTTTTATTCTCCCTTTCTTATATTAGTTTTATTATAACAAACAAACTTGAACTTGTCTATACCTTGTTTTATTTACTATTCTTTTTCTGGAGCATCTTTTGTTATAAAATTAAACTCTTCTTTTCTTGCGTGAAAAAATGAACGTCCAGCATCTTTTTTTATTGGTCTCACATACAAAAGCCCTAGATTATTTTGACCGACAACTTCAAACCCACTCTTTTCGTGAAATTTTTGAGACACAATATTGCTTGGGTTGACACTAGCTGTAAAAACTTTATAGCCTTTTGCATGCCTATAAACATAATCATACAAATTAGAACCAATACCTTTGTTTTTATAATTGCCATCAACGGCAATCTGCATGGCATAAATATCGCCTTTTGTAATAAAATTTTCTTCAAGCAAGGCATAAGCAATAACTTCATCTTTATATTTAGCAAGTGCAACATAATCATGTGAAAGTATTCCTTCATAATGAAGTTCACCGCCATTTCTATCAAGGTTTTCAAAGTTTATTTCTAAAACCCTACTTTTTTCTTCTTGATTCATTTTTCTTTTTAGTTCAATTACATACTTTTCTTCAGTCATAACTCCCCCTTGCTCCTAGCTTAATTATAACATAAAGTTTAAATAATTTCCACAAAAAAAACAGTCGAAATATCGACTGCTTTTGTTGGCGGAGAGTGCGGGATTTGGACCCGCGCGCGCATTTCTACGCCTACACCCTTAGCAGGGGCGCCTCTTCGACCACTTGAGTAACTCTCCATTTGATATTCAATTGTTGCTTGTTTCTGTTTCACAAGCAAATTGATTATACCATAACACATGAGAATTATTCAAGTGTTTTGCTAAAATTTATTTGTTTTATGTGGCTTTTTTATTAACCTACAATTTTTGCAATTCCTAGCTTGATAAGTTCAAGGTTTTTTGCATTTTCTTCTTTTGTTTTTGCAAGAGTGATGTAAGTTTTAATAAGTGGCTCTGTTCCTGATGGACGAACAACAACTTGGCTGCCCCCTTCAAGGTTATAAACCAAAACGTTTGCTTTTGGAAGGTCATCAACTCCTTTTTGATAATCAAGCGAAGATTCAACCTTGATTCCACCAAATTCTTTTGGAGCATTTGCACGAAGCCCAGCCAAAATGTTTTTCATCTTTTCAGCACCTTCGCTACCTGCAAACTTATAAGAATAAACAATATGCTCATAATATCCAAACTCATCATAAATTTGACCAAGTCTATCAATTAATGTGAAGCCTTGTTTTTTATATTCGCTAACCATTTCAGTCAAAACCAAGCTTGCAACTGTTGCATCTTTGTCTCTAACGTGAGTTCCAATCAAATAGCCATAGCTTTCTTCAAAACCCAAAACAAATTCGTTTTCTCTACCTTGCTCTTCAAGTTGTTTGATATATTCACCAATATACTTAAAGCCTGTCAAAACATTTTTGCATCTTGCGCCATAAGTCAAAGCAAGTTTGTCTGCAAGGCCTGTTGAAACGATTGACTTTACAATCACGCCATTTTGAACCTTTCTTGTTTTTAAAAGATAGTCAGCAATCAAAACACCTGCTTCGTTTCCTGAAAGGTGAACATATTCCCCGTTAGACAAAACTTCAACACCAACACGGTCAGCATCTGGGTCGCTTAATATAATAATGTCTGCTTTGCACTCTTTTGCTATTGGAAGTGAAGTGTCAAACACTTCAAGTTTTTCTGGGTTTGGAGATGGACATGTTGTGAAGTTTTCATCTTCTTTGCATTGAACTTCATTATAAACAACTTCTGCCCCACATTCTTCAAGAATAACAGGAAGTGTGTTGATTCCAGTTCCATTCAAAGCTGAATAAACAACCTTAACATTTTCAATCTTCGCCTTTGATTGCTTTTTTACTTCTTTTTTATATGCTTCCAAAATAACATTATCAGTCAAAACAATTTTGCCGTTTTCAACTGACTCTGCACAGTCTGCATATTCCAAGTCAAACAAATCTAAAGTGTCTGCTATCTTCAAGATTTGTAATGATGGCTCATCTAAAAGCTGGCAACCATCACTTCCATAAACCTTGTAACCATTATATTCTCTTGGGTTGTGGCTTGCAGTAATCATAACACCCATGTCTGTATGATAATATCTAACCATATAAGATAAATAAGGTGTTGGCATCATTTTGTCGGCAAGATAAACTTTAATGCCATAGTTAACACAGATTCCTGCAACCATATGTGCAAAGTTTCTTGACATGATTCTATTGTCATAGCTAACAGCAAGGCTTGTTCCACCAATCTTTTTAAGATATTCACAAACTGCTCTTGTTGCTCTTCCAACTGTATAAATATTCATACAGTTACTTCCAGCCCCAACAGTACCACGAAGACCAGCAGTTCCAAATTCTATATCTTTGAAGAATGCCGTACTTTTTTGTTCTTCAGTCATATTCAAAAGTTCATTTTTAAGTTTTTCATCTTTAACATTTTCAAGCCATAAATTATATGTTTCTAAATATCCCATTTATATTCTCCTAATATTTCATAATACCATTATAAAATATTATTCAAATTTTTAATAATAAATTTGTGGCTTTTTGAGATTATGGATAAATAAAATATTTATTATCACTATAACAAAAACTAGCACCGTAGTGCTAGTTTGATTTTATTGAATAGCTCCAGTAATAGTGATGATGGTCATTCCACTATTGCCATTAACTGCAGCAGGAACTGTAATTGTTTCTGCACTGCCACTTGTGAGTGTGAGTGTGTTTGATGCTGAGTCAACAGAATATTCGCTTGGTTGGAACACTCTTTGCACACCATCGGTGAGCGCTGTGATTGACGAAATCACAAAACCGTCAGGCAATGTGTCTGTAACAATAACACCTGTCGCATCAAGATTGCCAGAGTTTGAAAGCGTGAGTGTGTAAGAGAATGTTTCTCCAACAACAACTTCATTCGCGCTAACATTTTTAGTTACTGAAACTTCAGCATATTCTGCTCTTTCAAGTGTTACTTGAGGGTTTGGTGAAACTGTAATAACAGGTCCTGTAACAGAGCCCTCATTTGCTGAAATTGTTGCAGTGTTAGTAATCTGCTCTATAGATGTGTCTAATGAAGAGCTAACCCTTGCAACATAAGTTATAACAGCTCTTTCGCCTGCACCTAAAACCGAAGGAATTGTGAACACCAATGGGTTAACAGTTGTTGGTGTGATTGTTGTGTTAACGCCATTAATATTGAGTGTCGCACTTCCGTCTAAAAACACAAGTGGAAAACCCGTTCCACCTAAGTCATCAGAAACCGTCACATTATATAGGTCCAATGTTCCATCATTTGAGACATGAATTTGATATGTGATATTTTCACCAACTCTAAATGACTGGTTGTTTGAAAGTTTATATGCTGAAATTGCATAGTCTTCAATCAAGTTTGTAGTTGCAGTATTGCTGACAGCACTGTCCATTCCACTTCTGCCATAACCATAAGTGATACTTGCTGTATTATTAATAGGTGTTGCCATTATTTTTCTCCTTTTGTATGTTCGGCGACAATTTGTCACCTTTATTATTATATTCATTCATAAAATTAATGTGACAGCCAATTTGGTTGCAAATAATTTAAAGTTGGCTATAATTATTTATGTAAAATGATTTACAAAGGAGAACCTAATGGCAAAATTAAGAAGATCACAAAAGTCATTACTTTCTGTTCATATGCTCAGAATCGTCCTTGAACTTTTCACAAGTACATTCTTGACATCTTACATCTTATCGCAAAGCCCAGACAATATTCTTGGAGTGGGACTTATTAATATCGGTATTTTCTACGTGGCATGGTACGCCGTTTATGGAATACTTGACTTTGTTGCAAGCTTCCTTGTAGATAAACATAACCGTGCATCACTGCTAAGATTTGGTATTGTTGTTAACATGTTATTGATGATTGCTCTTGTCTTCTGGGGAGAACAAATTTCACAATGGATAGTTCTTGCAGGCGCCGTTTGTGGTGTGTCTGACGCATTCTATTATTCAAGCTATCTTATTATGAAAAACGAACTTTCCGTTAAAGGTTCATTTAAAAAATATAACGTTTCTTCAACCGTTGGTGTAAACCTTGTAAAAGTTATCGTTCCAACAATTATGGGTTATATCATTGACGTTTCATCATTCTCAACAATTGCCGTTTATGTTATCGCAATTGCAATCGCACAATTTATTATCACATTCTTCATTTCTTCAACAAAACCAAAGAACTCAAGTTTCCAACTTGGCGATTTCTTGAAATATTTGAAGAATGATAAATTTGCAAGAGATAAAGTTAAATATACATACTACAACTCATTCTTAGCTGGTATCAAAACCACCTACAAAACAATTGTTATCGTTTTAACCATCTACATTTTCAAAACAAACTTAAGCCTTGGTATCTTCACTTCAATCTTCTCACTATTCACAATGATTGTGCTAATAGCTTATAGAAAATGTGACCATAACCCAAAAGTAAATAAGTTTGCCATCTATATGATTGTTGGGGTCTTGCCAGTGGCAGCCTTGCTTGCAATGCTTATTTCAACAAACACAATAACTCTTGTAATAATGAACTTTGCGCTCACAATTGTCAACTATTTCTCAGACTATCTTGGCAGTGTTGAACGTGACACAATTATCACAAACCTTAATCAATATGATTTTATTGCAGAGCATCAATTTGTTACAGAAATTATACAAATTTTTGCTAGAATCATTACCTTCTCATTCTTTATTGTCGTTGGTCAGTTTGCAAGCTTCACAGCGCTCAAAATCTTCTTGTGTGCTGTCATCATCACAAACCCACTCAAGTTCTTGGTAATGTATAAACAAAGATTAATCAGAAAAGAACTTGTGGCTAGAAAAAAACAACTTGATGTACATGAAATTGACGAAAACAATTATATTGAATCACAAACAGAAGCATCTGTTGCTCCAAAAACCAGCGACAACTTCTTATAATCTAAATAATTTTAACCACAAAAAAACAGGGGCATATCCCCTGTTTTTTATTTTAGTTAAACTCTTTTAACTTCTTCCAAAATAGCTTCGTCAAGTTCGGTTTCGTTTGCAATTACTTCGGTTGGAGTGATATCTCTATATCTCTTCAAACCTGTACCTGCAGGGATTCTCTTACCGATAATAATGTTATCTTTAAGACCAACAAGATTATCAACAGAACCCTTGATTGCGGCGTCTGTAAGAACTCTAACTGTTTCTTGGAATGAAGCAGCTGACAAGAAGCTGTCTGTTGCAAGAGATGATTTTGTAATTGAAAGAAGAACACGTTTTGCAGTTGCAGGTTCTTTTCCTTCATTAAGAACTCTTTCATTCTCTTCTTCAAACTTATACATGTCAACGTAGTCGCCTGGAAGCATTGATGTGTCTCCAGCGTCTTCGATTCTAACTTTCTTAAGCATTTGACGAATGATGATTTCAAGGTGTTTGTCGTTAACGTCTACACCAGACTTGTGGTAAACTTTAAGAACTTCGACAATCATGTAGTCTTGAGTATCTCTAACACCACGGGTCTTTAAGATGTCGTGTGGGTTGATTGGACCTTCAGTGATTCTTTCGCCTGGACGAATTGCACTGCCAACAGCAACCTTGAATCTTGAACCATACGGAACACCATAAACAACTTCGTTTCCATCATCTGAAAGAATTGTTACTTGTTGTTTTGGTTCGTCAATCTTTGTAACTTTACCAGAAATTTCAGAAACAACAGCAACACCCTTTGGTTTCTTTGCTTCGAAAATTTCGTCAACTCTAGGAAGACCAGCTGTAATATCGTCTTGAGTAGCAGTACCACCACCGTGGAACACGTTCATGGTAAGCTGTGTACCAAGTTCACCGATTGATTGAGCAGCGATAACACCGACAGCTTCACCAACACGAACTTCGTTTCTACAAGACATATCACGTCCATAACACTTAGAACATACACCTTTTTTAGACTTACAAGTGAATACTGTTCTAATGTTAACTTTTTGAATGCCGACTTTTTCGATTTCTTCTGCTTGTTCAGCTGAAATCATTTCGTTGAGTTTAACGATAACTTCACCTGTTGTTGGGTTGATGATGTCTTCAGCGGCACATCTACCAACAATACGAGCAGCAAGGTTTTCAACCATGCTATCTTCATCATAGATAGCAGAGATTTCCATACCTTTAACCTTTTCGCCAAGATCAGCGAAGCAGTCTTCTGTATCAACAACAACTTCTTGAGCAACGTCAACAAGACGACGTGTCATGTAACCAGCGTCGGCAGTCTTAAGAGCCTTGTCGACCATACCTTTACGACCACCACGAGTTGCGATGAAGTATTCGATAACTGAAAGACCATCACGGAAACTTGAACGGATAGGAACTTCAATAACCTTACCAGATGTGCTCATCATAAGACCACGAATACCAGAAAGGTCACACATGTTATCTTTAGAACCACGCGCACCAGAGTCAACCATAAGTTTGAGTGGGTTGTTTGGTTCATAAGCTTCCATGGTTTCTGTAGTAATCTTCATACGAGCATTACTCCAAAGGTCAAGAAGCTTAACCGACTTTTCGTCTTTTGTAATAAGACCACGCTTGAATTGTTTGTTAACAACGGTTGAAGCAGCGTCTGCTTCAGCGATGATACTTAATCTGTCTTTTGCAACACGAATGTCAAACAAGTTTGCAGTAAGTGATGCAAGAGTTGAATATTTATATCCAAGTTCTTTAATCTTATCAAGCATGATAGCTGTTTGAGTTGGTCCAAGGTTTACATAACAAGCTTTGATGATTTTCTTCATCATTTTCTTGCTAACTGCAAACTCAACTTCGTTTTTAAGCATATCTTCTGGAGTATTCTTTTCAATAAATCCCAAACCTTCAGGCATAACTGAGTTGAAAATCATTCTACCAACAGTTGTGTGAAGTCTGGTTGAATACATTTTTCCATCGATTTCTTTTTGAACACGAACCCAAACTTTTGAGTGCAAGCTAACATTTCCTGTTTGATAAGCCATAATAGCTTCGTCAACATCAGCAAATGATTTGCCTTCACCCTTTTCACCAGAAAGCTCAACGGTAAGATAATAAATACCATAAAGCATGTCTTGGTAAGGAACAGAAATAGGTTCACCGTCTGAAAGTTTCAAAATGTTGTTTGAAGCAATCATAAGGTATCTAGCTTCTGTTTGAGCATCAACTGAAAGTGGAACGTGAACAGCCATTTGGTCACCGTCAAAGTCAGCGTTGAAAGCTGCACAAGTGAGTGGGTGAAGACGCATAGCGCCACCTTCAACAAGAACAGGTTCGAACGCTTGGATAGAAAGTCTGTGAAGTGTAGGAGCACGGTTCAAAAGAACTGGGTGATCCTTGATAACTTCTTCCAAAACGTCCCAAACGATTGGTCTAGCGCGTTCAACAATATGTTTTGCGCTCTTAATGTTGTGTGATTGGTTGAGATCAACAAGTCTCTTCATAATGAAAGGTTTGAAAAGTTCAAGTGCCATTTCTTTAGGAAGACCACATTGATACATTTTAAGGCTTGGACCAACGACGATAACTGAACGGCCAGAATAGTCAACACGCTTACCAAGAAGGTTTTGACGGAAACGACCTTGTTTACCACGAAGGAGACCAGAAAGAGACTTAAGTTCTCTGTTTCCAGCACCACTGATGGCCTTGCCTCTTCTACCATTATCAATCAAAGCGTCAACTGCTTCTTGAAGCATACGCTTTTCGTTTCTACAAATAATTTCTGGAGCACCAAGTTCAACAAGCTTTTTAAGTCTGTTGTTTCTATTAATAACTCTTCTGTAAAGGTCATTAAGGTCACTTGTTGCGAATCTTCCACCATCAAGTGGAACCATTGGACGGAGTTCTGGTGGAATAACAGGAAGAACGTCAAGTATCATCCATTCTGGCTTAGCACCTGTTTTCAAGAATGAATCAACAAGGCCAAGTCTCTTAGCAATACTTAACTTCTTTTGTCCTTTTGAGTTTTTCATAAGAACTTTAATTTCATCGCTTTCTTTTTGAAGGTCGATTTGAGATAAAAGTTCTTTGATAACTTCAGCACCCATTCCTGCTTTGAATGCTTTAGGACCATATTTTTCAAGTGCTTCACGATATTCTCTATCGTTAAGAACTTGTTTGTATTCAAATTCAGTTGTACCAGGGTCTGTTACAATGAATGATGTGAAATATAAAACTTGTTCAAGTTTTTTGATTGATATATTAAGGAGAGTTCCAATTCTAGATGGAACACCCTTAAAGTACCAAATATGAGAAACAGGTGTCACAAGTTCGATGTGACCCATTCTTTCTCTTCTAACCTTAGCTCTGGTTACTTCAACACCACACTTATCGCAGATTACACCTTTATAACGAATTCTTTTATATTTTCCACAATGACATTCCCAGTCTTTTGTAGGTCCGAAGATTCTTTCACAGAACAAACCATCTCTTTCAGGTTTTTGTGTTCTATAGTTAATGGTTTCAGGTTTTGTAACTTCACCATAAGACCATTCACGAATCTTTTCTGGGCTAGCAAGACCGATTTGCATTGAGTCAAAATTATTTAATTCAAACATTTCTTTCCCCTTATATGTTTATTTTATAAATCATAGTCTCTATTATAAATCATCATCGAAGTCGAATAAGTTTCCTGCATCATCTGCGCTTTCATCGTAAACAACTTCGCCTGGTGTTAAGTCTTCGCTTTCGCCAAGTTCAATTTCAACTTCTTCTTCATATTTGTTTTGTCTATTTGTTAATGGTTTTGGAATATCTCTATCGTCTTCCATCAAATCTTTAAGACCAATTTCTTGTCTATCTTCAGTGAGAACTTTGATATCAAGAGCAAGACCTTGAAGTTCTTTGATAAGAACCTTGAATGATTCAGGAATACCAAGTTCAGTGATATTTTCACCTTTAACAATAGCTTCATAAGTTTTCAAACGGCCAACAACGTCGTCTGACTTAACGGTAAGCATTTCTTGAAGAACATTACTTGCACCGTAAGCTTCAAGAGCCCAAACTTCCATTTCACCAAATCTTTGACCACCAAGTTGGGCTTTACCACCAAGTGGTTGTTGAGTAACAAGTGAGTATGGACCGGTTGAACGTGCGTGCATCTTATCGATAACCAAGTGGTGAAGCTTAAGCATATACATAATACCAACTGTGGTTCTATTTTCGAATGGTTCACCAGTTCTACCATCATAAAGTTGGAACTTACCATCTTCTGGATAGTTGTTGTCAATGAAGAGTTGTCTAACGTCTTCTTCTTTTGCACCGTCAAATACAGGGGTAGCAATTTTCCAGCCAAGAGCTTTTGCAATCATACCCAAGTGAACTTCAAGGAGCTGTCCAATATTCATACGTGAAGGAACGCCCAATGGGTTCAAAATAATTTGAACAGGAGTTCCGTCTGGAAGGAATGGCATATCTGCCTTTGGAAGAACTCTTGAAACTACACCTTTGTTTCCGTGACGACCTGACATCTTGTCACCAACGCTCATTTTTCTCTTTTGAGCGATGTAAACACGAACAAGTTTGCTAACGCCTGTTGGAAGTTCATCTTTGTTTTCACGTGTGAACACCTTAACGTCAACAACAATACCACCTTCACCATGTCCAACACGGAGAGATGTGTCACGAACTTCTCTAGCTTTTTCGCCAAAGATAGCTCTAAGTAATCTTTCTTCTGGAGTAAGTTCAGTTTCACCTTTTGGTGTAACTTTACCAACAAGAATATCACCTGTTGAAACTTCAGCACCGATTCTAACGATACCGTTTTCATCAAGGTTAACAAGTGCATCTTCGCCGATATTTGGAATATCACGTGTGATTTCTTCAGGTCCAAGTTTAGTGTCTCTTGCATCTTGTTCATATTCTTCAATGTGAACTGAAGTCAAAACGTCATCTTCAACAAGTTCATCTGAAATAAGAATCGCGTCGTCGAAGTTATATCCTTCCCAAGGCATGAATGCAACAAGGATATTTTTACCGATTGAAAGTTCACCATTGTTTGTTGAAGGACCGTCAGCAAGAACGTCTCCTGCTTTGATTTTTTGGCCGTGTTCAACAATTGCTTTTTGGCACATACATGTACCATTGTTTGAACGAACGAACTTAATAAGTTCATATGTTTCGTCGCCTTCAGCTGTTTCAAGAATAATCTTTTCACTTGAAACATATTTAACAATACCGTCATGTTTAGCAATAACCATAACGCCAGAGTCAACAGCGATTTTGTGTTCTGTACCAGTACCAATGATAGGAGCTTCTGTTTTCAAAAGTGGAACGGCTTGACGTTGCATGTTTGAAGCCATCATCGCACGGGTTGTGTCGTCGTTTTCAATGAAAGGAACAAGTGTTGTAGCAATTGAAACAAGTTCCTTTGGAGAAACGTCGATAAAGTCAATTTGTTCTCTAGGAAGTTCGACAATTTCACCTTTTTTACGGCAAGTAACTTTTTCATGTTTAAGTCTGCCATCTTCACCAATTTCTTCGTTAGCTTGGGCGATGACATATTTTTCTTCAACGTCAGCTGTCATATAAACAACTTCGTTTGTTACTTTGCCAGTAGCTTTGTCAATTCTCTTATAAGGAGCTTCAACGAAACCATATTTATCAATCTTTGCATAAGAAGCAAATGAGTTGATAAGACCGATGTTTTGACCTTCAGGAGTTTCGTTTGGACAAAGACGACCATAGTGTGTATAGTGAACGTCACGAACGTCAAAACCAGCACGTTCTCTTGTAAGAGCGCCAGGTCCGATAGAAGAAACCTTTCTCTTGTGAGTAAGAGAAGCGATTGGGTTTGTTTGTTCCATGAACTGTGACATTTGGCTTGAGCCAAAGAATTCACGAATAGCAGCAGAAACAGGACGAACGTTAATAAGTGTTGCAGGAGAAATATCTTCTACATTTTGAACTTGCATTCTTTCTGAAATAACTCTTTCCAAACGAGCCATACCAATAAAGAATTGAGCTTGTAAAAGTTCGCCAACTGTTTTGATTCTACGATTTCCAAGGTGGTCAACGTCATCAAGTTCACCAAGACCTTGCTTGATGCACAAGTGATAGTTAACAGCAGCAACGATATCGTCAAAGAATACGTGACGACCAACGATTTCATCTCTGTTTTCGTTGATTGCAGCAATTTTTTCTTCTTTGTTTTTGCAACCTTTAAGAACCATCAAAAGTGTTGGAAGGTGAACATCAACATCGATTTCAACATCTTCACCCTTAATGCCTGTGTAAGCTTCAAGGTCAACACGATTGTTACCAAGAACATAGAATTTTCCAAGTTTGCCTTCAACGGCAACTTTGTTGATTCCACTGTTTTGAACAAATCTTGCTCTTTCTTCATCAAGAACTTCACCAGCTGCAGCATAAACCTTATCTTTAATAATAATATCTTCAGCAAGTGTTTTGCCTTCAATACGATTTGCTAAGCTGAGCTTTTGGTTGAATTTATAACGACCAACGCCAGTGATATCATATCTTCTTGTTGAATAGAATCTCTTTTCTAAGTCTTTCTTAATAGCTTTCAAGTTGAAAACTTCGCCTGGACGAAGACGCTTAGAAATTTCAATAAGAGCTTCTTCTTGTGATTTTGTTGGGTCTTTTTCAATTGTCTTAACAATTGATGGATCGTTGTCAAAACATGCAAGCAAGTCTTCATCTGTTGAAAGACCAAGTGCACGAAGGAAGATTGTACCAACCATCTTTCTTGAACGGTCAACGTGTACCCAAATAATGTTGTTTTGATCTTCTTCAAATTCAATCCAAGCACCACGTGCAGGAATGATATCTGTTTCAGTAACAAAGTTACCAGCCTTGTTAACGCCTTGGCTGCAATAAACGCTTGGAGACTTTACAAGTTGGCTAACAACGGCACGTTCAGCACCGTTGATAATGAATGAACCACTGTCAGTCATAACAGGAATGTCACCCATATAAACATCTTGGTCAACAACTTCGCCAGTTTCTTTATAAACCAAACGAACCTTAACCTTTAAAGGCAACGCATAAGTTGCATCTCTTGTTTTACATTCAGCTTCTGTGTATTTTGGCTGTCCATCAAGAGAGTGTTCTAAGAAGTAGAGTTCAACACGAGCGTCTGTGTTATCTTCTCTAGCATCAGAACGATTCAAGTTGTCAGTATCAGTGATTGGAGAAAAATCGCGAAGAACGTCGCGAATACCTTTTGTTATGAAGTTTTTGTAGCTATCTTTTTGAACCTCAACAAGATATGGAATATCCATAACTTCATCAATTTTACCAAATTTGTATCTCTCTGTATTACCGATCTTAACTTTTTTAATGTTTAAGTTTTTACTACTCATCGTAGTCCTCCCGAGAAATATATAATCTTTTTTAGTCGAGCAAAAAATAATAGCGAGTCAAAAAGATAGTCGATTCTATATTTCGCACCAAAAAAAGAATGAAAAGGGCGCTAATATCTATAATTTTGACTTATTAAACCATAACTAAAACCAAAAAAAGACATAATCATCAATGATAATTATGGTATCATAATAAATAATACCACCTAAGGCAACTTAAGTCAATAATTTTCAAAAATTTTTATGCGAAAATATAAGAAAAATAACGTTTTATAAAGATAGACCAAATTTTGCATAATTTTCTTCAACTTTAATATTTGTGCAATTTGACCATAAATTTTTAAAATTTACGCAAAATCGATAATTTTTACATGAAAAAACCCCATTATAATGGGGTTTTTGTTAAATATATTAAAATAATTTCTTTCCATCAGGGTCTTGTGAGATTTCTTCAATGTTTTCTTTTATGTATGCATGAACCATTTGTTCAATATCTTTTAGTTCTCCGTGGTATTGGAATGCAGCAACAGTGTTGCTTCCACCACCATCAAATTGTTTAGCAATCTTTGAAACGTCAACTTCTGTACCCTTTCCTCTTAAGCTAACATAAACATAGCCAGGGCCTGCCTCAATTAAAATAATTGAAATGCCAACACCTTCAATAGAAGTTCCCTTATCAACAATACCCATAGTGTCTTCGAATGTTAAATTATATTTTTCAATATCACTATAAGGAATCTTCATAACTGCGATTGTGTTATTTTTATAAAGCTTAACAGAGTTTAATACTTTTGCTTCAAGTTTTGTTTTATTAAGCGACTGATTATTAAAATAATATTCTTTAATTAAGTTCGCATCAAATTTATAACCCAAGAGATCACTAAGTGCTTGGTGAGTTCTTGCTGTAACGGTATTTGATGTAAAGCAGTTTGTATCAGTCAAGATGCCTTGATATAAGAGTTTTGCAACTTCTTTATCCATTTCCAAACCAAATCTCTTAGCAAGGAAGTATAAAAACTCACAAGTGCTAGACATTTGTGATGTCGCATAGTTAATATTTCCAAATCTTTCGTTTGTTCCGTGATGGTCAATATTAATAATTTGTGGTGTGTTTTTTACTATTTCTTGATATTTTCCAGTTCTGGCAAGTGTTGGACAATCAAGAACAATCGCCAAATCGTATTTTTCAAAAGTGTCATGATTGACAACATTATCTCTGAGCATAGGCGAATAAAGTGGACTTATTTCACCATCTGCACACACATCAATAAATTTGTCTTCAAAACTATTTGTAATGAGTCTTTTTAAACCACAAGCTGAACCAATAGCGTCACCGTCTGGGCCAGTATGTGTAACAATAAGGATTTTATTTGCATTTTTTATTGCTTCAATAATTCTGCTTTCCATATTAGTTTTCCTCC
>JAZODG010000014.1:0-6182 GCA_045596905.1 Clostridia bacterium
AAGTCAATTTTATTAAGCACAGGCAAAACTTCAAGATCATTTTCAAATGCTAAATAAAAGTTAGCAAGTGTTTGAGCTTGAACACCCTGCGTTGCGTCAACAATTAATATTGCACCTTCACACGCAGCAAGAGATCTTGAAACTTCATAAGTAAAGTCAACGTGTCCTGGTGTGTCAATAAGGTTTAAAATATATTCTTTTCCATCTTTTGTATACTTCATGGTAACGGGTGCAAGTTTGATTGTAATACCACGTTCTCTTTCAATATCCATAGAGTCAAGGAGTTGTTCTTTGCTATCTCTCTTAGCAACGGTTCCAGTATACTCCATAAGTCTATCAGCAAGAGTGCTTTTACCATGGTCAATATGCGCAATAATTGAAAAGTTTCTAACGTTCTCTAGTTTAGTTTTCATTTTAGCGTCTTACCTCACCTTATCATTTTAAACGAAAACTAATGGAAAATCAATCATTAAACCAAATATTATTCTATAAAATATATTATTTTATAGCTTTATAGTATATTAATAAAATATTGACAACATGAAAATTTGATAGTATAATTTAAAATGTATTATAAGATTTTTGGAGAAAATATGAGTATTTACGAAACATGGATTGTAAAATCCCCAGTTGCACATCGTGGACTTTTTGGCGAAGGCGTTCCAGAAAATTCACTTGCAGCATTTAAACAAGCAATCAAAAATAAATTGCCAATCGAACTTGATGTTTCTTTCTTGGCAGATGGCACACCAGTTGTGTTCCATGATGAAAAATTAGCAAGACTCACTGGTCATGACGGTTTTATTTCAAACTGTTCTTATGCAGATATTGAAGATTGTCGTTTGCAAGGCACAAAAGAAAAAATCCCTACCCTTGCTGAAGCACTTGATTTTATCGACGGAAAAGTTCCAATTTTGATTGAAATCAAAAATTATGGAAAAGTTGGTCAATGTGAAAAAGCTGTTTGGAAAGAACTTGTGAAATATAATGGCGAATATGCAATTATTGCTTTTAACCCATACACTCTTGAATGGTTTAAAGAAAATGCACCAAAGGTTAAGCGTGGACAGCTTGCAAGCTTCTTCAGAGGCGAAGAAATTGCGGGAATCAAGAGATTTGCTTTAAAGAGAATGCTTCTTAACAAAAAAATCTCTGAGCCAAACTTTATTATTTATAACTGTGAAGACATGCCAAACAAATATTTGAGAAAGTATTATGGTGTTATCCCAGTTCTTGCTTTTGGTCTTAAGAATGCTGAAGAAGAAACAAGAGTTAAAGGTTTCTGCGATAACTTTATCTTTGATAGTTATATGCCAGACTCAATCAAGAAAACACAAAAAGAATCAAAATAAAATTCACCTTTCGGTGAATTTTTTTATTAAAAAACCCCACTAATTTTAGTGGGGTTTTGTTTTTAACTGTTTTTGTTAACATCAACTTCTCTGTTCCAACGCATGTTATGAAATTGTCTGCGAAGTTTGATGATTCTTTTAATGTTAACTTTTCGCATTGCAAGAATTTTTCCACCATTAACTGCAATTTTTCTATACATGCTCTTCCAAAGTGAAAATGCATAAGAGTCGTTTGTGAAACATGCAAGATAATAAACAATCATTGAAACTTGTGATAAATCAAAGCCGGTAATAAAGATTGTTTGAAGCCACATAAACAAACAAATAATATCGTTTGTAATACATAAGATCCAAGCTTCCATATTCATTCTAGCTGTGAAAATTTTACCGATAATTGAAAGTGTAAGTGATATTGCAGCAAGCTCAAGTGCTGTTGTTTGTCCGATTACGAATCTAAGCAAACAATAGCAGCCAACTGCAACAATTGCACCGATTCCAAGGAATTGCACAATTTCTTTTTTTGAAAGTTTGTTAACGATAATGTCATCATTTTTCTTAGCAAATTTGTCTTGCTTTTGTTTTTTTGCTGACATTTTCCATCTAATTATTGAAACAACATTGAGTGGGGCGCATATTGCAAGAACCTTAATAACTTCACCATACAGTGCGCTTTGCAATGAAATAAATGCATAAAGGAAGCATTCAATTATACCAATATAAATACCTGAAAGCTTGCCCCTTGCAACAAGGTCAATGTTAAACATAACAACATAAAGGTCTAAAACATAAACCCAACCTGCTGGGTCAAGGAATAAACACACAATTCCAAGAAAGAAGAATGTTAAATACCAAATTAAAGTAAATCTTGAATATTTTCTTAGACGTGTTAAAAGTTCAACCCTATTTGCGCTTGCGCCATAAACCTTAATAACCTTTTCGGTTGAGTTTATGCCCACGTTTGTAGCTACGGTTGCCTTAATCAAATTTCGTTGATAGTTCTGGTAAAGACTGATTTTGTTATTATTTGTTTGTCCCCTCATCATTTGCTCCTGAAATTAGGTTTGTTAATTTGCCAGAATAGTAAATTTCAAGTTTATGTAGTGCTCTGGTGATTGCAACATACAAAAGGTTTCTTTCTTCTTCAGTGTAATATTCATCAGATGCGTTGCTGATGATTACTGCATCAAATTCAAGACCTTTTGACAGATATGATGGAATAATCATGATTTTGTCGCCAACAAAAACATTGTCGTTTTTGTCAACCAATCTGAATTTTCCATTATAATCGCCAGTTTTCACTATCTCTTTATATAATAATATTTCGTCAAGGTTTTTGCAAATGATTGCAACGGTGTTATATGAATTTTTTAACTTAATTGACTCATTTAAAATAGATTTTACGTCATTTTTATCAATATTTTTAATTATAACGTCATCACCATGTCTATCAATTTGTGAATAATTGATTTTATGTGGAAGCACTTTCTTAGCAAAATTATTGATTTCATAAGTTGAACGATATGTTTTTGAAAGTTCGTTATAATCAGAGATTGCATTTTGTTTTTGACGTTTCAAAATCTTTAAAATGCCGTCATAATTATCTGTCTTGTTAAATGGCAAAATGCATTGATTGATATCACCCAAAAGTGTGATATTTGCATTCCTAAAGAGCATAGATATGATTCTGTATTGAGCTTCTGAATAGTCTTGAGCTTCGTCAATGAGAACATATTTAATATTTTTATTTGCGCTAATACCAATAATTTTTGATTTCAAGAACATATATGGTGTAACATCTTGGAACTCAAGGTGACCGTTTTCAAGGGATTCATGAGTTTGGTCAAAAATAAAGGATAAGTCAATTCCATTAAGGTTCTTTTTGTATTTTGCACATTCTTCGTTAACAAATGAAATAAATGCATCTTTATCGCCGTAAAGGTCATGATAAAGTCCAGATATTTTTGACTTGATTTTTGTTAAGTTTTCAAGGGCTTGAGTTTTTAATTTTTCAAGAGTTAAGTGTTTTTGAGTTTTTAGGCTTGCTGCCAAATAAATCTTTTCAATAACCTTCTTTCCACGCATATACAAGCTTTCGCCTGTGTCTGAAACGGAGTTTGCAATCTTTTCAATTTCAGGCATATCCATGACAATGGTGTCAGCGATTTCGATAGGTTCAATACCCCAAAGAGCAATCTTGTTCTTTTCAATAAAGTCGTTTAAGAGTGTGATATAGAACTTGTCGAATTTAAACTTAAGTTCAGCATATTTTTTAGATGACTGCTCCGTTTTTGTTCCATAAACAATTTCATAAGCGTCTTCAATTTTTGATGAAATATCAAATTCGTTTATATAGGCTTTTGCAAATTCATAATATGTTGCTTGCACAACGTTATCTTCACCAATATCAGGCAAAACGTCTGAAATATAGTTATTGAAGATTTCGTTTGGCGAAAGAATCATAACGTTTGAGTTGTTGATTTTATCTCTTTCTGAGTACAAAAGGTATGCAATTTTGTGCATAGCAATACTTGTCTTTCCTGAACCAGCAGGACCTTGAACAATCAAAATATCAACATTATTCTTACGGATAATTTCATTTTGTTCTTTTTGAATAGTGTTGACGATGTTCTTCATTTTATTTGAAGCATTTGCAGAAAGCATTTGTTTTAAAACGCTGTCAATAATTTGCATATCGGTGTCAAACACTTCAACAAGTTGTCCGTTAGAAATCTTATATTGTCTTTTAAGAGTGATTTTTCCAGAAATTTTATCGCCTGTTGAAATTGTGTAGCTGGCATTTCCAACTTCGCAGTTATAAAACATACTTGCAATTGGAGCTCTCCAGTCATAAACAAAAAAGTCATCATTTTGTTGAAGTGATGCAATACCAATATAAATTGGCAAAACTTCTTCGCCGTCATCAAAGTCGATTCTTGCGAAGTATGCATTGTTAAGCATTTTCTTATAGCTCTTTATTTTTTTGTTTGCATTTTCAGCATAAACACTTCTCTTTTGAATATTTGCAAGAGCATAAAAGAACTCAAGGTCAGAAAGTCTGTTGGTTTTATCCCACGCATAAGACATTTCTTCTTGAATATTACTTGAAAGTGCTTTTAACTTTAGTTCATAGTTGTCAATTTCTTCTTTTAAGATTTTACAGACATTTTCAAGATAGTTTTTTTCATTCTGTATTTCTTCAGGTGTAATCATAGTGCTCCTAGTTCTTTTTGTCGTTAATAAGTTTTTCTTTGTTTTCAGGAAGCTTGATTGATGCTTCGCTGCCATTTTTTGATGGAATGTAATAAATATGGTCTTTTATTTCGTCAGGCAAATATTGTTGTTCAACATATCCACCGTAGCTGTGTGGATATTTATATTTTGCCCTTTTTTCATTTAAGTAGTTGTGATTTTTTAAATGGTCTGGAACAAGACCAACGAATGTTTTTTCAACATCTTCTTGTGCTTTTTGCATTGCTTCAATAACAGAATTTGATTTTGGACTCATGCAAACATAAATGATTGCGTGTGAAAGTGGAATGAGTCCTTCAGGTTTTCCCATTTGAAGATATGCTTGACAAGCACTGTTTGCAACAACAAGTGCATTTGAGTTTGCAAGACCAACATCTTCGCTTGCGTGTGCCATAAGCCTTCTAAAAATCAAAAGTGGGTCGCAACCTGCAGCAATGAGTCTATGTGCCCAGTAAAGACCGGCATCTGCGTCGCTTCCACGAAGACTCTTGCAAAATGCTGAAAGCATATCATAATACAAATCTTCATCAACGCTGTTGTTGTATTGCATACAAACTTGTTTTGCGTCTTCAAGGTCAACTTTAGTGACTCCGTCAACTTTTTCAGCTGACAAGATTGCAAGTTCCAAATTGCCAAGTGCAACACGTGCGTCGCCACCAGATGCTGATGCAAAATAATCTTTTGCTTCATCTGAAATATTAAGTTCAAGATTTCCAAAGCCAAGTTCTTTGTTTGTTAAAGCTCTGTCAATAGCAAGCAAAATATTTTGTTTTGTGAGTGGTTTAAACTCAAAAACCCTACATCTTGAAACGATAGCTCTAGTCATTGAGATAAATGGGTTTTCGGTTGTTGAACCGATAAATATGATATGTCCCTTTTCAATGGCTTCAAGCATTGAGTCAGATTGAGCTTTATTCCATCTGTGACATTCGTCTAATAAAAGATATGTTTTTTTGCCGAAAAGTTCGATATTTGTTTTTGCATCTGAAATAACTTTTTTAACATCTGCAACTCCACAGGAAACAGCGTTTAGTGATACAAAAAGACTATTTGTTTGATTTGCAACAATAGATGCAAGGGTTGTTTTTCCAGTTCCTGGTGGGCCATAAAAAATACAGCTTCCAAGTTTATCAAAAGAAATAGCTCTTCTCAAAAAACTATTTTTGCCAACAATATGTTCTTGACCCAAGAATTCATCAAGAGATTTTGGTCTCATACGGTCTGCAAGTGGTGCAAGTTTTTTTGAGTTTTCAGAAAACAAATTATCCATACCTTCTCCTTAACAGTTTATAATTATAACATAATTATAATGCTTTGTAAAGAAAGATTTTAATTATTGATTGCTTTTAAACAAAAACAAACAAGCTTGTTGGTTTGCCTGACATTATATTGTCTAGATAAAAAACCAGAAATTAGGTCTTTATTTGTGTTGTATAGCGATGCGTTATTGTTGTGCAGATAAATTGCATAATGCACTTCAGGATTGTTACTTATTTGAATAGCACCTTTTATATTTGAGTATTTCTTGATTGCTTTATGAACCCTTTTTGAGTAAATTATATTTTTTAATAAAACGCAAAA
>JAZODG010000015.1:0-26057 GCA_045596905.1 Clostridia bacterium
AGCTCAGTTGTAAAAAAAGAAACAATTTCTTCAATATTATTATCACAAAATTAAAACAATAAAAAATTTTATTTAATTTTATTTTTTAAGCATTTTTATTTGATTTATTTTTATAAGTATATTAAAATGATAAGTAGTAAAATGCTAATAAAATTTTTAGCATAAAATTAATCTATTAAAAAGGAAGTAGAAAAATGTCAGAATTCGATGTAATGGAAAACCAAGAAGTTGGCGTGGAACAACCAACAGCACCTGTTCAACCACAAAGTGAATACACAAGAATCATTGGTCTTGATGTAGCAAACTCAACACTTAAGATTTGGACAGACGAATTAAATTTAAAATATGTTAACACCATCAGACAAATAAACGATGCTGGTCTTGTTTACTCATTCAAAACAGACTATCAAATGTATGTTTATGATAAAGCCGTTTATGAAGTTGGTGTAGTTTCTGCTGCAGGTAGTGGTGGTAGAGGTATTTCAAGATATGGTTCTGAACAATATAAGATTGAAGCTCTTATTGGTATTGCATCATGCTTGAAAGAATTGCCAAATCTTTCTAACCATGAAGTTTTGAGAGTTGTAACTGGTGTTCCAAGCAGTTTAGCTAAAAACCAAAAGATCATCGCTCAAATCAAACAAATGCTTACAGGCGTTCATGAAGTTAAGTCTGTAACATGGGAAGATGTAAAACCAATCACATTTGAAATCAGAGAAGTTATCGTAGTTCCACAACCTCTCGGTACAATGTATGATTATGTATATGATCCAGAAGCAGATGCTCTCAATGAAAAGCTTCTTGACCAAAGAGCAATCGTTATCGATATTGGTTGGGGTACAACAGATATCGCTATTCTTGAAACAGCGCGTGTTCGTTCAACATTCAGCTTTGATATTGGTACATCTGACTACATTTCAGATTTGCAAGAAGATGTTAACAGCAACGTTCCAGAAGCAAGCATCTTCTCACTTTCACCACACGAACTTGACTTGAGCTTACTTGAATCTCCTGTTGTTGAAACTCCATTCGGACAATATGACTTGTCTGCATATGTTGAAAAACACAGCAAGAGCCAAGCAAAACGTGTATATCAAGAAGTTATGGGTCTTGGACTTGAATTTAACAAATTCTACAAGATTATCTTAACCGGTGGTGGTTCTCTTCTTTATGAAAAATATTTGAGAGAATTCTTCAATGACCCACGTCTTGTTATCCAAAACAATGCTGTTATGGCAAACTGTAGAGGATTCTGGTTGCTCGGAAACTATTAATAAATAAAGGGGCGGGATGATGACAATTAATGAATTAGATCAAGGGTTAAGAAACCTTATAGCTTCACAGCCAATGGTTACAGCAGGTGTAAATGGCGAAGTTATTAACGGAATCAATTCACTCATTGATGCTTATAGAAATCTAAGCTTCCGAATTCAGTCATATCCATGCCAAGATGTGATGAAGTTCGGTTTAACAAACGAAGTTGCAAAACTTGAATCAAACTTCACTGGGCTTGCTTGCCAAGTATTGCAGGAAAGAGGCATTAACATTATGCTTTATATTCCAAGAACTGGTGCACAATATGGTCCAATGATGAATGGTTATGGAATGGTTAATACTGCAGTTGATCCAAGCGTTATGATTGGTCAAATGATGTATAACAATCCAATGCAAACTCCATCACCAATGATGCAAATGCCAAACACAATGGTTCAGCCAGGCAGACCAATGCAAGCTGCACCATATACACAAGCTCAACCTGTTATGACAGGCTTGGGTGTTCCAAATTATCAACAACCTAGACCAATGCAAAAACACGCTCCAACATTCCCGGGTTATGCTCCAACAAACAAACCTGTAAAATTGGAACCAGTTGCTCAAGGTGACCAAGTCATGAAAACACGTTCAGCTCCACAAACAAAAATTAAAGCTGAACCAAAAAGACAAAATCCAATGACTGAAACCAAAGTTGCAACAGCTCCAGTTGAGCCTGTTCCTGAAGTTGATCAAGGTGTGGCAGAGCCAAGCCCAGCAGAAATGCTTATGGGTGGTGGTGGCCCAAGCAAATCTCAAGGAAGAGATTACTTGATGGAATTATTGAAAAAATAAATTCAAAGAACCAGCAAAACCTGGTTCTTTTTTTGTGTGAAAAATACAAATAGTACTAATGTTTTGCAAAATTTTTAAAATTCACTACCGGCGAAAAATTTTATTTTGTGTTATAATTTCAATTGCAAACACAGCCAAATATTTGGCGTAAGATGTGATTTATGGGGCATTATGATAAAAGAAAAAGATGTGGTGTTTGTTGGTGCAAAAGGTATTTGTGTTGTTGAAACAAACAAATTAAATAAGCACGAAATCCTGAGTAATTGTTTTATGTATTAAAATTAAGTGACAAAGATTGATTTTTATTATAATATAGAACTAGATTATGAGTAAATATTGGTATAGATTAGATAACGCTGCGATGATATTTCCACCAATTAGTGACAAGTTTAGTCCTAATACTTTTTGCATGTCTGCAACTCTTAAAGAAAAAGTTGATAAAGAAGTTTTGCAAAAAAGTGTGAATCAAGTCATTAAAAGTGAAGACACTTTTAGAGTAAGACTCAAAAAAGGTTTGTTTTGGTATTATCTTGAAGAAAACAACAAGGAACCAAAAGTTTTAGATGAGCCAGCAGACTTGATGGAATATATAAACTTTAGATATGATGACAACTTTTTGTTTAGAGTTTATGTCCGTGAAAATCGCATCAGCATTGTGTATTTCCATGCATTGACTGATGGAACAGGTGGGTTGTATTTTTTAAAACAAGTGATTTATCGTTATTTGGTTAATATGGGGCATAGTATAGATAACGAAGGAATAATAAAACCACTTGATGTTCCAACAACAAACGAAGATTCTGTTGATAAGTTTATGGTTGTTGATACTTCAGCAAAAACAAAAAAGATTGCAGAAGTTAAGGCTCACAAGCTCACAGGCACACCATTTAAGGTTTTTGGCACGGGGATTATTTGTGGCGAATGTAAGATTGTGGACGTGAAAACAATAGCAAAAAAATATGACACAACCATAACAGGATATTTGTGTGGTGTTTATATGTATTCATTATATAAGGCATACATTGAAAACAAAAACACAAAAAACTGCAAACTTGCAATTTCAATACCAGTTAACATTAGAAAACAACACCCAAGTCAAACTAAAAGAAACTTTAGCTTGGTTGTTAGAATATCCTATGATTTTTCAAAACCGGCAACACTTGATGAAGTTGTAAAGGAATGTGCAAAGCAACTTAAAAATAAAATAACAACCGAACAGCTTGATGCTCAGATTAGGTTTAATACTGGTGCAGAGAGAAATATCTTTATGAGAATGGTTCCTAGAGTTATTAAAAATTTAGTTCTAAAATTTGCTTATTCTATTCGTGGAACAAAACAAGAAACAACAAATCTTAGCAATATTGGAAATGTTGAGATTCCTTCTGAAATGGCAGAGCATATTGAAAAAATACACTTTATTCTTCAGGCGTCAAAGTCGACACAAAAAAATATGTCGGTTGCTGGGTTTGATGAAAAGTTATTCATAACTTTTTCAAGGAAGCATGTTGAATCTGCAGCTGAAATGTTTTTCTTTAGAACATTAACTGAAAATGGAGTTCAAGTGGTTTTGAATAGTAATTATCAGGAGGCGAAGAAATAATGAAGCATTGTAAAATTTGCGACGTTGATGTCGATACCTTCAAAAACTATTGCCCATTATGTTATGGTTCACTTGAAGAAAAATCAGAAAAAAATAACGCAGAAATGTTTGATTTGAATAGTAAAAAGCAGCTAAGCAAGGCAAAAAGTTTGGTTGTGAAAACATTTTTGCTAATAAGCATAATTATTACAGTGGTTTGTGGTTACATTAACTATCAAACACAAACAAAGCCTTGGTCGGTTATTGTGGCGTTGTCGATCTTATATTTATGGGTTCTTGTTGCGCACACAATAATGAGCAAAAGCACTGTTTTTAGAAAGGTTTTATATGAAGTTGTATCTGTTGGTGCGATTTTGTTTGCATCAAACAGGTTTTTCAGTAACACTGAATGGTTCACAAACTTTGTGTTCCCAGGACTAGCTTTGCTCACAGCTTTTGTGATGTTATTTGTTGTTTTTTGCAGCAAAAATAGAAAAGAATATGTGTTTGGATTTTTTAGAGTTGACGTGTTACTGATATTGGCATCTATATTATTATTGGCGTTCAAAACTGATGATTTCAAGCTTATTAATCAGATAAACATTATTGTGCAATCGATTATTTCGTTGGCATATTTGATTTTTGCAGGAAAAACAATAAAGACACAAGCCAGCAGAAAATTTCATTTATAAATAGGGGATAGCCCCTATTTTTTTATTGCAAAAAAATTATAAAACAAATAAAAACTGACGTGGTTTTGCATACTAAATTTGACGGGGAATTTTTTATGAAGAAAAAATCGCAAAACCTATTAGATAAAATAAAGAGAGAGTTTAATCAAAAATCAAAGGTGGAAACGCTGGAGTTTGCAGTTAATGGAGAGATGCTAGCTCTTTTTTATATTGAAAGCTTGATTGACAAAAAACTCATGGCTTCAAGCATTATTGAACCTGTTCAAAGATTCTTGAAAACAGTTAACTCTAACAAAGATGCAAATATCTCTGTTGATGAGTTTATTCAAGATGTTTTTTCGGTGTCGTCGGTGCAAAAGTTGAATGGTTCAGCTGAAACGGTTGCTGCGATTCTTGACGGGAAGGTTGTTTGTGTTTTTAAAGACGAAGCCCTTGAGATTCCTATTTTTGGTGCACAAAAAAGGGGAATTGAAGAGCCCCCAACTTCAAGAGTTGTTAAAGGTCCTAGAGAAGGGTTTGTTGAAGACGCAGCCACAAATCTGGGACTTATTCGAAAGAGACTGAGAACAACCAACCTGCAGATTGAAGAAGTGTTTGTGGGCAAACAAACCCATACTCAAGTGTCAATGATTTACTTAAAAAATATTTCCAGACCTGAAATTGTGAAGACGGTCAAAAAGAAGCTTGAGTCGATTGATATTGATGCGATTATTGATTCATATTACATTGAGTCGTTTTTAGAAGACAATAAGGTTAAGTTTTTCAGGAGAGTTGGAAACACTGAAAAACCCGATATTTTTTGCGCAAAGATTTTGGAAGGCAGGGTGGGTTTGATTGTTGATGGTTCGCCCGTTGCGCTCACTGTTCCGTTTGTGTTTTTTGAAGACCTGCAAAGCAGTCAAGATTATTACACCATTCCTGCCATGGCAAGTTTTTCAAGGTTTATGCGTTTGTTTGAGATTATTTACGCAGTGCTTGCGCCGGCAATTTATGTTGCGCTTCAAAGCTATAACTATAGAATTTTGCCAATCAATTTTTTAATCACACTTCTTTCAAGCATTGAGAGTTTATCAATACCACCACTAATAGAAATTTTGATAGTGTTGTTTTTGTTTGAAGTTATCACCGAAGCAAGTTTGCAGATGCCAAATAGCATGGGTATGGCATTGTCGATTATTGGAGCGCTGGCACTTGGAAACACGGCTGTTGATGCTGGCATAATTTCGCCGCCATCAATAGTAGTGGTGGCAACTTCTAGCGTTGCACTTTATAGTATTCCTGATGAAATTGCTCAAACCAGGTTGCTTCGAATATTGTTTACTATCGCAGGTGGAGTGGTTGGGTTGTATGGTATTGTTTGTTCATTTATTATTTTGGTGGCATACATAGTTTCTATAAAAAGTTTTGGAGTGCCATACATGTCGCCATATGCTCCGTCAGTAAGGCTTGACAAAAGAGACGGGTTTGTAAAGCATAGCATACAAGACTTAAAACAACGCCCAACATTTATATCCGGAAAAAATAAAACCAGACAAAAATCAAATAGGGTGGGTGATGTATGAGTTCAAGACAATTTTATATAATGCTCTGTGTTGGTGTGCTTACAATGAAAATGCAAAAACTGCCATGTTTGATTTATGGTGAGCTTGGCAAGGACGGTTACTTGTTGTTTTTGGCAAATATGCTTATCAATCTGCTTTTGATTTGCCTGGTATTTTTCGTGTTAAAGAAATTAAAGTCAGAAACGTTTGGGCTGTCTAACAGCAAAAGAAAGTTTAGTTTTTTGAAAAGTATTTTAATGTTTTTTGCTGCGATTTATTTTCTGAGTCAAGCACTGCTTGTTTATGAGCACATTCAAGCCCTTTTTGCCAATACTCTTTTTGATAATTTGTCGTGGGCGCTGTTTAGTTTGCTGTTGTTATTCGCTGTATTTTTCCTTTCACACAGGGGTATTGAAAATATTGCACTTAGCTTTGAAATATATTTTTGGCTTATTATTGTTTCGTTTGTTTTGATAGCTCTTTTAGGTTCAGGACACACTGATTTTTCGGTTATTTTGCCACTAAAAACCATAGATTTTCCAAAGGTGATTAAGAATATTCCAAGGTTTAGTTTTTGGTTTGGTGATGCGATTTTGGTGTTTATTTTAGGGTTTAAAAGCAAAGAAATCAAGCTTTCAAAAACCGTGCTTATTTATGGTTTAACCATGGTGTTTATGAGCGTAATGGTGGTTGAGTTTTATGGTATGTTTGGTGAGTATTCTGTGATTCAGTCGGGGCTTGTGAGTGTGTTGTCAAGTCAAGCGCTTCTTGGGCTTAACATTGGTCGAATCGATTGGTTCTTGATTCTGTTTGTTGAAATGGGAGCCATTTTAACTTGCTCAGTATATTTGTATTATTCAAATGAATGTTTAAAGTCTTCCATTCCAAAAGCAAATCCATTTACACTTAGCCTAGTTATTATTGCAATTTTGTATTTAGCTGATGTCTTTTATTTTAAGGATATGTCTGTGAAGATTTCGTTCTTTCAAGGCTGGGCAAGTTGGATATGTTTTGGATTGCAGATTTTGATTTTGTTTAGTTTATTGATTGCTTCGTGGTTTCAAAAAGAAAAAAATCAGCCGATTGAAAACAAAAAACTTAAAAAGGGGCTGGGCAGATGAGACAATTTTTTAAAAAGCGAATAGGATTAATCATTTTGATTGTGATGATTTTGGCGTTTCCGTCAAGTCTTTCAACACAGGCAAGATTAAATATGAGAGCGATAGTCACAGGACTTGCAATAGACCGTGTCGACGGAAAGTATGAAGTGACTGCGCAGATAGTAAAAACTTCGCCAAGCACGGAGTCTGGTGGTGAAAAAGCCACCGTCAACTTTGTTTCAGACACAGCCGAAACAATCATTGGGGCAATATCTAAACTATCGTACAAAACCGGCAAAACAGCTGGGTTTTCGCATACAAATTTTGTTATCTTGGGCAAAGAAGTCTGCGCTGAAGATTTAACTCAAACCTTAGATTATTTTATGAGAGATAGCATCACAAACGATAGCATGCTTTTGCTTATTGCAGAGGATAAAGCCAGTGATGAAATCAAAAAAACCAAAGATGTTGAACTTTCTATTGCCATTGGACTTCAAAAGGTTTTTATGTATAGAGAAAAGGAAGGTGACGGGGTTATGACATCACTCTTGGCTTTCATGAGAGATTCAAAAAATGCATCAAGAACCAGTGTTGCTAGCATGTTAATGTTAAAATCAAACGAAGAGAACTCAGAAGACAACCCACTTGGCAGTGGTTCTTCGGGTTCGCAAAAATCATCGTCAGGGGGTTCAGGTTCTTCTGGTGGAGAATCAGGAACCGAAGACGGTGGCGAACAAGGTGGTGGGGCAAAATATCAGTATTTTGAAGCGCAAACTTCAATTGGTTGCTTTGTTGATGGTAGGTTTGTTGGAGCTCTTGAAAAAGATGAAGTTTTGGGGTATATGCTAGCAAATAACAAAGCTACAATTGATGACATTTTTGTTGATAATATAAAAGAGCAGACGCTTTCAGATGCCAAGGTTGGTGTGAAGATAAAACACAAAACAAATAGAATTAAATTAAGGTTTGAAGGCAATACTCCAAGGCTTGACCTTAAAGTTAAAATTAACCATGCATCAATTTATGAAATTGAGAGTTCGGTGTTGGTTGGACGTCCAATGGATAGTCAGTTTGAAGCCATAAAACAAGCAATAACTGAAAAAATTTCTGACACAATTACCAAGTGTTTTGACAAATCAAAAGAGTTTAAAGCTGACATTTGGTCTGCGTATGAAATGGGAATAAAATATCATTATGACCGTGTTATGGAAAACTATCCAACGATGGAAAGTTTTTTGTCAGAGTTAAAACTTAATGTTGAAGTTGAGATTGATAGGCTTGAATATTAAATAGGGTCTTGAAAAATTTTTCATATGTGTTATAATAACTAGGCTTAAAGGAGAAATAACACATGGGATTGTTTGATAGATTTAAGAAAAAGAAAGTTGAAAGAGTTTTTGACGGCGAAAACGCAGAGACTGTTTATGAAGATGTAAAAAAGGGAATGACCGAAGAAGATGCATTTGTTATTTTGAGTGAAGAATCAAAAAACTTGTTTCCTGAAACAGGTATTTGGTATAGCTCATGCTTCAAAAGACCAAGTGAGATTTCAAAAATGTATTTGCCATGTCATTTGAGAGACTCTTCATGGCTTGCAAAATATTTTCAAAAAGTTCTCACCGACAAGCAAATTTATGTTCCATCAAGATTTGTGAAGGCATTTGTTGAAAAGTCACCAGAATTTAATGAAGCAAGACACAACTATGAGCTTGAAATTGTTAAGTGGCAAATCAACTGGATGAGAAATGGTGGCGAACACTGGCTTATTCCACAGGGTTTTGATGATTTTTCACTTCTTTTTAGTCCGGATGTTGATGTTATGTTCAGGGGTGGGGTTGTTAAGACTTTAACTGCTATTGGCATGGACAGAGAAGTTATTGAAGAAGGCATTGAGAAAAATGCAGACCTTTGGAGACGCAGATATATGATGCTTGGTTTTGAACATGAATATGAACCAGTGGTTTATATGAAGGGTTCTCCAGAACCAGCAAGTGAAGAGTTTAAAGAAAACTGGCTTTGCTTGAGAGAATATAATTATTACAAGAAGCACAAAGACTCAATTGATAAATATGGTGAACAAACACCATATATGATGATTGATTCAGTTCAAGCTCAAGAACTTGCAAAGGTTGTTGAAGCACAAGGCAGAGAAAGAGCAGCATATGTTGTTTCATGGAGCGAAAATACACCATATAAAACATATTCTCTAAGAGAAATTGGAATCACTCCAGAAGTTGAAGGCGAAAATAGAACTTGCGCAACATGCAAAAGATATTCGCCAAAAAATAATGTTCATGAACAAAAAGGTGAATAATATTTTGACATAAAAAAAGAGACGAAGTTTTCGTCTCTTTTTGTTTTATAGTTTAATGATATCCATCACCTTATAAAGCACAGCAATGATTGTTGGTGAAACAAGTGCAAGAACGATTACGAATAAAACATCTGCAAGTGCAAGTGAACCAATTGTCATAATATCAAAGAATGCAGGCCATGCAAAGATGCATAAGCAGCAGATTGTTAACATTAACACAAACAAGGTTGTTGTGATGCCTTTGAATGGTTTGCAAAGTCTATAAAGCATTGCAAGACCTGTGAATGTTAAGATGAGTGTTGACATTGTTGAGATTGTTGCGATAATGTTGTCACCAGAAAGTGTTCCATAAACAATATAGTTATAAATATAAACAGCACTAACGTTGATAACAAGTGCAATTGCACCAGGGAGTGCATTTTTGATAAGGTTGTAAATAAACTTACCACTTATTGGTTTATTGTTCGGCAGGAACGCCAGTATGAATGAAGGAATACCAATAACGAACCATTCGAACATTAACATTCTTGGGGTTGTGAATGGATAAGCAACACCAAGGAAGATTACTAAGATAGAAAAGATGATTGAGAACAGCGTTTTCATAAAGAACAATGATGATGCTTTTTGAACGTTGTTGATAACTTTTCTTCCTTCCAAAACTGTGTCAGGCATGCTTGAGAAATCTGAGTTCATCAATACCATGTGGCTCACACTTCTAACGGCTTCGTTTCCACTTGCCATTGCGATTGAGCAGTCAGCTTCTTTCAAAGCTAAAATATCGTTTACGCCGTCACCGGTCATGGCAACAGTGTTTCCGTCATTTTTGATTGTTTTAATAAGAAGTGCTTTTTGTTCTGGTGTAACTCTGCCAAATACTGTGTATTTGTTTGCAGCTGCGATAACTTGTTTTTCATTAAGTCCGTCAAGGCTAATGAATGCATCAGTTCCTTCAACACCAACTCTCTTTGCGATTTCACTAACAGTGAGTGGGTTGTCACCAGAAATGATTTTAACTTTAACGCCGTTATCTTTAAACCAAGCAATGGTTTTTGCGGCTTCTTCTCTAATGTGGTCTTCAAGAATAATGAGTGCAAGTGGCTCTCTTTGTTCTGGAAGAGTGTCTTTTGAGATTGACTTGTTTGAATGTGCTAAAAGAAGTGTTCTGTAACCGTCTTTTGCATATTGTTCAATCATCGATTTAAGTTTTGTGTCGGTCATGTTTGGAATAACAAATTCAGGAGCACCCATCATATATGTTCCATATGTGTCAAACGTTACAGCTGAAAGCTTTCTGCTTGATGAGAATGGAATAGTGATGACTGGTGTCATTTCTTTGTTATAGCCAAAGTAGTTGATAAGGGCTTGGCTTGTTTGGTTATTGTCGCCAAGTGCTGAAAGCATTGAACCCATGATTCTTTTGATTGTTTGGTCAGATGATGCAACTTGAACACAGTTGAACACCTTCATGGTTCCATCGGTGATGGTTCCAGTTTTGTCAAGACAAAGCACATTTACACGTGCTAGCATTTCAACGCAGTAAAGGTCTTGAACAAGTGCTTTTTTACGTGCAAGCTTAATAACTGAAACAGTAAGTGAAACAGAGCAGAGCAAGAACATACCTGCAGGAATCATACCAATGGTTGAACCTGCCGTGGTTGTTATCGCATCAATTATGTCTGAGCCCGGCTGTTTTAAACTAACAAGGAACATAAGTGCAGTGATTGGCAAGATGATTACGCCAATAACTTTAATGATAACACGAAGTGATTTGAAAAGCTCTGATTTTGGCTTGCGATATTTTTTTGCAGAAAGAGCAAGTTGTTGAAGATAACAGTTTGCACCGACTTTTTCAACTCTTGCGTGGCAGTGACCTGAAATAACAAAGCTTCCTGCTAAGAGTGTGTCACCAACTTTTTTCTTAATTGGAAGACTTTCACCAGTAAGCACACTTTCGTTAACTTCAATATTGCCTTCAACCACAACGCAGTCAGCGACAATTTGCTTTCCGGTTGATAACATTATGATATCGTCAATAACAACATCTTCTGAAGCGATGTTTGATTCAACTGAATCTCTCACAACTTTAACAACAGGAGCCGTTAACAGTGATAGTTTTTCAATTGTCATTTTTGCTTTAATTTCTTGAATAATACCGATTATGATGTTAACCAAGATTGTTGCCATAAACAAAAGGTTGTTCCATTTCTGTTTATAAACTATGTTAACAACAACAAGTGCTGCAGCAACAATAAAACAAAGAATGTTGAAGAACGTGAAAACGTTTTCAAAAATAATGCTTTTGATTGTTTTGTTATTTGTGTTTGGTGTTATGTTGACTTGACCTTTCATGATTCTTTCTTGAACTTGGTCGTTTGTCAAACCGGTTTGATAATCGGTTTTAACACGCTTAACTCTTTTTTGAACAATTGGTTCGGTTTTCTTTTTTCTTGTACCAAACATTTGTTTGAGAATTTCTTTAAGTGAAGGGTCGTCCGAATCAGAAGGTTCTGCGTCAGGTTTTTTCTTCTTTTTGTCTTTTTTAGCTTTAAGCTGTTTTTTCTCTTTCTTAGAAACTTTCTTTGCAGATGCCTTATCTTCAACAACCACGGTTGTTTCTGTAGGAGTTTCAGACACAGCAGGTTCTGTCTCTGCTACAAGAGCTTCAACAACGTCTGCAATATTTTGTGATTCACTTTTTTGTTTCTTTAGATCTTTCTTCTTTGACATAATACCCTCACAAGTATTTTCTATAATATAATTATAAGAATTTAAAATGAATTGTCAAACCACTTAATATAAAATATATAATATATTTAATACTATTATAACATTTTATTTTTTTATTCAAAAGAAAAAAATGAGACAATAATATCACCATGTATATCAAACTTATAAAAAGCACTTGCAAAACAAAAAATGTTGTGTTATAATTCGATTACAATTCCTTGTTTTTGTCATGCACAAAAACCGAATGAGTCCAAAAGGAGGCAAGAAATAATGAGAAATTACGAAATCTTATATATTATCGACGCTAGTATTTCAGACGAAGAAAAAGAAAAAGTGATTTTGAATGTTAAGGACCTTGTTGAAAAAGCTGGTGGAAAATCAGAAGAACCAGAAAAATGGGGCGTTCGCAAATATGCTTACCCTGTTAACTACAAGAGCGAAGGCTTCTATGTTTTAATGAACTTTGAAGCAGAAGACAGCGCTATTGTTGGTATCACAAACAAACTTAACATCAACAAAAACATTGTTAGACACATGATTGTCGCAAAATAGTTAGAGATTAACTTTAGGAGAAAATTTATGAATAAAGTAATTTTAATTGGCAACTTAACAAGAGATCCTGAACTTATCACAACAAACAACGGAATCTCTCTTTGCAGATTCAGCTTGGCTGTTCAAAGAAGATTTGCTAGTCAAGATGGCGAAAGAGAAGCAGATTTCATCAATATTGTTGTTTGGCGTGCACAAGCAGACAACTGCTACAAATATTTGAAAAAAGGTAGCAAGTGTGGTGTTGTGGGTTCGCTTCAAACAAGAAGCTATGATGCAACTGACGGCACAAAGAGATATTCAACTGAAGTTGTTGCTGAAGAAGTTGAATTCTTATCAACAAAGGGTTCTTCATCTGGTGATGAATTGGCTCAAGATGAACCAGCAGGTTCAAAGAGTTCAGGCAAGAATGATGTTGTTAATAAATTTGAACCAATCGACGACGACAATTTACCATTTTAAAAGGAGATAAATTATGGAAAGAAAATTCAAGAAAGAAAATTCTTCTTATGATGATAAAAATCCTAACAAATTCCGTAAAGAATCAAAGAAAATCTGTGCTTTCTGCGCTGAAAAGAACGAAACAATCGATTATAAGAACGTTGCAAAGCTTAGAAAATATATGACAGAAAAGGGTAAAATCATTCCTAGAAGAACAACAGGCGTTTGTGCAAAACACCAAAGAGAACTTGCTAACGCTATTAAGAGAGCTAGAGTTATGGCTCTTCTTCCTTACAGAACACTGTAATTAAAAAACAAGAGCCGACAGGCTCTTTTTTTGTTGCATAAAAATGACAAAGATTGTATGATAAAAATATGATTTTTTCATAAAATTGCATATTGACACTGAAGGTTTTGGCTGTTATACTAAAGCAGAGGTAATTATTATGAAAAAAGAAATTGAAAGCAAAGTATCAGAATTTATTAGAAGAGAATCAAATTTAATCGTTGCATTAAACAAAAAGACAACAGACTCAAAGTCAAGAGCAGATCTTTTAAAGCTTCGTCATGAAATCATGACATGGCTCAACGAACTTGGTGGAAGAAAAACAATCACAAGAACAGAAGACGGCGCAGCACTTGATCAACTTGTTCATAACGCAGCATCTGACATGTCTCACACAGCAAAAATCAATGCTCAACTTGTTGAATTTATTGAACAATCAATAAAAACAAGAGAAGACTGGAGTGATTATGACAGAGTTGTTGAAGACTATGGTCAACTTGAAGCACTTGCTCAAATGAGAGCAAACAAATCTGTTAAGGCACTTGAAAAATTTAACAAAAAGCTTAACGGAAAGAGTTTTTTGAATGTTCTTATGTGCAAGTTCAAAAAGTCAAAAGCTCAAGAAAGCGAAAGATCAGCAGAGTCAGTTGAAATTGAAAAATAATTTTAACCAATAAATGTGTTGGCTATTATAGGAGAGAGTATGGCTGAAACAAAAAGCAAAAACAATAAAAGGGTTGATGATTTAAAGAAAGCTCTTGAAACAGGTGGAAGAGTTTTGCCAAATAATTATGAAGCAGAACAAGCCGTTTTGGGCTGTGCTTTGATGGACCCTGAAATTTGTTTGAATATTATTGGCGGTCTTGAAGAAATTGATTTTTATAATGAAACACATAGAAACATATTTAGAGCAATCAAAGACCTTCAAAAAAACTCAATCAGAGTTGATTTTGTGTCAGTTTCAGACTATCTTGACAATAAAGGACTCATCAGCAGTGCAGGTGGTATTGCATATATCACTTCACTTGAAAACATTGTTCCATCAGCAGCAGGATATTCACACTATATTAATATTGTTAAAAGAAATTCTATCTTAAGACAACTTATTTTAACCTGTGGTGATGCAATCACAAAAGCTTATGATAAAGACGCTGATGAAAATCTTTTGGCTGTGGCTGAAAAAGCTCTTTATGAAATTGCTGAAAAAGGTCAAAAAGGAACACTTGAAAACATTGAAGTTCCACTTCAAAATGTTATAGATAAAATTGAGAAAATCTATAAAGACCCTAATTCATTAAGGGGGTTAAAGACAGGTTTTTATCAAATTGACAAGGTGACAAACGGCTTGCAAAAATCTGACCTTATCATCTTGGCGGCAAGACCTGGTGTTGGTAAAACATCTCTTGCAATGAACATTGTTACAAATGCAGCTATTGAAAACAAAGCAAAGTGTGCAGTGTTCTCTCTGGAAATGGGTAGAGACCAACTTGTTCAAAGAATGTTGTTCTCAGTTGCTGGTGTTTCTATGGCAAAAGCCCTTCGTGGAGAAATCAATGAAAACGATTGGGTAAAGATTTGGAAAGCCGAAAAGAAACTTAAAGACACTGAAATCTATATTGATGACAATGCGATGAACACACCTGCTCAAGTTCTTGCAAAATGCAGAAAAATCAAAAGAGAAAAAGGCCTTGATCTTATTGTTGTCGACTATTTAGGTTTGATGAAGAGTGATGAAAAATCCGACAACCGTCAAAACGAAGTTGCAAACATTTCAAGACAAATGAAGATTTTGGCAAAAGAACTCAATGTTCCTGTAATCACACTTTGTCAGCTTAACCGTTCAGTTGAAAGCAGAGACACTAAAGATGGCAAACCTGCAAAACCAATGCTTTCAGACCTTCGTGAATCTGGCTCAATCGAACAAGACGCCGATATGGTTTGGTTTATTCATAGAGATATGACAGCAAAAGAAATTTCTGAAGATAAAACAGGAAATTATACAGCTGAGCTTATTATCGCAAAGTTTAGAAACGGTCAACCAGGCAGTGTTTATATTGGTTGGGACGGAAGCAGAACAAGCTTTTATAATCTTGAAAAAGATGCAAATGAACAAAGTCTTGTTAATCAATATGAACAAAACCAAGAGCTCAAGCAAGCTAGAAAGAATAATGACAATCCAAAGAGATTTGCAGAAGCTGTTGGAAATATTGTTAATGAAATCAATGTTGATGAAGGTTTAGATGGTCTTGAACCACCACCTGAAACTCCAAATGACTTGGGAATGGCTGATTTTTCAGACATTCAAATCCCATCAGATGACGAATTGTTTTAAGGAGATGCTTTTGGCATTTCCTTTTTTTATTAAACCATTTATTTGACATTAAAAACCAATGTTGTTATACTAATTTTATAAGGGGTGAAAAATGGCTAAAAGATTTGCAATGGTATTTTTTATTACACTTGCTGTCGCAGTTTTGTGCGTGGCTTCTTTTGTGCTTGTTTTGTTTATGGCTCCAGGTATGACCGTGTTTGGTTTAAAATATATCCAAACAGGCACACATGTTGTTAGCAAACATTTTCAAATAACAACAGCCCTTGAAGAAGCAGGATATCCAAATGGTGAATTTTCAGGCTCAATTAGAGTTGAAGTTGATGATATTCCTGTTCAAGTTGTTTTCACTCTTGGTTGGAACTATGAAGTTGTTTATTATGACAACTATAGTGGTCTCACACTTTCAAAGATTCAAGACCCATCAATCACTTGCACAAGAGATGATGACGGAACTGCAGTTTTGAAAGTAACATCATTTGAAACATTTATTTATGAAAACGGAAACTCAACAAGATATATCAAGTTGTTGATTCCAGCAAATAGAGTTTCAGATTCATTGGCTGGTCAAACAGACCTTACTATCAAGGCAGATAAAGCAAGTGTTTCATTCGCTGATGAAAAGCCAGACAATTTTGACCCATACTTCCACAAAATATCTATTGAAACAGCAGGCGGTGTTTATAGCTCATTAAACTTGAAAGTAGACACCTTTGAATATACAACACTCAACACAATCACACTTGGTGAATCTGTGTCAACTGCAATCAATGCAACAAACTATATTTTAAAGAGCACTGGTGGAAAGATTGAAATCAACCGTCCAATCGAAGGCGACCTTCAAGCAATTACAAACAATGCTAGCGTAAAATTATTGTCTTGTGACAATCTTAAAATTAACTGTGGTTGGGGAGATGTTTCTTGCTCAAACCCAGAAAAAGACATTGTTGTCAATGGAACAGCAAATATTACAACAACAGCCGGAAGGATTACTCTTGGTTCAGTTCTTGGCGAAACAGGAGCTTCTATCATTAACACCAAAACCGGAACTGTTCATATCAAAAAGATTTACGATGCAGAAATCACAACAACCCGTGGACACGTGTTTGTTAACTCATCAAGAAACTTAAAAACAACAACAAGTTCAGGTGCAATAACAATTGAAGAAGCAACAGCTTCAACAAATGTTACAACAAAAAGAGGCAAGGTTGTTCTTGGTGGAGAAAATGCAGTTGTTGTGAATCCAACAGTTCAATCAACATTTGGAAAAGTTTTAGCAACATCAACTTCAGGCAAGGTTTCAATCGAAACAACCAATGCCAATGTTGAATTTACAAACAAAGATTCAACTGAAATTGTGCTTAAGGTTGGTGGCACACTCAAAGCAACAAAGCTTATGGGTGTTGTTGATATCGTTGTTGATAAGAATGCAGTCTTAGAATTTGCAGACTTCACTGAAAATTCAAAGATTGTTAACAATGGAGCTGGCTCATCAATGACAATCAGCATCTTAACAAAGAAGGCTTCAGAGTTTGCTTATGCTTTGGAAGGAACAGAAGTTAAACTTATGGAATATAACGTTGACGACCCTGCAAACCATAGACAATTAGAAGTTTCAACCATTGTAACCGGTGGTCAAATCGGTATGCCAAAGCTTTCAGTTACAAGCAAAGGCAGCATGGTTGTTTACTGCAAAATGTCATAATTAATACAAAATTTCAGCACACCCATTCGGGTGTGCTTTTTTTATTGGTTTTACATTATAAAAAAATCTTATAACACCAGAAATTATTCCGTTTTTTTTAATAATTAATTTTGACAAGGGGTATTTACAAACAACGAAAAAAATGTTATTATAATCGTGCGTAAACAAAGAGCAAGAAAATCATTTAATTTTATTAGACATTTTTAAATTTTAATGCTAAAATCAAAATAAGGTATTATTTTTGTGAGGTTAAAATGAAAAGATACATTTATCCAATGGTTTTGTTTACAGATGAAAATGAATTATACACTGCTCTTTATCCAGATTTGAACCTTTTGGCATCTGGTTTTTCTGTTGAAGATGTTTATGCAAGAGCTAATGAATACTTGGGCTTTTATATCACATCAGCATTAAAGTATGAATCAAAAATTGCGACCATGTCAAAATATTCAGAGATTCAAGCTTTGAATCCAAACAAAATTGTTTTGCTTGGCTCAGTATACGTTGATGAAGATACAATTGTGCTTACCGATGATGAACAGGTTGAAAAGAATTTCTTAAATGAATTTATATTCACGGAGGAAGATGATAATGAGTAATGATGTTTTAAAAGATAGTTTTTTTGGAGACAAAGAAATATCTGCAGGAGAAAAAGTGTCGCTTTGTGCACTTGCTCTTGGTGGCACCTATAGCGAAAGAACAACTGAAGACGGCAGAAACACCGTATTGTTCTCAATGGTTTATAAAAGAGGGGGAATGGCTACTCCAGTAGGCATGACTTTTGGAAACCCTACAAGTTTAACCACTATGGCTTGTGACGCTTTGTGGCATCACTTGTCTCTTGATAAAACAGTTGGCCCTATGGATAAGGCTTTCAACGGCGAATATCCAGATAGAGAAGTATTCTCAAAAATTGCAGAAGCTGTTAAGTTAGATTGCAACTTGAGTGAGGCTGGTTTGAATGGAAAACTCTCATCAGTTAGACTTAACTGCAACAAATATCTTGAAACAGAAAGAAGATTCAACAGTGCAGTAACTCCAGAAAGAGTTAACAGTGTGCTCACAGCTCTTGAAGAAGGATATCAAGGAAAAAAAAACGAAATGAAGAGCAATAGCTCACGCGCAATTTAGTTAAAAAGTTATTAGGGGTGCATTTTAGTGGCAAAAATTGATTTGCATAAGCTTGCCTTAACAGCTGGATTTGAAGTGGTTTGTGTTGATGATGACTACACAAACTATGAATATATGATTAGATTGAAAGATATTGAAAGCATGTCATATGTTTTGAAAATTAAAAATGAAATTTTATTTTCAGACGTTGAAAATATCTTACAATCAATTATTATTGTTCTACCAAAAGATTTGAAAGCTAAAATCAAAAGGCTTGCTAGAAAGAAAGATGAAAACAATATTGACAATATCATAGACTTGCTCTGCTTCACAATCAGTGAATATAAAAGCAAAACAAGATATAGTCTTTTGAAAGAATATGGCGACCTTGTGGGTCTTGACATTGAAGAATTTGGATATTATTTTACTTTCAACTTATCAAAGAGAAAGTTTAAAAAAATCTTGGCATTAATTGAAAGTAAACTTGATTTGAATGATGCACTTATCCTTGGAAAAATGAGAAAAATCGAATACAAAATCGGTTATATGAAACAAAATAAGAAATAAAAAACACTTTATCAAAACGATAAAGTGTTTTTTGTTTTTTCCTTTTATTATAAATTTTGAATAATTTCCAAGCGTTTTTTGTAACCATAAATTTTGATTTTGTTGTAAAGTTCTGCTTGAAATTCAAATGCCTTTTCAGCAGACCTGAATGACTTGATAGTGTCTTTGACTGCGTCAAATCCTTGAATCACGCCCTTCTTTTTGAGTCTATCAAGTTCAGCAACATTTTTAACGCCACGAATCAAAATGTAAAAGTTTGGTTTGTTGAATCTTGTCATTTCGTCATTTTGATAATCGCCGTCAAGGTCGTCGTATTTAACTTTTGCAACGGCAATAAAACCACTTTTCATGTAATAGTTTACAAGGAAGTCGCCATAGCAGTCGTTAAATTTTGCACCGTACTTAAATGCGCATCTAACCATTTTTGGCAAGATATGAAGAACGCCTGACTTTTCAGCTTTTTTGTTATTTTTATGAACGGAAATCATTTCGCCTTCGTCAGAAATTGCGAATCCTGCGATGCCGTTTCCAATCATAAAGTTTTGGCTTTTTGTGTATACTTCTGGATCACGAAGTAATACGAATGGTCCGTGGTTGTTGATTTTTCTTGCGTCACGGAGTGATTCCCAGAATAGCATGTATTCATTAGGTTTTAATTTTCTAAATCTTGGTTTTACATATATTTTATTCATCATGACCATATTGTAACACCCTAAAATTTTTTAATCAAGCAAATTGTTTTGACAATAAAATATTTTTTATCTATAATTTTGGTATGGAGATTTTGTTATGAAAAATGTAGCAGATTTTTACAACAAGACGGCAACTGGCTGGTCTGAAGAATGGTATCAAGAAAAAAAGCAAAACACTATTCTTGAAAAATTTTATAATTGCTTTGCTCAAGCAGGAACCAAGAGACCTAAAATTTTAGATCTTGGCTGTGGTGGTGGCTATGATGCAAAAGTGCTTTCAAAAATGGGCGCAAGAATGGTTGGTGTTGATTTTAGTGAAAAACTTGTTAGAATTGCAAAGAAAAATGTGCCAAATTGCAAATTTTTCTTGGGCGATATGACAGATAAGTTTGATAAACTTGGCAAGTTTGAAGGCATCTTGTGCCTTGCGTCAATCATGCACGTTGATGTAACAAAAATGAAACAGACATTTGTTAATATGTCAAATGCACTCAAAAAGGGTGGTTTGATGCTTATCTCTTCTTTTGATGGCGTTGGCAAAAACTATGCAAAGAGTATGGTTCAAATTGATGGCGAAATGTATGATAAAGAATTTAACAACTATAGTGCATCAGAACTTTGTGCGTTTGCTTATCCAAAATTAAGACTTGTTGACACATGGAAATTCGAAGACTTTGCTGAAGGTTGGAGATATTATGTGTTTATGAAAACTGAATAATATAAACAAAAGCGACTTCGGTCGCTTTTTAAATTGACAAGAATTTATAAAATAAAATATAATTCAGTCATAAAGGTTGGTGCTTATGGGCGAAGAAAGAAAATTTGATATTGAAGAATATGTTATGAAAGCTGAAGCTTTCCACAAAGATAAAGAAAGAGCAGAAAAACTTTCAAAGAAAAAAGGTTACTTAAACTCACTTTGCAGCAAGCTTGAAGAAAAAATATTTTTCAAGGCTGTTTATGAAGAATTGTTTCCAAAAGACAAGGGAACTATTGAACTATTAGAAAATCTAATTAATACTGCTTTTAATGAAGAAAAAGACAGTTGGTTGTTTTTGAATATAGAAACTATTGAAGACTTAGATTTCTTTAAAAAAGAAGTAAAAAAGAGAGTTAAAGCAACTCTTAAGTTATTGCAAAGACATCAAATTGCTCAAAACAATCTTGTTCAAAGAAGAGCAAGAGAAGAACGTGAACGCAAAGAAGCCGAAAAGATGCAAAAACTTAAACAAGATGAAAGCAAGAAAAAAGAAAATGAAATGGTTACAACTCCACAAATTACAAGACCATTTGCAAGACAGCCTGAGTCTGTGACATCAAAAGGAGATGTTCTTCCACTGCTTTTGGCTGATAAAGATAAGTTTGTTATTGACCTGAATAAAAATCCGATTATGAGAATGGGTGAAGCTCTTGGCAGAGATGTTGACCGTTCAATTAGGGATATGCGTCGTTTGGTGGCAACAAGGGGTTCAAGAGAGATTAATCCTGAGATTATAGAGCAGCTTCATAAAGATAGACTTCATGCACAACAAAGAGCAAAAAGATTGCCTGAAATGATGAAGGATATTGATAGAAGACACTTGCAAGAATTTAGAGATGCATTCAATAAAATGCAGCCTCAACGCGAACCACCAAAACAACTTGGAAGATAGAATTTTTCTAAAGATTTTTTTATAAACTTTTTCGCAAAAAGTTATTGACATAAAACTAGTTTTGAGATAGAATGATAGGGCATAAAATATGTTATGTTTGACATTCTGTCTTTTTTTATTGCATCGGTGTCGCAAGAAACTAGAAAAGAGTGCTCAAGAATTTCCTCGTAGGGTTTAGAGAAAATTCACCAAATTTACACAGGAGGTAATACTATGCCAACCATTAACCAAATTGTCCGTCATGGTAAAGGTAGAGAAAAGCAAACAAGCAAAGCTAAGTGCCCAGCACTTGAACAATGCCCACAAAAACGTGGTGTTTGTTTGAACGTAACAACAACTTCTCCAAAGAAGCCTAACTCTGCTATGCGTAAAATTGCAAAGGTTAGACTTACAAATAGAATGGAAGGAACTGTTTATATTCCAGGCGAAGGACACAATTTGCAAGAACACTCTGTTGTTCTCATTCGTGGTGGCCGTGTTAAGGACTTGCCAGGTGTTCGTTATCACATCATTCGTGGCGTTCTTGATACAGCAGGTGTACAAAATCGTAAACAAGCTAGAAGTAAATACGGTGCTAAAAGATCTAAATAATTTATGATTTAACAAAAAATTTTTACAAATAATATAGGAGGAAATTTTTATGTCAAGAAGAAATAGAGCTGAAGTTCGTGAAGTTGTTGCTGATCCAGTATACGGCTCAAAAGTTGTTACTAAAGTTATCAACCAAGTTATGCTTGATGGTAAACGTTCTATTGCTCAAACAGTTGTTTATGATGCAATGAAGATCGCTGCTGAAAAGCTTAACGCTGAAGCTATTGAAGTATTCAACAAAGCACTCGAAAACTTAAAGCCTGTTCTTGAAGTAAAAGCACGTCGTGTTGGTGGTTCAACATACCAAGTTCCAATGGAAATCAGAGCAGAAAGACGTCAAACTCTTGCTATTCGTTGGTTAGTTTTATACGCTAGACAAAGAAGTGAAAGAGGTATGGCTAAAAAACTTGCTGGTGAACTTGTTGATGCATACAACAATGCCGGTGGTGCTTTCAAGAAGAAAGAAGACGTACATAGAATGGCTGAAGCTAACAAAGCTTTCGCATCATATCGTTGGTAAAAAGTTTGCTACTAATTTAGTAGCAAATCATATCCAAAATAATTCAAAATTGCTGTATTTTATTTGGTGATTTTGAAAAAAATTAGTATAATTAAATAAGTAGTTGAAACGAAGAGTTTTAACTAGAAATATATCAGGAGAAAAAGAATTTATGCCTAGAGATTTTGCTATGGACAAGATTCGTAACATTGGTATTATGGCTCATATCGACGCCGGTAAAACAACAACCAGTGAAAGAATTTTGTTCTATACAGGAAAAACACATAAAATCGGTGAAGTTCATGATGGCGGCGCTACCATGGACTGGATGGCACAAGAACAAGAAAGAGGTATTACAATCACTTCTGCTGCAACAACTTGTCACTGGAAAGATTATAAGATCAACCTTATTGATACCCCAGGACACGTTGACTTCACAATGGAAGTTGAACGTTCACTTCGTGTACTTGACGGTGCTGTTGAAGTATTCACTGCAAAAGAAGGCGTTCAAGCTCAATCAATCAAAGTTTGGAATCAAGCTAACAAGTATGGCGTTCCAAGAATCGCTTATGTAAATAAGATGGATACACTTGGTGCAGACTTCTTCTACGCTGTTGACCAAATGAAAGAAATGCTTGGTGCAAACGCTGTTCCAATTGAACTTCCTATCGGTAAGGAAGACACATTTGAAGGTGTTATTGACTTGGTTCAAATGCACGCTATCTATTATAGAGATGATGAAGGCAAAGTATTCGACATTGTTGAAATTCCTGCAGACATGAAAGACTTGGCTGAAGAATATCACCAAAAACTTGTTGAAGCTGTTGCTGAATCAGACGATGCTCTTTTAGAAAAATTCTTCGGTGGTGAAGATCTCACTGTTGATGAAATTAGAAAAGGTATCAGAAAACAAACTATCGCTCTTAAAATGCTTCCAGTTCTTTGTGGTTCATCTTATAAAAACAAGGGTATTCAAGAACTTCTTGATGCTGTAATTCATTACTTGCCTTGTCCAACAGATATCCCACCAATGGCTGGTAAAGATATGAAGGGCAATCCAATTGAATGTGAAGCAAAAGACAATGCACCACTTGCTGGTCTTGCATTTAAAATTGCCACAGACCAATTTGGTAGACTTACATTCTTCAGAATTTATTCTGGTAAGTTAACATCTGGTTCTTATGTATTAAACACAACAACCGGAGACAAAGAAAGAATTAGCCGTTTGGTTAGAATGCACTCTAACTCAAGATCTGAAATTTCAGAAGCTTATGCTGGTGATATTGTTGCCATCATTGGTTTGAAAGACACATCTACTGGTGACACACTTTGTGATGAATCACATGCTGTTCAACTTGAAAACATGGATTATCCAGACCCAGTTATCTCAATGGCTATCGAACCAAAAACAAAAGGCGATCAAGAAAAAATGACAAACGCTCTTTTGAAACTTGCTGGCGAAGACCCAAGCTTTAGATTCTCAACAAACCGTGAAACAGGACAAACTGTTATCGCTGGTATGGGTGAACTTCACCTTAACATCATGGTTGACCGTATGAAGAGAGAATACAACGTTGAAGCTAACGTTGGTGCTCCACAAGTTGCTTACAAAGAAACACTCCGTGGTTCTATTGAAGCAGTTGGTAAATACATCAAACAATCTGGTGGTAAAGGTCAATATGGTCACTGCGTTGTTAAGTTTGAAGGTTTGGAACCGGGCGAAGGATATAAATTTGTTGATGCTACTGTAGGTGGCTCAATTCCAAAAGAATATATCCCAGCTGTTGACAAGGGTATCAGAGAAGCTGCTGCTTCAGGTGTTCTTGCAGGTTATCCAACTGTTGACTTCAAAGCAACTGTTGTTGACGGAAGCTATCACGAAGTTGACTCTTCAGAAGCTGCGTTTATGATTGCTGGTTCAATGGCATTCAAAGATGCATTCAAGAGAGGTAATTCAGTAATTCTTGAACCTATCATGAAGGTAGAAGTTCAAGTTCCAGATAAATATCTTGGTGACGTTCTTGGTGACTTATCACGTAGACGTGGTAACGTTATTGGAACAACACTTAAAAATGGCAACCAAACTGTTGATGCAGAGGTTCCACTTGCTGAAATGTCTGGATACGTTACTGATTTGAGATCAATCACACAAGGTCGTGGTGACTCATCTATGGAACCATGCAAATATGCTGAAGTTCCAAGAAACATCGCTGAAAAAATTATCGGCGATAGAGCTAAAAAAGACTAATATTTTTTAGCAAACCAAACAAATAAAAAATAAAATAAAAATAAAAAGGAGATTATCAAATGGCAAAAGCTAAATTTGAATCTAAAAAACCACACGTTAACATTGGTACAGTAGGCCACGTTGACCACGGTAAAACAACTTTAACAGCTGCAATCACAATGAACCAAACACACAAATTTGGTGGCGATGCTAAAGATTACAGCCAAATCGACTCAGCTCCAGAAGAAAGAGCTAGAGGTATCACAATCAACACTGCACACGTTGAATATGAAACAGAAAACAGACACTATGCACACGTTGACTGTCCAGGACACGCTGACTATGTTAAAAACATGATCACTGGTGCTGCTCAAATGGACGGTGCTATCCTTGTTTGTGCTGCTACAGACGGTGTTATGCCTCAAACTCGTGAACACATCCTTCTTGCTCGTCAAGTAGGCGTTCCAAAAATCGTTGTATTCATGAACAAAATGGATCAACTTGGTGGCGACACAGAACTTGCTGACCTTGTAGAAATGGAAATCAGAGAACTCCTTTCTAAATACGAATATGATGGTGACAACACACCAATCGTTCGTGGTTCTGCTTTCCAAGCTCTTGAAGCTGCAAAAGCTGGCAACTGGGATTCTCCAGAAACAGCATGCATCCAAGAACTTATGGAAGCTGTTGACTCTTGGATCCCAACTCCAGACAGAGCTACAGATCAACCATTCCTTATGCCAGTTGAAGACGTATTCACAATCACAGGTCGTGGTACAGTTGTTACTGGTAGAGTTGAAAGAGGTGTTCTTAAGACTGGTGAAACAGTTGAAATCGTTGGTCTTGAAGACAAGCCAAAGAGCTCAGTTGTTACTGGTATCGAAATGTTCAGAAAAACTCTTGATGAAGCTATCGCTGGTTACAACGTAGGTGTTCTTCTTAGAGGTATCGACAGAACAGACGTTCAAAGAGGTCAAATCCTTGCTAAACCTGGCACAATTCAACCACACACTGAATTTGAAGCTCAAGTTTACGTATTGACAAAAGAAGAAGGTGGTCGTCACACTGCATTCTTCAACAACTATCGTCCACAATTCTATTTCAGAACAACAGACGTTACAGGTTCTATCTCTCTTCCAGAAGGAACAGAAATGGTTATGCCTGGTGACCACACAAAGATGACAGTTCAACTTATCGCTCCAGTAGCTATCGAAGAAGGTCTTCGTTTCGCTATTCGTGAAGGTGGTAGAACAGTTGGTTCAGGTGTTGTTTCTAAAATTATTAAATAATTTTGAATAACATTTAACTTTGTAAATTTTAAAACCTAAGCATTTTTGCTTAGGTTTTTTT
>JAZODG010000016.1:0-59184 GCA_045596905.1 Clostridia bacterium
AACATCAAGATATAATTTTATATGGTTCAAAAGAACGAATCCCAATGAGAATAAGAGAATTTGGTTCTCATCGTTGTAGAAACGTGCTCCAAAAATTTGTCGGAGTAATTCCGTTTTTAATGAAACATTACAATGTTGAAAGCGAATATTGGAAAGCCGAAATAGAAAAATATATGGTCACAACTCCTTGTGAAAAATGTGGTGGTGCAAGGCTTAAGCCATTTCCACTTGCAGTTAGAATAAACGGAGTAAATATCTACGAGTTTTGTTTAATGCCGATTGATAAAGCGTATGAATTTGTGACTGATTTATATTTAGTTTTATCAGATTTCCAGATGAAAATTGGCAAACAAATCCTTGATGAAATCCGTGCAAGATTGAAGTTCTTGCTTGATGTCGGGTTATCCTACTTGAACCTTGCAAGAACTGCAGGAACTCTTTCTGGTGGTGAAGCTCAAAGAATTCGACTTGCAACACAAATTGGTAGTGGTTTGATGGGGGTTTTGTATATTCTTGATGAGCCAAGTATTGGCTTACACCCTAGAGACACACAAAAATTGATTGCAACACTTCAAAGACTTCGTGATTTGGGCAATAGTGTGCTAGTTGTTGAACACGATGAAGAAACAATCAGAACAGCTGACTATGTTATTGATGTTGGTCCAAAGGCTGGGGTGCATGGTGGCAGAATAATTGCAACTGGATCACCAAATGAAATTGCTAATTGTGAAAATTCACTCACTGGTGCTTATTTATCGGGAAGAAGAGAGATTAAAATTCCTGAAAAAAGAAGACCTATGTCAGACATAACACTTGAAATTATCGGCGCTAGACAGAATAACTTGAAAAATATTGACGTTAAAATTCCACTTGGAAGGTTTGTTGCTGTTACTGGTGTTTCAGGTAGTGGAAAGTCTAGTTTGATTAATGAAATACTTTATCCAGCAGTTGCAAATAGAATAAATAAGTCAAATTTGCAAGAAGGTTTATATAGTGAGATTAGGGGTGTTGAGAATATTGATAAGGTTGTTGTTATTGATCAAAGCCCAATTGGACGAACCCCACGAAGCAATCCTGTAACATATACTGGCGTATTTTCTGCAATTAGAGATCTTTATGCTGCTTGTCCTGAATCAAAATCAAAGGGATATTTGGCAGGCAGGTTCTCATTTAATGTTAAAGGTGGCAGATGTGAAGCTTGTGCTGGTGATGGTGTAATCAAGATTGAGATGCATTTCTTGCCAGATGTTTATGTTACATGTGATGAATGTAAGGGGAAAAGATACAATAAAAACACACTTGAAGTTAAGTATAAAGGCAAAACAATTAGTGATGTTTTGAATATGACAGTAGAAGATGCACTTGAATTTTTCTATAATATTCCATCAATAAAAAACAAATTGCAAACTCTTTATGACGTCGGCTTAGGCTATATCACTCTTGGTCAATCTGCAACAACACTTTCAGGTGGCGAAGCTCAGAGAGTTAAACTTGCAACAGAACTTGCAAAGCGTTCAACAGGTAAGACATTGTATATTTTAGATGAGCCTACAACAGGTTTGCATACATATGATGTTGAAAAACTAACAGCTATTTTAGATAGGCTTGTTGCCAGTGGCAATAGCGTTATTGTTATTGAACATAACACAGATATCATGAAAATTGCTGATTATATCATTGATATTGGCCCTGAAGGTGGCGATAAAGGTGGAACTATTGTTGCAACTGGAACGCCAGAAGACATTGTTAAGTGCAAAAACTCATATACAGGTGCAGCATTGAAAAATATTTTGAAATGATATTGAAATTGATATAAAACTATGGTATAATTTTATTATCATAACTATTAGGGAGTTTTTATGAAAAGGATTATATCAATTATTTTGATTGTTTTATGCCTTGCAGGTATTGGCGTTGGTTGTTATTTCATTTTTAGAAAAAACAATGTTGATTCCATTGAAGTTGTAGGTGATATGCAAACAATTTACTTTGTGAACGAAACCACTGATGTTAAGTTTAATCAATCAAAATTAAAAGTTACATATAAAGACGGAACATCAAAATTATTTGATCTCAGCTATGATTTGGTTAAGGTTAAAAACTTTAGCACTTCTGTTGCAAACGATGGATTAATGAAGATTGTGTATAAGTCACACGAAATCGATATTAGATATCAAGTTGTTTACAGTGGTTTATATTATTTGAAAACCATTGAATCTTCAAACGTTGTTGGTTCATCTGTTAATAGTTCAGAAAGCAATTATGTTGCTGGGCTCAATGAATCAACCGGAACAGATAAGACCACAGCTATTGAAATGATTTATTTCTATAGTGATGGCTGTTGCGATTATTATACAAGAACATCTTCAACATCAGCATGGTATATGGATGATGGTCACTGTGATAATACATTTAACTATACAATCGTTGGAAACAAGATTATTGCAAATCTTGGAGCAGAAAAGAAATATGAAATCACAGCAAGTTTCTCATCAGAAGGTGTGTTGTCACTCAATAATGTTGAATGTGAATATTTTGATGAAAACCACACAGATTTCTTAAAATCAAAAACAGAAAGAACTTTTGCTTTCTATGAAATGAAAACAGAAAGAGTTGTTGATACAGTTAGTGTTAGTGGACATAGCTCATTAAGTCCTGTTCAATTTGAAGTTAGTGATACTTATGAATCAAGTGGAAAGAAATTGGTTTTGAAAGTTGATTATAAAAATGACAACTTCTTAAAGACTGTTTACGTAAGATTCCACACATCAATGCTTATTGAAAAACAAGGCTTTAATACAAATTCAGTTGTTATTTCAGCAATTGCTGCAAGAGCATTCTATAAGTCAGTTGGTTTCAATATCTATTATGTTGTAAACGCTTAATAAAAAATACATACGGAAGTATGTATTTTTTTTGTGCTTTTTGAAATCATTTATGTATGGCGATAATGCTTCTAAGGTCTATTATTATTTATATTTGCGTTCTCATTGTTATCAGGTTAATGGGAAAAAGGCAGGTTGGAGAAATGCAACCGTTTGAATTTGTTATAACTTTAATTATTGCAGATTTGGCGTGTATTCCTATGGCAGAACTATCAGTGCCAATTGTCCATGGCATTGTTCCAATCATTTCATTATTGATTTTACATTTTCTTATTTGTTTTTTATCAAGAAAATCACATTTTGCCAGATATTTGTTAACGGGCAAACCTGCAGTTGTGATTAGCCCTAAGGGGATAGACTTTAATGAACTAAAAGAACTAAATATGACTCTTGATGATTTGTTTGAGCTTATGCGTGGCTGTGACGTGTTCAGAGTCAGTGAAATTGCTTATGCCATTATTGAAACTAATGGAAATTTATGTGTAATCAAGAAAGCTCAGTATGAAAACGTTACAAGGGAAGACTTAAAGGTCAAAGTCAGTCAAAGTACATTACCAATCAATATAATAATGGACGGCAAAAAGATTGAAGGGAACATTAAGCTTGCAGAGATTAATGATGAGTTTATTAAAGAGTGTTTGGTTAAGTCAAATACAAAAAATATAAAAGATATTATCTTAATGACACTTGATGGAAATGGTGAAGTATTTGTTCAAGAAAGGAACAAAGATGAGTATTATGTTTTTAATATGGATTATAGCGGGGGTGACAAATGGTAAAAAAGTGGATTACCATGATAGCCTTGTCCATAATCTTGGTTGCAGGGTGTGTTATTGAATCGATTTATATTAATAGGTCCTTTAACTGGCTTATTAATAGTTTGGAGACTTTGCAGATTGAGCTTAGGGAAAATAAAGAAAAGTGCGACACTGAAGAGCTTATATATGATGCTAACCAGGTGCATATAAAGTGGGGTGAAAAGACCAAGGTGCTTAAGTGCTTGATTTGGCATAGTGGTGTCAAAGATGTTGAAACAGGTCTTGCTAGGGTTGCAGTTTATGTTGAAGAGAATGACTACAAAGAAGCATCTGCAGAGCTGGCGTCACTTATTGATTATTGTGCACATTATCTTGATGATTTTCATATTTCAGTTGAGAACGTGTTTTAATACGAATGTCTTTTTCTGAACAAAATAACCTTGAAGTTGGCAACATTAAATATAAGCATAAAGCCTATGGTTATCGCTAATGTTATGATTGATGAGATAAACATTGATATTATATCATTAAAACAAATAAGAGAGTTGATGATATAACCAAATGCTGAAGACAATGCAATTATTAATAGAACTGTGAAAAGTGTTTTAAGAAAACTTAGGTCGATAAGTTTTCTTTTTTTGAGCATAAAAGCATTCATAATTGCAGAAGTGATTGACATTAAGAAATATCCAACAATAAGGGCGAAAGTTCCAATATATTTTGGTAAAAAGATAATGCATAAAATCAATAGGGCTGAAGAAACTATATGATTTTTTAGTGACTTGAGTTCCAAACCAACTGCATTCAAAACTGATGAAGTAATTTGTGAAAACCCAAGTGGAATCATGACAATGGTTGCATATGATAAATAAACACCTGCTTTTGTGTTGCCGAACAAGAATTTACATATTGGCGTGCCAAGAGCCAAAAATACTGGTATTAAAATTGATGAAAAAATGAGCGACATTTTGATAGAAAACATAATTTTTGATTTAAGTGAGCCTATATCCTTTATTGTTTCGTTATCAATGTCTTTTGATTGTTCACTTATTGACGGAACCATTGTTACTGCAAGTGAGCTGATGAGTGTTGAAGGAATCATAATGATTGGAAATGTCATACCCATGATTATTCCAAACTCTGACAAGGCTTCAGAACTAGAATAACCATAAAGTTGAAGTCTGATTGGAATGATTATTGCTATGATTGATGATACTATCGAAGAAATCGTTCGAACTGCAGTGATAGGAGTGCTGTCTTTTGCCAGGGTTTTAAACTGTTGTTTTGGACTAGATAGATTTCCACCAGATTTAAAGTATATAACAATAACCACAATTGAAGATATAACACATGCCAACGTTAGAGACAATGCAGTTTTGTTTGTTGGTGAAACGTTGATAAATGTAGCATTAAACAACAAGAATAAAATCAAGATTCTTGAGATTTGTTCAATAAATTCGGTTATGCTTATTGCAAAAAATTGTTTTTGTCCCCAAAGTGCGCCCCTTAATACTTCATAAATAGATGAGAAGATTAAGGCAGGAAGCAGAATATATATCATTTCAATTGATGCTGTTGATGTAAATATGATATTAAGAAGAGACGGAAATAACAAAAAGATGAGAGAAACAGCAAGACAGATGATTCCTGTGATTAAAAGTCCCGATGAAACGATTGAACCTATGGATTTTTTGTCATGGTTGTAGGCAAAGTATGATACATTGCGTGATAAAACAACAGGTATGCCACTTGATACAAATGTCATGAGTACTGCAAAGATGCTCATGGCAACTTGATAGCTTCCAAGAAGTTCGCTGCCAAGTTCACGGGATAAATAAATTTTTAATAAAAAGCCCATAGCTCTTGTTGCTACTGAAAAAAAGGTTACACAAAACATTGCTTTAAAGATTTTACTGGTCATAGAAAAATTATATGTGTTTGCGATTGATTTTAGAATATTGACTGACTTTGACCTTTAGAATATTTTTTTTAACTCTTTTTCACATTATTTGCGTTGTAGGGGGAATATAGTATATAATAGAAGCAGAGGTACTTTATGTTTACTATTAGGAAAATTGAAAAAAGAAAAGATTTAAAGAAGTTTGTGAAATTTCCAACAAATCTTTATAAAGATAATGACAATTATGTTCCACCAATGGAATCTGATGAATATAAGATGGCAACAAAAAAGAATGCGCATTACAATGAGTGTTCTCAAGCATACTTTTTAGCAGAAGAAGATGGCAAGGTTGTTGGTAGAATCGCTGCCGTTGTTGTTTATCCATATAATAATAAAAATAATTGCAAGTACGCAAGATTTACAAGATTTGATGTTATTGATAATAAAGAAATCGCACATGCACTTTTGAAGACTGCTGAAGATTGGGCAAAAGAACAAGGAATGGAATATATTCACGGCCCACTTGGTTATGATGACCTTGAGCGTGAAGGCTTGATGGTTGAAGGTTTTGATAAACAAGGTTGTTTTATTACAAGCTATAACGCACCATATTATCAAGAGTTTATTGAAAGTTATGGTTATAAGCCAGATGCAAAGTGGGTTGAATGGAGATTTCAACTTCCACAAAAGACTGATGAAAGAGTAGAAAGGATTGCTGAAGTTGTTACAAAGAGATACGGATTCCATGAAAAACCATACAAGAACGTGAAGGAACTTATTAAAAAGCATGGCGACGATTTCTTCAACCTGATGGATGAAACATTCGTTAATCTTTATGGAACTTATCCATTTAATGATGAACTTCGCAAGCAAACCATTGCAATGTTTAAACTTATCTTAAATAAAAAATATTTATGTTTGGTTTTTGATAAAAATGAAAAGTTAATTGGTTTTGGTTTGTCATGGCCATCACTTGCAAGAGCTATGAAGGAAACCAACGGAAGAATGTTTCCATTTGGATTTATAAAATGGCTTATTGCGTTAAAGAGACCAAAAGCCGTTGAGCTTGGAATCATTGCCGTTAAGCAAGAATATCAGAAACTTGGTGTAACAGCGTTTATCATTAAAAATCTTATGGGAAGACTCAATTCAATCAAAACTGCAAAATATGCTGACACAGGTGTTCAACTTGAAAATAACACAAATGCTATTCGTTCACTTGAAATGTTTGAAAGGGAACTTATCAGAAGAAAGATTTGTTATATTAAAAAATTAAAATAAACAGTCAACCGACTGTTTATTTTTTTTTTGCACAAAAAAAGAAAGCTTTCGCTTTCTTTTTTATAAAATACCATCTTTGTTTTTGTTTGATAATTCATCAACAGTGTCTCTTTCTTTTGATTTCTTCACTTTGATGATTTCAATGTCTTTTTCATGGTCGTTCTTATATTTCTTAGCAAATTTGATTGGGTGTTTCTTTAAGATAACAGCAACCAATGCGACAGCCATTGTCAAAACAAGTAACAATGAAGAGAAGATATAGAAGAATGTAGCCCAGCTTACTGAGTTTTTGTCATCAGCTTCTTCTGTTTCTTCAGTCTTTGTTGATGTAGCTTTTTCATCATAGAACTTCTTGATTGTTGTTTCATTTTGTTCAGCTACTTCAACGTAGTGGTCAAATTCTTCAGCATTTGGATAAGATACAAATTCAACACCAGCGATAATTGCATATCCTGCACAAGTTTTTGATGTTTTGTCTGTAGCTTCGCCAATAGAGAAGTCGATAGCAATGTTTGAAACAGCGTCTGTGCTGTTTGTTTTTACCAATACTTCATAGCATACAAATCCATTTTTATCAGCATTTGTTGCGTCTGTTGTGTTGATATTTGTCCAGCTTGCGCTGAGAGCATTGATTTTGATGTTTAAACCAACTGAATCGCTTTCAAAATCACTTGTTTTTACATAAATTCTAACGGCTACAAATGAACCTTTTGTAATAGAATTTTTGTATTTTTGTGTGATGAGTTGATAGTCAGATGAATAGCTGTTTGCTAAAATCAATACGTTTTCTGAATATGTGTTTTCAAGCTCTTCAGCAGGGATAACAACGTTATTGAGTTCGATATCCTTTGTTCCGAAGTGATAAACATAAGAATTCTTTGTTTCTTTTGCAGAAGTATGAGAGTTGTCATCTTCTTCAGCACCTAAAACAACTTTGTCAAGGCTTGGAACTGAAACTGTTTTGTCAGAAATTGTTTTAACTTCTTCTGTGCAGTCTGAGTATTTATATAATCTATAGCTTGTTTTTGTTGAAGCATATGTTGTTGCCATAACAACTTCAACGCCTGAAGCTGTAGCATTAATCTTGAATGTGTCTTCACCAATTTTTGTTAACTCAGTTGTGAGTTCAGCATCAGAATATAATTTGTAAACATATTTATTTGTTGTTCCATTGAATGTTCTGTGAACATAATATGTTGTGTCACTGATTACAACTTCATAAACTTCACCAATATAATATGTTACTTTATCAATTGTTACAGAGTAGGTTGTAACAGATTCTTTATCGTAATATGTTGCAACTACTGTTCCATTTGAACCAACAGTATAAAGGTTTGTGTTTGTGAGAGTGTGTGTGAATTCTGATTGATCATATGCAACAGAATCTTCTTTAGAGTTGTTGCTATGAATTGAGAATTGTGGTTCTGTAAAGTTAACAAATCTTGCAGTTTTGATAACTTCATAGATGTTTTCTGTGTTTGAACTTGTGATGTTTGCATCAGTATAAACTTGATCTTTGATAGCATCATAGGTCTTTGTTGATTTGATGCAAGATACTGACTTAAAGAAGCTTGCGCCATATGCATCTTCAACACCGATTTCAAGATATACAGATGTTGATGAGCTTGATGTTGCAATATAGTAAGTGTATGTTTGCCAACCAGATTCAATTTCAGAAGATTCAAGTGTCATACCCATGATATAATATTCGCTTGTAAGTTTTGAGTTAGAGTAGATATTTGAAACTAAAGTTCCATTAAACTCTGGAGTCTTATAGAACTTGAATGATAATTCATAAACTGAATTAGCTGAAAGTGAAATTGAAGCAGAGTACATTTTGTATGTGCTCTTGTAGTTAGAAATTGTTTCACCAGTGATTGCTGTGTAGTTAACTGGAGCATTGATAACATAGATGTTGCTGAATGTGTCAATTCCATCTACAGGTGGTTTTGTTGCGAAGCTTGAGCTAAGTGTTGCAAAATAGCCTGTGTTTTTAAGTGACATAATACCAGCTTTAACTGATTTTGAGTTGCCACCAACAGCTGTCCAGCTTTCAGCAGTTTTAAGTTCGTTATCATTTGGAACATCTCTGTTTGTAACATTGATTAAGTCAAAGTTGCCGTTTGTAACACCAGTTGAGATAAGTGATGAACTTGGGCTTAATGAAAGGGCACAAGTTTTGTTGTCAGAGTCTGAGCTAGCTGTGTCATAAAGAGCACTTGTGATTCTTTCAATCTTGATGTTGTCAAAGTAAACAGTTGAGTCTTTTCCTGCGCTTAATACCAAATAACAATCTTGGTCTTTTAATGCGTTACCTTCAACATAAAGGTAAACAGGCATCCAACCATATTCGTTTACAACAGCGTTTGTGTAAGCTGATGTGTTTGCATCAATAGAAATTGAAGCAGTTCTGAGTGAACCATAGGTTGGTTCATTCTTTGTTTCTTGAACAGAGTTGATGTCAATTTTTGCTTTGCCATCTTTATCTGGTGAATAAACCCAAACAGTAATCTTTAAGTAATCCATACGTCTAACTGTGAATCTGTTAGATGTTACGCCAAGAGCTGTGTTTGTGTTTTTGTTTGTAAGTTTTAATGCGAAGTTTTCATCTTGGAAAGGAGATTCAACATAAACAACATCTTTCTTGTCGTCTTTTTTATCTTCTTCAGCTTCTTCTTCGTCTTCGTCAACTTTGGTTTTTTCAATGATGTTTGTGATTTCAACATCAAGGTCACCATTGTTGTAAGCTTGTCTGAATTGTTCAATAGAGTAGTCAATCTTTGAATCACGACTGATGTAATATCTCCACAATGTTGTCATGTTTTCATACATTGTGTAACCAGTTGTGTTTTTGTCAATTTTAGCAAGTGAGTCACTGTCTAAAATTGTTTGAAGAGTATCGTCTTCAAAGTTGAACATGTCTTCATCAAACATATCAACTTCAGCTTGTGTTTTGTAATCAAACTTATTTGATGCGTTGTATTGAGCATCTGTATCTTTTAATGCGTTAACCAAAATCAATTCGTTGTTGAATTCGTCAGCGTATTTGTTTGGAACTTCAACAGGTTCTGTTTCACCAACAGGAATTTCTGTGAGTGGAGTAGATTGAACTTTAACTTCATCGATAGATTTCTTATTAAAGTCGGTTACACCGATATTGATAACTTTGATTTCATTGAAGAGTGCAGAACCAGAAACGGTTGGAACAACATAAAGAGTTACTGTTGATTTTAATCTGCCATCGTTCCAGTCTTCAGCGTTGTATGAATAAACATTGTATTTTTCGTTAGCTGAATCATATGTGTAATATGTTGTTGTTTTGCTATATTCAGTGTTAGCTGCAACAACTTTGTATTCTAACAAACTTGTTTTTGAACCAGCAATGCTTGTTTTGTTTCCAAGATAGAAGTAAAGGTTAGCTTTTGATGCTGAAACAGAGTCAGTTGAAATAAACATATAATATTGTTGCCAAGCACCGTTTGTGCTGATTTTTTCAATTGCAATTTCTGACATTACATTTGAAGAATCTTTCAAGTATACAGATGCTTCAACGTTGATTGAAGTGTTTGCATAGAATGAAATAGCATAATAGCTGTTTGCTGCAAGAGAAAGTTCAGGTGAAACATAATAATATGTTGAGTTCTTTGTTGTGTTTGTTTCAGTTGTTGTTGTGATTCTCTTGTAGTATTTGTCAACGCCAGCTTCATAGTTGATAGGGTCTGCGTTGGTGATTAATTCAAATACTTTCTTATCGAATCCAGCTGCATTTGTGTCGATATCATTTGCTGTGCAAACAACTTTTCTTGGAGTTTCAGAAGAAAGATATTTGTAATATAATTTTGTGTTGCTTGTTGAATAGTTGGTGTCATATGATCCAAGCAATTTGTAATATGTTGCATTGTCCTTAAGTTCACTTGATGAAATAGGAATATAAGATTTTGGACCATAGCTTGTTTTGTCTGTGTTTGTAACGTTGTCATCAACTATATAAAGAGCATTTGTTCCTGTGAGCAAGTTTTGAACGAATACGTTTTCATTCTTATAATAGAGTGTGAAGTTTGCATCGTAGTTAGCATCGTCCTCAACAATAATAGAGTAGTCAGCAAGTTCAGATGACTTGATAACTTTGTATCCCTTTGTTGTGTAGATTGCAAGTTGTTCTTCTGAAATTGTTTCATTGTCATTCAAAACATAAACTTGGCTTGTGATTGGCGCTCTATCATATCTATAATAAAGGTTATAGTGTTTGTTGTAGTTAGCGTCACCTTCAGCAACAGGGTTGAAGTTTACATATTCTGATTTAAGGTAGTTTGTTGAAATAATTTCAAAGTTAAGAGTTTCATAGATAGCCGATTCTTTTGCGTCAACATTGTCGTCAACAACATAAAGAATTGGCTTTGAAACTTGAGCGTGTTTATAGTATAAAGCATAGTTTTCTTCTGAAAGATCTGTGTCTTCATAACGATAAACAGGAGCTGAAACAAAGTATTTTTTAGCTTCATCAAGTTGTTCTTGAGTTAAAACTTCAATGCCTTTTGATGTGAGAGTTGCGTCGTCGCCACCGTCTAAGGCAATACCATAAAGGTTTCCATCATAAGTTGTTGCAGGTACCATGCCTGTTTTGTAGTTAACTTCAGCATCAGTAACTGTTTCATAAGTTGATGTGTAGGTTGTTTTTGTTTCTGTGAAATATTCTTTGGTTCTTTCAAAGTATAATTCATAGTCATTTCTAAAATAGTTTGATGAAGATTCAATCTTGATATAGTCATGTTCGTTGATGTTAACACCTTCAACAATATATGGATATGTTGGGTAAGAAGTGTTGAAAGCTTCAAGTTTTGTTGAATCAACATAAACCTTATATGTTACTGTTGAATTAAACTTTAAGTAAAGCTTGCTAACGCCAGATGGGGCAAACAATTCAACGAATTTTTCAAAGCTATAATTTTTGTTGTAAAGTGAGTTATTGTAAACTGACTTGAAGTAAAGCTCATCATTTTCATAAGGAACTTGAATGTAAAGTGATTTTTCTTCACCATTTATGATACCTTTAAGGCTGTTTATGTCTTCAGATGTAATATGGTTGTAGTGAAGAGAAGAGATTGTGTCAAGTTCTGCAGTTGTTGGAGTGTCATCTAAAACATATACCAAATATTTTGAGTTTGATTGAGCATATGGATTTTTTGTGTATTTGTAATATGTTTGAAGGTTGCCTGTGCCGATGTAACCAAAATCTGTTGTTTTTGTGATTGGGTAATAGTACATAAGGTCAGCATCTTCTTTAGCAACTGTTGTTGTGAAATATTCTGAGTTGTTTGTATAAGCAGGGTTAGAAGCAATATTTGTTAAGTTTCCAAAATAGAAAACTTCTGTCTTTGCAATATTGTTAACACTTTTTTCTACAAAGTTTGCATCAGTTGTAATTTTGTAATAGCTTGTGTATGACTTGTCTGTGTAGTTGTAGTTAAGGAATGTTGGAGCTTCTTTTGCAATGATTGCTGCAACGTTTACGTTTTGAGTTGTGCCGTCATGAGAAACGATTGCAACTTCTTTTGCAATTTCAGAATCAAGACGCTCTTTCACTTTATTGTAAGCGACACTCTTGTCATAGAATTGTTCGTTTGTTGTGTCAGCTGTGAGACCGTCGTCTGCAGGGAAGTCACCATAAGTTCCTTTGCCATCAACTTGACGATAGATAAAGTCAAAGAATCTTTGATAGAATTCTGTTTTTGTTTCACAAAGTTTTGGAACTGAATTTGCTGCATCTGTTGCTTGCATATCATTCATAGCAAAATATTCAACGAAATCTCTGATTGTTTTTTGAGCAGGGTATTCTGTCTTTTTGAGTTCGTAGAATTTTGAAACAGTTGGAGTATCAGCTGCGTCAAAATGTTCGCTTAAGAATTTAGCAACTTGTTCAGTGTAGTCAGCCTTATCTGTAACATAGTATTCTGCAAAGAATCTGTCAGCATATTTTGTGAAGAGTGGGGTGAATGCACCGTTGTAATATTCAAGCAAATTAAATTTATTGTTGCTGGTTGAAACATAGTTTGTTAAACCAGAAGGATAGTTTGCTGTGAACTTGTCAGAAGTTGTTGTTGATGTTGTTGGATAGTAAACATACTTTTGTTCTGACTTGTAAGCATTTGCACTCTTGTTTAAATGGTTTGACACTGCAAGAATTGGAGTTGAGTTAAATGTAAGTGTCAACAAAATAGCAAGACAAATACTTGCAAATGACTTTTTGTTTTTTTCTTTTCTGTATAATTTATTTTTCATATAAACCACCTAATTTAGCATTATTTATAAAACCATTACAATTTTAGTATATTTCGAAGAAAAAATCAACCTTTTCCTGAAAAAACCCCATAAAATACTTTTATGACAATATAAGTTAACATAAATAATAAATATCAATAAAAAACGTGCAGAATAAATGTTCAGCTTAAACACATACTACTAGCATGAAAAAACCGAAAAAAAAGGAAGTGTTTTTGTTGTGCTTAGCAGGACTATTTTCAGGTGTAGTTAATGGTTTTTTTGGAGCCGGTTCAGGACTAATTTTAGTTCCACTCATAAAAATTATTTACAAATTAGATGAAAAACAAACCCATGCAACAACACTTGTTTGTGTTATGTTTTCATGTCTATTTTCGTCGGTGGTTTATCTAGTAAACAAGCAGGTTGATTTTGGATTGATTTTGTGGTGTTTGATTGGAAGCGTTATTGGTGGAGTAACGGGAACGGTGTGTTTAAAAAAACTAAAAAATAAGATTATTGATTTGATATTTTCAATTGTTTTGATTGGTGCAGGAGTTGTTATGATTCTTGTATAAAAACGCAAAATAGATTCAAAATAAATGAAAAAACATATAAAAACACGCAAAAAGGAGAAATATTTTGCATTTTTTATTTTTGGTTATAGCTGGTATAGTGTCTGGAATTTTTGCTGGAATGGGTATGGGTGGTGGAACTTTTTTGGTTCCTATTTTAAGCGTGATATTTGGATATGAGCAAATTATTTGCCAATCAACCAATGTGATTTGTTTTGTTTTTTTGGCTGTAATATGTGCTGTGATTTACACCAAAAATAAGCTTGTAAATTTTTATGTTGTTTTGTGTGTTTGCATTCCATCGATTTTGATTTCTGTTATCTGCACTGTTTTTGCACTTAAAATTAAGTCGTCAATTTTGCATACAATTTTCGCTTGTTTCGTCATTGGAATAGGTGTGTATTTTTTGGTTCAAAATGTCGTTTCTCTGATTAAGAAAAAGAGATAAAATATCCTAATAGCCCCTTTTTCGTTTTACTTTATATTATTTTTTTGATAATATATTAATGTATAATATTATAGGGGTTTAATCGTGGGATTTGTTGGATTTAGAGGGATTTATCCTTTTATGAAAAAAATGACCGTTGGGTCAGACTTAAAACAGCTTAAGCCTGTTAGTTTTTATAACGTGCCACTTAAGGTTCAGAACATCGTTGAGTCTGAGCCTGTTGTTGCTGTCGGCGACACTGTTAAACAAGGAACTTTGCTTGCAAAACCTGCAGGTAAGGTTGGCATTAATATTTATTCACCGGTTGAAGGTAAAATTTTGAACATCGTTAAAAAGATGACTTCCTTTGGTGAATATGCAAAGCACGTGCTTATCATGAGAACTGAAAAGGAAGAAGATGCATCAGTTGAACTTCCTGCACTTGAGTCAATGAGTGATATGAACCTTATTGCAAGACTTCGTGATGCAGGTATTGTTGACCATGTGCTTAATATTCCAGCACATTTGAAATATTCTTATATCGGGGCAAGGTCATACAAACACTTGCTTGTTTTGCTTGATTCAACAGACCCAAATAATTCTGCTTATCAAACAATCACAGAGTTTAGAATGGAAGAGGTTGTTAACGGTGCAAAATATTTCATGAACATAACAGGTGTTTCAAATGTTACATTTGTTTTCACTGAAGCAAACTTTAAGTTAGCAAACAGACTCAAAAAACATATTCAAGAATCTAAGAAAGATTATGATTTCAAGATTAAGTTTTTGCCAAACAAATATCCTTTTGATAATCCACATATCTTGGCAAAAGTTATTTTGAGAAAAAATATCAATGAAGATAGTTCGTTCTTGAAAGAAGGTATTGCAATTGAAACAGCTGAGTCATGCTATAACTTTTGTCGTGCTGTTGAATTTAATAAGCCGGTTATCAGCAAAGTTATTACTGTTGATGGAACAAATATTTTAAGACCTGGAAACTACATTGTGCCAAACGGAATGTCTTATCAAAATGTTATTGATGAAGCCGGTATTGATAATTTAGAAACAAAGTCACAGCTTATTGATGGAAATATTCTTTCAGGAACTGCTCAATATAGCATGGAACTTTCAATTTCATTGTTAACACAAACATTGCTTCTCATGAAGCATGATATTCTTCAAGATTTTAAAGAGAGTCCTTGTATTTCATGTGGCAAGTGCGTTTCTGTTTGTCCAATGTTCTTGAACCCTACAAGACTTGATGAAACATATCAAAGTGAAGATTATGAAAAACTTGAAAAATTAAACATACATTCATGCATTGAATGTGGTTGCTGTTCATATGTTTGTCCGTCAAAGAGATTTTTGACTCAAAGAATTGCTGCCGGAAAGCGTTTTGATAGAGAAAGAAGGAATAGGGGGTAGGTATGGATAAATTTGTAGTTTCTTATGCTCCATTTGCAAGATCTGATAATGACACTAACAAAATGTTTTTGTATATTGCATGTGTGCTAATACTTCCTGCTATTTACGGTATGATGTTCTTTGGTGTGCAGGCATTGTTTGTGCTTTTGGTATCAATCATTGCATGTCTTATTTCAGAAATGTTCTATAACTTTTTAACAAAAGGGCTCATGTCTGTTCAAGGTGCTTCAACAATTGTTACTGGTTTAATTTTAGGCTTGACCATGCCTGTAAATATGCCAATTGGGATTGTTGGTCTGAGTGCATTCATTGCAGTGTTTATCACAAAAATGGCGTTTGGTGGACTTGGTAAAAATAAGCTTAACCCAGCACTTGTTGGTCGTCTTTTTGCTGGTTTCTTCTCATCATTCATGGCAACAAACTTTTATAGTTTGGTTCACAAGGGTGAAGTTTTAGTTTCATTGTCACAAGGGGGAACCAACACCATCACAAATCTTCTTGCTGGAAATGCCGTTGGTGGAATTGGAACAACCAGTATATTGCTTATTTTGCTAGGCCTTGCATTTTTGATTTATTCTGAAGTTTTGGATTGGAAGATTCCAACCCTTGCAATTTTATCTTATCTTTTTGCTGCTGTTGCCGTTGCTGGTGTTGAATCTGCAGTGCTTAACTTGTGTTCAGGTTCGTTTGTATTTGTGGCTTGCTTTATGATGACTGATCCAAACACTTCACCAAATTCATTTATTGGAAAGGTGATTTATTCTGTAGCATTTGGTGCACTTTCTGCTGTGGTATGGAACCTTGGGTATCTTGGAGAAGATACTGTTTTTGTTGTGGCTCTCATTGTTAACTTGTTTGTTCCTGCTCTTGATAAGTATTTGATTTTCAATCATAAACCATTAGGGGGTTATAGAAATGCACATAAAAACTAATGTCGAATTAAGTTCTGTTCAAATTGCTATTTTAGCAATCTGTCCACTTATCACAGTTGTTGGCACTGTTATTGATGCGCTTTATTTTATGGCTGGAACTGCAATTTGCTTGTTGATTTCACAGCTGTTTTGCTGGATATTCAATAAGTATATGGGCAACGCCGTGAAGATTTTTGTGTGCGCATTAACTTCTTCATTTGTGGTGGTTATGGGTTCATATGTTGCAAGAGAAATCTTTAGTTTAACACTCAACGAAAATATTTACTTTATTATTTTCTCATCAGTTGTTATGAGCTCTGACTTTATTTATTTCAGACACAAAGCTGCTATCAATCACACAATTATAAACTTTATTAAAGTTGTTTTAATCTATTCATTAATCTTATTTGTTTTTGCTTTATTAAAAGAATTTTTAACACTTGGAACAGTGTTTGCTGCTAAACTTTTTGGATATGATGGCTATGGATTTTTTGATACAGTTGCATCTGATTTCTTGCTTCTTGGTATGCTTTGTGTGTTGTTTGATATCTTATTTAGATGGATTGATAAACAACTTGAAAACAAGAGCATCAAATATCAAAAATATATCAAAACAATTAGAGATGAAAAGGCTTTCCAATATGATTCATTGCGTAGACAAAACTTGCTTGTAAATGATATTGAAATCAATAATATGAATGCTAAAGAAGCAGAAAAAATCATTCAAAAAACTTCAGAAAATGAAACAATCACTTCAGTTGAAGAAGTTTTGAATGAAGAAACTCATGACGAAGTTGCTGAACTTGAAGCAAAAGAAGAGCAAGAAGAAAAGAAAAATGAAATGAAGAAGTCTAAAAAATCTGGCAAAAAGGGAGGTAAGTCATAATGTTTGATGTTTTACTTTCATCGCTTGTTAATGTCGGAGTTGAGTCAAATATAGTTGCAGGAAATGGTGCTGGACCACTTATTTTTACAAGAGAAAAACAATATGGAATGTTTAGATATCTCAGCATTTTGTTCTTGATTTTGGGTGTATGCTTGTGTTCAGTTGCAATGTACTTTTTAGAAAAATTTGTTCTAACAAAATTTGACTTATTAGAATTTAAAATTTGTATTGTTGTGTTGCTTGCTGGTTTATATAACTTGCTTGTTACATTCATTTGGAAAAAATCTTCATATTTTGGAAGATATTTGTATGCATCATCATGTGGTTATGCGTTTGATTTGGTGTTTACAGTTTATGTTGTCATGACCATGAATATGGCTTTAGAAATAGCTCCATTTTTGATGGGCTTGGTTGCAATCGCCATCGTTCTTTTGATTATGAATGTGGTTGTTGGTATCTTTGTTGATAGCATTAATAGGTCAAGTTTGAATGTTAATTTCAGAAATATTTCAGCAAGATTGTTCTTGTTTGCTATCATTGCAATGTTACTTTATTATCTTAAGTTTATTGTAGCGTAAGGAGAAAATTATGTTAAAAATGATTATTTTTTCTGTAGCTTTTGTGTTTGTGCTTCTGACCACTGTTGTGGTGTCAATGCTTGTTAGCAAAAGCAGGAAATTAAACAAGGTTGCAGAACTAATTAGAGAGCTTTTGCCGGGACTTAATTGTGGTCAATGTGGAAGACAAACCTGTGCTAAGTTTGCAGTTGAGATTTCAAAAGGTAAGACAAGTGTAAACGAATGTCCTTATACTGTTGGAACCAAAAATTATAAAAGAATCCGTCAAATTGCAAAAAAAGAAAGAAAGGTTATGTTTGACACGGTTGCATTTGTAAAGTGTAAAGGTGGAAGAGATTGTCAAAATAAGTTTGATTATCATGGTGACCAATCTTGTGCATCAAAAGATATTTTGCATAGTGGTGAAAAGGCTTGTCCTTATGCTTGTCTTGGTTGTGGAGATTGTGCAAAAGCCTGTGTTTATGGTGCAATTTCAATCTCTGATAAGGGTTGTGCTGTAGTGGACCCAATCAAGTGTACGGGTTGTGGAGAATGCACATTTGCGTGTCCAAACAAATTAATTTCACTTATTCCTAGCAACAAGTATGTTGAAGTTGTTTGTAAAAACAGTTCAGACGATTCAACCATAACTAGAAACTGTTCTGTGTCATGCAATCACTGTGAAGCATGTGTTGTTGCGTGTCCATATGGTGCAATTCAAATGGTTGGTGGACTTCCTAATATTGATATGTCAAAATGTAGGAAGTGTGGAAAGTGTGTTGCAGCTTGTCCAAACCATGTTATATCAAGAATTTAGATTAAAATTGTCAAATGAAAAAATTTAATTTTTAGAGTTATAATTTTTTCATATAATGTTTTAATAAATAAAAATTATCTTTATATTCATATACATTTTTAAGTGTTTGTGATATAATATCATCATAGTATTATTGTTTAAGTTTACAAGGAGTTTTTTATGGATAAAATAGCTGTTGTTGTTGTTGAGACCTATACTGCAAAGTTGGTGATTGCCAACGTTGTTCAAGACAGTTTCTTTTCTATCTGCGATGTTGAAACAGAAACAATCCATGCTGGTTTGGAGATGGATGAAGACCATTTCTTAAAGAAAAATCAAATTGCTGAAGTTATTAATATTTTAAAGAATTACAGAAAAATCTGTGATATGTATGCAGTAACAAAAACTATTGCAGTTGCAAGTTTTATCAAAGATTCAAAACCAATGAATATTTATAGTTTCTTTGATGAAGTGTTTGTTACATGTGGTTTTAGATTCTCATTGCTTTCTGCAGAAGAACAAAACACTGCAATCTATACTGGTATCATGAATAGTTATGATATTCCAAAGGGTGTTATTGTTAGCGTTGGTGCAGACAATATTCATATTGTTCATTACAATAGAAGAAATATCCTTAATCAAGCGTATATTCCAGTTGGACCAAGAACTCTTATTAATATGTATCAAATTGATAAGCTTGGAAAAGATGAAGTTTTTGAAAAGGTTGAAAAATATATCAAATCTCAGCTTTCAGACTTTGAATGGCTTAAGACAATTGAACCTGAATATACATTTGTTGGTTGTGGTTCTTATTTTGAAGACCTTTCAACAATGGATAGAATCTATAAGAAATATGCACTTGATAAAGATGATGGTTATGTGTTCCAAAGCGAAGATGTTGCTTATATTTTAAATCAAATCAAAGCGCTTACACTTAATGAAAATAAGAAGCTTAAAAACCTTCATGAAGGCAGAGCAGACGTGTTTGCATATGCTGTTCAAATCATGAAAACAATTGTTGAAGAAGTTGGAAAAGAAACAATCACAATTTCAACAAGATCTATGATTGAAGGTTTCTTGTTTAATAGTGTTACACCAACAACAATTGAAAAACCAAATTCTGATATCTTAGGTTTTTCTGTTATGGCTCAAACAGCAGAGTATGAAGCTGATTCAACAAAACATAACGAACAAGTTTACAACTTATCAATGCTTTTGTTTAAACAATTAAGAGTTTTGCATAAGTTGCCAAGGGGTTATGTGAAAGTTTTGAGAGTTGCATCATATATGCATGATGTTGGTAAGAGAATAAGTTATCATAGACATGCAAATCACTCATTTGAAGTTATCTTGAATAGTGAAATCTATGGTTTAACACACCGTGAACTTATTTTGGCAAGCTTTGTTGCATCACTTCACTCAGGTGGTGAAATCAAAATGAGTGAGTGGGCAAAATATAATGGTATTTTGACAGTTGAAGATGTTGATGCTGTTAAGAAACTTGGTGTTATTTTGAGACTTGCTGAATGTTTTGACAGAACGAAAAATAGTGTTATTTGTGATATCAATTGTGATATCTTGGGTGACTCAGTTATTATGAAAACAATCACTGTTGATGATGCATCATTTGAAATTCAACGTGGTATGGAAGTTGGCCGTGATTTTGAAAAGGTATTCCACAAGAAAATTGAAATTTTATAATAAGAAAAAGGAAGGTTTTAAACCTTCCTTTTTTTGATTACATAAATTATTGAATAATGAATGTTGCCACTTGTTCAAGTTCAACATTAACCATAAGTGGTGTTTCAACTTTGTTTCCAGATTCATCAAAGTAGAAATATTGAATTTGCAAAACATGATTTCCATCTTCATTAACAAAAATGTTCTTTATAAAACTGAAATCGAAGTGTTCAGTATCAACCTTAACAAAATCACCAAATTCGTTTTGAGTGAAACAGGTGAATGTTGGGTTTTCATTTGAACCAGAAACAGAAATAAAATATTCATTTGTGCTGCTGTATGTGAAGTTGTCAATAATGAATGTGTTAAAATTCTGTTTTGCTAAACAACTAAATACGCCGTTCATGTCTCTTGTATTAAAGAATGCTAAAACAGCATCTTTATTTTCATATGACAAATCAGCAAAAGATGGTGTTTTATTATATGAACAAATAACGTGCAAATTGTTTGTAATCATTCCTACATTGTCAGCTGTGTCATCTTTTTCAGAATCAATAACAATGTTTTCAGTTGTTGGAATGTTTGTTGAGCCAACAAGTTGTTCAGAATTGTCTTTTTTGCAACCAACCAATGTGAATGCTGCCATTGATAACATGAAAACAAATATCAATGATTTCATAATAAATTTATTAATATGTTTCATAACTAATATACCTTTAACCTAAATTTGAATTTGGGATTGTGTTTTGTGGAACATCAATCATTTCATAAATATATGTTACAGAATATAATTCAAGACTTGGATTTTTTGTGCTGAAAACATGTTCTGTTATGTATAGTTTTGTTTTTGATGAGTTTGAATCAGTGTATCCAGCAGGGAATAAGTTGTAACCAGTATTTGAGATTTCATACAAATAATCTTGACCGTCTTGACGGGTGATTAAGTTGCCACTCAAATCTTCAACATAAAGATATGATCTATTGTCATTGCCATAGAAATATCCAACTTCTTGAACACCGAAGTATTTTACACTTCTTGAGTATTGACCGTCAACAATAGAGATTGTTTCTCTTTTTGTTTTTCTGGTCTTTTCTAAGTTAATTTGATAAACAAATCCGTTATAGTCATTTGAACCACAGAGATATAATACTTGTTCTTTTGTAAGTTCTGGGTTGAAATTAATTGCTAGAACGGAACTGTATTTATAGTTTCCGTTGTAGTTGGACGAATGTTCAAGGTTTGTCCAGCTATTAAAAATATCTAAGTCAAGACGTTCATTTGTATTTAAAACATTTGAAGCTTGATTATCAACCGATGGGGTGTCTTTCTTTTTATTTCGAATGACGAAAAAGCTTGTAATAGCTGTTGCTACAAGCACGACTACAATTATTGGAATTAAAATTCGTTTTAATTTCTTCTTTCCTTCCATAATTATTACTCCCTTATACTAAACCGAAATATAACATACGTAGTCAGTTTAGTGTTATTATTATAATACTAAAAGAGTAATTTGTCAATAGGGGTCAGAAGATTAAATTTAGCGCAAAAAACTATAAATTTTTCATGATTTTATGCAATAATTGTGGATATTTGATTAATTCACCAATTCCAATGATGTGAACTTGGTCGTTTGAAGTGGTGATTGAATCGAAAGAAGTTTTGTCTTGCATGAACTTCTCAAGACCGGTGATGCTTGACAGACTTCCATAATAATATATGCCGTTGTAGCGCAAATCGTTAATGATTTCTGGTGTACATGTTTTTATGATTGAATTTACAACATCAGCTATTTTTGAATAATAGTAGTTGATGATAGGGTAAAGTTCTTTCGATGAAATTGTGATTGATTCAGATTTGTTTGTTGTTGGATTGTAACCGTCAATGTTTATTGTTGCTTGATAGTTTTCAAATAGCGAACAAATTTCATATTTAATTTGATATGCTTGGTCAACACCTATAACAACGTTATAATTTTCTAGGATATATTTTTTAATGGCAGAAGCAATCATTGCGCCACCAATTGAAATATTGTAGCCCTGTAACACTGTGCAGTTTGAAATAATGGCTATGCTGGTTACATTTCCACCCATATTAACAATCATGTAGGCTTTTTCGCTTTGAATATCAATGCCATTTCCAACAGCGTAACACAATACGTCAGGAACTAAGACAACGTCTGAAATACCAGATTTGAAACAGGTAATTTCAAAGGTCTTTTTTTCTTCTGGAGTAAGTCCGATTGGAGTGCATAAAATAGCTTTGATATTTTGACCAAAAGTTCTATTTGGGAATACTTTTTTCATAAAATATTTTAGCATAGGAACAGCAAGGTCTTCATACTGAATTGTGCTATTGACGATAGGAGAGTAAACAATAACTCCATGTGGTGGACGTTCTTTTAAACGTCTTGCTTCGTCACCGATTGCATAAGCATCTTTATGCTTTGGATTTGTTGGCATGGCAATCATGCTTGCTTCTTTCAAAACAATGCCGTTTCCGGATTTGTAGATGGTTGTGTGGATTGAACCTAGCTTCAATCCAATATAGTGTGTTGACATAATTTCACCTCTAGTTAAATTATATAACATTTTTAAAATTATGCCAAACAATTATTTGAACATTATTTTATAGTAAGTTTAGTGTTAAAAATAAAAGAAAAGATACTATTTAACCAATCAAAAATAATTAATTTATAAAAATTATTCAAAAATACACATGATGCAAAATTAAATTAAAAGAGTTGAAATATCGCTATTATGTTGTGTAAATGTTGATTTTATGAAGAGAATAAAAAGTATATTAAGTAGGGTATTGGGCATAAGAAAATATATCAAAATTGATTTTTCATTTTTGATTATTTTTATACTTGCGTTGGTTTTGAATGAGCTGGTTTTTTATTTATTGTTTGTAATATTTATTTTGTTGCATGAGCTTGCACATTTTGTTGTTGCAAAAAAACTTGGGTATATGCCAGATAAAGTGAAGTTAACTTTTTTTGGAGCGTCACTTGAAGGGTTTGATGATTTTATTTTTTCAGATGAAATAAAGGTTGTTTTGGCTGGTCCGATTTTTAATTTTTTTGTATGTGTTTTTTGCTATTTAATGTTCTGGTTTTTTCCTGAATCTTATATTTATTTAAGTGATGTTTTGATGGTTAATATGGCAATTTTTTTGTTTAATATTTTGCCGATTTTTCCACTTGATTTTGGAAGGTTTATTCTGGCTTGTTTATCTATTAAGCATGATAGAAAAAATGCGTTAAAAACCACAAAATACATATCTTTTGCAGTAATTGTGTTTTTAATTTGCGTTTTTATTCTTTCCTTTTTCTTTGAGTATAATTTTGCATTTGGGTGCGTTTGTTTGCATTTATTGTTATTGTTTTTTGACTCATCAAAAGGTGCTTCTTATAAGCGAAGTATTTTTATTAAAAACAAACACAAATTTTTGAAAAAAGGACTGCCTGAAAGAGTGTTTTATTTTGACAAAAACGTTTCGCATTTTGCATTGCTAAAAAAGATAGATTCAAGCAGCATTGCAAAGTTTATTTTTCTTGATGAGAATAATAGAGTAGTTTCGACAATGCTTGAAAGTGAACTTCTAGAAGAATTTGGCTTATAATAATATTTATTATAAATACTTGACAAAATTTGCCTTTGGTGGTATTTTATTAGCGTGCCACTTACAAAAGGTATTTTTTTATGTCTAAAAGTCAGGCTTGCCTGCACCTTCGTAGTGAGACTGGAGAGAGGAGGAAATGTATAATGTACGCAATTGTTGAAGTTGGTGGAAAACAATACAAAGTTGAACCAAACACTTACTTTAAAACAGAAAAGATTGATGCTAACGTTGGCGACAAAGTTGAACTTCCATGTTTGCTTGTAGCTGATGGCGACAAAGTTACAATCGCTTCTGGTAATGCTAAAAAGGCAGTTGCTGTTTGCGAAGTTCTTGAATTCGGAAAAGAATCAAAAGTTGTAGTTTATAAATACAAAGCTAAAAAGAACGTTCGTAGAAAGCAAGGTCATCGTCAACCATACACAAAATTGAAAGTTGTTTCAATTGGTTAATAATTTAGTGAGATGACAGTTTATGACAAAAGTTAATATTTTTAGAAAAGATAACAAAATTTTCGAAGTAGAGTGTGATGGTCACACAAACTACGGAGAAAAGGGTGAAGATATAGTTTGTGCGTCACTTTCAAGTATTGTTCAAACTGCAGTATTGGGACTTCTCATGATTGCAGAACTTGAGCTTCCAATGAAGAGAGATGATGAACAAGGCTATTTGAAATTCACATTACCTGAAAAACTTAGTGAGAAACAAGAAATTCAAGCAGCTGCTATTCTTGATACAATGCTTTGTGGAATTTCAGATCTTTATGAAAGTTTTTCTGATTATATAGAATTGGAGGTAAAAAACTTATGACAATGTTTATGAATATCCAATTATTTGCACACCACAAAGGTGGTGGTTCTGTTAAGAACGGCCGTGATTCAAACGCTCAAAGACTTGGCGTTAAGAAATATTCTGGCGAAACAGTTAAAGGTGGAAATATTATCGTTCGTCAAAGAGGAACTAACGTTCACCCAGGTGAAAATGTTGGTATTGGTGATGATGATACACTTTATGCAAAAATTGAAGGTGTTGTTAAATTTGAAAAATTTGGCAAGAACAAGAAAAGAGTTTCTGTTGTTCCTGCAGACAAATAAATTTTTAGATGGCGTTATGCCATCTTTTTTTGTGTAATTTAATTTTTTTCAATAAAATTTAGTTGTGATTTTTGGTGTTTGATGATATGCTATTTGTTGTAAGGAGTAGATATTATGAAAAATCGTATTGTTAACATTTTAAACCAAGCTAAATCATTCTATTTCGCAACTGTTGAAGGTGATCAACCAAGAGTTAGACCTTATAACGTTGCTGTTGAGTTTGAAGATAAGGTTTATTTTTATACAAACAATCACACACATGCTTTCAAACAAATTGCTGTGAATCCAAAGATTGAACTTTGTGCACCAATCAGTGAAGAGAGATGGCTCCGTATTAGTGGAAAGGTTGTTTATGATTATAGACCTGAAGTTAAAAAGGCAGTTTTAGATGCACATCCAGAACTTCGTACAATGTATCATGAAGATGATAAGATTTTTGAAGTGTTCTATTTGAGCAATATGGCTGCAACTATTCACTCTCTTCATTCTGAACCAGAAGTTATTTGTTAGGCAAAAGAAAAATAAGGGCGTCGCCCTTATTTTTTTGTGTCATTTTTGCTTCTTTCATAATAAAAAAGATATTGTTGGGCAAGCCCGGAATACTGACCAAATTGGTCTTCAAAGTATTTTTGTATTTCCGGTCTTGTTCTTTTTTCTTTTGAAAAGTGATTGTAATACACTTGTTCAAGCCATGTGTCAACAGGGAATTTTTCATTTCGTCCAAAACCAAACAATAAAATGCAACTTGCAACTTTTGGTCCGATGCCTTTGAGTGATAAAAGATAATTGTAAAGGTTGTCTGTGCTTAATTTTGATATTTCGTTTAAGTCAACGTTTAAAAGAGTAGTTGAAAGTTCTTTTAAGAACTTGTCACGATATCCTGCGCCAAGTGATGAGTAGAATGAAAGTGGAGCATTTGCAAGCTCTTCAATGGTTGGAAAGTGCTTTGGATTGTTTGGTGACTTTGAAAGCTCACAAAGTCGTTCAATGATTTGTTTGATTCTTTTTATATTGTTGTTTTGAGAGATTGTGAATGAAAAAATCATTTCAAGTGGATCAGCCTTTAAAATTCTGATTCCGTGACCAAACTCAATCATGGGTTTTAAAATATCAAATTTAGATAAATATTGTTTTGCGATATTATAGTCGGTTTTAAGGTCAAAATAGTTAACGAAATATTCGGTGTCATCGCAGGTAATTTCATAAGTTAAAGGGGTTTCGGTGATTGTTGCTTTGTGGCTATTTGATAAAACAAAATAATCGCCAGATTCATTTTTTCCAAATCTAAAAACCTGTCCACATTCCAAAATGTGTTCAGGGTTAAACTGTGATTTGTCAAAGACTATAATTTTGTTGTTTTCTATTTTATATATCATAAATATATTATACAAATCTTGTGTGATATAAGCAAATATTTATTGTTTTAAAATTTTAATTGTGTTATCATTTAAGTAAGGTGATATTATGTGGTTTGTATTTTCAAAATTTAAAGCAAAAAAATGGTTAAAATGCTCTTATAAAAAGAGATTTAAGGTATTTGAAGCAGTTGAGAAAAAGGTGGCAAAAAACTTAAAAATTGCACCTGTTAAACTTGAGCTTCGTTATGATGATAATTGGCATTGTTTTGGGTCTTATACAACTGAATCTGGAAAAGCTAGAATCGTTTTAAATTCGCTTCTTTTAGAAGATGTGAGACTTAGATTTCATGCGCTTGAAACAATTGCTCATGAAACCCGTCATGCATATCAGTTTAATCTTGTTTCAAGAAAGCTCAGATGGTATGAATTTAAGGCAAAGCGTTGGCAGAGAAACTTGCAAGGTTATTTTTCATCAAAAAATGACACTTTGATGTATAATAACCAGTCAGTTGAAAGAGACGCACAAAAATATTCAATCAAGTTTTTGAAAAAACATTCTTATCCAGGTGATAGAGATTATGAAAGAACCTTGAGAGTTGTTGTGGATAGATATGAACAAGCAGATGAAGATGCCAGAAAAGAATATGGTTTGTTTTATAAGCTTAAAATTGAAAACAATATAAAAAACAAAATCAAAAAAGGTTATTAATAATCGAATCATTTAAGTTATATTGTTATAATTAAAATTTTACATTCAGTATTGATTTTTATTAGACTATATGATATAATTTTAGTAGTTGGGGGGAATATTTTATGTTTCTTTGTGGTCTAAATTTATCATCGGGTATGATTATTGGACTTGCAGTTGGTGCTGTGGTTCTGATTTCACTTATGATTATCATGCTTGTGCTTGTGCCATTTAAGTTGTGGTTCAGAGCGTTGGTTTCATCTGCTCACATTTCAATGGTTAGACTCATTGGTATGAAGCTTAGAAAAGTTGATTGTCAGCTCATAACATTAAATTATATCACTGCAAGAAAAGCCGGCTTAAAAATTACTGTAGACGAACTTGAAACTCACTATATGGCTGGTGGTAATGTTGAAAATGTTGTTAAAGCTTTGGCAGCTGCGTTTTCAGCTAATATTGATTTAACTGTTCAAAAAGCAAAGGCGATTGACCTTGCTGGACGTGATGTTTATGAAGCTGTTAGAAATACTGTCGTTCCAAAAATTATTGAAACTCCTGAAATTTCAGCTGTTGCAAAAGACGGTATTGAACTTATTGTTAAAGCAAAAGTTACTGTTATTTCAAACATGTTGATGCAGATTTCCGGTGCTGGTGAAGATACAATTATTGCACGTGTTGGTGAAGGTATTGTCACAACTGTAGGTTCAACAGATTCACACAAAATGATTCTTGAAAGCCCAGAGCTTATTTCGTCAACCGTTCTTGAGAAAGGACTTGACAGGGGCACAGCATACTATATTTCATCACTTGATATTGCAGATATTGACGTTGGAAGAAATATTGACGCTGAACTTAATATTGCAAAAGCTGAAGCTGAAAAGAGAATTGCTCAAGCAAAAGCTGAGGAAAGAAAGAGTATGGCTATTGCTGCTGAAAACGAAATGAAGGCAAGAGTTCAAGAAATGAGAGCTGAAGTTGTTAGAGCTGAAGCAGAAGTGCCTAAAGCACTTGCAAAAGCTCTTTCAATGGGTAAGATTTCTGTTAATGATTATTATGAAATGCAAAATATTAAAGCAGACACTGCAATGAGAAATTCTTTGAGTAAGTCAGAAGAAGAAAAGGCTGAAAAGATTTCTGAAAGAAAGTCAGCTCCAAGCGAATCAAGAATTCCAACACCTATGGGTGGTGGATTTGGTGGATATTCTGGTCCAATGGCTCCAACACAAGCTCCACCACCAGCAAACTCACTTGCTGCTAGATTTGCGGCTCTTGCTGCTGCTCAACGTAAGAATAACAATAACAACGATAATAATGATAAGTAGGTGAAAAACCATGTTAGCATTTTTATATACTAATCCAATGGTTGTTATCTTTATTGTTTTGGTTATTGTGCTTATAATGATGTATTATTATTTCAAGTCGCTTTCTGTTAAAGGAAAAACGAAAGAAGATAAGAAAGAAAAGGTTGAGCAAAAAACTGAAGAACCAAAAGAAGAAACATCTGAAGAAGTTAAACCTGAAGAACCTGAAAAAGTGGAGCAGGAAGAAATAAAAGAAGAGCCTGAGTCAACTGTTGGAAGGGGTGGAAAAAAGTCTAGAGTAACTCAAATTTACCGAAGACCAGTTCAAAAATCTGAAACAGAAACCTCTGAAAATGTAGAAGAAAAAGGTGACTATCAAGCAGATTTTGTGGATATTTCAAAAAATGTTTCAAAGTTCAAAACATTAAAGCAAGAAGATTTTGGAGAAACGCAAGAAGAACCTATTGTTGATGAATATGGCTTTGTTGCTGAAACAAAAGAAGGCTGTGACTTTTGTGAAGATAAGGTGAAACATTTTGACCATTCAAGAAGACTATCAAAGTTTGTTAAAGATAATAATTTTGATGGAATGTTTGGGTCGCACTTATCTGATTATTATATGTTTGGTGATAATATTGATAAGCATTTAAATTTAACCGAAGAAAATTTATCTCACTTATATGAAAAGGCAAACAAAACAATAGAAAATAGTGAAAAAAGACTTACTTCTGACACTATTAGAGAAACTATTGCAGAAGCGATTGTTGAATCAGATCAAGAAGTTGTACAAAACGAAGACATATCTTCAAAGGTGGATTTGAGAAATATTGTCTTAACTGACTCTATAATGAATAGAAAAAAGAAAAAATAAGCACACAAATGCGTTTTTGTGTGCTTTTTATATGGCTATCATATTGACAATTTGTTGTTATTATAGTATAATTATTACAGTAAAAAATAAGGGGTAAAACAATGAGTTTAATTAAGATTAAAATTAAAGATATAAAAGATTTTTTAAAGGTTAACTCTTCAATTCAAATGCCGATGATTTCAAAGGCTAAGAATGGAGACTTTTTAGCAAGCGGAGAATATGTTGATGTTCATTCATATAAAGAATATCAAGACCAAGTTAAGTTATATCAAGAATTCATTGAATACTTAGAATATAAATATAATGCAGAAGTTCCAAAAATGTTTAAGGCTGCATTAACAAAAGTTCTTATCTTGAAAAATGAAGGTTTGACATCAAAAAGACTTCATTCAAAAGAAGTGACAAAATCTCAATATGAAAGTTTCACTGAAGAAGATTATTTGAGAACACTTAACTTTATTTCAAAAGCTGCTTTAGAAAAGAGATTGTTGAAACCTGCAAGAGCCATCAAAGATATTACAACTAAAAAAGACGGTTCAATGCGTCACACTCTTGGAACCAAGTATGTTTTGCCGCTCATTAGTGAAAACGGTGTTATGGTAAAAAGAAGAGGTGATGTAAGGGGTCAATTCCAAGCAAGCACAGTTACATTATCTTATACTGAAGCTCAAGAAGTTAAACAAGCTATGCTTGATGAAGCTGAACAAGCTGGTGCTGGCGAAGAAGTTAAAAAATTGATTGAAGATATTTTTGAACTTGCCGCTTCTATTGGTGAAAAAGACAAAGCTAACACAATTAATAATTTGTCTATGGAATTAAGAAAGACTTTAGTTGCAAAATGTACAGAACTCTTTGGTGTTGACCTTGCAAGATATGAAAACGCTAACAGACAAGCTGAAGATGGCGACACACAAAACAAAGAAGATGATATTATTGAATTTGACGTTAATGAGATTGAAATGATTATGAAGAATGGAAAGCTTATCATTAAAAGAATTCAAAAAGAAGACGAAAAAGAAAATGGTTAATAAAGAAAAGATGTGAGAAATCACATCTTTTTTTGTTGTAAAAAATATTTCATTGTGAAATATTATATAAAAATAAAAAACGCAAAACACGAATAATTATTATAAAATATCGCAAAACTATTGAAATATAAGGAGAAATTATGAAAAAGATATTAAAATTAATAAGTATGTGTTGTGTTGCGCTATTGATTGGTATTAGCTTTGTTGCGTGTGGTGAAACAAAAGATTGCAGTGTTGCTGAAAAGGTGTCGCTTGCAACAACCACTCTTGGAGAAGTTGAGTTTGAAAACTCTGAAAATGTTAAATTAGAGCAAGACTGTGATAAGGTGACTATTTCAGGTGAGATTGATGCAATGTCTACTGCACAAGTGGCAGAGTTTGGAAAAGAAGATGTTTCACATGTGGTTGTTTTGAAATATTTGTTTGATAAAGAAAGAACAATCTCTTCTTTTGAAATTAAAGGTGAGACAACAAAAGTTTATTCAACTGATAATACCGATGAAAATTATGTTGGTTCAATAACAGACCTTTTGGATAGTGAATCAGATGAAGATGCATATTGCTTTTTGATATTGTCAGCAAACACTAAAGACTATACTTTAACTTCAAAATATTCTGACGATACAACTTCTGTTATTAATGTTTCAATCACAGCAACTCTTCTTGATGCAAAATCTGAATAAATAAAAGAGACAAATCGTCTCTTTTTTATTTTATATTTTATAAAATTTTGATATACTAATATTAGGTGAAAAATTATGTCAGATAAATTAGTTATTATTGATGGAAACAGTATTTTTTATAGGTCGTTTTATGCGCTTCCGTTGCTTTCAAATTCTGAAGGCGAATATTCGAATGCTGTTTATGGTTTTGCAATTCAAGTTATAAATATTATTCAAAACATTAATCCAAAATATATGGTTGTTGCTTTTGATGTTTCAAAAAAGACTTTTAGAAATGAAATGTTTGATGGATATAAGGCAACAAGAAAACCTATGCCAGATGAACTCAGAAGTCAGATTGAACCACTCAAAAAGATGCTTAAGCTTATGGGTATTTCTATTGCTGAAAAAGAAGGTATTGAAGGCGATGATGTTATTGGTATTTTATCAAAGAAATTTTTGAATACTGAAACAATTATTGTTACTGGAGATAGAGATTCTTTTCAGTTGGTTGATGACACGACTTCGGTCTACTTTACTAAAAAAGGAACCAGTGATGTTAAGATTATGAATACAAAAACATTGCTTGAAGAATATGGTGTAACTCCAACTCAATTTATTGATTTGAAGGGTCTTCAAGGAGACACTGCTGATAACATTCCTGGGGTTGCAGGTGTGGGTCCAAAAACAGCAACTGACCTTATCTTAAAATATGGTTCAATTGAGTCTATTTATGAGCATATTGATGAGATTTCTGGAAAGCTAAAAGATAAACTTGTTGAAGGAAAAGACATGGCGTTTTTATCAAAAAAACTTGCCACAATTTTGACTCAAGGCGATATTGATTTGAAGCTTGATGAATGTAAATTTGATTATCCATTTTCGTCAGCAGTTTACGAATATTTTAAAAAATATGAGTTTAAAACATTGCTTAAAAATCAAAAGAACTTTAATATGGCGATGGGTGAAAAAGAAGAAAATTTATCTGATAGTGTTGTAATAAAAAACGCAAATGATTTATCGGTTTTAGTGAAAAATATTGAAAATATTGGCAAATTTGCATATTTTTTGCGTTTAGATGGGGTTTCTCTTGCTTACAACAATACTGAGCATTTTGTGTCTCTTTCACATGATTTGTTCTGCGAAGGGTTTAATGAAAGTGAGTTTTTTGAAATAGTTAAACCACTGTTTGAAAATGAGTCTGTTTTGAAGATTTGTTTCGATTCAAAACAAGATATGTACTTTTTGAAAAACTTTAAAATCAAGCTTAAAAATTACTTTGATATTTCAATTGCAAAATACCTTGTTGATGGTGTTCCTGTTGATAAAATTGAAGACGTATTTTTTGAAAAAAATCCAAATAATATTGCTTCAAGAATCATGAGTTTTTATGAAGAGTATTTGGTTAAAATTAAAGAGAATAATTTAGAGTTTTTGTTCTATCAGGTTGAAAACAGATTGTCAGAAGTTTTGTTCACAATGGAAGAGTCTGGCTTTAAAATTGATGAAGAAGTTTTAAATGAACTTAGGAAAAAATATGAAACAGAACTTGGAAATTTAGAACAAAAAATATATGAGATTGCCGGTGAGCAATTTAATATAAATTCACCAAAACAATTAGCTGCAATTTTGTATGATAAACTTGGTTTGTCACATAACAAAAAACAGACAACAAGTGCAGAGCATTTGCAAGAGATTGAAAACGAACATGAGATTGTTAAGTACGTTTTGAGATATAGAAAAGTTGCAAAGTTTTTGAGCACTTATATTGTTGGAATCTTTCCACATCTTGATTCAAATCATTTTGTGCATACATACTTTAAACAAACGTTCACAACAACTGGAAGATTGTCTTCAACTGAACCAAATTTGCAAAATATTCCAATCAGGTCAGACGAAAGCAAGGAAATCAGAAGCATGTTTGTTGCATCTGATGAAAACCATGTTTTGATTGATGCAGACTATTCACAAATTGAGCTTAGACTTTTGGCGCATATGTCAGAAGATAAGTTGTTTGTTGAAGCGTTCAACAAGAACGAAGATATTCACACAAAAACAGCAAGTTCTGTTTTAGGTGTTCCTGAAGAGCTTGTTACAAAAGAGATGAGAAGAATTGCCAAGATTGTTAACTTTGGTATTATTTACGGAATCAGTGAGTATGGTTTGGCAGATGATTTGAAAATAACACCAAAAGAAGCAAGGGATTATATTAAAAATTATTATCTCAAACACACAGCCGTTCAAGAATTTATGAATAAGGCTATTTTAATGGCTAGAGAAACAGGCAAGGCGACAACGTTGTTTGGCAGAACAAGAAAAATGTTTGATATTAACGCATCAAACTTTATGGTGCGTTCACGTGCTGAGAGAGCAAGTCAAAATATGCCACTTCAGGGCACTGCTGCTGACATTGTGAAAATTGCAATGGTTAACACATATGATGCGTTAAAGCGTGGAGGATTTAAGGCGAAACTTATTATGCAAGTGCATGATGAACTTATCATAGACTGTCCGGCAGAAGAAGCTGAAGATGTTAAAAAGCTTTTAAAAGATGAAATGGAAAATGTGTGTGAACTTAAAGTTCCACTTGTTGTTGATGTTACTTCAAGCTATAGATGGAGTGACGGTCACTAAATTTAAAATAAATAACATATACTATCTGTATGAAAAAGAAAATCTTTGTTTTATTTGCAGTGGTATGTGTTATTTTTTTTGTGTTAATTTTGGTCTTAAATGTTTTTGTCTTTCCAAGAAAGTATAAAAATTATGTGGTGGCATATTCAGAAGAATATGGTCTTGAAACTTCGCTTGTTTATGCGATGATTAAAGCAGAAAGTGATTTTGATAAAAATGCTGTGTCTCCGTCGGGGGCTCTGGGACTTATGCAGTTGTTGCCGTCAACGGCAAAGTGGATTGCTGAAGAGCTGGGAGAGTTTTATGAAGACAGTTTTATGTTTAATGAAGATGTGAATATAAGGTATGGTTGTTTTTATTTAAAATATTTGTTTGATAAGTTTGGTGACACTGACACAGTTATTTGCGCATATAACGCAGGAGAAACAAAGGTTCGTGAGTGGTTTGAGAACGGGAGAGTTGTTATAGATAAAATTGATTATTTGGAGACGAAAACCTACTTAAAAAGAGTGAAGGGGTTTTATAACATTTACAAAAATGAATATTTGTATATTTAATTGATTAATCGTCCTTGACATGTTTTTGCTTTTTCTTGTATAATTGTTTTATAGTATAAGAGAGGTTTTTATGGAAGATATTTATTCATTTGTTGTTGATGCTGAAACTTTTGGCAAGGTTGTTGATGGAAAAAAGAATGTCCATTTGAGAATCAATAGTCCAAAACATAAGGTTTATGCTGTGGGAAATAGGATTACTTTTATAAAGACTCAAGAAGAAGGTGAAACTGAAAAACAAGTTCAAAATGCAGAAATTGAATCGTTATTGTATTTTGGAGATATCATGGAATCGGTTGAAACCCTAGGAAAAGAGAGATGTGGCTTTAAACCTGGTGCAACTTTTGATAAGGCTTCAGATACTTTTTTGGCTGGTGAATCTGTTGAAAGTATGGAAAAATACGGAATTGTTGCGCTTGTGTTTAAATTAGTTGATTAATTTTTAAATTTTTTTGAAAAAATACTAGACAAATTTCAAATTTAGGGTTATACTTAGTTACGTAATTTGAAAAAATTACAACTCCCTTTGCGAGGATGGCGGAATGGCAGACGCGATCGTTTAAGGGGCGGTTTCCGAAAGGAGTGAGGGTTCGACCCCCTTTCCTCGCACCAAAAGGCGAATCCAGCAGGGTTCGCTTTTTTATTTAATTTAGGAGATGCTTATGGATAAACAAAATTTTGATGTTTATGCTGTACCAAAAAAGTCTGCGTATGTTTTGACAAAAGAGCAACTTAAAGAGCTTGAAAGTGGCAAAGATAGAACTAGGGCAATCAGACAAAGAAATGCTGAGACTTTTAGAAAAATCAATCTTCGTGTTACAGATGAAACAGAACAAGGATATGAACCTGGAGAGTAAGAAAAAGACCTTTTTAAAGGTCTTTTTTGTTTTTTTGAACGAATAGCGTTATGTTTTGTTTGATAAAAGAAAATTAAATGTGTTATACTAACAATATATAAGGGGAATTATATGATTTCTAAAAAAGGTTTATTGATAATCTATTCGGGACCAAGTGGTGTTGGCAAGGGTACGATTAGAGAAAAAGTTTTTAATAAGTTTAAAGACAGATTGTTCTATTCTGTTTCAATGACAACAAGAGCTCCAAGAGAAGGCGAAGTTGACGGAGTTGATTATTATTTTGTTTCAAAAGAAGAGTTTGAAAAGCAAATCGAAGCAGGAAACCTTTTAGAGTATGCTGAGTTTGTTGGAAATTATTATGGAACTCCAAAAGACAAGGTTGAAGAGAAACTTGCAGAAGGCTATGATGTTATGCTTGAAATTGAAGTTGACGGGGCGACTCAAGTTAAACAAAAGGTGAAAGATGCGATTTCAATTTTTGTTGTGCCACCATCAATGGAAATTTTAGAAGCTAGACTTAAAGGCAGAAAAACAGAAGATGAATTTGTGATTAACAAAAGACTTGAAAAAGCCAGAAAAGAAATTGTTTTGGCAGGGCTTTATGACTATGTTGTTGTTAATGACGATATTGAAGAAGCAACTGAAGAAGTTGTGTCAATCTTAAGGTCAGGACATTTGAAAACTCCATATTCAATTCCTGAATACTGCAAAAAACTAATGAAAAATATTAAGGGGTAGTGATTATGCCTAAAGGTAATGAAAAGTATAGTGCTTATTATAATGTTGAGCCTAAAGATTATAGTGTTGAGTTTTCGCAATTTTTAAATAAGTTTGAAGACCCAAAAGGTAAAGTTGATGATATGGAGCTTTCTGATAAAGAACAAAAATGTTGGACTGCTCTTAAAGAATATCAAAAGGAAAATGGTGGAGAAGAAAACACTCAAAGTGTTGATATGGATAACGTTCAGTTTAAGTATATAGTTAATCATCCAACTTATACTTCAATGATAAAGAATGTTGCTGCACTTGGAGTTGAAAATTGTGGTTATCCGTCATTTCAATTTACTGCATTTGATAAAAATAATATGGCGTGGATTAATTCGATAAAGGCTGAGGCTAGCACATTAGGTGAGATTTTGGATAAGGCTCAAGAAGAACTTGATAAAAAAGAAGGCAAGAATAAAGACGAAGATAATCCTGAGAATCAAAAAGAAGGCGAAAAAGAAACTGAAGGTAAAGAAGAAGGTAAGGAAGATAAACCAAAGGAAAAACAGACTGTTTGGGGTATTTTGGTTACTAAGGCTAGAGAATCAAATGAAAAGGCTATGGGAATCTTCCATGATAAAGGTGATGCAACTTCAAGAAGAGCCTTTAAACCAGAAGTTGAGAAAGTTGATGAAAATGAGCTTGAAAGCGATGAAATAACAGTTGAAATTGAAGAAGTTGAAAGTGAAAATCAAGGTGTTCATATTGACATGGATGTTATTGAGCAAGAAAGAGAAGCAGCTGGTTTAGTTGAAAAAGAACCAGAAACCTTGACTAATTTTAGAGCTCAAGACGAAGAAGGAATGTCACTTGAGCAAGAACAAATGGAACAAATGTCAGAACGTGCTATGAGCATAGATGATTAAAAATAAAGGTGTCATGAAGAAGTTTAAGAAGATTTTAAGTTTAATATTTATTCTTCCTGTTATGCTGTTTATGTGTGCGTGTGGGGCAAATGATGGTGATGTTGATGACGGTGCAAGTCAAACGACGCCACCTGCAACAGTAGCGCCTGAACAAGAACAACAGGAAGTTATACCATCACTATCAAATAGTGATGCCTTTTTGTTGGCGTTTAATTTGATTGAAGACTTTAAAGATGGTTATGAAGCAGATGATGAACTTAAAAACACATATCTAGCTACCGTGGAAAACTGTGTGACAATACTAAAAACAAGTTCAGAGATTGAAGGTTTAACTTCAGGTTCTTGTGCTGCTGGAAATGATGTTGAAGTTGATGATATTGACACGGACTTAAATCATGTTGAAAAGATTTTGTATACAGATAAGTCAACGCTTGAAAAGGTTGATGTTAAGCTTCAGCTTATGTTTGGATATGATGCAAAAAATATTAACTTGTCATATAAGTTTATGTTTTTTGAAATGAGTGTGGATAAAAGAACAAACAGTTTCACATTTAACGCATACACAGAAAACTCTATAGAAAAGAGTTCAATTGATTCAACTGGTAGTTTTGAATTTTGCAAGATAACTGGTGTGCTTGGTGATGAAGGAATGGTTGATTCAATCGATGTTTACTATTTTGACCGTAACACAAAAATTGAAGAAGTTTCAATTAATACAATAAACAACAACTATATCAAAAATTTTGAAGGTGTTCAGTATAAAAACGGACAAGAAAATGTGTATTATTTATCATCACAAAGTGATGTAAGTATGGCAAATACATCTTCACATCAATCATTAACTGCAAGAGAAGTTGCACTTGTTTCGGTTTCTCAATATAGACAGTTTAAGTATAACGGAGCAATTGGAAGACTTCAAAACGCAAGTGAACTTTTGGTTCCTTTGATTGCTGATTGATGATTAATATGATTATATTCTTGACAAAAATTGTTTGCTGGAGTAATATAGGGGTATGGAAATTAGAGTAAATCAACAACAACAAAACTAGTTATGTGTGATGTTTGTCACACAAGCTTTTTGTTGCTTGTGGTTTTAACTTTTAAATCATCAAGCAATTAGACTTGATGATTTTTTATTTAAGGAGAGTTTTATGGATAATTCAAAAATGAGAGAAATCTTAGAAAGAATGAAGGCTAATCGCCCAAAATTTCCAAAGAGAGCAGTTGTTACTGGGGGTATGCCTTATGGCAATAAAGAGCTTCATTATGGTCACGTTTGTGGTATGATGGTGTATGCTGACTTTTTTGCTAGATTCTTGAAAGATAAGCTTGGAAAAGAAAATGTTATCTTTGTTTCAGGAACCGATTGTTATGGCTCACCATCACTTGAAACATATAGAAAATGGACGCAAAATGGCTATGCTGGAACCATTGAAGATATGGTTAAAGAGTTTAATCAAAAGCATATAAACACAATTAAAGACTATGAAATTGGTTTTGACTGGTTTGAAGGTTCTGCTATTGGTGAATCAAAAGAGATGCATAAAAAGGTTAGTGAAGAAGTTTTTGAAATGCTTTATAAAAATGGAACATTATCAAAGCTTTCAACATATCAATTTTATGATTCAAAACTTAACACATTTTTAAATGGTAGACAGGTTGTTGGGAAGTGTCCAATTGATGGTTGTAAGAGTGAAAAAGGATATGCTGATGAATGCGACCTTGGACATCAATATTTGCCAGAACAATTGATTGACCCAGTGTCAACACTTTCAGGAACAAAGCCAGAACTTAAAAAGATTGAAAACTGGTATTTCAATTTGCAAAACTACACAGACCTTTTGAAAGAATGGATTGATAAGCTTGATAAAGAAACACCAACAAGAGATTTCGTTTTGAAAGAAATCAAAGAGTTTTTGAAAAAGCCTGAAATCTATATTAAAAAAGATTATATGGAAGCGTTTGAAAAAATTGAAAATGAACTTCCACATTTTGAAAAGGTTGAAGATAAGAGCAAGGCAAGTTTTGTTATTATTTTTGATAGTTTAGCAGATAGAGAAAAAGCTTGTGAAATATTGTCAGGCAAAGGAACACCAGAGTGGGAAAAGAGTGAAGTGGCTCCAGAAGATAAAGTGGAAGCAACAACAACTGGTGCAATAAGATATAGAACAGGAAAAACTCTTGTTCCATTCAGACTTTCAGGTAATATTTCATGGGGTGTGCCAGTTCCAGAAAAAGAAGGTCTTGATGGACTCACATTCTATTGTTGGCCAGAATCTCTCTGGGCGCCAATTTCATTTACAAGAACATATTTAAAACATTATGGTTATGATGATGAAGAATGGAAAAAATACTGGTGCAGTAAAGATGCAAAAGTTTACCAAGTTCTTGGTGAAGATAATATTTATTTCTATGGTCCTGCGCAACATGCAATGTGGCTTGCAACTCAAAAAGGTGAGCCAACAGTTGATGTTCCAGAAGGTGATTTGCAAATCAGTCAACTCATAGTTAACAAACATTCATTGTTTATGGGTAACAAGGCAAGTTCATCAGGTAGCATTAAGCCACCAATGGCAGATGAACTTTTGAATCATTATACACATGAACAACTACGTGCACACTTCTTGGCACTTAGTGTTGGAAATACATCATCATCATTTAATCCAAAAGTTTATAATCCAGATGCTGATCCAAATGAAGTTGATCCAGTTGTTAAAGATGGAAACCTTTTAACAAATGTTTATAACAGAGCACTTCGTACAATTTTCTATACATGGCAAAAGGACTTTGATGGAGTTGTTCCATATGGTGAAGTTGCAGAAGAAATTTTAAACGAATGTGAAATGTCAATTTTGAAGTTTGAAAAATGTATGATGGAAAACAAGTTCCATATGTGTATGTATGAACTTGATAGTTTCCTTAGAAACATTAACAAATATTGGACAAAGAATTTTGTTCAAGATGACAAAGAGAAAGAAAAAGAGTGTATTGTTAACACTCTTCACTACATTAAAGTTGCTATGGTTATGCTCCACTCAGTTGCTCCAAAAGGTATTGAAAACTTGGCTGAATATCTTGGTGTTGATGAGTCAATTTTTAACTGGGATAGATGCAATGAAGTTATCTATAACTGGTTTGAATCAAAAGAAAATCATAAACCAAAATTTATTGAAGCTAAATTTGACTTTTTTAAAAAGCACCCAAGTCAATTTGAAAATAATGATTAAAAAATCGCAATTTTGCGATTTTTTTTGTGAAAAAGATTAAAAATTCAGCAAAACAATGCCTAAATTGAGATAAAGAGCATAAATTAGCCATAGTGTATAAACATTAAAAATTATGCCTGCTGGAAGGTTTGTGATAAAATATCGATACATGACAACACAAGCTGAAGCCACCACAAATAGCAACCAAATACATGATACAATTGGCAAGTCTAATCTAAAGAAAAAGAGTGGCCACAAAACATTAAAGAACATGTGGATAAAATATAAAATCAGGTTTAGTTTTCTTGCGTCAGATTTTATTTCTTTGTCACGCCACATCAAAAATGTTGATACACCAATAGCCACGTATATTATTGACCAACAAATTGGAAAGACAATTTTTGGTGCTGTTGCAGGTGGCATTTTGTAGTTTTGAAAGTTGAACATTTTGCCACCAAGCAAGGTTGCAAGACCACCAAGAAGAAGTGTTCCACCAATAAACAGCAGGGCATCAATCCACCACTTGTGTCGTATGAAAATGTTATCTTGTTTTTTTGAAATATTTGTTTTTGTTGTCATGATATTCTCCTAAATAATTATTATCCTCTAAAAATTTTATTATACCTTTTATTTAGGTTAATTCATTGACAAAAATTAAGTATATCATTTATAATAGTGACGAAAATATTTAAAGAGGATTTGAAATGATTAATGTTAATAATGTAAGACTACAATTTGGTGGTCGTGTTCTTTTTGAAGACGTTAACCTTAAGTTTGAAGAAGGAAATTGTTATGGTATTATCGGTGCAAACGGTGCAGGTAAGTCAACATTCTTAAAACTTATTACAAAACAAATTGAACCAAGCTCAGGTGATATTGTTATTGATAAAGGTAAACGTTTGAGTTTCTTGGTGCAAGACCAAAAGGCTTGGGACGACTATACTGTTTTATCAACTGTTATGCATGGTCACGAAAGACTTATGAATATCATGGAAGAAAAAGATGCGCTTTATGCAAAAGCAAACTTTACTGAAGCTGATGGTATTCGTGCAGGTGAACTTGAAAATGAGTTTTGGGAACTCAATGGTTATGAAGCTGAAAGTGAAGCTCAAAACCTTTTAAACGAACTTGGTATTGGTGAAGAATTTTTCACTGTTATGATGAGAGATGTTGACCCTAAAATTAAGGTTAAGGTTCTTTTGGCAAAGGCTCTTTTCATGAATCCAGACATTTTGATTCTTGACGAACCTACAAATAACCTTGACGCAAAAACTGTTAACTGGCTTGAAAACTTCTTGATTGAGTTTGAAAACATGGTTATCGTTGTTTCACACAACAGATATTTCTTAAACAAAATTTGTACACATATTTGTGACATTGACTTTGGAAAGATTGAAATGTTTGTTGGTAACTATGACTTCTGGTATGAAACCAGTCAGCTCCTTCAAAGACAAGCTAAAGAACAAAACAAAAGAGCAGAACAAAGAGCAAAAGAACTTAAAGAGTTTATTGCTAGATTTGCTGCAAATGCTTCAAAGAGCAAACAAGCAACAAGCAGAAAGAAAGAACTTGAAAAACTTGAGTTTGTTGACATGAAGCCAAGCTCTAGAAAATATCCTTATGTTGATTTCAAACCAAACAGAGAAGTTGGAAATGAAATTTTGAGAGTTGACAAACTTACAAAAAATGGATTCTTTAACGATATTTCATTTACTGTGAACAAAGGCGATAAGATTGCATTTATTTGTCAAAACGCAAATGTTATTACAATGTTGTTTAAAATATTGATGGGCGAAGATTCTGCTGATAGTGGTACATTTGAATGGGGTTCAACTGTTACAACAGGATATCTTCCTGAAAACAATGACGCATATTTCAAAGATTGTGGTGTGTCACTTGTTGATTGGCTTGCACAATATTCAGAAGATAAAGACCAAACATTCCTTCGTAGCTGGCTTGGAAGAATGCTTTTCTCAGGTGAAGAAGCTAAAAAGAAAGCAAACTGTATTTCAGGTGGTGAAAAGGTTAGATGTATGCTTGCTAGAGCTATGCTTTCAGGTGCAAACGTTCTTATTTTTGATGAACCAACAAACCATCTTGACCTTGAAAGTATAACAAGTCTTAACAAGGGTATGATTAACTATAAGTCTCCAATCTTGTTTACTAGCCAAGACCACGAACTTTTGCAAACTGTTGCGAATAGAATTATTGAAATTGACAAAACTATAATTTATGACAAATCTATTACATATAACAATTATTTAGGTTTAGATTAAAAATCATTTTGATGAAAAGGGGTTTTTGCCCCTTTTCAAAAAAAATGTAAAAAAATAAAAATTTTTTGTTGACAAACCAGCCAAACTAGTGTATATTAGTGTCGTTAGTTTGATGCAACCAACGTAGCGGGGTATAGCGCAGTTTGGTAGCGCGCGCGGTTTGGGTCCGTGAGGTCGTGAGTTCGAGTCTCGCTACCCCGACCATAGTTGCAATCAAAATAATTGGGCCTTTAGCTCAGTTGGTTAGAGCGACCGGCTCATAACCGGTTGGTCCGCGGTTCAAGTCCGTGAAGGCCCACCAAACATTTTAATAAGCCTATTTGGCCCGGTAGCTCAGTTGGTTAGAGCGCCAGCCTGTCACGCTGGAGGTCGACGGTTCGAGCCCGTTTCGGGTCGCCATATTGTTTTCACTTATTTCAATGAAAAAAATAAGTATGCCTCGGTAGCTCAGTCGGTAGAGCATGAGACTGAAAATCTCAGTGTCGGTGGTTCGATTCCGCCCCGCGGCACCAAGATGCTGGTGTGGCTCAATGGTAGAGCAGCTGATTTGTAATCAGCCGGTTGTTGGTTCGATTCCGACCACCAGCTCCATAATGTTACTTTTAAGCAAGTGAGAAATCACTTGCTTAAAAAAAACATAAAAATCTTAATATGGGAGGATTGCAGAGCGGCCAAATGCAACGGACTGTAAATCCGTCGTCTTTCGACTTCAGTGGTTCGAATCCACTTCCTCCCACCAAAAAGACCATAGCAATATGGTCTTTTTTATTGTTTTTTATTTTATAAGATGTATTTTAACCTGCGTACTAGCAGGTTATTTTTTTAATAAATATTTATAAAATATTTATTTTATGGGGTGATTGTTTGACCTTGGTGAAATAATTGATTAAAATTGATATAAGAGGACTTTATGAATAGAATTTATTGTGCTATTGGCAAGATTGTTGAAGTGACTCAATTTATTGAAGTTAAACTTGGTGACATTTGTGAAAAAAGCGAAATCATTAAAGAGTTTGCTAGACATGTGAAAATGACTAAGGAAGATTATGCTCAGATTGAAAATGATGCCAGTTATATAAAAGACAAAATGACAACTATGACATTTGGTGCTCTTATTGGTGTTATTTATGAGTCAAAGAGTTTGAGTTATGACGAAATCACAGAACTTAAAACACTCTTAGAGAAAAGAAACTATTTTACTCATGAGTACTTCAAATACACTTCATTTGAAAATGCAAAAGAAGATGAAATTGTTGAAGAGTTTGAAGCTTTGAAAGAGTATTTATCAAAACTTAAAAGGTTTTTAAACAGACTTGAAATTATTTATGCAGGTCAGACAGAAAGACTTGATTATTTGATTGCTAAGAATAATTTATAGGGGAATGATTATGGCAAAGGTTGACGTGTCTTTGGTTGATAAGTTTAAAAAACTTGAAACTGAGATTCTTGATATTTTGAAGGAAAATAATATTGATTTTGATGAGTCTGTTAATGATAAGACTCTCAAGGCTATGCTTAAAAAATATATTTCAAATGTTAGAAAGGTTGAAAAACTCTTTGAAGAATATGAAGAAGTTGCACAAAAGATTGAAGATCTTTCAGCTGATTCAAAACAAAAGGCAGCAGTTGATGAAGCTGTTGTTAATTTGAGAGAAGACGCTGTGCAAGAAACTGTTGAAGTTGAACATGTGGGCAATAAGATTATTGTTAAGAGAAAAAAGAAAGTTAATGGTGTTGAAAGACAAATTTAAAATTTGTTTGTAATTTTAGCACACTGTGTGCTATACTTTAAAAGGAAGGCGAAAGAATGGAGTATACCGTTGAGCAGTTAGATGAAAAACTGAATAGACTTATTGCAATCTTATGCGAAGACGAAGAAATTGATATTAATAAATTCAAGCTTGATGAAATGGATATTGGAACAAAAAGAATCATCTTTAGGGGATTATCGAACCAAAGACAACCAAGTCCACTTTCTTCTGAATTTATGCGACTTCAAGATGAGATTTTATCTTTTGAGAGAGACCATAAGATTATTGTTGATGTAAACAAACTTGCATATACAAACAATATGTCAATTTTTATGGGTGATATCACAACACTTCGTGCTGATGCTATTGTTAATGCTGCAAACCCAAGAATGCTTGGAAGTTTTGACCCTTGTGATTCATCAATTGACAACGTTATCATGTCGGCAGGTGGGCTTCAAATTAGACAAGAGCTTAATTATCTAATGTCAAAACAAGGTCATCAAGAACCAAACGGAAGAGCAAAGTTAACAAAAGGCTATAACCTTCCAGCAAACTACATCATTCATACTGTTGGACCAATAATCTTTGATAGGGTTTCATATCATGATAAAATTGACCTTGCAAACTGCTATAAGTCATGTTTGGAACTTGCTGTTCAAAATGGGTTTAAAAATATTGTTTTTTGTTGTATTGCAACAGGAACATTTAAGTTTCCAAGAGATTTGGGCTCAAAGATAGCAGTTACAACTGTTTCTAATTGGCTAAAAGAAAACAATTATCCAATTAAGGTTGTATTTTGTGTATACAATGACCACGACAGAAAACTTTATGAAGAGAAGTTTAAAGAACTAAATTTAATTTAAAGGATGGGATAATCATGAGCGTATTTTTTACTGATACCGATTGCGAAATGCATTATACAGACGCTGAAAACCTTGGGATGCAGATTATCAAAATGCCTTATATCTTGAAAGGTGAAGAATCATATTACGACTTCGGAAAAGCTTCAGATATTGAGTCGTTTTATAAAGACATGAGAGCTGGTGAAGTTGTTTCAACTGCAGCGCTCAACACAAATGATTATATAAACTATTTTGAGCCAGTGCTTGCTTCTGGTGAAGATATTTTGTATGTGCATTTTTCTTCTAATTTGTCATGCACATTCAATTCAATGGATGAAGCTATTAAGATTTTAAAAGAAAAATATCCAGATAGAAAAGTGACAACTTTCGACACAAAAAATATTAGTCTTGGTGCTGGTATTCAAGCAATTGAAGCTTGTAAACTTCATAATGCTGGCGCAAGTGATGAAGAAGTTGTGGAATTTTTGACAGCTTTCAGAGAAAAAATTGGTATTTATTTTTATGTTGAAAGTTTGAAGTATTTAAGAAGAGGTGGCAGAGTTTCTGCAGCTTCAGCTGTTATGGGAACACTTTTGAATATCAAGCCAATTTTGACAGTTGATAATGAAGGAAAGCTTGGTAAACTTGCAACTGTGAAGGGTAGCAAAAAGGCTATTGACTTTTTGTATGAAAGATTTGATAAAGAATATTTGAATGATGAAAAGTATGAACTTTTCATTGTTGACGCATCAAATAAAACTGAAGGTGATAGACTTGCAGAGAAAATCAGAACTTCAGGAAAAAATGTGTCAATCAGAAGACTTGACGTGGGTCCAGTCATTGGTGCACACGCCGGTCCTGGAACTGTTGGTTTAATATTTGTAAAAGCTTAAAAAAGGGGGATTTTTGCCCCTTTTTCTATTGCTATTTTGTTGACTTAAAAACATGATTTATTGTATTATTATTAATGTTATCACAATTTTTTTAGAGAGATTTTGGGGGGCTAAATGGCTAACATTTCAGATACAATAGAACAGTTTATTATGGCGACTCTTGGTGACAATGAGTCTATAGATATTTCAAGAAATTCACTTGCAGAATACTTTGCTTGTGTGCCAAGTCAAATCAACTATGTGTTGGATACTAGATTCACAGTTGATAGGGGTTTTTTGGTTGAAAGCAAAAGGGGTGGAAGTGGTTTTATAAAAATAACTAAAATCAAAACACAAAATGAGAATGAATACTTAAATAGCTTGGTTTTAGAGAGTGTTGGAGACGAACTTAATTTAAGAAGAATGACTCAAATTTTAGACAGACTTGAAAGCAGCGAAATCGTTTCAAACAAAGAAAGAATTTTGATTGAGTCAGCTCTTTCAGAAGACTCTTTAATGATGCCATTTACAATTCGTGATAGAATCAGAGCCCAAGCTTTTAAAAACGTATTACTCAGACTTATGGTTAATAACTAATGGAGAAATAAGATGTTTGAATTTGGTGCAAATATTAATAATTTTTCAAATGAAACAGTTGATGAAAAATTCTGCGACAAATGTAGTTCGTCACTTTCTGAAGTTTTGGAGAGTGGTGTTGTTGGTTGCAGTCATTGTTATGTTGCATTCGAAAATGAGATTAAGAGCTTGATTTTAAACAAACAAGGCAACTTTAATCATGTTGGAAAACTTGCACTCAAAAGAACATCTAAACTCAAGATTGAAGAAGAGATTAAAAATCTTGAGTCACAAAAGCAAAAAGCAGTTGAAGAAGAAAATTTTATTGTTGCTGAGTCACTTAAAAATCAAATAGAAAAATTGAAAGGTAGGTTGTAATGAAAGATTATAGCTCAATTGTTATGTCTAGCAGTGTTAAGCTTTTAAGAAACCTATCTGGTTTTAATTTCCCATCAACGCTTAATCAAACAAGTGGAATGGGTATTAAGGTTTTAAATAAACTTGCTGACAATATATTAAAGATTGATAATGAGTTTAAGATTTACAAAATGTCAAGCTTGTCTGAGCTTGATATTAATATCATGCGTGAAAAAGGCTTGATTTCGAATATTTTGGCTGAATCAACCGACTTTGGCGCAGTTATTTTGTCTGCAGATGAAGAACTTGCAATCATGCTTAATGAAACCGACCATATTGTTGAAACATACACAAAACAAGGGTTGTCATTGATTCAGGTATATGACAAACTTAATGTGGTCGATAATCAAATTTTGTCATCGCTTGATATTGCATATGATGATGCTCTTGGATTTTTGACTTCAAGTTTAAATAAGATTGGTACGGGTTTGACTGCAAGCATAAACTTGTTTTTGCCTGCTTTAACAATAACTGGCAAGCTTAAAAATGTTTTATCGGATATATCAAATCAAGGCTTTGAAGTTCAAACATTAAGCGACAATGTTCAAAGAGTTGGTGACTATGTTTGCACTATTTCAAACAGCCAAACAATAGGAAAAAGAGAATCTGATTTTATTGTTAAGCTCACTGAAATTTCAATACAAATTAGTGAAATGGAAATTCAAGCTAGAAAAGAGCTTTTGACCATTGGATATAAAGATGATTTGATTGACAGAGTTTATCGTGCGTGGGGAGTGCTTACAAATTGTTATAAGATAACAGCTCAAGATGCACAAAGATTGTTAAGTGATATAAAAATTGGTTTGGCAATGGACGTTATAAGGTTTAAAGGAACAGACTTTATTGAAAATCTTATGATTGATATCATGCCATATTCATTAACTAAAATTTCTGATTCAAAGGTGTCTGTTGCAGACCTTGACAAATATAGAGCAAAGTTTTTGGCAAACATTTTGAAGGCAAGAAGAATAAAATAGGGAGAAAATTTTATGCAACAACAAGCTCAAATGAAGCGAATGGTTGATAATGCAGTTGCATTTGCGAAAGCACTAGGTTCAAGTGTTTTGGAAACAGAACACTTGCTTTATGGTGTGCTTTGTGAAGAAAGTTCTTTGGCAGCGAAAACACTTGGCTCCGTGGGTGTTTCAAAATCAACTTATGCAAAAGTTGTCAAAACATATAAAAAGGCAACAGTAAGTGCAAGTGACCAAATTATCTATTCAAAAAATGTGCAGTTTATTTTATCTAAACTTTATTCAAAAGACGGCGAAAAACAAGCTAATATTGAAGACGTTTTATTTTTCTTGATATCTAAAAAAGAGTTTAAGTCTTATATTATTTTAGCGTCGATTTTTAAGCTTGACATCTCAAAAATCTGCGCAAAGATTTCTAGTTCTCTGTTGTTATACTCTCAAAAGAAGACCGAAAAAAAAGTTAGTTACACTGACACGCTTCCTGCAGAGCTTAAAGATTTAGGTTTTGATTTAACAGCAAAAATGGCAAATAGTGATATGCCAAAAATCATTGGAAGAGATGAAGAGATTGCTAGAACAATAGAAATACTTTGTAGAAAAACAAAAAACAATCCAATATTGATTGGTGAGCCAGGTGTTGGAAAGTCATCAATTGTTGAAGGGTTAGCTTTAGGAATTGTTCGTGGAGATGTTCCAGAGATTCTGCACAATAAGATTGTTTTCTCTCTTGACCTTGCATCGCTTATGGCTGGAACAAAGTTCCGTGGAAGCATGGAGGAAAAACTTAAAAAAGCTATTGATGCGATATTATCAAATCCTGACATTATTGTGTTTATTGATGAAGTTCATATGCTTTATCAAGTTGGGAACAAAGAAGGTGAGATTTCGCCATCAGATATATTAAAACCATATCTTGCTAGGGGTGAGATTCGTTGTATTGGTGCAACAACCATTAATGAGTATAAAAAGAATATTGAAAAAGACCCAGCACTTGAAAGAAGGTTTCAACCAGTTAGTGTTAAAGAACCAAATGTGAGTGATGCGATTTCAATTATAAAAAATATTAGACCATCATATGAAAAATTCCATGGTGTTCAAATTTTAGATGAAGCTGTTGAAGCAGCTGTTAATTTGTCTGTTAGATATATCACAAACAGATTTTTGCCAGACAAGGCAATTGACTTGATTGATGAAGCTTGTAGTAAATTAAAGATAAGTTTATCTGAAGCATCAGACGAAGTTAGAACTCTTAATAAAAAGATTTTGGAACTTGATAGAAGAAAGGCTGAATGCATCAAAGAAGGCAGAGAAGACTTTTTGATGGCAAATAAAATCAACCAAGAAAAAACGCAAATTTTAAATAAAATCTCAGAAATTCGCTCAAAAGAACTTCAAATCAACGGAAAAATCGCAAATGAGATCACTGCTGAAAATATTAGAGAAGTTGTTTCTGCTTGGACAAAAATACCTGTAAACAAGCTTTCATCAACTGAAAAAGAAATGCTTGTTAACCTTGAAAACATTATTGGTTCAAGAGTGTTTGGTCAAGATGAAGCAGTTTCTGCTATTGCAAATGCAATAAGAAGATCAAGGGCTGATATTAATGATCCAAACAAGCCTATTGGTTCATTCTTGTTTTTGGGTCCAACTGGTGTTGGAAAAACCGAACTTGCAAAAGCTATTAGTGATGTTATGTTTAACAGTGAAGATGCAATCTTGAGATTTGATATGAGTGAGTTCATGGAGAGTCATTCAGTTGCAAGACTTATTGGTGCGCCACCTGGATATGTTGGACATGAAGATGGTGGAGAACTCACTGACGCCGTTAAAAACAATCCTTATTCAGTTGTGCTTTTTGATGAAATTGAAAAGGCACACCCAGATATCTTTAACATACTTCTTCAGATTTTAGATGAAGGAAGACTTACTGATTCAAAAGGAAAGCTTGTAAACTTTAGAAATACAATTGTTATTTTGACAAGCAACAATGGTGTGCAAGAACTGATTGCTAGAAGAAAGCAAGAAAAAGCATCGCAATTAGCAACAAAAGTTTCAACCGATGAATTTTTGATGAATAAACTTCGTGATAAGTTTAAGCCTGAAATATTAAATAGAATCGACCAAATTGTTATTTTTGATACACTTTCAAAAGAGAGTGTTTTGAAGATTACAAACTTGATGCTTGATTCGTTTGTTAAAAGAGTGGCTAAAAAAGGTATTAGACTTGTTATTACAGACGCATGCAAAAGCTTGATTTGTGATAAAGGCTATGACGAAGAATATGGTGCAAGACCAATTAAAAAGGTTATTGATAAAGAAATTAAAGACATTTTGGCTAACATGATTATTAAAGGTGAAATTGGAGAAAATTCAGTTGTGAAAATTGACGCAGCTCAAAATAATTTTATATTTGAGATAATTTGTTAGTGAAAAAGTTGTGTTTTATTTATTTTTTCGTTTATAATAATAATAGAACAAGTAATGGAGGGTTAGATTATGAAAATTGATATTGTTCAAAGAAATTATATTGCTAGAGATAAACTTATTGACTTGATTAACAAAAAACTATCTAAATTTGAGAAATATTTAAGTGATGGCGCTAGTTCAAAGGTTGTTCTTTCTAGAGCTGGAAATCAAGATAAATATAAAATGGAAATCACAGTTAAAGACGTTGGTCTTTTTGTGAGAAGTGAAGTTCAATCAGATAACATGTATGTTAACCTTGACACATGTCTTGCTAAAATTGAAAGACAAGTTGTTAGAGTTGCTGGAAAGTATAAAGACAGCATCAAGAACGTTGATCCAATGGATTTGTTGTTTGCTGAAACTGTTCCAGAAGTTGAACCTGCAAAAATTGTTAAGAGAAAAGATTTTGAACTTGACATTTTGTCAGAAGAACAAGCTATTGACCAACTTGAACTTATTGGTAATGACTTTTATATTTATAGAGACAATCAAACAAACCTTGTTAATGTTATCTACAAACGTGAAGATGGCAACTATGGTTTAATTGAAACAAGATAGGATTTTTTAAAAGGCATACTGGTTTTGTATGCCTTTTATTTTTTGGTGTTATTATGAAAAATTATTTAGAAGCAAAAAATTTATGTTATGCGTATTACAAAGAACCTTTGTGTTTAAAAGACGTGTCATTCAGCCTAAAAAAAGGTGAAAAGTTGCTTGTTTTGGGTGGCGAAGGCATGGGAAAAACAACACTTTTAAAAACTCTTTCAGGTTTTGATGATAAGTTTTTTGGAGATGTTTTATTTGAAGGTATTTCGGTAAAAAATATTATGGATAAAGACAAGGGTTTTTCTATTATTTTTGAAGAACCAGTTTTGGCAAGGGGTAGTGTTGAAAAGAATATTGACCTTGCTTGTGATGTTTTATGCACTAAAAAAGATAAGGCTGAAAAAGAACTGCTTTTAAAAGACTTTGGTTTTGAACAAGACTTAAAAACCAAAGTAAAAAAGCTTTCGCATATAGAAAAACTCAAGGTTAATTTTGCACGTGTGGAAATCAAACAACCAAGAGTTTTGTTTGTTGACGATATCTTTAAAAATGTTAACCCTGAAGATTTTGATGAAATGTTTGGCCTTTTTAATAAAGTGTGCAATGACTCCACAGTTGTTTTTGTGTGCTCAAACAAGACACTTAAAAAACATCATCAAATCATCAAAATGTTTAATGCAGATAAAGTGCTTTATCTAAATAACGCCAAAGGAACCGTATTTAACGGATTTAATGACTTTATTGATAAGAGAATTGACCTTGCTGTTATTGGTTACACAGATGAGTTCAAAGTTATTGAAGGTGCATGCTTTTTGCAAAACGGGGCTTATTTCTTTGTTGACCACACCGGTTTGCAAGTTAAACTTGATAAACAGTTTAATGAAAAACTTGATGCAATGAAGATTGATGAAATCGAAGGAGTTGATACCGTTTTCGTGCTAAATAAGGAATATAACATTGATTTAGCGAATAATAACGATGTGAATAAGGCACTGGCAGAAGGCAAACTTGAACTCTTCTTTAAGCTTGACGGTTCAAGAATCATATAAAATATTACAAAAAACATTGAAATTAGATTTTTTATTTGATATAATAGCAATTGATATTAAAAGGAGAGTTTCATGGACTATTTATCTGGTAGATCTAACGGTGCAAATAATGACGGAAATGTAGATGTTCATTCTAAGTCGCACAAGAAACAAGAATCAAATTTTGTTAAACTTTCAAAAGCTATGCTTAATTGCTTAAGCTCTGATGAACACGCGACAATTTCTGAAAAATTCCTTACACCTGAAATTGTGTCTGTAATGCAAGATAAAGAACTTATTGATTGCATTAATGCTTTTTTTGCCAATAATCTCAATATTTCTGAAACAAGCAGAAATGCTTTTCTTCACAGAAATACACTTCTTTATCGTATTGAAAAAATTAGTAGAGTAACTGGTCTCAATATCAGAAATTTTGATGATGCAATGACCTTTAAAATGCTTCTTATTATTTTTGAAAAGATTAATGAGAGATATTGGAGAAAGTAATGAAACAGAATGTTTTGGAAATTATTAAAGCTGTTGATGAACTTTATGAAAATCCAAAATGTGAACTTGTTTTTTCTTCGAATTATGAATTGCTTGTTGCTGTGATTTTGTCTGCACAATGCACTGATAAAAGAGTTAATCAAGTGACAAGCGAATTATTTAAAGAATATAACACGCCAGAAAAAATGATTAAGCTGTCACAAGAGGAACTTGAAAAGAAAATCCATTCTTGTGGCTTTTTTCATAACAAGGCAAAACACATTCTTGAGTGTTCAAGAGATTTGATTGATAAGTTCGACGGCAAAATCCCTTCAGATAAAAAGACTCTTCTTAGTCTTTCAGGGGTTGGTGAGAAAACAGCGAATGTTGTTTTGGCAACTGCTTTTAATGTTCCTGCGATAGCAGTGGATACACATGTTTTTAGGGTGGCAAACAGACTTGGTCTTGCCAAGTCAAAAGATGTTTTGAAAACACAAAAACAACTTGAAAAGGTTCTTCCTAAAGATAAATGGATAAAATTTCACTATGCACTTGTGTTGCATGGTAGATATGTTTGTAAGTCACAAAGACCAAACTGCAGTGATTGTGCACTAAATGGTTTGTGTCAATACAAAAAGAGCAAATAGGAGATTATTATGTATCTTGATAGAGTTAAAATTTTCATAAAAGCTGGAGATGGTGGAAACGGCAAGACAAGTTTTCACACAGAAAAGTATGTTGAAAAAGGTGGTCCAGATGGTGGAGATGGTGGAAACGGTGGTTCCATTGTTTTTGTTGCCGACAAATCTATCGATAGCTTGATTGATTTTAGATTCACAAAGCATTTTAGAGCTGAACGTGGCGTTAACGGAAGCAGCAGAAATATGCGTGGAAAGAATGGCGAAGACTTAATTATCAAGGTTCCATGTGGAACTGTTATCAGAGATAATGAAACAAATAATATTATTGCTGATATGTTTGAAGACGGCAGCACAATAACTGTTTTAAAAGGTGGTTTGGGTGGTCTTGGTAATGCTAGATTCAAGTCATCAACCAGACAACGTCCATCATTTTCTCAAACAGGACAAATTTGTGAAGAAAAAGAAGTTATTTTGGAACTTAAAACAATTGCTGACGTTGGTTTGATTGGTTTTCCAAATGTTGGAAAAAGCACAATTTTATCAATGCTTACAAATGCAAAACCAAAGATTGCGAACTATCACTTCACAACACTTGCACCAAATATTGGTGTTTGCAAATATGGTGGTTCTTCATTTGTTATTGCCGATATTCCTGGACTTATTGAAGGTGCTAGTGAAGGTGTTGGTCTTGGACATTATTTCTTAAGACACATTGAAAGAACAAGAATCCTTTTGCATGTTATTGATATCTCAGGAAGTGAAGATAGAGATCCTTATGAAGACTTTAAAGTTGTAAATAATGAACTTAAAAAACACGGAAACAATGTTGAAGCACTTCCACAAATTATTGTTTTAAACAAGATTGATTTGGTTGACGATGAAGCTAAAATTAAGAACTTCAAATCAAAAGTTTCTAAGCTCAAGAAAAAATATGAAATAGTTGAAGTTTCAGCTGTTTCAAACAATAATCTTGATGAACTTTTGAATAAGACCATTGAGCTTCTTAAAACATTGCCACCAAAACAAAAACTTGAGTATGAACCATTTGTTTATGAAAGACCAAATCCAAACAGGTGGGAAATTATCAGACATGATGATGGTTCATTTGAGGTTGTTGGTGGATTTATTGATGAGCTTGTTAGGGGTGTTGTTTTATCAGATTTCCAATCTTTCTCATATTTCCAAAAAGTGCTTAAAGACAAGGGTATTATTAAGGAATTAAAGAAACGTGGTGCTGATGAATTTTCAACCATTAGAATTAAAGATATTGATTTTGAAATTAAGGAGTAATTTATGTTAAATTCAAAACAAAGAGCAAAATTAAGAAGTTATGCTTCTTCAATTGATGCGACTATGATTATTGGAAAAGATGGATTGACAGATAATATTTTAGAACAGATTGACAAACAATTATTTTCACATGAAATGGTTAAGGTGTCAGTTTTGGAAGGTGCTGAGGCTACAGCGAAAGATTATTTGAAAGAAACAGCAGAAAAACTTAAGGCTGAAGAAGTTTGCTCAATCGGAAGAAAATTTGTTGTTTATAAAATGTCTAACAAAAAGGGCATTAAGCATATTGAATTTTAGGAGACTATCATGAAACTTGTTTTGATTGGTGGTGGAAGTTATGGTGCTGGCGAAGACAAAGAATACAACTTAAAACGTATTGATGAAAAAGTTGTTAAAATGTCTGGCAAGGCGCACCCAAGACTGCTCTTTATAGGGTTTACTATAAAATCGAACTATTACTATTCTTTTATCAAAAAATGCTATATGCAACTTGGTGTTCAATGTGAGTATTTGCATTATGATGAATTTGAGAACACGAAGACAGTTGATAGCAAGTTTAAGAGAGCTGATATTTTGTATTTGGGTGGTGGAAACACTTTGCTTTATATGAATCAAATAAAGAAATATGGGCTTGATAAAAAAATATATGAGCATGCAAATCAAAATAAAGTTATTGTTGGTTTGTCTGCTGGGTCTATTATCTGCAGTGCTTGTGGTTGTTCAGACTCAAGAAAATATAAAGAACAAATCAAATATACATGTGTTAAAGGTTTATCTTTAATTGATATAGTTTATGCGCCACATTATTCTGAGTCAGAAAGACCAAATGATATGGTAAGATTTTTAAAGTATAAACCAAGCAAGACAGCTATTTGTTGTGATGAATGTGCAGCGCTTGTTGTTGACGGGGAAACATTTGATGTGATAAGTTCAAATGAAAAAGCAAAAACTTTTAAAGTGTTTTATAAAGACAAAAAGCTTGTAACTCAAGAACTTGTTTCCGGTGGAAATGTTTTTGACTTAAATAAAAAACAATGATTGACATTGTTATAAGTTTGTGCTAAAATTTGGCTATGTTTTAAAAGCTATGAAGGTGATTTAGTAGTTTGCAGGAAAGTTTTAGAGAGTCTTGTCTAGGCTGGAAACAAGATAACGGAACTGCAGATGAATTTCGGCACCGGAGCTGGATATAGAAATATATTTCGCGATAAAGCTGCGTTATGCTTAAATAAGGTGACAAAAATTTGTCATAAAATAAGGTGGTACCACGCAAATCTCTCAGCGTCCTTATGATTAAGGACATGGGAGATTTTTTATTAAAACGCAAAATAGAACAAAAAGGAGCGAAAAATGGAGTTAGAAATTATAAATAACACCGAAAAAGAGTATGATGAAGACTCATCAAAAATTGAAAACTTAAATGAATTAGAAAATTTAAGACTTAAGTATTTAGGTAAAAAGGGTATTATTACCGACATTATGGCAAAGTTTAGAGAAGTTCCACAAGAACAAAAAAGAGAATTTGGTCAAAAGGTTAATGCTCTTAAAAATAAGATTGAAGCATCAATTGAAGAAATCAAAGCAACACTTGCACAAAAGGCTATTGATGATGAAATCAAAAATACAAGAGAGTTTGACTATTCTTTGCCAGTTGACACAAAAACTGGTTCATTGAATCCAAGAACAATTATTCAAAAACAAGTTGTTGATATTTTCAAAAATATGGGATTCATTGTTGAAGATGGTGCTGAAGTTGAAACAGAATATAATAATTTTGAATCAGTAAATGTGCCAAAAAATCACCCAGCAAGAGATATGCAAGATACTTTCTGGCTTGACAATGGTCAACTTTTGAAAACTCAAACTTCTGCTGCACAAAACAGAATTTTGAGAGATTATGGTCCAGTATGCAAAGTTATTTTCCCTGGAAGAGTTTTTAGAAATGAACAACTTGATGCTAGACACGAAAATACATTCTTCCAATTAGAAGGTGTTGTTGTTGGAAAAAATGTTACAGTTGCAAACCTTATTTACTTTGAAAAAGAAATGCTTAAAGCACTCTTTAAAAAGGATATTGAAGTTAGACTTCGTCCAGGATTCTTCCCATTTACAGAACCAAGCTATGAACTTGATGCAAAATGTCCATTCTGTTCAGGAAGGGGTTGTCACACCTGTGGAAACTCTGGTTGGCTTGAACTTTGTCCATGTGGTATGATTCATCCAAATGTTTTGAGAATGGGTGGTATTGATCCTGAAGAATACAATGGTTTTGCATTCGGTATGGGTTTTGACAGACTTGTTATGATTAGAACAGGTCTTGATGATATTAGACATTTAAACAGTAATAATTTAAAGGTTATGAGTCAATTTAAGACAAAAATGTAAGGAGACAGAGAAGAATGAAGATTTCATTAAATTGGATAAAAGATTATGTTGATTTATCTGGCATTGAAACAGATGAATTAGTGAAAAGATTCAATCTTTCAACAGCTGAAATTGAAGGAGTTGAATATAAAGGAAAAGACATTCAAAATGTTGTTTTTGGTAAAGTTTTATCAGTTGAAAATCATCCAGAATCAAATCACTTGCATATTTTGAAAGTTGATGTTGGTGATGAACAATTGCAAATTGTTTGTGGCGCTCCAAACGTTAGAGTTGGAATGATTACTGCAGTTTGCAAAGTTGGTGGAAGTGTTATTGCTGGAAAGATTAAAGTTGGAAAGCTTGTTGGTGTTGAATCACATGGTATGTGTTGCGCTGAAGATGAGCTTGGTATTGGAGCTGATGACACTGGTATTATGGATATTTTGGAGCCAGTTCAAATTGGACAAAATATCAAAGAAGCTTGGCCTATTGATGACGTTGTTTTAGAAATTGACAACAAATCATTAACAAACAGACCTGACCTTTGGGGACACTATGGTTTGGCTAGAGAATTTGCTGCGATTTTTGATAGACCACTTAAGAAAATGCCTATTGCAGACCTATCAGTCTATAACAATTTGCCAGAAGTAAAGGTTAATATCGAAACAGAAAATTGTTTCAGATACTCAAGTGTATGTGTTGAAAATGTAAACGAAAAGAAATCTCCAAGAGAAATGGCTATTCGTTTAAACTATGCAGGAATGAGAGATATTAATCTTCTTGCAGACCTTACAAACTATGTTATGCTTGACCTTGGACTTCCAATGCACGCATTTGACAACAAGATTGTAAAGGGTATTAATGTTTTGTCATCTGATGGTGAAACAGTGATGACAACACTTGAAGGTGAAGAACATAAGCCACCAAAGAATGCAACACTTATTTGTGATGAAGCAAAAGAACCTGTTGCTATCGCTGGTGTAAAGGGTGGACTCAAGTCAGGTATTTCAGATGAAACAAATTCAGTTTTGTTTGAAGCTGCAGTATTTGATTGTGAAAATATTAGAAAGACATCAAGAGCAATTGGTCTTATTACAGACTCATCTCAAAGATATGAAAAATCTCTTGACCCAGAACTTACTCCTGTTGCGCTTTCAAGAATTGTGTATTTGCTTCAAGAAATTGATAAGAATGTTAAGGTTTCATCAAGATTGTCAGATTGCTATAAAAAGAAATATGACAATATTGTTATTGATTTGGACCCTAACTTTATCGGAAAAATTGCTGGTGCAGATATTTCAAAAGAGTTTATTGTAAAAACACTTAAGGCGCTTGAGTTTGGTGTTGAAGAAGATGGTAAAAACTTAAAGGTTTCAGTTCCATCATTTAGAGCAACAAAAGACGTTTCAATCAAAGAAGATTTGGTTGAAGAAGTTGCAAGACTTTATGGATATGACAATATCGTTCCAAAGCCACTTGCATTTGATTGTGCTCCACAAAAATTGATTCAATCAATTGAACATGAATATGCAGTGAAACTTATGCTTGCAGAAAAATACTGTGCAAACGAAATACATTCATACTTGTGGAACTTTGAAGATTTTAATAAACAAAACAAAATTGATATGAAGTCATATGTTCATTTGTTAGACTCTTCAAATGCTGGACAAAGTGGAATCAGAAGTGAGCTTTTGCCAACACTCATTAGATGTTTAGATGAAAACAAAAACAACTACGAAGATGTTAGAGTGTTTGAAATCGGAAGAGTAGTTTCAGGATTAAACGAAGATAACACTGTTATTGAAAACAAGAAACTTGCTATTTTGTTCGCTTCACAAAATAAGACAGAATTTGAATTGTTTGAAGAAATGAAAAGGGCAATTGTTGATCTTTCAAAAAATATTGTTGGTGTTGATGTTGCCCTTGAACCAGGTGAAACCGTTTCATACATGCATCCAGTAAATTCATTTAGAATCAAATCAAGAATTGCTGATTATGGTTACATGGGTGTGCTTCATCCAGTTGTTAAAAAATCAATCGACAAGAGATTTAACGTTGTTATGCTTGAAGTTGATTTTGTTGCTTTGGCAGAATCTCCATGTTATGCAAGAAAAATCAAGAGCGTGTCAAAATATCAAGCAGTTGAAATTGACTATAACATTTTGTGCGATGCAAATATGAAATATATTGAGCTTACAAAATTGCTTTCAAAATTCAAATCTAAAATCATGACAGGTTATGAACTTGTTGATATTTATGAAAATAAAGATGTTTTGGGTGATAAAAAATCAGTTACTTTAAGATTTAATTTGGCAAGTTTTGACCACACATTGTCAGGTGAAGAAATTGAAAAGTTTAGAGCAGATTTAGAAGAACATATCAAAAAAGTTGGTCTTGAACTTAGAGTTTAAACATAAAATAAGATAGCGTTTCGCTATCTTATTTTTTTATTTCAGATAAAAATTTTTCATCAGAACTTGATGAGTTTTCATTCTTTTTAAATAGGCAAAAAACTGAAAATAATAACATGATTGAACCTGTGATTAAATAGAAAAAAGAGAATGGAATAAAGAGTGAAAACAGTAAAAGAGATAGACCAGAAAAGAAGAAATGTTTGAATTGTTTTTTTGTTAAAATAACTTTTTTTGACATGTAATTTTTTGCTTGATTTTTGAAAGAAATTTTTTGTTTTTCTTCTTTCAAAATTGGAAAGATGTTTTTTTGCTCCATTATTTTTGTGATAATGTCAGGAGATAGAAGGTTAATTTTTAAGCTTGTAATTTTGAATAAATTTTCAAACGATTCATCATAAG
>JAZODG010000017.1:0-21620 GCA_045596905.1 Clostridia bacterium
ATATTTTGTAAAGTCTTAACTTCTTCTTCGAGTTTATTTATATTTTCTTCACTCAAATCAATAGAATGTAGTTCATTATCTAAATCAAGCAATTTTGTTTTACATTTTTCAATTTGCCCTAGCTTATTTTCAATTTCTTTATCAAACTTTTCAAAAAAATGTAATAATCTAATTTTATTTCCAATGTTTTTATCACCCAAATCAATATAAAAATACAAACCATCAAAACTTAACTGCATTTTCTTTTCAAAACCATCCTTAAATCCCAAAACCCTTGCTTCAAAATCAAAAAACTTCCCTTCGCATCCAATTTCATAATTATCTTCTGCAAATAAAGAACATGCACTTTCAACATCTTTCTTAATTTCATCAATATCTATTTGTTTTAAAGTATCATTAATTTTCTTGATTTTAACTAATTCTTCATCATATAAAACACTCAAAGTATTTAAGCTTTGAATTTCATTTACTATATCTTCACTTCGCTCAATACTTTTTAATAAAACAATTTTAGCTAGCTTTAGTTCATTAACTTTTTCTGCATATAATTTTATTTCTGGTTTATCTAATGCAAGCGCCTTTACTGCTCCATAATTTAACACATTTGTTTCTAAATCAGACATTGTGCGCTGATTTGCTGAGCCACTCAAAAATTGCGAAATAAATGTTTGCTTATATTCAAGCAATTGCCAAAAATATGCATCAAAACTATTTTTTACAACATACCTAAATATTGCTATATTATCGTTTAAATTTCCACGCCTAATAATTCTGCCCTCTCTTTGAGTTACATCTGCTGGTCTCCATGGAATATCTAGATGATGAATCGCTTTTAACCTTGTTTGAACATTAACACCAACCCCAAGTTTTACTGTTGAACCTATCAAAATCTTTATTTCAGAGTTATTTACTTTTTCAAACAAAACAGACTTTTCTTCTTCATTCGTATAATCATGAATAAATGCAATTTCAGATTCCTTTACACCCTCACAAAGTAACCTATATTTCAATTCTTGATAAACATTATATTTTTCATTTTTTGGAGTCGAATAATCACAAAATATTATTTGTGAAGATTCTGAATCATTTTTATATATTGCTAACACATTTCTAATACAATGCCAAATCTTGCTAGATTCATCAAAGTTTTGTTCTACTCCAACAAGTTTTAAGTCAAGTGCAGCTTTTCTTCCATCTGTGCAAATTTTAAGCATATTATCTTTTTTTAAATATGACATAACTTTCATTTTCATTGCTTTATGAATATTTTCTACACGCTTTACAATATATTGCATATACTTCTTAAAATTCAAACCACCATCTATTGATTGAGTAATATAATTGATATTTCCAGGCAAATCATCTTGTGAATTGGTATGAAAAATTGCAATTCTTGAGAACATTTTTGACAGTTCAGGTAAATTTACAAATTGATATATTCTGTTTGTTTCGCAAAAATTATTCCCCGTTGGATCAATCTCAATAATTCTTTCTATACGTGCAAATGTTTTTAACCAATTTTTAAAATTATTTAAGTTTGCATCACAAAGTTCATCATATTGCAAGTATGTTTGCATTGTAAATGTATCAGTCAAGGAATTTGCCAAAGGAGTTCCTGTTGCAAAAATAACCCTTCCATTTTTCCCTTGAATAAACCTTACTTTCGCAAGAAGATTCTCACTTTTTTTCGAATAAGTATTAGCCAATCCTTTTACTAATGGAATAGTTCCTTCATAACTTAAATTTTTATAATTGTGCGCCTCATCAACAAATAACCCAGTGATTCCTAAGTCATTAAAATGTATACTTTCTTCATCTTCTGAAGTTTCCTTTTCAACCGAACATATTTTCTTTTTTAATTTCTCAATTTTTTTATTAATCAAATTAATTCTTCGATAATCAGAACTTTTTTCTTCTTCATTTGTTAAAACATTTATCTCTTTTTTTATTTCCTTTACAATATAATCAGCATTAATATTAACCCTATCAAAACAACTATAAGCAATAATGATGGCATCATAACTCCCATCACAAGCAGCTTTTAGTATTTTATCTTTGTTGTCTTTTTTAAAATTCTTTGGCTCAATCACAAGAACTTTTGATTCGGGATACAACATATTAAAAATTGATTTCCATTGACCAACAATATTATTTGGAACAACAAACATATTCTTTCTTGAAATACCCTTATTTAACATTTCCATTGCTGCAACAATCATTATATAGGTTTTTCCTGTTCCAACCTCTGTTGCAACTAATGAATTTTTTCTTGATAGAATCTTTTTAATAGCTGTTTTTTGATAATCATATAATTCAATTTTATCATTTAATCCTTCGTATGTTGGAATAACATCTAAAGACTCTGTTTTTGAATATCTACCAAACATATCGTTATAAGCTTTTGTTATTTTTAATCTTCTATAATCATCTTTCCAAATCCAATTTTCAAACTCTAATCTCATTTGCTTTTGTTTTTCTAACGCTTCCACTGTTTCTGATTCCAAAAGTAATCCATTTCCAGTTGTAACTTGAATTTTTCTTCCATTTAAAGTTGCTTCAAGTAATCTCAATGTTGGATAATTATATGTTCCAAATTTTTGTGAACCATAATATGATTTAGACACTTCCCAAACACCTGTATTCTTTTCAAAAATTACTGTATCTTTTGGGAGTTTATGTCCACATATATGACTTGCAAACTCATTGATAAAATCTTCTGAAATCCAAGGAACACCCAAATCAACTTTTATATCCTGAAAATCTATTTCAAATTTTTCTTTAGATAATTCTTCTAACTCAAAACTTCTAGCTCTTTGAAATTGAATTTCTTTCGCGTCCTCTAATATTGTCATTAAATCATTCTGACTCAAATCACTAATATTATGTTTACTTAAAACTTCTGCAAGCTCTGCATTTATTAAATCATTCATAAACTCTCCTAGTTTTTCTTTTGTGCCTTTATTGTATCGCACACATTGTCCAAAAAAAAGGACACTATTTAAACTATTATAAATTCGTGCAAAGCGTTTACCTTATTAAATAAATTTGTTATAATAAATTCAAACAAAGGAGAAAACTATGTTTTTTAGTAAATCTAAATATTGTGGTTTGTGGCAATGTCCAAAAATTGCATGGCTTAAAAAATTTAAACCTGATGAATATGTTTTTGATGATGCTTTAAAAGGCAGAATGGAAAACGGCAATGTTGTTGGCGACCTTGCTATGAATCTTTTTGGTGATTTCACAGAAGTTACTTCGCACAAAGAAGATGGCTCACTTGACATTAAGTCTATGATTCAAAAAACAAAAGACTGTATTTCAAATGGAACAGAAAATATCTGTGAAGCATCATTTGAATATAATGGTTTATATTGTGCTGTAGATATTTTGAGAAAAGAAAAAAATGGCTATGCCATTTACGAAGTTAAAAGTTCAACTCATGAAGATAATTACGTTTATATTGTTGATGTATCTTATCAAAAATATGTTCTTGAACATTGTGGAGTCAAAATCACTAAAACTTATGTTGTAAATATTAATAGCGATTATGTGTTTGATGGAACACTCAAACTTAATGAACTATTTAAAATCACAGATATAACTAATTTTGTAATTCAAGAACAATCAAGTGTTGAAGACCAAATCAAACTTGCTGAAGAAATGTTAAAAAATAAAACCGAACCCGCCATCGATATTTCAGCAAATTGTCACACGCCTTATAAATGTGGATTCTGGAAATATTGCTCAAAACATCTCCCATCACCATCTGTATTTGATTTATATAGAACCAACTTCTCAAAAAAGCTTGAATGGTATAACAGGGGTATTCTTTCATTCAAAGACCTTGAAGCAACTGGTTGGTATCTTGGAAATATTCAAGATATGCAAATCAAATTCCAAAATCACAACTTTGAACCTCATATAGACAAAGATGGCATAAAAAAGTTTTTGGACAAACTAAAATATCCACTATACTTTTTAGATTTCGAAACCATGCAACCCGTCATCCCTGAATATGTTGGAACAAGACCTTATCAGCAAATACCTTTCCAATATTCTCTTCACATTATTGAATATGAAGGTGGACCACTCATTCATAAAGAATTTTTGGCAGAAAGTGGCAAAGACCCAAGACGAGCAATTGCAGAAAGTTTATGTAATGATATTCCAGTTGGCTCTTGTGTTCTTGCATATAATATGGGCTTTGAAAAAGGTAGAATTCATGAACTTGCAGACACATTCCCTGACCTATACACAAAGCTCCGTGGCCTAACCTTGCATATGGAAGATTTAATTGAACCATTTAGAACTGGCTGTTATTACAGAAAAGAAATTGGTGGCTCTCTTTCAATCAAAAGTGTTTTGCCTGCAATGTTTCCAAATGACCCAGAACTTGACTATCACAATCTTGAAGGTGTTCACAATGGTGGCGAAGCTATGGCGCTATTTCCAAAGATTAAAGACCTACCTAAAAAAGAGCAAAAACAAGCACGCCAAAACCTTTTAAAGTATTGTGAACTTGATACTCTAGCAATGGTTAAAATCTGGCAAAAACTAACTGAATTATCAAAATAAAAAGAGTGATTTTTATCACTCTTTTTCTACTTTTTTAATTCTAACTATTGCAATCCTAAAAAACGGACACTATATTGTATATCATTAACTCACAAAAAAATTTTTACTTTTTTAAACTAATAATTTTTATAATATAAATAACATAAGGAGAAATTTTATGTTAAACATTGCCAATAACGACAGTTTTTTTATTTTTATATAAACTTTTCATATTTCAAATGATTTATTTTTAGAAAATAAAAACACGTTTTAATTCAACGTGCTTTTATAATATTTGGAGCTCGGGATGGGGCTCGAACCCACGAACCTGCTGTTTACGGGACAGCTGCTCTACCAACTGAGCTACCCGAGCATAAGGGCTGATTATATAGCCCTTTTTTATTTATTTTTCTTCTTATTTTTGTTTTGAACAATCTCATCAAGTTGTTTTCTCAAATCTGCCATAACTTTAACATAGTTTTGAACGTTAAGGTCAATTTCCTCTTTGGTGAGTCTTTTTGGGTTTTCACCAACAACTTTGAAAGGTTCTCCAACAATCATATAATTTTTTCTGAAGAATCTTGGTTTTCTATAAATCACAACAGGCACAATTGGCGCATCTCCTTTCGATGCAAACAAAACAAGACCGGTTTTTGCACCTTGAAGTTCATCATTATCTGATTTGTTTCTTGTGCCTTCTGGGAAAATGATAACCTGCTTATTTTTATTTAATGCAGAGATTGTTTCTTTATATGTTGAAGGAGTGATTTGGTCTCTGTCAACAGGGATGCCACCAAGTGATTTCAACACAAAGGTGAACAGTTTGTTTTTATAAAGTTCTTTTTTTGCAAGCGCTCTATATCTTCTGCTAAAATAAACATGAAAAAGCATTGCGTCCCAAATTGAATAGTGGTTGCTAGCCACAATGCATTTTGTACCCTTTTTTGGCATGTTCTTTTTATTGATAATTTTTGTTCTGTGAAGCAGTGTTGGAAGCCACAAAAAAGCAAATGCTAAACCATAAAACAATATATACATAATCTTAACTCCTTAAGTCTTTAAAATCACTACTACAAGTCACTGCTGTTGAAAACGCAATCTGCAAATTAAACCCACCAGTGAGTGCATCAACGTCAAGCACTTCACCAATAAAGTAAAGTCCTGAAACAAGTTTGCTTTTCATATATTTTGGATTCACTTCTTTCAAGTTTATGCCACCAGAAGTGATAATAGCACAATTAAAATCTTCAAGAGAATCTGGCGTCATTTCAAAGTTTTTAAGCAAATTTGCAAGTTTTTTGCGTTTTTCTTTATCAAGTTGATTTGCTTTTGAAGTAAGTGAAACTTTAAGTCTGTCAGCAAAAATCTTTACTAATGATTTTGGCAAGAAACCTTCAAGCAAACTTGAAAATTGTTTTGCTTTTAGTTCAATAATATCTCTATCAATACGATTAAGTAAGCTGTCAATTGAAAGCGCTGGCTTAAAATCAATATAGAGTTTCAACTCCTTCAAGTTGCATCTGTTAATATAGCTTGAAGTCGACAAAACAATCGGTCCTGAAATCCCATTATGAGTGAAAAGCATTTCGCCAATTTCACTTTCATAAACAGTTTTATCTTGAAGCTTTGAAATGAGCTTAACATTCTTTAAACTCAAGCCTTGAAGCCCCACAAGTTCATTTGATTTCAATATGATTGCACATAGTCCTGGCTTTGGCTCAACAATGGTGTGCCCAATAGATTTTGCAAAGTTATATCCATCTCCAGTTGAACCAGTTGATGGATATGAAACTCCACCGGTTGCCACAACAACGGCATCAAAATGAAGCTCTCCTGAATCTGTTAAAACTCCTGTAACCACACCTTCGTTTGTTAAAATTTTTTTGACAGGTGTGTTTAAAAACACCTTAACTCCTGCCCAACGCATAGCTTTTTCTAAGCCTTTGATAATATCACTAGATTTGTCACTTGCTGGAAACACCCTATTGCCACGTTCAAGTTTAAGTGGCACACCCAAGTCTTCAAAAAAGGCTTTGGTGTCATTTGAGTTAAATCTTGTTGACGCACCCATGATAAACTTTCTGCCGTTAACCACATTTTTCAAAAAGTCATCACCAACTGTGGCATTTGTTACATTGCATCTGCCTTTGCCGGTAATGTAAATCTTTTTTCCAAGTTTTTCATTCTTTTCAAAAAGACTAACTTCATGACCTTTTCTAGCAATCATTGTAGCGCACATCATTCCAGCTGCGCCACCACCAATCACACATACATTCATTTCTTCACCCTAGATAGATTTTAAATATTCGATTTCGCTTGGCTTTAACAATCTACAAGTTCCACGTGTAAGTCCACCAAGTTTAATCTTTCCGATAGCAACCCTTTTTAAGAAAATAACATTGTAACCAAACTTATCAAAAATCTTTCTAATCTCACGATTCTTTCCTTCAGTGATTTGAACTTCAAGTTTTGTTTTTCTTTCTTTGGTTTCAATAATATTAATCTTGCAAGGCTTGAACTTTGTTCCGTCCAAAGTTTCAACACCCTTTTCCATTTCGTCTGCATCAATGCGTGAAACTTCGCCTTCAACCTTAACACTGTATGTTTTTACAACTTCTTTTGCTGGACGCATAATACTTTGTGCAACGTCTCCGTCATTTGTAAAAAGCAATAGTCCTTCAGAGTTGTAGTCAAGTCTTCCAACTGGCATGAGCATCTTAAACTCATCTGGCAACAACTCCATAACTGTTTTTCTATCTCTGTCATCAGACACGGTTGTCAAATAACCCTTTGGTTTATGCATCATCAAATAAGTAAATTTTGTTGGAGCCGAAACAGGTGTTCCGTCAACCTTAACCTTATCATTTTCAGACACGTCAAAAGCAAGGTTAGAAACAACCTTGCCATTAACGGTTACTCTTCCACTTGTGACAAACTCTTCACATTTTCTTCTTGATGCAAGACCAGTGCTTGCCAAAAACTTGTTAATTCTCATAATATACCTTATTTTAAAACGCTTTTATGATTTTACTGAGCCTATCGGAAAATCTATCCTTAGACCCACTATTATCTATTATAATAGTATATAATTCCGTAGAAAAAAGCAAGTCATTTTCAATTCTAAAATCTAATGTGCCAATTTGTGCATTTTTGTTTATCTTATCAAAAATATTAACTTTTGCATTAATTTTTGAAACTTCTTCCTTAGAAAGTGGATAAATTATATCATTTTTTAAATATATTGAGCAATTTTGCGTTTTTACACTCTCATCAATTTTTGCAATCTCACCAGCCTTAAACAACTTTACAAGCCTATACTCCAAAAAAGCTTTTTCAATAAAATGTGCCGATTCATCAAACATCGATTTTGCATTCAGAACAACTGAAATAACCTGCATTCCATTTCTTGTTGCTGAACCAACAAAACATTTCCCTGCTTTTTTGGTGTAACCTGTTTTTACACCATCTGCACCATCAACCATTTTTAAAAGTTTGTTTTTATTTTTAAAAATCCTATATTTACTCTCATTGTTATCTTCACACAAAATAGTCTTTTCTTTTGTTTTTACTATATCAGAAAAGGTCTTATTTTTAAGAGCATATGCTGTCACTTTTGCAAGGTCACTTGCAGATGAAAAATGATTGTCATCATGAAGTCCATTCACTGTCACAATATGGGTGTTTGTCAAACCAAGGCTTAAACAAAAATCATTCATCATTTGAACAAATTTTTGAGTGCTTCCAGCCACAATAGTTGCAATAGCAACTGCTGAATCATTTCCAGAGCGAAGCATTAAGCCATAAAGCAAATCTCTGACAGACAACTTTTCACCAGACTTTAGGTATATGCTTGAACCTTCAATACCAGTCATGTCTTTTGTGATTGTATGCTTTTTATCTAGGTCATTACAATTTTCAATTGCAACTATAGCTGTGATGATTTTTGTTGTGCTGGCCATGGGCAATCTTTTGTTTTCATCTTTCTTAAAAAGAACCCTGCCTGTGGTTGATTCAATAGTTATCATTGATTCTGCAGACACTTTTTCTTCCACATTTTTCATCGCAAAAACATTAGGTTTTAATTGAAAAAAGTGCAAAATCATACCAAAAATCATTAAAATCGCAAATATAACATTAATTTTTCTCATCTTTATTTTTTCCACCAAAAGTGTTTTGTGCAAACTTTGCAATCTCCGGTACAACTTCTATCAATTTTTCAAGGGCTGTTTTTGAGTCTATTTTTAAAAGCTCAACTGTTCCATTTCTCACAATCAAAAAGCCTATCGGCTGAATGGAAACACCACCACCTGAACCACCTGAAAATGGATATTCTGTTTCTTTTTTTATTTCTTTGAGTTCTGAGTAATATTCGCCACCACCTGACACATATCCCATTGTCACTTTTGATAACGGAACAATACTCAAGCCTTGTTTTTCAATAACATTTCCAATCACAACATTTGCATCAATGAGTGGCTTGAGCCTATCCATGGCAGAATTCATAATGTCTTCAATCTTATTTCCAAAATACTTTTCTTTCATAATTTCTCCTCCAATTTCTTAAGTTGTTTCTTTGCTTTTATTATTGAAACAACCAACTGAAAAATACTTATGCTTGCAACAAAATCTAGCGTGAGTTCAAGATTATCTTCTTCAAAGGTTGGCTCAATATCTTTATACATTTTCACATCTTCATAAATCATTGACAGGTGTGCATATAGTGTTTCAACAATCGACAAAACTGACCCACACATTATTGCTGACGAAAACGAATTTTCTGAAAACCCACCTGTAAAAAACAGCTCAACTTTTCTAACATCAATCTTCTTTAATATTTCAAATGCTGTGGCTTTAAAATTCTTGTCATATTTTCCACTAAAAATTGTGTCTTCATTTTCAATGTTAAAGTGTTCATTCTCAATCACAGCCTTGCCACACAAAATCTTGATAACCCACACCTTAACCGAATAAAAACACTTCAAGTCCAAAAAGTTTATATGTGCCATAATTCTGCTTTTGAATGGAAAAACTAGAATCAAAACAAGCAAACTTGCCACAAAAAAAACTATGAGTACGTTTTGCATACTCATAGTTTGTGTTAAAAATTTTGTTTTATTTATAATTCAGCATCTGTTTTTGGAGTTTCAGTTTTGTTTATTTCAGCAAGTTTTTTATCAAGGTCTTCTTCAACTGGTGTCACTGGCTCAAATCTATTAAACAAACTTTCAGAATAGTTTTCTTTAATCTTTTCAATTTGTGCCATAAGGTCATCATATTTAGGAAGTTCGTTTACTGATGAAATATCAAATCTCTTCAAAAACTCATCGGTTGTTCCAAACAACGATGGTCTTCCAACAGCGTCTTTATGACCAACAACTTCAATAAGTTTATGTTCAAGCAAAATGTTTATTGCATAGTCTGAGTTAACGCCACGAATCTCTTCAATTTCCAAACGTGTAACTGGTTGCTTATAAGCCACAATCGCAATAGTTTCTAAGGTTGCTTTTGTCAAGTTTCTTTGTCTGATAGGGTTTAAAACTGATGACACATAGTCAACATTTTTAGGGTTTGATGCAAATTGAAGTTTGTTATTAAAACATAATAATTGAATACCACTGGTTTCATTATATTTTTGTTGCAAATTTGCAACGGCTTTTTCAATTTGTTTTTGCTTTACATCAAATTTTAAGCATAGGTCTGAAATCATCACAGGTTCACCTGCAACAAACACAACGCTCTCAATAATACTTTCTAAATTTTCCATTATTTTTCTCCGTCAAATTCACTTGAGCCATCATCATGAAGTCTCACGCTTTCATCGTCATTTCTAACAATATCAATCTCACCAAAAAGCCCATTTTGCTCAACAGTGATATATTGTCTTTTCAAAAGCTCCAAAAGTGCCAAAAATGTATTTATAACTTCATTTCTTGAGTGGCTATCTTCAAACATATCTTTAAATTTGAATCTTTCTTTTGTGATGAGCCAGTCTTTTATTTGGTTAATCTTTTGAGCAACAGTAAAACGTTCTTTTTCAATTTTCTTTTCTTGAACAACTTCTGCCTTGATTGTCATTTTTTGCATTATGTCTGTGAATGCTTTAATCATCGCTTCAACAGAAAGTTTTTCAGGAAGTTCATATTGAAACTCACCAACTGAGTTGTCTGGTTTTTTATAAAACCTGTTAACGTCCTCAATCTTAGCCAAAACTTCACCCTGTTCTTTGAAGAGCTTATATTCTTCAATTTGACGAATAAGTCTTTGTTCAGGGTCTTCTTCATCAGTAAGTTCTTCATCTCTTGGCAAAAGGTGTTTTGATTTTATTTCTAGAAGTGTTGCTGACATATTGATAAACTCACTTGCCTTTTCAACGTCAACGTCTTCAATATCCTTCATCATTTCAAGATATTGTTCAGTTATATCCGACAAGAATATGTCACAAATATCAATTTTAGTAATCTTTATCAAGTGAAGCAAAAGGTCAAGTGGACCTTCAAACTGGTCGATTTTAAATTTATAATCATCTTCTTCAGTTTCTTCCAAGATTTCAAGTGACTTTTTATCAAGTTTGGTCATATCAAAAACTGGAGCCTGTTTTTCAGGTTCCAAAGTTTTGTCTGTTTCTTCATTTGTTGTCTTAATTATTTCTTCCATCTAAAATCCTAATATAAAACTAAACAGCTGCACCAGCACATCAAAGATTGCACCGATTACAACGTTATAATAAATTTCATAAATGTTAGTCAAAATTATGATTGCAAAAAAGATAAATGAAAATTGTTTCATAAAACGAAGAAAACCATTTTCTGTTTTTGAAAAACTTTCAATAATGTTATAACCATCAAGTGGATAGATTGGCAAAAGATTAAAGATTGCCAAACCAAAGTTTAAAAAGAATGAAAACTCCAAGAACATTTGAAGCAAATAACCATAGTTTGATGAGATATAAAACTCTGGGAAAAATCTATAAATTAACATATAGATAAACAAGAATGCCGTTCCAAGCAACAGGTTCATAACAACCCCTGCAATTGAAACTAAAAACTTGCTTCTTTTTCCATGTTTGAAATTTCTTTCATCAATAGGAACTGGCTTTGCCCAACCGAAACCAAAAAATGCCATGAGCAAAAATCCTGCAAAATCCATATGTGCAAGCCCATTCAAGGTGCATCTTTTGCAAGCTGTGGCTGTATAATCGCCTTCAAGTTTAGCAACATAGGCATGTGCAAATTCATGGAAAGGTATGGCAACTAAAACAGCCATCATAAGGGCAACCAAGCCCAAAACAACATCCCAAAAACCTGAACCAAGCCAACTTAAAAATAGCATATCAGTCTCCTACATGTTTGATTATAGCAAAATTTATATTTTAAGTCAAAAAATAAAAAGGTAATTTAAGACAAATACGTCTCATATTACCCTTTATTTTTACCATAAACCGACAATTTTTTCAAGTCTCTCTTTAAAACCAATCTCAATTAAGTCTGAATCAGTGACAAGTTCAACTTCATCAACAACCATATTGTTTTTATCAAAAACAAACATTTTTCCAACCACACTTCCGGCTTTTAACGGCGCAGTTATCTCATATACTTCAAAGTCTGTGCTAAACTCAAATCCATCTGACTTTTGAACAAAATTAATAATATCTTTATTTGGATAAACAGTAACCTTATTCTTTGCGTTCTTTGTTGTAACAACCGTTACTGGAATCTCTGAGTTAACAAGCACTTTGGTTTCATAGTTAGCAAAACCAAAACTAAACAGCTTGCTCATTTCTGCAAATCTTGTTTTGCTGTCATCTGCTCCGATAATAACACCAACAAGTCTTGTATTTCCACGGCACGCAGACGCTGTTAAGCAAAACCTTGCCTTGTCAGTATAACCAGTCTTTCCACCTTCGATTCCATCAAATGTTTTAACCAATCGGTTTGTGTTCACAAGTCCAGTTTTTCTTCCGGTTGGGTGCACAAAGTCATCCATCCAAATCTTTGAAAACTTTTTGTACATTGCGTTGTTGCAAACTGTCTTATAAATTTCAACCATATCTCTTGCTGATGAATAATGGTTTTCAGCAGGAAGTCCCGTTGAGTTTGCAAAATGAGTATTTTCAAGCTTTAATGAAGTTGCAAGCTTATTCATTTTTGCAACAAAGGTCTCTTCGCTTCCACACACAAACTCAGCCAGTGCCACTGTGCTGTCATTCGCTGACGCAACAACAACTGTCTTGATTAAGTCTGACACCTTATATTTTGACCCAGCATCTAAAAAGGCTGAAGACCCACCAACTGCCGCAGCATGTTCAGACACAACCACATAATCATTTTCTTTAATTATTCCCTTGTCAATGTAATCATAAATAATAGAAAGCGCTGCAAGTTTTGTCATTGATGCAATAGGCAATCTTTCATCAGCGTTCTTTTCAAACACAACTGTGCCAGTTTGATAATCAACCAAAAGAGCCGACTTTGATGTTATCTGTGGCTGCTCAGTGCTAGATTTGGTAACAGCCATGGCTTTTGGAGTGCCAATAATACCAAAACTAAATATAAAAACAAACAAAATAAACCAGATAGTTTTTTTCATAATTTTTCTCCCTATCTGTATTATTTGTCAAATTTTGTAAAATTATGTAGATAAATTAAAATATCATAAAAATCCTGCTTTCTAATGCCAACAATAAAAAACCAACAATAAAAATTGAACACACAACACCAAGTGCAACAACCAGTAAATTTTTTAACCAAAAATCATGATCAAATCCATGATTCCATTGTTTATACTTTTTTGCATTCATGCTTCTTGAATAACATATCTCATGATAAACAATCAAAATTGCAAGAATAATTACGTTAACAGGAAATCCCAAAACGATAAATGATATCGCCCCTGAAAAACCGAACTCTGTGATGACGGCGTATCCACTCAGGAAAAATAAACAGCCGAAATACACAAAGTAAACAAACGACAGAAAATTTGTGAAATGACTCAGATTAAACAAAAATAAAAGAGCCATGGGAACAATAAACTTTAATAACACCCCTGAAAACTGAGATGAAAAATTGACCTTGCCTTTTATAAAATCAAACAAAACTTTGTCGTCTGTTTTAAGCAAACCAACAAATCTATCACTTGAAACAGCAAGCACAATTCCAATAATTACGCCCAGCAGAAATAATGTGGCAGTACACCAATAAACCTTTCTGCGTTTGTAAAAATAATATTTAACCTGACTAAACGAAACTAAGCTTTTCACATTATATTTTATGCAATAAAAGAAACAAGTTAAAACTATATTGCAAGTTTTAACTTGTTTTCCTGAAATTTCTTTGATGATATAAGTTCCACAAGTTTCACAATAATCTCACTGTTATGTGGAAACAATAATGTATTTTTTAAATATAAACAAATATAATTATCTTCGTGTTTTGATGCGTAATACAAAACATTTTCAAAACATCTTCTCATAGCCTTGTCAACACACATGGTTGTTGTTTCATGTTTTTTTGCAATCGCTGGATAAATGTCATTGCAAATGCTAATCTTTGTTTTATTTGCAAACAAATACAAAAATATCGCATCTTTCCAAAATATATATCCACTCTTGCTTGGCAAGATATTAAGGTTTGCAAGAATAATATCAACGTCATTGCTCACGCATATATAAAACTTCTCAATAGAAAAATCATCTCTATTAAGTTCGCTATTATATTCAATATAATAGTCTTTGTAAGTAATGTTAATGTTTAAATACGATTCAATTTCTTCCATGAGTATAATTATACCCATATATTGACAAAAATCAACTTATTTTAACAATTTTGAATAATTTTGAACGATTAATTATCTATCATCCAATCAGCATAAACACCATATCCTTTTGTCGGGTCTGAAACAAACACGTGTGTGACAGCTCCAGCAAGCTTTCCATCTTGAATAATCGGGCTTCCACTCATTCCCTGAACTATGCCACCAGTTGTCTCAAGCAATCTTTTATCTGTAACTCTTATAAACATACTCTTGGTGCTTTTTTCTGACTGAAAATATGTTTTTACAATTTCAATATCATAATACTCTGGCTCTGAGCCATCAATAGTACATCTTATTTGTGCTTTGCCACTCTTCACACTGTTTCGTTTTGCAACTTCAACTTCATGTGAATCAAGCATCTTCAAATACTTTTCATAAAAAGTTCCATAAACTCCAAACTCATTGTTTTTGTCAAGTGAACCATAAATGCTTCCGTTTCTTAAAAACAATCCTTTGAGTTCCCCCGGAGTTCCTTTTTCGCCTTTTTTATATCCAACAATATTGCATCTGAAAATATTTCCTGAGTTGACTGGCATGAGAGCACCAGTGTCAATATCACACACTGGGTGTCCAAGTGCCCCAAATCTGAAGTTATCTTTTCGAATATATGTCATCGTTCCAACACCAGCAGAATTATCTCTAATCCAAATGCCAAGCTTGTACTTACCCAAAACCGAATCTTTTGTAGGAACAATACTTGCTTTTTCTTGAGTGTTTTTTCTAACAACATTAAGCTGTAATTTTTCTCCGTTATAATTTGGACTATTAATAATTTCACTTATGTGGTTTGCACTAGAAATTTCGCTATCATTGATGTGAGTTATAATGTCACCTTCAATAAGGTTTTCAACTGTTTCATTTGATATTGCAACTACCACAACACCCTTGCAGTTTATTGTAAACCCAAGTGGATAACCACCCAAATAAACATAAACCTTATTCTCTGGCTCAGCCTTTTTTTCTTGTCTTCTAAATAGTGTTTTAACAATTTGCTGAAAACTTGGAAAAGTCGCATGAGCAAGCTGGCTGCAAGAAAATGACTCTGTTGCCTTTAAGCATACTGGATTGATTATTGTTAAAGCTGAAAAACACAAACACAATAGAAACAACAGTGTTTTTGTTATAAAAAAGTGCAAATTAAAAGATTTTTTAATAAAAAAACCACTCATATTGAGTAGTTTTTGCATTAATTTTTAAATTATGTAAATTTTATAAATTATAAATTATTATAAAAATTTTCGCCAGCTTCAAGCATAAGTTTTGCATGACTTCTTGAGAAATCTGAAATAGCACCACCAATAAGTCTTGCAATTTCTGAAACTCTTTCTTCTTTTTCAAGATGAGCCAAGCTTGTTCTTGTTACGCCATCTTTTTCAGCTTTGCTAATATAATAATGCTCCTTTCCAAAAGAAGCAACTTGAGCCAAGTGAGTAACACAAACAACCTGATGATTCTTTCCAATCTTTGCAAGTTTAACAGCAAGGTTGTTTGCTGTGTCTCCACTAATACCTGTGTCAATTTCATCAAAAATCATTGTGTCTACACTAACAATGTCAGCTGTAATATTTTTTACTGCCAACATAAACCTACTCATTTCACCACCACTTGCAACCTTGTTTAATGGTTTGAGTGGTTGACCTGCGTTTGCTGTGAATAAAAATTCAATTCTATCAAACCCTGTTTCGTCACAAGTGTTTTCATCACATGATTCAAACTGGATTTCAAACTTAGCGTTCTTCATTGAAAGCTCTGAAAGTTCTGACTTAACCCTTTTTGCAAACTCTTCTCCAACTTTTTTTCTAAGTTCTGAAAGTTCATAAGCTTTGACATTCAATGCGTTAATCACACTTTCTTTTTCTTTCTCAAGCTTTTCAATAAGCTCTGCCGAGTTAACCAGTTTTTCATAGTCTGTTTTTATCTTTTGAAGATAGTCATTAATTTCATCAATATTTGCACCATATTTCTTTTTTAATGAAGAAAGCAAGTCAAGTCTTCTTTCATTTTCTGCCGCAGTGTATTCATCAAAATACAAATCTCCTGCCACGTCATCAATAGTCTCTTTAATGTCTTCAATCTCATATCTGAGCGATGAAATTCTTTCAAGCAAAGCATTTTGTTCTGGCAAGTACCTAACAGCATCTGACATTTCTCTTTCAAGTTTTTTGATTTGTTCGCTAACACCTTGACCCATTCCACCAGAATCAAGCATGCCCTTCATTCTGTCAAAACAGCCCGCAATCTTTTCTTGATTTAAAACCTTCATTCTAAATTCTTTGAGTTCTTCTTCTTCGCCAGAAACAAAGTTTGCTTCTTCAATTTCTGAAATTTGGAACGAATACATATCAAGCAACTTTTCACGGTCCTTGCTATCAAAATTAAAGCCAGAAAGCTGTTTTTTGATTTGCTTTAATCTATAAAACAAATCTCTAAATTCATTTCTAATTTTCTTAACTTCTACGCCACCAAACTCATCAAGAGTTTTGAGCTGAACACTCTCTTTTAAAAGTTCTTGGTGTTGAAATTGTCCATGCAAATCCATAAGTGGTGTTGTGATTGTTTTTAACATCGAAAGCGTGAATGACTTGCCGTTTACCCTACACTCATTCTTTCCATCAATAGACAGTTTTCTGTAAATTATGATTGTGTTTTCTCTTTCCAAACCAAGCTCTTCAAGTCTTGATAAAATCTCATCTGATTCAGTATAAAAAACAGCTTCAACACTAGCAAAATTTTCACCATAAGCAATCAAGCTTTTGTCTGCTTTTTCGCCAAGCAAAAGTGCTAACGAATCAATAATAAGCGACTTTCCTGCGCCTGTTTCACCCGTTAGAACATTGAACCCGTTGCCAAGTTCAATTGTTAAATTATCAATCAATGCAATGTTTTTTATAGTCAAACTTTGAAGCATATTTTACTCCTGAACATCAAGTGGTTTTTCAATCAATTTATCAATTTCAGCTTTGATAACCAAAATTTTTCCTTCGGTTTCTGTGAGCATACTCAAACAATCTTTTGTGTGTTTCACGCTCTCTTCATACAATTTAAGTGATTCATCAAGAGTTGTCTCAGGACTCTCAAGCTTATCTTTTATATCAACCAATTTCGCATATGATTCTTCAAATGTCATTATTTTTTCTCCCTAACATTTTTTACTATAGCATCAACTTGACCATCAGCAAGTCTAAGTGATATTTCGTCGTCTTTTTTTATGGTTTTGACCGTAGAAATCTTTTCGCCGTTTCTTTCAACAACTACAAACCCCCTTTTCAAAACCTCAAGTGGACTTATCTTTGAAATAACTGAAGCCATGTTTTCCATTTTCACTTTTAGCGCATTCACTTTATCTGTGATAAGCCTTTGTGATTCTTTTTGATTTGAAATCACATCTGATTTTGCCTTCACAATCTTAAGCCTAATATTGTTTGAAATAAAGCTTTCATTTGAAAGCAAATCTTTTTTGTTATCGCCCACCTTTTTAGTTATATAATAATAAATATTCTTATTAACTACGTTCAGGTTTTCAACCTGCGCAAAATAATCAAATACAGCAACTTCAGCAGCAACTGAAGGTGTTGGAACTCTTAGGTCTGACGCAAAGTCACAAAGTGTAAAGTCTGTTTCGTGACCAACAGCAGAAATAACCGGCAGATTTGACTTGTATATCGCCCTAACGATTTTTTCTGTGTTAAACGGAGCAAGGTCTTCAAGTGACCCACCACCACGTGCCACAATCACAACATCAATGTCATCTCTAGAGTTGAAATATTCAATTCCGGCTACAAGCTCATTTTCAGCACCAGAGCCCTGAACCTTTGACGGATAAACAATAATATCAGTATATGGGTTTTTGCTTCTAGTAACGTTTATAATATCTCTGATTACTGCTCCTGTTTCACTGGTAACAACACCGATTCGTTTTGAGTATTTTGGAATTTCCTTTTTTATTTCTTCTCTAAACAAACCTTCTTTTTCAAGTTTTTCTTTCAAAAATAAAAAGTTTTGATAAAGTTCCCCTAATCCATATGCCTGTGCACGACTAACAATAAAGTTAAGTCTACCAGATTTCACATAGAAATTCACCTTACCAAAAACTGTTATCAAATCACCATTTTTAATGTTAAGAGTTGACGCATCAAACTTAACACATGAAAGCATTGCACTTTCATCTTTCAAATCAAAATAAGCGTTTCCACCAGAAACTTTAAAGTTTGTCACTTCACCAAAAACTGCAACGTTTGACAAAAAATCCTCTGCATCAAGGATTCTTTTCACAAAACTATTAAATTGCAAGATTGACAAAGTTAAGGTTTTCACAGTCTACCTCACAAACTTTGACAAGATTCCATTAATAAATTTTCCACTCTTTTCGGTTGAATATTTATGTGCAAGGTTAACTGCTTCATCAACACTAACTTTAAATGGAACTTGCTCCATATACTTAATTTCATAAACTGCCAACAACAAAATTGCAAGGTCAACTTTATAGATTCTATCAATTTCAAATTTGTCAGCGTGTTTTGAAACTTCTTCAACAAGTTCGTCATAATGGCTTGTTACACCCTTATAAACCTCTCTAATATAAGCGCCATCATCAGCATCAACTGAAGCAAGATATTCTTCCAAAACTTCATTATTTTCTTCTTTATCAAAACTATATGAAAATACAAGTTTAAATCCAATATCTCTTGCATCTCTTCTACTCATAACACCTTCTCCATAAATTAATACTTTTTGGTCTAATCTGATTCTAAAACAGCAGCAAGTTTTTCAGTCTTTTCAACTTTTTGTTCTGGCTCTTTTGTTTCTTCTTTTTGCTCTTGTTTTTCAGGTTCAATCCCAAAAGTTTTTCTTATTGTTTTTATTTTTTCAAATTTTTCTTTAATAAACGATTCAATGTTCTCAGCAATGGTATGTTGCTTTACAACTTCCTGTGTTTGTTTTGTAACACTCTGATTAAGTTTTGTTGATGAAAACTCTGTTTTCTTTTCTTCTTCATCATCTTCACTTTCCTGAGTAATAACAATATTAACATCTTCAAGCACTGGAGTATTGCCACCAGCCCCAATACCAGCTTCTGTAAGTTGCTTTTCTTGAGTTTCAACAAACTCCTTATAAAGTTTATCTGCTTTAACAATGCCTTCTTTAACCTGTGATTTTCTATTCATGATTCTCAAGATTAAAAAGTTTGCAAATAGGTCAATGAGAAGTTGTCTTTTCATCTTAATATAAAACATTTCGTAGTTATATTTAACTCCAAGCACTTCTTCAGCGTGCCCACCAGTGAGCTTATCAATCAAATTGAAAACTCTGGTTGCTTCACCAACATTAACTGCATCCATCGCATTAAAATAGTCTTGCTTAAATTTATTCAAAATATCCATTGAATCAGACTTTCTTGCACCAGCAAATGTAAACTCACCAGAAACAGCACCACCATGAACAACTTTATTCGCTTTATGTTTTATGGCAAATACAATAGGCACTTCATGTCCATCTTCAAACTTTGGAAGAACTTCTAAAAGCTCATATGGTGTAAGTTTTCTATTGCCGTCTTCATCAAATTCTGGTTTGATTTTTAAAAGAGTAAACAAATCAAGGGCACCATCTTTAGACAAATATGTCTCTTCGGGAACCCCACACTTTTCATAAAACTTAATAATATCAATTATCTGCTCATTAGTTAAATTTTCCATTTACCCTTAAATCCAATCAAAAATAAATTAGCTTACAAAATCACTTTCAATATCACTAAAGTTAACGCCAACAACGTGAACATTAACAGCTTCAACCTTATATTCAGTCATAGACTCAACACTTGACTTGATATTTTCTTGAACTCTGAAAGCAACGTCTTTAACAGAATATCCAAATTTAACATTAACAAAAACATCAATCTTTGCATTGTTATTTTCAAAATCAACAATAATACCACGATTAATATTCTTGCTGAAAGCACTTCTAATAACAGAAACAGATTTTCTGCTGATTGAAGCAATGCCATTAATCTCTTGGGTTGCAAGCGAAACAATGCTCATAACAACATGCTTTTTATAAGTAACGCTATCTTTCATTTCGCTATCATCTTCAATAATAACTTTAACTTTTTTTGCCATACATACTCTCCCAGTCTTATAATATTTTGATTATATCACAAAGATTTCTCAAAATCAATTTATATTTATAAAATAAATATTCTCAATTTTTTCTAAGCAAAAAGACGGGACACCCCGCCTTTTTACACTGATGAAATTTTAACGTTTGTTGCAGACACCCCAGTTTCTTTCACAAGAATCCCAAGAATCTTCGCAACTTCATCTGAAGTGAGACCGTCTGACTTCACCATGACTGTGTAGCTGTCATCTGAGTTAGTCACAACAACATCTTCAAAACCAGATGCCATAATCATACCTTCCAAAACAGTCTCTTGTTCCATACGTGATGCAAGGTCTGAAATCAAGGCATTGGTTTCAACAATTTGTTCTTGGTCAGTTGATGAAGCAATAATCGAATCATAAATTTCAAGCATCGAATTTCTTGTTTCCATCTTGCTTGCCCTGTAACTGCTAAGCAAGCTCATTTGAGAAGTGGTTGTTGTTTGAAGTTCAACGTCTTCTTTGTTTAAATATAAATTTAATCCCCCAGTCACAACCAAAAGCACAATCATACCCAAAATAATAAAAATTTTTTTCCTTTTTGTTAGCACCCTATTATCCTCCTTAAAATAAAAAATCTTCATAAACTCTCCTTGCTAATCTAATACAATACTTATGCATGACGCATCAATATTTAGAACCACACTAATAGAATTTATTATAGCTAATTTTGTCGCAGGAGAAATCTTGTTCACAACAACCATCACACCAACCACTTTTGGAAAAACTGTATATTCAATAACAGGCATTGAGTTTGAACCAGATTTTTCAAAAACAGCCTCTTCAGTGATTGTCTGCGTGGACGAATTTTCAGACGTGGTGGTTGTTGTTGAACTGTTCTTCAAATAATGAGTTACAGTTGACCCATCACACACAACCATCACGCCTGCACTTTTTACTTCATCAATTTCAAGAAGCATAGTTTTTAATTTTTGTTCTATCATTTCTTCATATTTTTCAGTTGAAACTACTGACTTATTTGCTGATTGATTGTCATCAATTTGTTCTTTATTTGAGTTTAATGAAACAATAAAATATCCTATCAATAAAACAAATAAAAGCATAACCACAATAACAGTTTTCTTGTTTTTATTGTAGTTTTTT
>JAZODG010000018.1:0-26398 GCA_045596905.1 Clostridia bacterium
ACAGAAATTGTTAAAAAATATAAGAAAAATCAACAAATATTCACTTTCTATTGTTGATGAAGTTCAAGACTTTACTCAAGTGAACTTGAATCTTCTTAAAGAAATTTCTGTAAAAATGTTCTGTGTTGGTGATGCTCTTCAAATGATTAATCCGTCATATTTCAGTTTTGCATATTTAAAAAGACTTATGTATAACGAAGATGTGACCAATGTTTCAGAGCTTGAAAGCAATTATAGAAATAATAAAAAAATTGTTGAAATATTAGACAGTTTAAGTGAAATTAATATAAAACAATTTGGTACTCACAAGTTTGTTTTATCAGGGGAAAGTGTTGACGAAAACACTTCAACAAATGCGATATACACAAACGATACAGACTTTTTTGATGATCTTAAGAACCAAAAGTTTGAAAACTTTACTATTCTTGTTACTGATTTTAAGCAAAAAGAAAATCTTAGAAAAATATTCAAAAAACAAGAAATACTCACAATTTCTGAAATCAAGGGGTTAGAGAGAGAAACGGTTTTGCTATATAACATTTTGTCTGATAACTTTGATAAATGGAAAAAACTTGAGCTGTTTAACATCAATCACAAGCAAGCTGATGAAAACTCTGTTTATAGATATTTCTTTAACTTGTTTTATGTTGGTGTTTCAAGAGCAAAACATAATATTTTTGTTTATGAAGACAAGCAGATTGAATCATTTGATGCGTTCTTTAATGAGAATTTTGAAATGCTTGATGGCGAAACTGCTTATGAAAGATTCTCTTCAATCATTAGTAAAATTGATTTTGATGATAATGACATATTAGAAAGAATCAATGAATTTATTAAACTTGGTCAATTTGACAACGCTAGATTTTATGCAAATAAGTTTGAAGCCGGTGAAGTTGTTAATCAACAACTTTTGAAGATTGATGCATTTGAAAAATATGTGTTTAAGGGTAAAAACAAAGATGCCGGTATAATGCTTTGGAAGGCAGGGCTTGTTCAAGAAGCTAAAGAACAGTTCTTAATTTCGGGCGATACAAAACTTATTGAATTTGTTGAGCAACTTCAAGGAAGAGTTAGTTCTTCACTTGATGGAGAGATTGTAAAGTTCTTTGTTGACTTTGATGAAAATGACGAAGCGCAACAACTTATTATTGATGTGCTTAAACAAGAGCTTGAGACAATCAAAACAATGCATAAAAATACTAAACAAAAATTAAAAGAATTTAAGGAGAAATATAATGGAAAATAGTGAAGTAAATGCACTCATTGACGCGTTTATTGGTTATAGAGAAATGCTTGTGCCAATTCAAAATGATATGCATGACTTTCTTGAAACATATGATGCATTAAAAAATGACGTTGACAAACTTGATGCAGCGTTTTCTGGTGATGTTCAGGGTAAGCTTCAACAAATTTATAAAACTCTTGCTGACCAAGCTGAAAAATCTGAAATGCTTACACGTAAGGTTGATGAGTTTTTGAAAAGCACAACCAAATACACTGAAGAAGTTGATAGCTTGATGAGCATGTTTGAAAGTATTCAAGGAAGAATTTCTGCTGTTAATGAGCTTGAAACAAAGGCAGAAGAACAAATTGCGAAGCTTGATGATGTGCTTGAAGAAAAAAGAAGAAACTATGACCTTAAAGATTTGAAGAAGAGTTTGGATCAATATAATGCAAATCTTCAAAATGTTAATGATTTTATTAACAAAGATGTTGCTGAAAATATTGTTGAAAATTCAAAAGCTATTCAAGAAATAAAATCAGGCAGCGACAACATTGCAAAAAGACTTGAAGAAGAAACAGCAAGTGTTGAAAAACTTGCCGAAGTTTACACTTCATCAAATGCACTTTTAAAGAAGATTGTTGAAAAGAATGACGTGAACGAAGAATATATTTTTGACATTCTTGATAAGTGGGCAGAAGATAGAAAAGTTAAAATGAAGAAATAATATGGAACAAGAGAAACTAAAAGAGCTATTTGAATCAATCAAGAAAGACGATTTAAAATCGTTTAGTTTTATCATGACTTCAAATACTGATTTAAATATTTCTTTCGGAAGATTTCCAATACTTTCTCTTTTGTATTTGTACAACAGTTATAAGATATTGAAAGCTTATGAAAAGGTTTTGATGGCCATTCATAACTATAAAAGAGAAAAAGAGTTTTTTGAAATATACAAGGCATTCAAACGCAAGGCGAAAAAGGCTATTAGACTATATCAAAGTGATGAATGTTTTGTTTATCCTGTTGAAATGCTTTCAATTGTAGATAATCGATTTTTGCTCAGTAAAAACTATAAATATTTGTTTAAAAATGATGAAATTTGCTCAAATATTAAAAAAATATACAATTTAAGTGGAGAATATTCAATAAGTCTAGACTTGCAAAATATTGCCATAAATAAGAAAAAATTTACATTTAGGCAAAAAGTGATAGGTTTTTGCCTAGCTGGAGTGTTTATTTTAATGTCGTTATTGATGGGCGTATCTCCACTGATCATGGGAGCGATAATTGGACACGGAACTGCAGATTCTCCAATAATGATTTCAACTGAAAGGGAATTGCAGACTGCAATATCGTCAGGAGATAGATATTTTAAACTTGAAAATGATATTTTACTTAGCCAAAATTTCAAGTCGGCAAATTTTGCTGGAACGATTGATGGCAACGGATTTAAAATTGATGCAGGCGAATATTTGCCAGACGGGCTCATCAAAGAGCTCTCTGGAAGTGTTATTAACCTTTCAGTTAACATTGAAATAAAAAACGCAAATATTAAAAAAAATTATGGAATAATTGCAATAAATTTAAAAGGTAGTATTGAAAAGTGTAAAATCGCAGGTTCTATTTCAGGAACTGCAACACTTGATGAAGATGTTAATATTGGACTTTTTGCAGCAACAAACGGTGGCGTTATAAAAAATTGCTCAAGTATGGTTGATGTGACTTTGTCAAATGGTGGGGCAACAAATGTTTATTATTCAAACATTGCTTGCGTAAATGATGGCACCATTGATAGCTGTGAGTCTGGAGCTGGAAAGATTGAAACTGATACGGTTGATATTGCTGGAATCTGTTGCGTTAACAATGGTTCAATTTTGAACTCAGTGAACTACTCTCAACTTTCTCAGATTTCAAGCAAACAATGGCACCCTAATGTTGCTGGTGTTGTTTGTACAAATAATGGTTCAATTTTAAATTCTATTAATCATGGAGATTTGTCTTCCGAATCAAAGCTTGAAGCCGTTCCAGAAGGCTCAAATGGAATTTATGTTTTTGTTGGTGGAATTTGTTGCAATAACTATAACAAAGTTTCAGAGTGTGAAAACGAAGGTTCTGTTTTTGGAAAAGGTGTTGTTGCAGCTGTTTATGCTGGTGGCATAGCTGCTACAAATGAATGCACAGAAACCGTTGCAGCTCAAATTGTGAAGGCGACAACAAAGGCAAATGTTCATGCCGAAAGCTCAAAGTCAACAGTTTATGCTTCTGGCATTGCTGGAGCAAACTTCTCAGTCGTTGAAAGCTCATTCTTTATGACGCGTGTCATCTCAGTTGGTATGGTTGATGACTGTGGGTATGTTGGTGAAATAACAACAAATGCAAAAACTGCGTTTGTTGGTGGTGTGGTTGGTTATAACTATTATGCAAAGGTGTTTAACAGCTACGCAGACCTTTCATTTGTTGATGCGTATAACAATGCAGATATCCCAAACACTGCTGCTGTTGGTGGCGTAGTTGGAACAACCAATTATTTAGCAATGAATGATAGTATGATTATTGATAATATTCATTATGTTAAAAAGACCAATATTTCAGTATCTGTAAATTTGTTGCAACAATCAATAATTTATCCAATCACAGACATCGAAGCAGGTGCTACGGCATATGATAACTTTGAAGATATCCCACAGGAGATTAGACAATGATAAAAAGTTTATGGAATAGAATAAGACAAGATAAAGTCTTGTTTGGAATTTTTGTTTTTGTTTGTGTGGCTGTTGCTTTTGATGTTTTCGTTTTGGTGTTTGACATTGTTCAATTTGTGATTGTGTCAAACAACAGGCCTGCACTTTCAAGAGCGTTTACTCCAATAAATATTGTTGCTGGAGTGATTAATTTATTAGCAGTTTTGGCTTGTGTGTTATATGCGATTTTTAGAAAAAAATAGGCATATAAATAAACATAGTTATTTATAACAATTGACTTAAAAAATTTTTTTATTGTATAATGCTTTTAGGAGAATGGTATGGTAGGTTACGATTTTGATAAAACCATTTATAAGAGAGATAGTTCAACAGACTTCTTCAAATATATGATTTTCTCAAGACCATATTTATTGATATTTGCTCCGTGGTTTTTGATTGTTTTTATGCTTTATGGTTTAAAAGTCTTAAGCAAAAAAACTACAAAGGAATGTTTGTTTTTCTTTGTTCCATGGTATAGAAAAAATATCGATAAAATAGTTGATAAATTTTGGTCAAAAAGAGCAAATGGTATAAAAGAATGGTATGCAAAACAAAAGAAAGAAGATGATGTTATTATTTCTGCGTCTCTTGGGTTTATCTTGAAACCTATTATGGACACTCTTAACATCACAAATTGGATTGCTACAAACTATAGTGTTAAAACGGGAAAAATTTACGGAAACAATTGTTATGGCGAAGAAAAAGTTGTTCAATATAACAAGATGTTTGCAGGTAAACAGCTTGAAGCGTTTTATTCAGATTCTCTCAGTGATTTGCCAATGATGAGAATCTCAAAACAAGCCATTTTGGTTGATGGTGACAATTTAAAAGAAATCAATGTTGAAGAATATAAATAAAAGGAGAAAATTATGAAACAATTGAAAGGTACAAAAACAGAAAAAAACTTAATGGACGCATTTGCTGGTGAATCACAAGCTAGAAACAAATATACATATTTTGCAAGCAAAGCAAAAAAAGAAGGATATGAACAAATTGCTGCAATCTTTTTAGAAACAGCTGAAAATGAAAAAGAACACGCAAAAATGTGGTTTAAATATTTAGAAGGTGGTTCAATCAAATCAACTGCAGAAAACTTGAAAGCTGCAGCTGAAGGCGAAAACTATGAATGGACTGATATGTATGAAACAATGGCAAAAGAAGCTGATGAAGAAGGCTTCTCTGAAATTGCTGCGAAGTTCAGAATGGTTGCTGCTATTGAAAGACATCATGAAGAAAGATATCTTAAACTCTTAGAAAATGTTGAAAAGAACACAGTATTCTCAAAAGAAACAGGCATTCACATTTGGAAATGTAGAAACTGCGGACACATTTGCGTTGGCGAAAGAGCTCCAGAAGTTTGCCCAGTATGTGTTCACCCAAGAGCATACTTTGAACTTAATGCTGAAAATTATTAATAAATAGCAAAAATAAAACACCCTGATTTCAGGGTGTTTTTTCTTTTATCTGTTTTCTAATGCAGGTTTTACATGGTTGTAAATTTCTTTGTGAATCTCTTCAATTGATTTGAGATTGCCAGCATCATCAACGCAATGAATGATTGTCCAGCCAAGTTGCTTTGCGATATTCAAGCCATTGTTATATGACTTTGTCATATAGGTTGTGTCTTCTTCATGAATATCTTTTTGTTCGCCGGTTTTATATTCGGCTCTTGCACGTGCAAGTTCTAAACTTTTTTCTATTGGCATTTCAATAAAAAATATAAGGTCTGGTTTTGGAAGTCCAAGCAAGTTATATTCAAAGTCTTCTTCCCATGCAATAAATTCACGTTTTTCTTCAGGGTCATCAATCTTTGAACATTGATGAATGAAGTTTGATTGAACATATCTATCAAAAAGGATAATTTCGCCGTTTTCATAGTGTGGTTCAATTGATTTTTTGTAGGTGCACATTCTATCAACTGCGTAGAGTGATGATGCTTGGTAGGCGTCAAGGGAGCTTGAGCCACCAAATTCTCCAGCCAAGTACATTTTTACTGGGGCTGATGAGTCGCTGTCATAATTTGGAAAACTTTGGTCAAAAACGGCGTGGCCGTCTTCTTTTAATTTGTTAAGCAACATTTGTTGTTGTGTGTGTTTGCCAGAACCATCGGTTCCTTCAATTGAAATAATAAATCCTTTCATAATTTTCTCCTAACAAGATTGTATCAAATATAATTTAAACTGTTAAGTTAATGTGAAAGATTATTGTTTTTTGGTTATTTGTCACAAATTTTGATTGTGTTATAAAGTTCGTTTAAAGTGACAACCTTTATGCCCATGCGCTCAATTTCTGGAAGAGTGTCGATTATTGCTTTTGCTGTGTTTTCACCACCTTCTGCACCAACGTGTCCAATGGCGATACCGTAGCCTTTTTCTTTGGCTGTTTTGGCTGTTTCTAAAAGTCGATATTTTACGTTTGCGTAAGACTTGTTTTTGTCGGCTTCTAAAAATTCATCTCTGCCAAGATAAAACGAACCTGTTTCGGTTGCTGCTTGAGATGGTGCATTTGTTTCAATGGTTCTGCTATCAAGAAAATAAAGTCCGTGTTCTTTGGCGTAATCATAAATGTGTTTCATGGTTGTTTTGTTTTTGCTGACGCCAGAACCAATATGAATATTAAAACCCGTTATGCTTGGAAAATCTTTTAAGCATTCTTTGAACTTGTTATTGATTGTGTCTTTGTCGTCGCCTGAAGAAATATAAACAGGGCCATACCAGTCTTTTGGAAGGTTAACGTGAGCTTCCATTGGCATGTGCAAGATTATTTCTTTGTTTTTGCTATTTGAGATTTCGGCAATATGTTTTTTTGTGTTGTCAACATTTGGTATAACTGCACACGTCAGGGGAATGTCAGAGAGCAGCAGTGTTTGAACTCCCGATTCGTCATAACTTCCAAAATCATCAATCACAATACTCATGATTGGAGATGTTGTGGCGTGCGAATGAATCTGTGGTTTTTGACAGTGTGGGCAAATAAAAAATAACGCAAAAATAGACATAAAATATAAAAATATTCTCTTCATAATATTAGTTTGTTTAAAATTTTAGTTTTTAGTCGTTTATTTTAATAATAATTAAAATTGACTTTTAAAGCGAAGTTGGTATAGTATATAGGTATGATAATTTCAGGTTCAGTTGAACATATTATTTACAGGAACAGTGAGAATGGTTACACGGTTCTTGAGCTTTTTGCTGAGAAAAGAATGATAACTGTTTCAGGGAAGTTTCCTATTGTTGGTGTGGGTGAAGTTCTTGAACTTGAAGGCGAATTTAAAATGCACCCAGACTATGGCGTGCAGTTTGTTTCAGAGTCGGTTAAGGTTGAAAGACCAACCGATGAAAAAGCGATAATTAAATATTTGTCGTGTGGGCTTATTTCTGGTGTTGGTGAAGTGACTGCCGGAAACATTGTTAAAATGTTTAAAGAAGACACTTTAAAAATTATTGAGAATGAACCAGAAAAACTTGTTGCTGTTCGTGGTATTAGTGCTAGAAAAGCAAGCGATATTCATAACACATACAAAGATATTAGAAAGATGCAAGATGCTGTTATGTTTTTGCAAAAATATGACATATCAATTAGCACGGCAGTTAAAATATTTGATAAATATAAACATAGAACTGAAGAAGTTTTGTCGGATAACCCATACAAACTTATTGAAGATATTGACGGGATTGGGTTTAAGACAGCTGACAAGATTGCCATGAAACTTGGAATCAAGTTTGACAGTGACAAACGAATCCGTGCAGGAATCTTGTATGTGCTTGGTGAAATTGCTGAAAAGCAAGGCTCAACATTGGCATATGCTGAAAGTTTGAAACTCACAACTCTTGAAACCCTTGAGCTTGATGAGAGTTATATGGAAATGATTGAAAAGGCGATTGTTGACCTTGAAATCAGTGGGCTTGTTCGAAGAGTTGTTCATGAAGGGAATGATGCTTATGCGATTTTTAAGTATTATTCAATGGAAGATTTTATTGCGAAAAAACTATCGGTGATAAAAGACGGATTTGATAGTGTGTGTTTAGGCACAGAGCAAGAGATTGAACAGTATGAAACCTTAGAAAAAATAACACTGCATGAAAACCAAAAAGAAGCTATTATGGCAGGTGTTAGTGAAGGTGTTGTTGTGATTACGGGTGGTCCTGGAACAGGAAAAACAACCATAATCAAAGGTATACTCAAGATATTCAAGAACCAGAAACTCAAATGCATGTTAATGGCGCCAACGGGAAGGGCTGCAAAGCGAATGGAAGAGCAAACTGGTGAAGCTGCCAGCACCATTCACAGGGCACTTGAAGCAAACTTTGCTAGAAACGGCAGGGGATTTTTGAAAGATGAAAACAATCCACTTGACGCTGATGTGATTATTATTGATGAAATATCAATGCTTGATGTTTTTCTTATGAGCAGTTTGCTTAAAGCTGTGAACTATGGCACAAGGCTTGTTATGGTTGGTGATAAAGACCAACTTCCTAGTGTTGGTGCAGGAAATGTTTTGGCAGATATTATTGCTAGCCAAAAGTTTAGGGTTGTTGAACTCACTCAAATTTATAGACAGAGTGAAGATTCAATGATTGCGCAAAATGCACATAAAATCAACAATAGTGAAATGCCAGATTTGAAGCAAAAAAGTAGCGACTTTTTCTATAGCTCAACAAGTGAGCCTACTGCTGTTGCAAAAGAGATTGTTTCAATGGTGGCTGAAAGAATACCACGATATTTTGGCGATATCAAGAGCGAAGATATTCAAGTTATTGCGCCAATGAAAGCAGGGCTTGCTGGAACAACAAACCTTAATATTGCTATTCAAGAAAAACTTAATCCAGCGTCACCAGATAAAAAAGAGATTGAACTTCATAAACGCATTTTCAGAGTCGGTGACAAAGTCATGCAAATTGTGAATAACTATGACAGAGAATGGGAAAAGTTCAACAGGTTTGGATATCCAACATATGGTGAAGGTGTGTTTAATGGAGACACTGGCTATATTGAAGATATCAACGAACAAATCAATGAAATATATGTGTTATTCGATGACGGCAGAAGGGCGTGCTATTCATATGCTGAACTTGATGAAATTGTTTTGAGTTATGCAATAACAATTCACAAAAGTCAAGGAAGTGAGTTTCCTGTTGTTATTATCCCTATAATGGGTGGAAGTCCACTGCTTATGAATAAAAACTTGCTTTATACTGCAGTGACAAGAGCAAAAAAGATGGTTATTTTGATTGGCAAGTCTAGCAATATTTATTATATGGTTATGAATAAGTCGTCGGCAATAAGACATACAATGCTTAGGCAGTTGCTGGATAAAAACGAAGGGTTGTTTAAGGACTTTGAATAACTGCATTGAATATTGATAAGTCTACCCTAATATAATAAATTAGGGGGAATTATGGAAAATTCTATGCAAAAAATTGAGATTTTAAACAGGCAATCTATTGATATTCTTGGGGCAGAGGAAGTTTTGTCTAGCACTGAAAAAGAAGTTTTTGTGAAAATGGAAAAAGAGATTTTGCAAGTGCTTGGCGAAGGACTCAAGATAGTGAAGCTTGTGCCTGATGAGAAAATGCTTGTGATTAATGGCAAGGTTAATGGGTTTATGTTCATGACGAAAATGTCGAAGAAATCATTATTTGGAAGGGTTTTTAAATAATGTTTTTTCAAGGACAAAACCTTGAGTTGTTTTTTAGGTTTGTGTGGCTTGGATTGATTTTTGGAGCAAGCTCAGTTTTGGTTAAACTGATAATAAAACTCTTTAAAAGAAACCTTTATGTTACAAACCTGATTTGCTTTGTTTATTGGCTGGGTTTTGGAATGGTGTATAATTTAATGTGTGTTTATTTTTATAATTACACGTTTTGTTGGTTCGGACTGCTTGGAATGGTTGTCGGAATGATATTAATCAAAATAAGTATTGAGTTTTTCTTTGACAGACTAGTTTCGTTTATTTATAATAAAATTATCTTAGTGAAAACAAAAAGGAAGATTATTGATGGAAAATTACAGACAAACAAAAAGGTTTGAGAACATTGTTAGACTTGCAGTGCTGTTTATGGCTGTGCTTGTTTGTGTTGCAGTTATTTCGTTTGTTAAACTTGGTCAAGTTAGACGTGAAAATGCTAGATATGATGAACTTATTGCATCACTCAAAGCTGAAAATGCAAAAGTTGAACAGTCTATCAATAATGTTACTTCAGATGAATATTTAGAAGAACAAGCAAGATATAAGCTTGGCATGATAAAAGGTGATGAAATTAATATTGAATTTAAAAAAGGCTAACCCGAAATTGGTTAGCCTTTTTATTTTAAAGTGAACCTTGATTTTCTGTTATGGTATATTTTACCTTGTATGCAGAAATCAATTTTTTTATCTTTTTGCTTTCTTCTTTATTGTTTGAAAAAATATCAAGAACTTTGTATTTGTCATAGTTTGTTTCATATTTGATATAATGCAAATGTTCTGCATGAAGGTCTGCTTTTAAGCCTTCAAAATCTTCACTTGCAACACTTACAGTGATTTTCCAAAGTTTTTCTTTTTCAAATTTTTTGATGATTGAAAGCGCAATATAAACACCAACAAGGTTTGCTGCAACCGTTACAACAATGGCAACCCAGAGCTCAACGTCTGAAATGCTTTTGATAACAATTGTATTGAAACCATATGAAATTGCGTTAACAATGCTTGCAACCACTTTTCCACCTTTAATGGTAATAACGCTCTTTAAGGTTGAAAGAATAACGTTGATGAGTGTTGCAATAATAAAACCTATAAGTAAAAACATAATTTTCCCCCTTTGAATATTTTATGATATGTTAAAAATGCTATTTAGTTTAGCATATTTTATAAAATTATTCAAGTGGTTTTGTGGAAATTAGTCCTTAATGATAGTTTTTCGTGGTTTTATGAATGTTCTAACAATTAGCGAAAGTTGCATTGGAATGCCAATTAAGAAAATTAAGAAGATATTATATTTAATCAAAAACAAATATAAAAATGTTATAAATGTCCAAATTGTGATTGTGAGCAAAACAAATCTATAAATTGGGGTTCCCCATTTGCCTTTAAATGGAAGCAAAATCAAACATGATAGTGGAATAGCTAAAATAAAAAGTTTCCAAGGCTTGCTTCCAAATATTGTGTCATAATAAACAAAAACGGTGATGATTAATGACCATAAAGAAAGCACTAACAAAATGAGTGTGCAGAAGTTTTTTAGGCTTAGGTCTTGTTCATACTTTGGGTCTTTAACAGAATTTTCTTTCATTAAGCTTTCAATGGGAACATTATAAAATTCCCCAATCTTTTCAAGTGTTTCAATACTTGGAGAAACTTCAGCTCTTTCCCATCTTGAAACCATATTGTCAGAGTAGGCAAGTTTTTTTGCAACTTCTTGTTGAGTTAATCCTTTTTGTTTGCGAAGTGCAATAAGGTTTTCAGCAACAATCTCTCTAATATTTCTATCTTTCATAGTGATAACTCCTACAATAATTATAGCATGGTTTTATGTAATAATCAAGTTTATAAAGCGTGATAAAATAAGGGGTTTTGTATCAAATTCCCATAATGTGGGAATGAAAAAAATAAAATTCCCATGATGGGAAATAGGTTGAGAATTTTTCTTGCCAATTAATTTGCAAAACTTATTCTTGGTTTGATATCATGTAGTCGTTGAAAAAGGAGAAAATACTTATGGAAAAAACTACACAAAAAAACATACCTATATTTTTTGCTTCAGATGATGCTTACATTCCTTTCTTGGCTGTAACACTTCAATCACTTGAACAAAATGCAGATAGAAATTATCATTATGATATTAAAATTTTGAACACGGATAACATTTCAGTTGAAAACAAGAGTAAGGTTCTTGCTGAATATAGCAGAGATGTTTTTGATATTGAGTCTGTTGATGTTTCACCTTATGTTGAAAAAATTTCAACAAAACTTCACACAAGAGACTATTATTCAAAGTCAACTTATTATAGATTGTTTATACCAACAATGTATCCTGAGCTAGACAAGGCTTTATATTTAGATTGCGACATTGTTGTTAATGATTCAATTTCTAAATTATATGAAACAGAAATTGGTGACAACTATATTGGGGCTATTCCTGATCAATCTGTTAAATATTTGAGTGATGAATTTAAAGATTATGTTGAAAACAGAGTGGGTGTTGAAAAATATGACAAATATTTCAATGCTGGTATTCTTGTGATGAATCTTAAGAAGTTAAGAGAAATTGGCTTTGAAGAAATCTTTATTGAACTTTTGTCACAAATCAAGTTTAATGTTGCCCAAGACCAAGATTATTTGAATGTTATTTGCAAGGGCCACATAACATTTATTGATGAAACATGGAATCAAATGCCACTTCCTGTTGAAATTGAACGTCCAGCAAAACCAAAGTTGATTCACTATAATCTTTCATTTAAGCCTTGGAGACTTGACGGAATTTTGTTTGAAGAAATTTTCTGGAATTATGCTAGGAAAACATGCTTTATTTATGATATATTAGAAACTAAGAGAAGCTACACAAGAGAAATGCAAGAAAACACTGAAAGACAAACTGTGAAGCTTATGCAACTCACAAAAGAACAAGCAGAAGAAACTGAAGAAAACTTGAGAATTGCAGGCATTATCAAAAGCATTATGCAAGGAGTTTAGTATGGAAAAAGCACAGGACAGACTTGATGTTCTGGAAAAAATTGAAAAGTATGAACTTGAAGGAAAGTTTGATGTTGATCCTGAAATTGACCCACCAGCAAAAGAACTTTTACCAAACCAAGTTGACTATTTACACAAAAAGCTTTCAAGCAAAATAAAATCATGGTATGCATATAAGGCTGCTGGGAAGTTTATGTTTAAGATGATTGATCAAAAGCAACTCATCATTAAGGACTTGGTTGGTATTGAAAATTTGCAAAACTTGAAATCGGGTGCAATTTTGACATGCAATCACTTTAACCCTTTTGATAGTTTTTTGGCTCAATATGTTTATATGAAGTCAAATCAAAAAAAGAAAAAGTTTTATAGAGTCATAAAAGAAGGCAACTATACAAGTGTTGGTGGATTTTATGGTTTGCTTATGAAAAATTGCAACACACTTCCACTTAGTTCAAACAGAAGAACTATGGCAATGTTTTTAGACGCTGTGAACACAGTGCTTAAAAGGGGTGACCTTGTTCTTATTTATCCAGAACAGGCTTTGTGGTGGAACTATAGAAAACCAAGACCATTAAAACCAGGTGGTTTCAAGTTTGCTGTGACAGCAGATGTTCCAGTTGTTCCAATCTTTATTACAATGGAAGACAGTGACGTTATGGGTGGAGATGGATTCCCAATTCAACAACACACCATACATATTTCAAAACCAATTTATCCAGACAAAAATTTGTCGGTTAAAGAAAATGTTGAAAATATGAAAAATGAAAACTATAAGGTTTGGGTTGATATTTATGAAAAATTCTACGGAGAACCTTTAAAGTTTAGCACAAAGGAGAAATAAATGGCTTTATATTTGTCAATTATTGCCATTGCTGCAACGCTTTTGTTTGCAGTGGATATTGTATTTTTTATGCCATTTATGGGTTTTTCGCCACTTTATATTGGCATTGCGATTATTGTTGCAATAATTTATCAATTTGCAGTTGACGGCTTGATTGCCTTCACAATAAGCAAGTTTCCAAACAAATGGTTTGGGAAAGATAACAAGCTTTATCACGTAACAAAAAAGCACCAAAAAGTTTATGAGTTTTTTGGAATCAGAAAATGGAAAGATAAAGCATGGGAGCTTGGTGGACTTGGGGGATTTAGCAAAAGCAAAGTATTAAACCCAAACGAACCAGAATATATTGAAAGATTTTTAATTGAATCAAACAAAGGTGTTTTTGAACATATTTTGAGTATTATTGCTGGATTTTCTGTTATATTTATTTTTCCAATAAAATATGTTTGGCTAGTGTCTGTTCCAATTGCAATGGTTAACCTTTTGCTTAACTATATGTCAACAATGATTTTGAGATATAATACACCAAAACTTCACACGCTTTATAAAAGAGCTGTTAGAAATAAAGAAAAACAAAACGAAAAGAACGCTTAACAAAGTGTTCTTTTTTGTTTTAATTAATATAATTTTTACATTTTTAGAAATGTTTTGCATAAAATTTGCGTTTTTTGGGGAGTGGAAAAATGCATTAAAAACGATTTTTCATTTATTTTATTTTTGATATAATTAAAATAATAATAAAAAATAAAAATATTATAAAATAATATTGCATAAATAATTATTGAGTGTGCAAGGGGGAGTTATGACTCAAAAGATTGATGAGATAAAACTAAGTGAACTTGCTGTGGGAAAGACTGCAGAAGTTGTTGATGTTGAAAACGAAAACCTTGCTTTAAAAAGAAGGCTTCTTGATATGGGCATCACTTGTGGAGTGACTGTGAAAATAAAAAAGATTGCGCCACTTGGTGACCCCATTAGCATTGAGCTTCGTGGATATGAGCTTTGTTTGAGAAAAACTGATATGAAAAATATTAAGGTTAAGGTGATAAAATGAGAGTTGCTTTAGTTGGAAATCAAAATTCAGGAAAAACAACACTCTTTAATTTGTTGACGGGGAGCAACCAAAAGGTTGGCAACTGGCCAGGTGTGACCATTGACAGAAAAGAAGGTTCTGTTTCAGGAAAAGATATTGTTATTGTTGACTTGCCTGGAATATATTCGCTGTCTCCGTATACAAGTGAAGAAATTATTTCAAGAGATTTTTTGCTTGAGTCAAAGCCTGACTTGATTGTGAATATTGTTGATGCAACTTCAATAGAGAGAAGTTTGTATTTAACAACTCAGCTTATGGAGCTTGATATTCCAGTTGTGGTTGCGCTCAATATGATTGACTTGCTTGAGAAAAAGGGACTGAAAATTGACAGCAAAATTTTGGAGAAAGAACTAAAACTTCCAGTTGTTGAAATCTCTGCACTAAAAAAAGTTGGTATAGACAAGCTGGTTGAAATTATTGCTGATAAAAAAACGCAAAAAACAAAAAATATTCTCAAAATATTCCCTAAAAACATAGAAAATGAGTTAAAAATCATTGAAAATACGTTAAAAATTGCAAATAAAAGATTTGTTATGGTTAAAACTCTTGAAAGAGATGTTTTGTTTTTAGACAAAGAAAATGAAGAAATAAAACGTGCAAGAAATGTTGTTGAGAAATTGTATGGCTATGACATTGAGCAGGTTATTGCCAATGAAAGATATAACTTTATTGTGAAAGTTCGTGAAAAATGTTTGATAAAAAATGAAATAAAACAGACCATAACAGACAAACTTGATAAGATGTTTTTGAATAGGTTTTTGGCTATCCCGATTTTTATTTTAATTATGACGGGTGTTTATGTTCTGTCGGTTGGTGTGGTTGGAAACTTTACAATAGATTTGATTGAATCGCTTGTTGAAAGGTTTAGTGGGTGGCTCAGTGGGGGCCTAGAAAATCTTGGGGCTTCGGACTGGTCAATAAGTTTGCTTGTTGATGGTGTTGTTGCTGGGGTTGGGGCAGTTATTGTGTTTATTCCACAGCTAATCATTATGTTTTTGTGCATTAGCATTCTTGAGACAACTGGTTATATGTCAAGAATATCGTTTATTTTTGACAGAATGTTTCAGTCTTTTGGTTTGAGTGGAAAGTCGCTAGTGCCATTTATTGTTGGAACTGGTTGTTCTGTTCCAGCAATAATGAGTTGCCGAACAATTGAGGATAAAAGTGAAAAACAAATGACGGTTATTTTGACGCCATTTATTCCGTGTAGTGCGAAACTTCCTATCATAGCATTGTTTGCTGGGTTTTTCTTCCCAAACAACTCAGGACTTGTTTCTGTGTCTTTATATTTCTTTGCAATTGCAGTTATTATCTTGAGTGCTGTTTTGATGAAAAAGTTTATTTATAAAGAAAAATCGAACACATTTATTTCAGAGCTGCCTGAGTATAAGATGCCAAGTGTGAAATATGTTTCAAGGGACGTGTTCGATAAAACCAAAGAGTTTATTGAAAGGGCAGGAACAATCATACTGTTTTGTTCTGTATTTATCTGGTTTTTGAGTTCTTTTGGTTGGAACTTTAGATATGGAGTCGATATTGAAAAGAGTATGCTGGCAGGTATTGGCAGGGCGTTTAGTTGGTTCTTTTACCCGATTTTGGGTGAACTTAACTGGGCTGCTAGTGTGTCGGCAATTCAGGGGCTTATTGCAAAAGAGCAGGTTGTGTCTAGTATGACGGTTATCTCTGGTGTTGCTGGGGTTGAATCGAACATGTTTGCATCAGGAATATTTGCTGGTTTTAGCAAGGTGAGTGCATATGCATTTATGGTGTTTAATTTGTTTTCAGCTCCATGTCTTGGTGCTATCGGGGCAATGAGAAGTGAACTAGGCTCAGCAAAAAAGACAATGTTTGCTGTTTTATTCCAAATTTTGGCAGCGTGGGTGCTTTCAAGTTTGGTGTTTGGTGTTGGTTCATTATTGTTTTAAGGAGAACATATATGAAGTTTATTGATGTTGTGATACTTATATCTGTTTTGGCTATTATGGGGGTTATTTTCTGGCGAAAATTTTTGCATAAAAAATCAAAGTCGCATTGTGAAAATTGCAAATATTCAGATTGTAAAAATAGGCATAATAATTAGATTTTTTAAAATATGGACAAATCACAGGGATTGTTCGTATTTTTTAAGTTTTTTTGTATTGACAAGAACAGGCTAAAAAAATATAATTTTTTTATTATATTTAAAGCAAAAATGCTTAGGAGAATAACTATGTTAAAGTTAAAAGGCATTACAAAAGTTTATGAAATGGGAGATTCAAAGGTTGAAGCACTCAAGGGTGTTGACCTTTGTTTTAGAAAGAGTGAGTTTGTTTCTATTCTTGGTCCTAGTGGCTGTGGAAAAACAACCATGCTCAATATTATTGGTGGTCTTGATAGATACACCGATGGTGACCTTATCATAAATGGTGTTTCAACAAAAGAATATAAAGATGCAGATTGGGATACATATAGAAATCACTCAGTTGGGTTTGTGTTTCAAAGTTACAATTTGATTCCACACCAAACAGTTTTGGAAAACGTTGAACTTGCGCTCACACTCTCAGGTGTTTCAAAAGAAGAAAGAAGACTTCGTGCAACCGACGTGTTAAGACGTGTTGGTTTGGGTGACAAACTTGGAAACAAACCAAGCCAGCTTTCTGGTGGACAAATGCAAAGAGTTGCGATTGCTCGTGCTCTTGTGAATGACCCTGAAATTATTTTGGCTGACGAACCAACCGGTGCTCTTGACACTGAAACAAGTGTTCAGATTATGGAAATTTTGAAAGAGATTTCAAATGACAGGCTCATTATTATGGTTACTCACAACCCTGAACTTGCTGAGCAATATTCAAACAGAATCGTTAATCTCTTAGATGGCGAAGTTACTGGTGATAGCAATCCATACTCTGAAAAAGAAGAAACAAAAGAAGTTGAAAAGAACTTGAAGGCTAAACTCAAAGCTCAAGTAAAAGATGGTTTAACAGATAAACAAAGGGCTAAAAAAGAAAAGAAGAAAAGAATGTCTTTCTGGACAGCACTTTCACTTTCATTTAAGAACCTTTTAACAAAAAAGGCAAGAACTATTCTTGTGGCGTTTGCAGGTTCAATTGGTATTATTGGTATTGCGTTAATCTTGGCTGTTTCAAGTGGGTTCTCAACCTATATTAACAAAATGCAAGAAGACACACTTTCAACTAGTCCGATAGTTATTCAGTCAAAAAAGATAGACTTTGCTTCAATTGTTTCTCAGATGTTCCTTGAACAGGCTGAGTCTGAAAATGCAGACAACCCAGACAATGGCGTTTATGTTAAACAAAACATTTCTACAATGATGAACAGTGTTGGAAACAACATGGGTACAAACAACCTTGAAAAGTTTTATGCTTATGTAGAAGCAAACTATGATGATTTGAAAGAGTATATTACGGCTATTAAACGCTCTTATGATTTAGGCTTAGAGTTTTACTTAGACAAAGAAGATGTTGGATATGTGCCTGGGGTTGCTGTTGAACCAGACCCAAACAGCAGGGCACTTATGACAATGATTACAAAATATGCACTCTTCTTCTTTGAAGATAAAACCGGTATTGTTTCAGTTGCAAACTCAGACGGAAGCTACACACTTCACAGACCAACAACACTTCCAGCAGAAGAGTATTATAACGGCGACGAAAAGCTAGAACAAAGAAAAGCTGCATATCCATTTATTTATGACAATCAATATGAAAATCTTTATAACATTGCTGAAAGATTAGAAGACCCTGCAAACAACAAAACAATAAAACTTTCAACACAACAAGAAATTTTGAACTTAGTGTTTGGTGTGTTTGATATCAACTTTGACATGTCTCAAATGTCAGGTGGTTCATCAATGTCTTCAATGTTTGGAAGCATGAATATCTTTCATGAAATGATTGATAATCACGATTTTATCAAATCACAATATGACCTTTTGGCTGGTGATTGGGTTAAAAACGATGCAGAACATGCAAACGAAGCATATTTGGTTTTGGACAGCAACAACGAACTTGATGACTATATTTTATATGGCTTAGGACTTTTGTCAGATACACAAATGGATAAGGTATTAAAGGGTGTTGTTGAAAACAAAAAAGTTGATGACCCTATTGATTTTAATTTGATTATAGGAAAGACCTATAAGGTTTTAGACGCTTCTGATTATTATGTTGATGACGGAACCGGAAAGTTTATTGATTTTAGATTATATTCAAAATCAGTTAAGGTTGAAGACCCAGACAATCCTGGAACATTTATTGAAACAAACCCTTATTATGATGCAACTCAAGGCACATATAAGACAATGGCTGCATATAAAAACGCATATGATAACTGCGAAAACGAAGTTAAGATTGTTGGTATTATCAGAACCAATGAAACAACAAAATCTGGCTCAATTGGAACTGGTGTGGCATACACAAAATATTTCACACAGCAAATGATTGATTATAGAAATGAAAAGATTGAAAGTTTTAACGCTGACTTTAACAGCATTGCTGAAATTGATGTTAAAAAGCCAAAAACCATTTCAATTTATATCAAGTCATTTGAATCAAAAGAAGGTGTTGTGGCATTTATTGATGGATACAATGCACAAGCTGAAAAAGATGACCAAATCACTTATACGGACGTTGCAGGCTTTATTATGAGCACTGTTTCAACAATCATCAACGCTATCACATATGTTCTTATTGCGTTTGTTAGTGTTTCACTTGTTGTTAGTTCAATCATGATTGGAATCATCACATATATTTCAGTTATTGAAAGAACAAAAGAAATCGGTGTACTTCGCTCTGTTGGTGCATCTAAGAAAGACGTTAAACGTGTGTTTACTGCAGAAAGCTTCATTATTGGGCTTGCCAGTGGTGTGCTTGGTATTGGTGTTTCACTTTTGCTTACAATCCCAATCAATTTGATTTTTGCACACTTTACAGGCATTTCAGGTCTTGCAAACCTTCCAGTTGTTGGAAGTGTTGTGCTTATTGTGATTAGTGTTGTGTTGACACTTATCTCAGGACTTATCCCAGCAAAAGCTGCTGCTAAGAAAGACCCTGTTATTGCACTTCGTGAAAATTAATAGAAAACATCAAGCTTTTGCTTGGTGTTTTTTTGTGTGATAAAACAGCTGGAATATAAATTTGCTTTACTTAAAATATTAATTAATATATAATTTTAAGTGATTTAAGACTTGTTTTTATATGAGTTTTTGTTAATTTGAAAGTTTGGTGGTGATTATTTTGATACCTAAAATTATTCATTATATTTGGCTTGGTGGAAAACCCCTGCCAAAAATTGCAGAAAAGTGCATAAAATCATGGAAAAAATATTGTCCAGATTATGAAATTAAACGCTGGGACGAATCCAACTTAAATATCGATTGTTGCAAATATTCAAGGCAGGCATTTGAAGCAAAAAGATATGCATTTGTGGCAGATGCTGCAAGGTTTGACATTTTGTTTAATCACGGTGGAATCTATCTTGATATTGACGTTGAACTTTATGCTTCTCTAGACAAGTTTTTGAGCGATACTGCAATCATGGCTTTTGAAAATGAAGATGCAATTGCTCCGGGACTTATTATGGCTTGTGAAAAGGGAAATAAATATATTCAAGAAATGTTTGAGATGTATAAAAATGTTAGCTTTTTAAACGATGACGGCTCTCAAAATCTTGAAACAGTATGTGAAAAAGTTACTAACTATCTGTTGAAGTTTGGTTTGGTTCTCAACAACCAAAACCAAAAAGTTTTGGACTTTAGTTTGTATGCATCTGAATATTTTTGTCCAAAGAGTTTGAGTGACGGTGTTGTTAGAAAAACGCAAAACACGGTTGCAATTCATCATTATTATGGCTCATGGCAGAAGAAATCATCAAAAATCAAGAGTAAAATCTTGCAGTTTATCAAAAGGATAATCGGTCAAAAAACTGTTAATAAACTAAAAGCAAAAAGGAAAAAGAAAAATGAAAATACTGCATCTTCTAGCAAGTAACAAGTATTCGGGCGCAGAAAATGTTGTTTGTCAGATTATCAAAATGTTTGAGTCTGAAGTTCAAATGGTTTACTGTTCGCCTGTGGGTGAGATTGAAAATGCATTAAAAGAAAAGAATGTTCCATATTTGCCGATTGATTCGCTTAATAAAAAAGAAGTGAAAAAGGTAGTGGAAGAGTATAAGCCTAATATCATTCATGCGCATGATATTAGGGCTAGTATTGTTGCAAGTGCATTTGCAAAACAGGTTAAGGTTGTTTCGCATATTCATGGAAGTGATAAAAGAAATATGGGCAGAATCACGCCAAAATCGGTGTTATATGCCATGGTGTCAAAGAGATTCCATAAAATTATTTGTGTTTCAAATTCGTGTTTGAATGAATATTATTTCAAAAACAAAATCAAAGATAAGTCAGTAGTGCTTCACAATATCATCAGTTTAGATAGACTTTATGAGCAAGAAAAAACTGACAAAAACACATATAAATATGAAGTGTGTTATTTGGGCAGGCTTTCAGAAGTTAAAAACCCAATAAGAGCACTTGAGATTATGAAAGAAGTTGTTTTGAGAAGGCCACAAACAAAATGTGTGGTGCTTGGCGACGGCGAACTTAAACAACAATGTGAAGCGTTTGTTAAAGACAATGGATTAACTCAAAATATTGAACTTTTGGGCTTTGTAAAAAATCCATATAAGATTTTAAAGTCTTCAAGAGTTCTGCTTATGAGCTCAATTAGTGAAGGCACTCCGATGGCGCTTGTTGAAGCGTTTGCACTAGGAATTCCTATTGTGTCAACAAAAGTTGATGGTGCAGTTGAAATTGTTAAAGACAAAAAAATGGGCAGTTTATATGATTCAAACCAAGAAGCTGCTGAACAGGTTATTGAAATTATTGAAAATGACAAAAAACAATATGTTGAATATTTGACGGAGTTTTCAAAAGAATATAATGATGTGCAAAGTTACAAACAGAAAATGTTAGAAATTTATGAAAAATAAAATTTGGTGAAATAGCCAAAGTTAGGAGCAAAAGATGGGATTATTATCAGCTAGATTTGAAATGGACGAAAAAGATAAGGCGATGAATAAAATCTTTGAAAGAATCATTGTGGTTCTTGCGTTTATGCAGATTTTGTCGCCACTTATTACGTCACTTTGTTGTTTGATTGGAATACAAATGGACATGCTCAACGTTATGCTTTTGGTCATGATATCGTTCTTGATTGTTGAAGTGTTGCACTTGTCGTTTAATTTGATTTTTATTCAGTGGAAAAAACCAAATCTGTTTCAGATATTTGCCATGATTATGGCATTATGGCTCATTTTGGTTGCTTTAGTGAATAATGCCGTTAACTTCACATTTATCTTTTATTTGTGTTATATGCTTTGTTTTGTAATGTTTGTTAAGATAGATAAAAAACATTATAAATGGTTAATGTTCGTTTTCATTTTTGTAATGACAATTTGTTCAATTATGGGCTTGATTGACCCACTTAACAATTTTATGCCGGGTTTTAGCAAGAGATATTTTCCAATGTCTTTGCAGTTTGCAAACTCAAACTATGCGTCTTATGTGACTGCTCTTGCAATTTTGCTTTGCATGTATGTTATAAAAAATTACAACAAAATTTGGGAGCAAATTGTTTTCTGGATTTGCTTTGCTATTTTAAACTTCACAATCTTTGTTAATGGTTGTTACGCTGGCGAATTCGCTGTTTTCATTGCTGAATTTTTCCTTCTTTTATTCTATTGGATAAAGAATAAAAAGTGTCCATGGAAGATTATTGGTTGTTTTGCGATTTCAGTTATTATGAGCTTTGCGTTTATATTGTTCCCAAATATTTGGGCAGCATCTTCAGCATCAGCAAACTTCTTCTATGAAAGCTTGGCAATTATGGATAATGTTTTTGGAACAACATTCCTTCGTGATTCTTCAATATTATTTTCAGGAAAAGAAATTGAGAAGGTTCTTGGGGCTGACGGCTACGACAGGGGTTCATATGTGTCTGACATTTGGGGATATGTTTTCCACAGCCCATTGACATTCTTGTTTGGTTATGGTGCAGGAAAGAACTATGAAGTTTTGGTTCATAACGTTTATCTTCAAATGCTACTAGAAATTGGATTTATTGGACTTGCATTGTATTTAACACTCATTGTTTTATTTGCAATTGCGTTTATCAAGAACTTAAGAAAGCTTGACGATAACAAGATTTTCTTGTTTGCAATATTTGCAACATTTGTGTTGATTATTCATAATTTTGGACCACTTGAGTCATATTCGTTTATTTATTTCATGATGTTGTTTGCTGTGCTTTATAAAAACAGAAATAAAACAGAATCTGTTGAAACCACAGAAAAAGTTGAAGTTAAAGAAAAGACAGAATCAAAAGAAGAAGGTGCTAACGATGGAGCAAAATAACATTGATTCACAAGCACTTAAAAATGACAAGTTTCTTGATTCGATTGATTCAAAAACAAGTGCTATATTTGAAAAAATCTATATAGTGCTAGCATTTTGGTTGGTGCTTTCTCCACTTGGTGCCAGTTTGTTTGCTCTTGTTGGGCTTAAGCTTGAGCTTTTAACTCAAGGCATTATGATTGGTATATTTTTTGGCGTAACATGGTTTATTCAGTTTGCATTCAATTTGACAAAAATCAGGTTTAAAAAGCCAGACCTTTTTCAGATATTTGCAATGGTGTCAGGGGTTTTGCTTTTGGTGTCTCTGCTTGTTTCAGGGGTTGATGACTATAACTATATTTTAAAGTATTTCAGCTATATTATGGCATTTTTGTTATTTGTTAAGGTTGATAAAAAGTACTTTAAGCTTATTTTGTTTGTGTTTATCATTGAAATGTCAGTCGATTCAATTTTTGGTTTGATTGATGCCAAAAACAAATGGTTTCCGGGCTTTACAAACACTCCATACTGTTTGTCAATGCAGTTTATGAATCCAAACTATTCAGCATATTCAATTGTGGGTGTGATTGGTTTTTGTTTATATTTCTTCTTGGTTGAAGAAAAATTATGGAAACAGATTGTGCTTGGCGTGTGCTTTGTTATCATGAATGTGTTCTTGTTTATAAATGGAACATTTGTTGCAGAAACAGCTTTGTTTTTGATTGAAATTGCATTGCTTGTTTATTATTGGATAAAAAACAAAAAATGTCCTTATTGGATATGGGGAGCTATTGGGGTGTCGCTTGTTTGCAGTTGTTTTTGCATTCCGGGGATATCATCATCATATGCTCCATATATGGTTGAAGGAGTGGCTATTATTGATGACCAGCTGGGCACAAACTTCTTGGAGTTCTTCACAAAGTTGTTTACGTCTAGTGGCGATGGAATGTCAACAGTGACTGGTGCAGACGGAAGGGGAAGGAAAGAACTTGTTGCTATGGCTTTGGAGCTTTGCACTGGAGACGCAAAAACACTATTTTTTGGAAAGGGACTTGGTTATTGTTTGGAACTAAGAGTTCACAATTTGTTCTTGTGGCTCTGGCTTGATTTTGGAATCTTATTTGCAATTTCGTTCTATGCTCTTGCAGTGTCACTTATTGTCATGTTTGCAAAAAGCAAAAATAAATCAAAAACATTCATCTTTTTAATGGTTACATGCATGTATTTGTTTATGTATAACTTCGGAGTGTTCGATTTTTCGTTTTTGTTCTTTATGGTGTTTTATTCAATGCTATACAGCAAAACAAAATCAAATATGGTTTAAAAATAAAAGGTCTTAACAATTTGTTAAGGCCTTTTTGCATGAAGTGAACATTATCACAATATAATAGTTGTATGAATATTGCAATTATCGGAAGCAAAGGAAGAATGGGACAGGTGTTGTGCTCAAAACTTAAAGAAAAACACGATGTGATTGAAGTTGAAAAAGGTGAGAGCTTAAACAAATGTTATGATGCAGAGATACTAATAGATTTTTCAACAGGCAGAAATTCTGCTGAAACAGCAACATGGTGTTTGGGCAACAAGAAAAAACTGATTATTGGGGCAACGGGGCAGACACAGGGAGAGCTTAAAAAAATTATGTCAGCCAGCAAGTTTGTTCCAGTTGTTATGGCAGGGAATTTCTCTTTGGGTGTGGCAAGAATCAAAGCGTGTTTAGAGAAGCTTATTGACGATAAAACTGAGTCAGTTGTGATTTTTGAAAAACACCACAAATCAAAAGTTGACAAGCCTAGTGGCACAGCCCTTGAACTCAAAGATAAAATCACTGAAATACATGGTCAAAAACCTGAAGTTTTGTCGCTTCGTGGTGGTGAAGAAATTGGCACACATGAGATTAGTTTTTATTATGAAAGTGAAGTTATAAAGGTTAGTCATCAGGCATTTTCACGGGGTGCGTTTGTGAGTGGAGTTGAATATGCTATTGAGTTTTTGAGCCAGTGTGATGAAGCTGGACTATATGAATTTAATAAAATTTAGTCAAAAATCATTTGGGTTTTAGTTTGACAGAACTTGGCTGAAAATGTAATAATATTGATAGGAGGGTATGATTTTATGGCAAAGAAAAAAACAAATTCAAAAAAATCATTTAGTTTAAATCAAATCATGTCTGTCGTGGCAATCGTTTTGGGCGTTGTTGCACTTGCAATGATGTTTGTAACAACTGTTAACGTTCCAGCAACAGACCTTGGAGTTCTTGGAACTGTTGAATACGAAGGCTATACAGGTTTGAATGTTGCTTTTGGTTACAGCGAAAATGATGTTGCAATTTTATCATTCTCATTCATGGCACTTTTGCCATATGTAATGGTTCTTGCAGGTATTGTTTTGACAGCACTCAACACATTTGGCAAAAAATCAAGCAGATTGTTTGACGATATTGCTGGTGGCTTGTTGCTTGTTGCTGGCGTAATGTTCTTCATGATGCCAAACTTTATGGTATTCGCTGATAACATCGCTGCAAAAGTTGTTGCTGAACTTGACTTTAAGATTGTTATTGGTGCTATTGTTGCAGCAGTTTCATCACTTGTTGCTGGTGTTGCAATGTTTGCAAAAACATTTTTAAAGAAATAAAGAAGTGAAAGTGTTGGCTGAATAGCTAACACTTTTTCTTTTGTTTAAAATTTTCCTGTAAAATCTTTTGATTTTGTCAAATAATATTTTTTGTAAAATTTTGATAAAATTTATTGACAAATGGGTAAGTGTTTGTTATTATATAGGAGCGTTTTGAAATAAAGGCACTATATGGGGGTATAGCTCAGCTGGCTAGAGCGCCTGCCTTGCAAGCAGGAGGTCATCGGTTCGATTCCGATTATCTCCACCATATAGGACTGTAGCTCAGTTGGTTAGAGCACCACCCTGATAAGGTGGGGGTCGGAGGTCCGAGTCCTCTCAGTCCTACCATAGTATAACAAAATCGGACCACTATTGGTTCGATTTTATTTTAAGAAAAAAGACCTAATATTAGGTCTTTTTTTAATTTCTATAAGGAATATTTGATTTAAAAATATTCTCAGAGCCGATGTTTAAACCATTTTTAGCAAGTAAGATATTTAAACCGTCTTTTGTTGTATTGTTTGTTGGTCCTAGTGTGATTGTTTTTAATCCAAGACTATTTAGTGGAATTTCTTTAAATAAAACCAATTCGCCATTTCGAACACGAACATCAACATCTTTAATTGTCTCTTGTTGTATAGCTGTTGTGTTAGAAAAAATCTGACAATTATTCAAATTGAAGATTAATCTTGTTTCATCTTCTGATTCATAATCACAAGTTTTGAATTTTGGCCAATAATGTACTAATTCTTTTATAATATCAAATCGATATTGTTTCAATTCTTGAATTTTTTTTAATTCATACATATTTTTTATTTTGTC
>JAZODG010000019.1:0-4555 GCA_045596905.1 Clostridia bacterium
TTATTTGCGACAGCTTTTATAGAATACTACTTTTATATATATTTGTCAACACCTTTTTTAAAAAATTTAAAAAATTTTAAATAAATTTCACCAAGCTTTAAAATTGCTTGGAAATAACGAAATAAAATCATATAATATATATTGTAAAGGAGAATAATTTGATGATAGCAAATTCTATTTATGCGATTGATTTGCCAACGGACGAAGACTTTTTGTCTTCAGGAAAGAACTTAATGGTTATAGCAACCATCTTTCAACGTGCAATAACAAAACATATATCAATCTATCATAAAAAAGAAATACCATTATCATTTGTTGAATTTTACATTAGCGAAATAAAGAACTATGCATATATGTTCAAAAAACAAACAAAAGAGTTCTTTGAATTGTATGACAGGCTTGCTCCAAACTTTGAGATCATGGCAAATGTTTATAAACATTCATACTTCTCTCAAATAACAAAGATTGTAAAAAAGAAAAATGAAACAATGCTCATCATACCTTCCCTTACACTGGTTGACTATACAGATGATATCGTTAACACTTCAGAAAAGGAAGTTGCTGACACGGTTTCAAATATACTGCAAATCACAGACCACATAAATAACTCTGATGAAATTGTAAGCTATAGCAAGTGTTATGAAAGATTCATCATTTCAAGACTCATTAAGCAACAAGAGTTTAATGAATATCGTGGAAAGTCAAAAGTTATCTTAAATATCTTTAATAACGCTGAGTCGCAATCAATTATTTCTGCAACCAAAAAGGCTGAACGACTCACAAGTGAAAGAATTGAGATTTCTAAGCAAAAAGGTAAAATCACAAAACTTGTTATTCCAAAACTTAAGCTTCCAACAGTATATCCAAAAACAACAACCTTCAACAGGTTTAATTCAGATTATTATGTTAGAAACTTTGTAAGTGCTTCAAGACAAATCTTAATTTTAAATGACTTGAAGATTAATGGCGTATCATACACCGAAAACTTTGTTGAAAAGCGTAAAGCTATGAACGAAGCATAAAAGGAGAAAGTTTATGAAAGTATTAAAAATTGTCGGAATCGTATTATTAATTTTATATATTCTTATCATCACCCTTTTAACCGTATTCTTCTTTTTCTCAGGATATGGAGCAGGAGTTGATATTTTGAGCGAAACATTCTCTGAAGGATTCTTCCCAGGAATCAAGACGATGTTCGTTGAAATCTGGAACGGAATAAAATATGTTTCTAAATAATAAAAAGGCATCTTGAAAAAGATGTCTTTTTTATTGAAATTTTCTCAAAACAAAAGACACCCAATTGGGTGTCTTTTAGATTTTAGCTTCCTTTTGTATATGGGATTTCACCATTTGAACAAACAACTTTGATTGTTGGAATATCATAATATCCAAACCATTCATTTGCCGATTGATTTTCATTAACCTTAGCAGCCCATTCAGTAACGGTACCACCAAAGTTGATAACCTTAAGGTTAACACATTCATCAACTATATTCCATTCCATACCGTATTCAAGATCTGGACGATGTGGTTCCAAATCGCCAAGAGCGTGGATTGTGAGAGTTTCAAGAGATGAACGCATGAATGCTTGATAATCAATTGCAACTGTGCCTTTAATGTCAACATTCTTAACACTAGAATACATAAATGCTCTTACACCAATCAAAGTTACACTTTCTGGAATAACAACATCTTTAATACCTGTGCAATTTTCGAAAGCATATTCTGCGATTGTTGTAACAGTGTTTGCAATAGTAACATTACCAACAAAGTTTCTTGGACAGAAATATAATGTTGTTTTATCTGAGTTGTAAACAAAACCATTTTCATCAACAGTGAAAACTGAACCTTCTTGAACAACAACTTCGTTAAGAGAAGTCATTCCATCAAAGCTGAATCCAGAACCAAGACTTGTTAATGCTTCAGGTAATGTTAATTTGTTTAATTTTTCACAAAGACGGAAAGCATAATCTCCAAATGATGCAACAGTTGAAGGCATGTTAATTTCTGTCAATTCTCTACAATATTCAAATGCTTTTGCAGCAATAGCAGTAACCCCAGTTCTAACAGTAAAGCTACCCTTCTTTCCTGCTGGACAACGAATCAATGTATCACAAGCAGCATTGTAAACAACACCATCAAATGAAGTATAAACATCATTTGGTGTAACATTGATTGCAACAAGCTTCTTTACAGCATAGAAAGTGTCTCCTTCTAAACCACTGAGAACTGTTGCTGGAACATTGAGTGTTTCCAAGTTTTCATCACCCCTGAATGCACCATCTTCAACTGCAACTGTGCCAGCTTCAATGGTATATGTTTTGCGTGTTGCATATGTTGGATATCTAACAAGTGTTATACCATCACCTTTATCTTTTGTATATAACACACCATCAATGGTTTGATAATTTGCATTTTCTGCAGCAACATTGATTGTTGTAACATCAAGCCATGATGACATATCAATTTCAGTGATGCATGCTGGAATATTAAGCACACCACCATTACCATATGCGAATGTAACAGAGAAACCATCAAGGACCTTTACTGGGAATGTTCCTTCAGTAACAGTTAATGTTTCCGGAACATTTGCAATCTTTCCATATGTATAGATATATTGAAGTTCAATATATTTATTTTCTGGATCATCGCTGTTTATTCTATAATAATAGCTATCTGGTTCAAAGTAACCACTGCTTTCTTGTGAAGTTTCTCTCTTTGTCGCTTTAAGTTCGCCATTTTCATACTTACAACTCAATTCCAAAACCGAATCTGTGTCATCACCCACAACAATACTAACAATAAATGCATCTAAGTCTTTATTTGTCTTAGAGATTGACAATTGCAAGTTTTTAGTTGGGTCTGTTGGATCTGCAGGATTTGGAACAATAAAATCAAGAGAACCTGTATAAGCAGATGCATTATCTGCAAGATAGTTTTTAAATGTTAAAACAAGACTCCTCATTAAAGTATTGCCTGCAACATCTGTGACTGCAGCCAAATCTTCAAGAAACTTAACAGCATCATCAACGCCAACCCAAGTTGAAATAAATTCAAATTCAAGAAGATTGTCTGGATTTTGTCTAATAGTGAAGTCTAATCTTCTCATTGAGTATTCCATTGAATCATAGAATGAATCATTTACTACAACATCTGTCTTATCTAAAATAGTGTCAGTATTAACACCAATGGCAAACTTAGCCATGAAGTTTTTAATTTCTGTTTTAGTAATCTCTTCCATTGAAGAAGGGTTTTGCAATGACACTTCATCAAATCTGATTCTGTTGATATTATCTGCAATGTTTCCATTGTATTTAACATTATATTCATCTGGAATAATGTCACTAACATCAAAATCACCAGACAAAACATCATTTAATGTGCCATTATAGTCAAACATAGCACATGTGAATGTGTTATATGCATAGTCAATTTCAGCAAACATGTTGTCAGCCATTGTTTTTGCAGAAATCAAAACATCATTTTCAAAATCATATCTAATTTGACAAAGAATGAAATAACCTTCATTTTCAAGATAGAGATTAATGAGTTCATCTTTCATTTCTGCTTTATAGTAGTAAACATGTGTTTTATCAGAAACAACTTCCTTGCAGTAATATGTTTGATTAAGCTCAAATGGATTTTGATAAACATCTGAATCTGCAGAATTTGCAACATAGTCAAGAGCAGCTGGAACAATTACACATTGTTGAAGCGCATTAAAATATGTTTGAAGTTGTTGTTTAGACAACGCTGTATATGCATAATTTTCAACTTCACCTTCTCCTTCACCTTCAGCAGAATAATTTTCAGCTGATGACGCACTTGAATAAGTGTCAAAAATTTCATAGTTTTGTGCAGCTACTGCACCCAAAACATGTGAAACAACCGAAACACCTGCTTGAACTCCTGGTTTTGAGTTATTGTTTCCACCATTATTACCAGGTTCATTATCTTTTGATTTGAATAATGCCGGATAGAAATAAACACCAACTGGCAAAGAAATAATTAATACAATTGCCAAAATTAGTGAAATTATTTTCTTTTTTCTCATTTGAATTCTCCTTACATAAATATACATTATAAGATTAGCACAAATTTTAAAAAAGAGTCAATGAAAACAAGTTGAAGAAACAAAAATTTTAGACACAAAAAAAGACAAGCATTTCTGCTTGTCTTGAAATTAACAAATTTAATAAATATATTGAAAGACTGTTTTTAGGCTGTTCTTGTTTTCACATAACAATTGCGATTTTATACTTTGATGTGTTTACTGATCATCAAAGTCGTTAATTCAGTGAACTAACAATTTCTCTTTTATTGAAACAATAAATTGTTTCTCAATCGACAAGATGTAGTGATTAACACTACTCCTTTAAAGGAGGTGATCCAGCCGCACGTTCTCGTACGGCTACCTTGTTACGACTTCACCCCAGTCATTCGTATTGCCCTAGACGCCTCCCTCCCTTGCGGGTTAGGCCAACGGTTTCAAGCACTCCGAACTCCCATGGTGTGACGGGCGGTGTGTACAAGACCCGGGAACGAATTCACCCCG
>JAZODG010000020.1:0-7294 GCA_045596905.1 Clostridia bacterium
GCAGTCTTCCCGTAGGCTTCCAGATGGAAGGGGTCAATCATATTAACATCATTAAGGTCAACAGTTGCTGCTTCATACGCAAGATTAACATCGTGCTTTAGCGGAAGATTCCAAATCGGGAATGTTTCAAACTTGGCATAACCTGCTTTAACTCCACGTTTATATTCGTGATATAACTGAGATAAACATGTTGCCATTTTTCCACTTCCTGGACCTGGAGCTGTTACGATAACCAACGGCTTTGTTGTTTCAATGTATGGGTTTGCGCCATAACCTTCGTCACTAACGATTGTTTCAATATCTGTTGGATAGCCTTTTGTGAATCTGTGAAAATAGACCTTTTCATTTCTGTTAATCAAGCGATTTGCAAAGGTAATTGCAGAAGGTTGTTCATTAAAAAGCGTTATAACAACGCCGCTAACTGTTAAACCTTCTTCTCTAAGGCAGTCAATTTGGCGAAGAACGTCCATATCATACGAAATTGAGTAGTCTGCACGAATCTTGTTTCGTTCAATATCAGAAGCACTGATAACTACAATGATTTCGCTTTGATTTTTTAACTTTTTGAGAATCTGAATTTTTGCATCGGGTTCAAAACCAGGCAGCACCCTTGATGCGTGCAGGTCATCAAAGAGTTTGCCACCAAACTCAATATATAGTTTGTTGTCAAATTGATCAATTCGTTTCAAAATATTTTCAGTTTGTAATTTTAAGTATTTCTTAATATCAAAACCTTTTTTCATATCAACCTCATGAGTTTAAATTAATCACCATTTAAGTATAATACAGTTTCTAACTTAGGACAAATTAAAATTTGTATAATTTATATTAAAAATAGAGAGATAAAACTATCTCTCTTAGTTTTTAACCACAAAAAAAAGAGAACCTAAGTTCTCTTTAATTATTTATTAGATTCAAGTTCTGCTTTAAGCTTTGTAAGTTCAACTGAAAGACCTGCTTTTTTGTTGTTTGCTTTATTTTTATGAATGATACCTCTTGAAGCTTCTTCATCAATGATAGAGAATGTTTCAGGAAGTAATTTTTCTGCTAATTCAACATCTTTTTCGCTAATAGCTTTATTGAACTTCTTAATAGCTGTAGCAAGAGCGCTGCGTTCAGCCTTGTTACGTTCATTGTTTCTGATTGCAACTTCTTGTCTCTTTTTTGCTGATTTAATAATTGGCATAACTTTATTTGCTCCTTTGCAATAATTATCGTTAACATTCTAACACAGTTTTATTGGTTTTGCAAGTATTTGCTTTAATATTTTTTTATATTTTTCGTGTTTGATGGAATCTTTTGATGAAAACACAAACTTGATAGTAGGTATTGTTAGATTTTGTTGAATGGTTTTATTGTTAACAATAAGAGCGATTTGTTTTGAAACGCCTTCATTTCCGTCAATGATAGGAATGGAAATGTATTTTGATATCAAATCTTTAATAAGCACATAGTGAGTGCAGCCAAGAATCAGACAATCGCATGGTTTTGATATAGTTTTTATGTAGAAAATGTCTTTTAATATATTATATAAGGAAAGATATGAGCGACTTGTTATATAAGTTTCAATATTTGTTGCAAGATTTGGCAGAGAAACAAAGTTTGCTGAATGGGTTTTAATTGACTTAATTGTTTGTGGTGTTGCAATAAGTATTGGGTGCTTAAAACCTAGTTTTTTGGCTAGGGTTAGGGCAGGTTCGGTGCCAATGAAATGAATGCCAGGAAAGCATCGCCTAAGGTTTGAAATTGTGTTTGTTGTGGCAGTGTTGCAGGCTAGGACAATGCAGTGAGGTTTGATAGTTTCAGATAGTTTAAAAACAATGTCTTTAAGACGCGTTTGAAGCCACTTTTTAGTCTTAGTGCCATATGGGGCAAAGTGAGTGTCTGCGAAGTAAATTGAGTCAAAATTTAAAAAAGATAAGGCAGTTGCAAGGGTTGATAAACCACCGATTCCACTATCAATAAAAATCACAGGTTTTTTATTCATATTAAATTATATGCATAAAAAAAGAAATGCTGGACGCATTTCTTTTTTATATTATCTAGTTTTCATCTTGCTTCTAGCAAGTACAACGAATAACACAGCGCCAGCAACTAATACGCAGCTTAATATAACTAAGATTTTTGCAGATGCGCTAACTGGTTTTAACCACTCAAATGTGGCTGTTCCAGTTGTTCCCATTGAGTCAATAAAGCTTACGTTATATACGCCATATTCTTCAAATGTTAATGAATATCCGGTTTTTTCTGTTAACACTTCAGTTATTGTTCTGCCGTTAAGCTGGATGGTTACAGTGATATCGCCAACGCCAGAGAAGTTTAAAACGAATTTTGTTGTGTCAATTTTTCCTTCTGAGTCCATTGCGTTGCCTTCTTCAACCTTAACTTCTTGCATAGCGTAGTCAATATAATAGTTATTGATATATGCTTTTTCAAGTTTAATTTCGCTTGGAGATGCAAGGGCTGCAAACTTAACAGTAATCATCATTGAAGATTTGATGTTTCTGTAGTTGTTTGTGTCTCTAACAATTGTGTAAGGAACAGATGCAACTTTTGTTGTTGTTTTTGGTTTTCCGCTTTCATCATAGACAATTTCATACTCTTCATTTGTTAAGTATTTTGTATACGAAATCTTTGGAGTTTTTACAACAGAGAAGTTGTAATATTGTTCATATGATTTGCCGTGGGCTGTTCCACCTTTAACTTTCTTTTGAACGGGTACGCCATTTTCTAAGAAATCTTCCACATGCCATTGATATAATGTGATTTCGTAGAAGGCGTCTTCAGATACGGTCATGAAAAACTCACCGTCTTTTGTGAGCAAGTCACGAAGTTCTTTTTTTGTATAAGATGTTGTAACTGGAATGTTTGAGCTTCCACCAAAGGTTGTTACGGTGAAGTCTAAAACAATGTCGCCGTCTTGCAAAACGGTGTCTTTTTCAAAATAGAATAATAAGTTTTTGATATTGATTTTAACGTCGTTGTTAAGGGTTGATTCACTAACGATATAGTCAAGTGGTTCTCCTTCATCTGACATTGTTTGGAAAATTACATAAACATTATCAAATGCTGAACTACCAGCACTTTCATCTTTAATATAGAATGAAGTTGAATAATAGTTGTCGTCAACCAAGCCAAGAACGTGTGTTGAGTCATAAACTGCAACTTCATAACGTCCGGTTTTGTTGAAGTCAATCATAAATTCATTGAAGTTTTCGGTCATACCGATATACTTATAAATCTTTGTTATTGCTTCGCCGGATGCATTTACAACAGATGCTAAGCTCTTATTGTAGTCTGGTTTTTGATTGTCATAGTATTCAACGAATAACAACTCATCTGATCCAACTATTTTGCTGAAAAGTTTATATGTATAAATAAATCCGTTGTGGTTAATGTCAAAATAGAGTGGATTTGATTCAGTGTAATCGTTATTTGTGAAAGAAAGCTTAACGTTTCCAAAAGAATGTTCTGAAGGAATCTTGGTGTCAACAAAGGTGCTTCCACCGACGTCAATTCCGGTGCATTCAAATGAAATTGTATCATCTGTGTTAAAGTTTACAGCTGGTCTTGTGAAACAAACATTGATTTCATCTGTTAGCACGGCTTGATTTTGATATACGGTATACGAAACCATTGATGTGCCAGCAGCTTCATCAAGAGTGATTGAAGTTGTGAATGTGATTGTTCTGGTTGTTTCATTGTCAAAATAACTAATGCATGAACCATAATCAGTTCTAAGTGTAGGGATAGATGTTCCACCAATTTCACCATCTGTTTTATAGAATGCTAATGCACCAGAGATTTCTTGATAACTAAATACCGTTCCGTCAAGTGTGAATGAAGAAGGGAATACACCTTCGACTTTTTCAAGAACCACATCAACGGTGTTTAAGTAAAAATGACCAGGGTAATCAAGTGATATAGTATAGTTGTTTGTTAGGTAGTTAAGGTTTAGGGTTGTGGCTCCATTTGTGATGACATAGGTTACGCCATCAATTGTGTTAAGTGTTTTTGTGTCAATTGTCTGACCACTTATCGAAATTGATGCATAGAGCTCTTTGCCCACTTGTGGTGGTTCACCAGCAGCCACTGCTTCTGCTTTTGGCTTGACTAGTGAAATAAATGACAAAGCAAACATGAAAAGCATACAAGATAATAGAATTTTTCTTAATTTTTTCATATTATTTTTCCTTTTAATTATTAATCAGAGCTTTCAAGAACGATACTGTTTCTTCTCTTGATATCATAGAAAACATCACTTTCTTTAAATGATCTTCCAGGAATAAACTCTTCAGGCATTGCACCAATCTTGTAAAGGTCTAAGCACTTAAAGTATGGAGTTGCAATTGCACGGCAAGGATATTGTTGGAAGTTGTTTGTAATGTTTGTTCCAAGTGGAAGTTTGTCAAGTTCTGATGGGTGAATGAGAGGAACTTGTTGAAGAGATGTTGATGTTGATGTGGTAGCTTTGTTTTTGCCATCGCCTTCATTTTTAGTTTTACTATCAACTTTGATAGTGTGGTTTCCAAGTTCTTTTGAGAACTCTTCACGGGTTTTAAGGTCAGGGGTTCCATAGAAGAGTGTTGCACGGCACTGACCACGAACGATTTCGGCAACTTCTTTGCCGTAAACGTCGTCAAGCTGTGAATATGACTGAATAGCCATGTTTAAATAAATCCATCTAGATCTAGCAACGGTGATGATACGGTTCAAGCCTTCAATTTTAGGCATGTTAGCAAATTCATCTAGGATATAGTAGAGGGGACGTTTTAAGTGAGCCATCTTATCTTCGTTGGTGAGTTCGTTAGCACGTGATTTTTGAACGAACTCTTTATATGATTGTGCAATACAAACAGATGCAAGTTTGTAACGGGTTGCTCTTTCATCAGGAATCTTGATGAAGAACGCTGTTGGTCTGTCGTCAAACTCTGTAAATTTGATATCGTTTGAAGATGTCAAATAACAAATACCGTTATCTGAGAACAAACCAAGGTTGGTTAAAAGTGTTGACATGTAACCGTCACGGGTAACTTGTGCTTTTGTTTGTGTGATGTTTGATGAAAGTTCGATTGTTTTTGAAAGAGGATTTCTTCCTGAGAAATAATCTTTAACTACGTTATAATCATCTTCTTTGTTACTTGCGATTTTATATGCGTTGAAGAAATTGTATTTATCTTTGGTCATACCAAGAGCGTCGTTTTCACTATCTTCAAGCATAGCAACCATACAAGCTTGGAAGTAGTCTCTAGCACCATCGGTCCATGATCTGTCTTTTGCGTCTGCTGAAGCAGGAACAAGAGCACCTGCAATATCTTGCAAACTTTCTAAGCAGTCGTCTTTAATTTTTTGCTTTTCAACGTCAACTTCAATAAGTGTTTCACGAAGTGTATTGAAAGCTCTACCCATAAATTCATACCATTCACTGCTGTTGATTTCACCAGCTCTTAAAAGGTTAGGGTAGTTTTTGATAGGGTCGTTGGTATGTTTTAAGATATTTTCTTCCATATGTTTACGAAGCTGCCATTGTTCGTATATATTTTCAAGTGGATTCCATCTCTTACTTGCATATGGTTGTGTTAAGTCAAGAAGTAAAACGTTATAGCCTTGGTTTTTCATCTTTAAACTGTGGTGGGCGTAGATTTCGCCTTTAGGGTCAGTGATGAAAAGAGATGGCTTTGTTTTAAGTTCTGTTAAGATTTGCATTGTAGGTTCAACCCAACAAGCAGTTTTACCAGTACCAGATGCACCGACAATCAAAACGTGGCATGGTGGAGTGAAGTGTATGTGCAAGTCACCATGCTTGAGTTCAAATCTAAATGGAATACCTGTGATTGAAAGATTCTTAAGTTGAGAGAACTTGCAGTGTTTGAAGTTCTTGTTAAGTTCATCCATGGTGGCAAAGTGTTGGTTTTCCATGTCCTTTTGACCTTTGAATGCACCATCGTCTTTTGTTTCTCTCAAAAGTAACCATAAAAATGATATTGCAAACAAAATAAACATGATGGTTGGAGCGCTTCCTGTTGTTAATGAAAATGTTCCATCGCCAAGGAAATAGTTTACAGCAACACCACCTGCAACGCTAAAGAATGCACAGAGTACAACGTTTAGTAAAAAATTGCCAAACTTATTTTTCTTTTTTTCAGACGACATAAAATCCTCCTATTATATAAATAATATATCACAATGAATTATAACAAATATTTAAATGCACCGCAAACAATTTGAGAGTGGTTTGCAATTTTTATTTTAAAATTTTTAAATTGTAAAAATAATCTAAAAAACTAAAAATAAACACAAAAAAATAGTTGCCACAAAAATAATATTTTGATACTATTATAGGTGAAAATAAAGTGGAAAGGTGTTTGTATGAAAATGTTGGTTTCACAAATTAAATCATTTTTACTTAAAACAGGCGAAGATGTAGTTTCGCCACTCTATGATGGTATAACCTTGATTGGACCATATGCAATCGGCGTTGTGTTGCTCCTTAGTATGATTTGGGGTATCTTTTTGGGTGTGAAATATGCAAAGGCAGAAGACGCAACCGAAAAGGCAAATGCGCATCAAGTTTTGGTGAATTTCTGTATAGGCGCAGTAACGGTTCTTGTTTTGATATCTATTCTTTACGCTATTAGGGGTGGACTAGTTGCCTTTATTGATGGCTAAAGTGTGAAAAATTAAAAATTTATGAAAAATTTTCAAAAAACGTGAAAATTTATTTGCTAAAAGAATTTTGTTGTGTTAGTATGGAATCAGTCGATTAGATAAAAATAAAGAAAGGAGAAATATATATGTTAAACATTTTTTCATTATTAGCAGATACAACTACAGATGCTACCGGTGATATTCTTAACTCAGCTTATAAGACATTCTCTGGTATCGTAAACATTGTATTGCCAGTTATTGCTGCATTCTTGCTTATCCTTGGTATTATCCTTGGTGTTAAAGTTGCTGTTGCATTTGCACAAGCTGAAGATGAAGAAGCAAAAAAGAAAGCAAAAGCTCATCTTATTAACATTGTAATTGGTTTCCTTGTAGCTATCGTATTCGTAGCTATTATTGCTGCAGTTCTTAACGGTGGTGCTGTTAAGAAATTATTCGGTGATCAAGTACAATCAGCTGACATCGTTTAATAAGAAAGAAAAAAGAGAGAGAAATCTCTCTTTTTTTGTTGCAAAAATTTTGAAAGGGGAAGAAGAGAGAAAAATCTCTTCTTTTTTTTGCTCTGAAAAATTTAAAAATGTTAAAGTGTTGAAATTAAACATTTTATGGCGAAAAATTATTATTTTTT
>JAZODG010000021.1:0-9083 GCA_045596905.1 Clostridia bacterium
CTTGAAGCAAAAGCAAATGATTGTTATGCAATTGATGTGAAGAGTGGTTCATTAACAGTTGAAAGTGGAAGCTATTTAGGAAACATTTCTGCAATTTATATTATTGAAGGAAATGTAACAATCAATGGTGGAACATTTGACGTTGTTCAACTTTCTGAATTTAGCGATAAGAGATATATGGTTAACTGTTTAGATAATTCTTATAGAACAGGAAGTGCAGTTGTAGCAATTAACGGTGGTTCATTTGTAGGATTCAATCCTGTAAACAATTTAGCTGAAGGACCAAACACAAACTTTGGTACAGAAGGTTATGAAGTTGTTGAAAACAATGGTGTTTACACTGTAGTTGCTGAATAATAAAAATGAAAAGAGATGATTATTTCATCTCTTTTTTTGTGCCAAAAAATTGCCGTTACCCCTAGAAATGCAATAGTTTATATGGTATAATAAAGGGGTAGGAGATATGGATATGGAAACATTGCTTGCAATTGATGGTGGTGGAACAAAAACGGAAGTTATTTTAGCAACAACTTCAGGTGATGTTTTGGCTGTTAAAAAATATGATGGAACGAACTTAAATAGTGTTGGTATTGAAAAGGCATTCGGAACATTAGAAACTGCACTTATGGATTTTTCAGGTATTGCTCTTGATAATGGAATGACTCTTGCAGGAATCTATTTTGGACTTGCTGGGGGTGTTAACGGAAATCACCAAGAGCTTGTTTATAGTTATTTTAAAAACAAATATTTTAGAGATATTCCTTTTTCCAATGCTGGAGACGATTTGAACTCAATTAATGTTGGTGTAAAGAATGCACCTGACGGCATTGCTGTTATTGCTGGAACTGGTTCAAACGTTATGATTAAAAAAGATGGTGAAGTTCTTCAAAATCCACAGTTTAGTGGTTGGGGTTATTTGTTTGATAATGGTGCAAGTGGCTTTGATTTCGGCAGAGATGCTGTTCTTGCTGCCAAGGCAGAATATAATGGCACAGGCAATCCAACACTTATCACAAAAATGTTAGAAGCAAAACTTAAAAGTTCAGTGTTTGATGCGCTTGAAGAAATTTATCAAAAAGGACCACGATTTGTGGCGTCACTTGCTCCGATTGTGTTTGATGCTTACAGAGCAGGAGATAAGGTTGCTGCACAGATTATTACAAAGCAAATACAAAATGTTGCAAATATGATTAACGCCGGTCATGAGATTATTGGAAAGGAGAAAAACGCAAAAGTTGGTCTTGTTGGTGGTATTTTTGCACATGAAAAGACCATTTTTGAGCCAAATCTTAAAAAAAGAATCTCTCCAAACCTTTCTATCAACTTTCCAAAAGAGTCTCAAATTTATGGGGCGCTTATGGAAGCTGCAAAGAATGCTGGGGTGTATCCTAGTGATGAATTTTTGAAAAACTTCAATAAAACTTATGATGCTCCAATCTTAACAACTGCACAAAATGAGAAACAATAATTTGATTTTTGTGAAAATTTGTTTTGAAAGAACTGATTCACATGTTAATATTTTGTTAGAAGATATAAAAAGGGGAAAATTGTTATGAATATGCTTGGTGCAAAAATTGCAATTGATGGTTTAAATAGAGCGTTTAGAAGTAGTGGCAGGGGTGGTGGTTCTTATGGTTTGACAGAAATCACTGATGAAGAATATTTTTTGGCTGACTGTTTAGATATTATTCGTGAAGTTGCAAAAATGCCAGAAATGGAAGATTCAATAGTGGCTGTTAGCACAAAAAAGAAAAGAACTCTTAAGCAAAAAATTAAGGGCGAACCAAAAGAAGTTAATCACGAACTTTATATTGCACAAATCAATCCTAAAGGTGTTAAGTTTCCTGGCATTGAAACACATACAGGTTTGTCTCCAGTTATTGGTATGATTGATGACGACAAAATGTTTGTGTATTCAACAAGCCCAAGCAAGCTTGAAATTTATGTGGTAGAAGAATATGCATATGACCATATGGGTGATTATCATTATCGCACTGGCAATGTTGCAAAAGATGGCTTGTCAAAAGACTGCAGAGAAGTTAGAGTTAAAACATATGCCGTAAAGAGTGCACATGATATTAGATTTGATGGTTCATTTACAGTTTACGCAGACCAAAAGAATTTTTCAGCTAGAGATAACTGGGTTAAGGTTGCTGACCTTGTTGGAAAACAAAGAAGAGCATATCTTGCAAAAACTAAAGAACCAACCGATCAAGAAATGGGTGAATAATCAAAAAGACAGACAAAAAGTCTGTCTTTTTTTGATAAAAACAAGTTTTATTGTGGTTTAGCGCATTGTTTTTATTGTCAAAAACAAAATATTTAGTTAAAATGAAAATAATAAGTTTAGGAGAAGATCTATGGCAAAAGAATTAGAAACAAGAGAAGATTGGATTAAAGATGCAGCTCAAAATGCGTATAATTATGATTGGTCAAAAGTTCCACATGAGTTTGTTGATGATGATTTTGTTAGTAGGGTTATTTATGCACACCCTGCTGCTATAAAGGATATTCCCGCAAAATATCTTTCACAGGCATCAGTAAATTTTTATGCAAAAAATGACAGTGATGCAAATCATATAGCAACATTGATCCCAGACAATTTTAGAAATAAGGAAACTTGGGCTAACTTTTTTGCTCTTCATCATAAAAAATCAAATTTGCCACTTATTCCTGAGAAATTTAGAGATAAAGAATTTTTTAGTATGGCTGTAAATATAAATGCTGGCTGTGTTAAAAATATCCCTGAAGAGTTCCAAACACAAGACATGTGGGTGCAGTATGCAAGAGTAGAAAAAACCCCAAAAGATGTTCCGTCTATATTTAAAGATGAAAGTTTTTATATACAAATTGCTACATATGTTCCAATGAAATTTATTCCAGAGATGTATCAATCTCCAGGTATGTGGGGTGGTGCGCTCAGAAGTGGTATGTATCATGATGAAAGAACAATTCCTCTTAGAATGAGAGAAGAAGTTAGCAAACATGACCGTATAGGCAGTGAAGATGAGTGGAGAAAAGCACAGGAAGCTGTTTGGGAAGTTGGTGATAACTCAAATAAGATTTTTGATGTTCCTTACGAAAATCAATCTCAAGACCTATGGAATAGGTATGCAAGAAGAAACCCAAATAAAATAAATAGTGTTCCAAAAGAATTTCAAACACAAGAGATGTGGGAAACATATGCTGGGGAAGTCCCTGATGCGATTGATAGAATTCCAAAAGAGTTTAGATCTTGTGAAATATATGAAAGATATATTAGAAGATATCCAGATAGAATCATGGATATTCCTGAAGAATATCAAACATTGTCAATGTGGAGAAGATCTGGCAAGTCATTGTTGAAATCACCGGAGAGTATTAGAACTCAGGAATTTTGGGATGAAATTATTAGAGAAAATCCAGATGAATTTATGAATATGCCAAATAGTTTTAAATCACCAGCTATTTGCAAAACGCTTATTGTTAACAACGGATTGGATATTAAATATATTCCAACTAGTGTGATGAATACTGATATTTTAGAAGCATATATTTATATGAATCCAGACAAAGTTCAAAGTTGTGTGACAGATCCACAACTACAACCATTTCTTACACAAAAGATATATGATCGTTATGCTAGGTCGGTGAATTATGATTATTCTGAAATTTCTTATCGCGTTCCAGATCAGTTTCAGACACATGACATGTGGCAAAGAGTTTTAGTTAATAATTTTAGTGATAGAAAAAACATAATTATGTATTCTATGCCTGAGAAACTTCAGACACAAGAAATGTGGAATAGTTTGGCAGAGAGTGAACAGTTAAAACCAGAGGAAATTAAGGAAGTTCCAAGTCAATTTAAAGATGGTGTTGAAAAAATATTAAATAAGCTAAAATCAAAAAATGATTTAATAAATCAAATTGAAAAAGCTGAAGCCGAAAAAGAAGCCGTTTTTAATTTAGTAGAAACATCTAAGGATGATAGTGAAAAATTTAAACTTTTTGAGAGATTAATAAATGTGGGAATTGCTTTAAGTGATATTCGACTTAAAGTTATTGCTCATATTGGATTGTTAGATGAGAAGAAATATAAAGATGCAAGTGCAGTTGTTGATAAAATTGCAATTAATATTCAAGAAATAAAAGAAAAAGCTCAAGAGCACGCGAAAGAAAATGAGACAGCAGCAGAACCTGTGGATAAAAAAGAGCCTGCTGTTGCAGGTGAACCAACAGATGTTGTTAAAGAACCAGTCAGTCCAGAAGACCCAACAGTTGTTGCTAATGAAGATGGGGCAAAGGTTGATGAAGGTTTTGAAAACATCATGAAAAAGTTTGCTCAAGTTCACGCTGATTATTATGATGGCAAAAAGGGAACAAGGGGCAATGCTCACACAAAAGAAGAAGTTGCTCTTAAAAATAAAATCAACAAGGCAATGAAAAAATATTTGCAAAATCAAATGGGTAAAGTTGCTACAGAAAACAATCTTAATCAAGATGCATTAATTGAGCAGTTGTCTAATGCAGTGTCTCCAGATTTGATTTCACAACTTGTTGATAATAAAGGCGCAACACTTAAGCTTATGGAAATTATGGCTAGTGGTGTTTATATTAGAAATGGCGAAAGAATCAGACTAAGTCAAAAGCAAAGAATTGCACTTGCAGACACCATGGCAAAAGTTTCAGAGCAAATGCTTCAAAAGGAAACACAAAACAAGGCTAAGAGTGCAAACACAAAACAAGTTGTTGATGAACTTAGCAATGAAAGTGGAAGGGGTGAATAATGGAAACCAAAACCGAAAATGTTCAAACCGTTCAGAAAATAACAGAAGAAGATAAACAAAATGCTCTTGTTGAAGCTGTTATGGAACAGATATTAAAAATTAAGTAAAAACAAAAAGACATACCGTTTGGTATGTCTTTTTATATGATTTCTATTCTTTTTCTGCTGGTTTTGCGTTTTTTAAACTCTTGAGTTCTTCAATTGTTTTTGAAAGAAGGTCTCTGTTTTCTTCCAAAAGGGCAATGTTGATTTTGTATGAAGGAAGACCTGTGCTTGGGTCGTTTGAAATATTAAAGTATTCAAGGTCATGACAGATTTCTTCAAATTCTTGAGCTTCCATTTCGCTTTGTGGGTTCAAATATCTTGAGATTGCTGCGTATAAAAATTCGCCTTGGTTGTTATATTCTTCGCCCTTAGCACATTCTAAGCATTTTTCAATAACTTCAACTCCAAGAGTTGTTGTTAAATTGTAGTTTTCTGGAAGAGCTGTTCTTGTTGAATAGCTAAACAATGGTTTGTTATCTTTTGTGATTGCGTAAAGAATATAGTCTGCATTTGGATTGCTTGCACTTCTATTGATTCCACGTGACACTTTTTTTGTGATAACAATATTGTTTTTATCTAAAATATCTCTTGCTTCTTTTTCAACTAAAATATATGGCATAATTTGGTTCCCCTTAAATTGTTAATGTATAAATATAATAACATTAATCACAAAGATTGTAAATAGGCGTTTTAAAATTTGTACTGGGTTGTGTGGTTGCAAAACATTAAGTTTTGTGATATTATGTCCAATGTAAAAAGAAAATTATGTTTAAGTTTGTAAAGTTTAAGTCGTGTTTGATTATATTTGCCAGCTGTGTTTTTATGGCATTTGGAATATATAATGTTCATTCGCTTTCAGGTGTGACTGAAGGTGGCGTTTTGGGTGCAACACTTTTGCTTGATAATTGGCTGGGAATAAGCCCTGCCGTGTCGACGATTGTTTTGAATGCGATTTGTTATTTTATTGGCTGGAAGGTATTAGGGAAAGTATTTTTGTTTTATTCGGCTTTAGGAACGATTTTTTACTCTATTTCTTATGCTGTGTTTGAATTTGTGGGGCCTGTTTTTCCAGAAATTGCAAATATGCCACTTTTGGCTGCGTTAATAGGTGCTGTTTTTGTGGGTGTTGGTGCAGGTTTTTGTGTTAGAGAAAGTTGTGCACTTGGTGGTGATGATGCCTTGGCAATGTCGTTATCAAAGGTCACACATATAAAAATAGAATGGTTATATCTTATTAGTGACATGACAGTATTGCTACTATCGCTCACATATATCCCACTTTCAAGAATTGTTTATTCAGTTTTAACTGTAATAATTTCTGGACAAATTATAGGCTTTATTGAAAGGTTTGGTAAAACCAAAGATTCAAAAACTCAAATTGAAGATAAAAATTAAATATGGTGTGAAAACACCGTCTTTTTTTGCCTAAAAACAATATTGCAAAGTCACTTGAAAATATAAAAAATCCACCTAAAATTTGGTGGTTTTTTATTTGTTGACAAATAAAAATTAACTATATAGAATGAAACTAAACACTAAACTTTTAGTTAAAGGGGGTTAGTTTTTATGGAAAAATTAAGAGTGGGTGTTATAGGCTGTGGACGTATTTCGGTTAGACACTTTTTGCCTATAAAAGCAATTGAAAACATTGAACTTGTGGCATGTTGTGATAGCAAACCGGAAAGGGCTGACGAAGCTGCAAAAGAGTATGGAATAAAGGCTTATTATTCTTATGAGGAAATGATTGAAAAAGAAAACCTTGATGTTGTGCATTTGTGTTTGCCACACTATCTTCACTCAAAGGTTGCAATTTATGCTTTTGAGCACGGCGTTCATGTTCTTACAGAAAAACCTATGGACGTTGATTATGAAAGTGCAGAAAGAGCTGTGTTAAGAGCAAAGGAACTAGGCATGGTGTTTGGAGTTATCTTTCAATGCCGTTATACAAATCCAGCTCAGCTTGTGAAAAAAGCAGTGCAGAGTGGAAAGCTTGGGAAAATAATTTCTGCAAGGTCGGTTCTTACTTGGAATCGTTCAGATGATTATTATAGCAGCAGTGACTGGAAGGGCACTTGGGACAAAGAAGGCGGTGGTGTTGTTATTGACCAAGCCATTCATTCAATTGACCTTGTGAACTGGGTGATTGATTCAGAAATTGAAACCGTGAGCTGTTCAATGCATAATCGTGGACACCAGAAAGTGAATGTTGAAGACACTGCCGAAGGACTTATCACATACAAAAACGGAACAAAGTATGGTTTTTATTGTATGAATAACTATGCTGCTGATGAACCAATCGAAATCAAGATGGTTTGTGAAAATGGAAAAGTTACATTTGGCTATCACGATGCACTTATTGTTTATAATGACGGAACAACTGAAGATGCACATGAAGAACAAGTGAAAAAAGCAGACGGTGGAAAAGATTATTGGGGCTCATGGCATATTAGACAAATTCGTCAGTTCTATGATGCTCTTCAAAATAACAAACCACTTGAGATTTCTGCTGAAGAAGCTCTCAAAACTCACAAACTGATTATGAAGTTATATGAAGTTGGTGGAATGAAAAAATAATAAAAGGGAAGTAATAAAAAACTTCCTTTTTTGCTCTAACAAAATTGTGTTTATATAGCTGGTGTGATATAATGAATATATGAACATTAGAGAGTATGAAATAAGAGATAGAGAAAAAATAAAAGACCTTTTGGTTGAGCTTCAAGAGTATGTGGTTGAGATTGATAAATTTAATCTCAACTTGATTTCGAATGCCTATAAGGTGGATTATTTTAAATTTATGATGAGAGACTGTGCATCAAAGCAGGGTAAGGTGTTTGTTGCAGAAGTTGAAAATCAAATCATTGGATTCATTGCAGGATTTGTGCAGACTTATGATGAGAGAGATAGGCTTGATTATGCATGTCCAAAGAAGGGGATAATTGCAGAACTTATCGTGAGCAAAAATTCCAGAAATAAGGGAACAGGACAACAACTTCTTGATAAAATGGAAGAATATTTTAAGTCAATTGAGTGTGAGTATGTGCAAATGGATGTGTTTTCATACAACACAGCTGCGAAGAAATTTTATGCTAAAAATGACTATGAACCAAGAATGGAAACATTATTTAAAAAGTTAAAATAAAAACGAACCCAGAGAGGTTCGTTTTTTTTCTTTAACAGCAATAATTTCCATCAATTTTGTAATATGTTTTGCATCTATTTTCTTCATCAATCTCTTTTGCTTGGAATATGCCAAGATAAATGTATTTTCCATCTTTTTGTCTAGCAAAGGTTATTCTTGTGTCTTTGTCGTCATAAAAACGATTATCGATTTTTTTCCAACATTCTTTAATAATATTAAAATCATGGTTGATATAGTCTGACCAGTTGGTTTTAGGGTTTGATCCAGTAGTTAAATTTGAATATGTTATAAACCAAATAGAATAACCTTCAGGTGAGCAGTCTTTATTGAAAAGTAGTTTTTGTGGACCAAAAGAGCCAATTTTTGAAGAGTCCCATCCAAATAAGTTTACACCATTTAAATAAATTTCTTTAGCAGTGGTGCCGTATGCGTGTTGAACAATTAGACCATTTTCAATGTTTGATATATAGCTTGCATAATTGTCTGTTGGTGCAGAAATAAAATCGTTAAGTGTTATTGGTGCACCAAATGGTTTTATTGTTACTTGTTCAATTTTTTTGATCGGGTTAATTATAGATATAATTTGTATTTGATAAGAATCTTCTTCATTATCAAATGATTTTATTTCGCCTTCTTTGCTAAACCTTAGGATTTTGCCAATAGGTGAATGAATTGATAGTTCATGCTCAGAATTTTTAATAGTTGAATTTATAAGTTTTACCTGACTAACTTCATTATCATCAAGAGATACATAGGTGACAATTGAATCAATATCTGCAAATTTTTCTTCCATATTTAATCCTTTAAATGTATTATTAGTTGTATTATAAACCAACTATGAATGTTGTCAATAGATAAAATTGCAAAAAATGAACCAGGTTTGGTTCTATTTTTGATTAGTTGAGCCTGCCCTATGAAAACAGCATCTTATTATTGATTTAATAAACAATTAATTGAAGTTTCGGTTCCCGATAAAAAACTTGGGCACTTAATACAATCCTTTAAATTCGGTGTTGGATGTTTTTTATAAATTATATATCCAGGACATTTTGAAATTATTGGTTGTTTATCGTATCCAGTAATAATTGGAATAGATGTATTAGGATTTGGAATTTTACCAAAACCATTATTCTT
>JAZODG010000022.1:0-3798 GCA_045596905.1 Clostridia bacterium
ATATTCTAATACTCTTTCCATATTAATTTTCTCCCTTGTCATTTGATTTTTTAATTTGTGATATAAAAATTTTATAAGGTTCAAGAAGAACCATTTCTTCATCTGTTAATTTTCGTTTATTAAGCAAGTGACTTATGTCAACTAAATAATAGATTAGGTCATCAAAGGTATCTTTCTTACTACACAGCTCAAAAAATTTACTTTTTTTGGATTCAGGGTTTGAGATAATGAAGTTTTTGATGTTTTTTATTTGATGTATGTCTTCTTTATCGCCCAATTCCTTTAAATCCACCAGATTATTAAGAATATAATTGATAACATTCTTTTTTCCAGCAAGTTCATTCTCTTTTATGTAGTTGAACAATTTTAGAACTTTCTTGTTTATTAAGTCAAAGTTATTTTCATCATAATAGTCAATAAACTTATACATAGTTGGTCTTGATATTTGTAAATAGTCTGCCATTTCAGTAATTCTCAAATCCATTTCTTTCAATCTATCACGTAACATAATCCTTACCTCTTGGCTCTAATATAATCCACTTTACACTTTTTGTCAATAGTATTTTACATTTTTTGTAAAATTTTATTGAAAATTTCAAATTTTGTGTTAATATAAAGTGCAAAAATTTAATTTTGCTAAATCAAAAAAATGGAGGAAAAGAAAATGAATACTGGATGCTTAACAACTAGAAACGGATACTTTTATGCAGTTATCAAGTATAAGGACAAGTTTGGTAACTGGAAACAAAAAAGAATATCGACAGGATTAAAAGAGCGAGGAAACAAAAAGGAAGCAAAACTATTTTTAAAAAAGGAGTTAGAAAAGTTTAATGAATTGCCACAAGAAATCATTGAGAGAACACCACCAAGCCGCATTGGGTTTATGGAATATCTAAAAGGTTTTATTGAAGATAAAAAAGGTATGATTTCACCAAGCACATATAGTGGATATCTGCATCTTTATAAAACTTTGTTAGGTTACTTTGGAAACAATATGAAACTCAAAGATGTTACTTACAAATACATTTTAGAGTTTTATGAATATCTAAGAACTGAACGACATTTGAAAAACAACTCAATAAAAAAATATAAAGAAATCTTGGCACCTGCTTTTAGGTTTGCTTACAGAGATAACCTTATATACAAAAATCCTTACGAGTTCATACCAAAACTAAAACGAGAAAAATCTAAAAGAGATTATTATGACAAAGAAGAACTTGAGCAGTTGTTTGAAGTAACAGACAAAACACCACTAAGGTTAGTGGTGAGGGTTGCTGCCTATTACGGATTTAGAAGAAGTGAACTATTAGGACTCAGGTGGCAGTCAATAAACTTTTTTAGAAAAACAATAACGGTGGAAAATAAGGTTTTAAACATTAAAAAAGAAATCATCTGTTCAGAAATGCTTAAAACTCTTTCAAGCAACCGAACACTGCCACTTATTCCAGAAATTGAAGAATTATTACTTAAACGAAAATCTGAAATTGAACACAACAAAACTTTATATGCTTCAAATTACAACACTCAATATGAAGACTATGTCTTTGTAAACGATATGGGAAGTCTAATGCTTCCAGACTATGTATCTCACCATTTTAGCGATTTGTTGAAAAAGAATAATTTAAAATACATAAGGTTTCACGATTTAAGACATAGTTGTGCAAGTTTGCTTGTTGCAAATAAAGTTCCAATGAAATATATTCAAGAGTGGTTAGGGCATTCTTCATACAATGTTACAGCCGACACATACTCACACTTGGATTTTGAAAGTAAAAAAGAGTCTGCTTACATTATCAGCAAAACTCTGTCAAACGATAATAAAAGTAAAAATACGGCAAATAGCCCGTTGGGTTCCTACACCAACGACAATTTGAATTTTGAACAAATTTCCACTCACACATTTAAGATTAAACGATACTAAACAGCATTAAACAACACTATACGATACTAAACAGCATTAACCCAAATTGACGAAATTTTGCAAATTTGGTTATCATTTTGGTGATCACTTGCAGAAATTTGGTACATTTTTGTGCCAAAAATAGTAACAGCGGGTATTTTTTTGCTGCAAATTTTTCGGATAAAATAAAATGTGAACCCTGATAAATTCAGGATTCACACGATTGGTTGCGGGGGGAGGACTCGAACCTCCGACCTTTGGGTTATGAGCCCAACGAGCTGCCAACTGCTCTACCCCGCGATATAGGTGTTTTGCATTTATAACATAATTATATTACACTAATTTAGTTTTTATGTCAATAGTATGACAAGATTTTTTTATTTTTTTAAAAAGGGTGGTGGAGAAATAAAAAAGGAAGAACAATAAGTTCTTCCTTAGATCATTCTTAATGTGATTTGATTGGTTTTGAGTGTTTCTGGAACGTTTATGATTCTTTGATTTGATGAACCCCTGAACTTGAGTGAAAGATTTTTTAGTTCTTCAACAAATTCGCCATCAACCAAGGTGTCAATATATGAAAGCATTTCGTCGGTGTGTTCACATCTAGCACGGCTGTCCTTTAAAAGTTCGTTGTCTAAGGTGTAGCCTGAATAACACCAGATGTTTTTTGTGTCACCATAAGTGTCACGCACACGTTTTAAAAGCTTTACAAGTTCGGCTTGGTTTTGTGGTTCCATTGGTTCGCCACCAAGCAAGGTTAAGCCTTTGATATAGCTTGGTTTGAGCATTTCAATGATTTTGTCTTCGGTTTCTTTTGTATAAAGCTTGCCATAACAAAAGTTCCATGTTTCAGGGTTGAAACAGTTTTTGCAGTGATGTGTGCAACCTGAAACAAAGAGAGACACTCTAACGCCTTCGCCGTTTGCTATATCTGTGTTCTTAATCTCGCCGTAATACATAGTTTCTCCTTAAAATTATAGGTGCAAAACTCTTTCTCTAATTTCTTGAGTTCTGCCTTGGTTCCAGAATTGAGAACCGATGTAGCCACAAGTTCTACGGGCTACGTTCATTTTTGATTGGTCAGTGTTTCCACAATTTGGACATTTCCAAATAAGTTTGGTGTCTTCTTCATGGATTTCAATTTCGCCGTCATAACCACAGCACATGCAATAGTCTGATTTTGTGTTAAGTTCGGCGTACATAATGTTGTCATAAATAAACTTCATAACTTCCAAAACTGCAGGAATGTTGTTTTGCATATTTGGAACTTCAACATAAGAAATTGCGCCACCAGGTGAGAGTGCTTGGAACTCACTTTCAAGTTTGAGTTTTGAGAAAGCATCGATTGGTTCTGTAACGTGAACGTGATAGCTGTTTGTGATATAGTTTTTGTCTGTTACGCCTGGAATGATGCCAAATCTTTGTTGTAAGCATTTTGAGAATTTGTAAGTTGTTGATTCAAGTGGAGTGCCGTATAATGAATAGTCAATATTTTCAGCTTCTTTCCACTTCTTTGTGTATTCGTTAAGTTTTTTCATGATTTCAAGGCCAAGTTCTTTGCCTTCTGGCTCAGTTAACTTTTTGCCTGAAAGAGCATAAACAGTCTCCCAAAGACCAGCATAGCCAAGAGAAATTGTTGAATAGCCACCATGCAAGAGTTTGTCGATTGTTTCGCCTGGTTTGAGTCTTGAAAGTGCACCATATTGCCAAAGGATTGGAGCAGCATCTGATGTTGTGCCTGAAAGTCTTTCATGTCTGCATTGGAGACCTTTGTGACAAAGTTCCATTCTTTCATCAAAGATTTTCCAGAATTTATCCATATTTCTGTCTGCTGAAAGGGCAATATCAATAAGGTTTACGGTTACAACGCCTTGGTTGAAACGTCCATAATATTTTGC
>JAZODG010000023.1:0-7309 GCA_045596905.1 Clostridia bacterium
TATTTCAATAAAAAATATGGTTACACATTGGTTGTGCCACAAGAAAAAATTCAAGAAAAAACGGCAACGTTAGTCGGTCTTGATGGAAGAAAAATGAGCAAGAGTTATGGAAATCAAATTCCATTGTTTTGTGATGAAAAAACATTAAAGAAGTTAATTTCGAGCATTAAAACAGATAGTTCACTTCCAACGGAGCCTAAGCCACTTGATTCAACAATTTTCGAATATATCAAAATATTTGGATCAGAAGAGCAAATTAAAACAATGGAACAAAAGTTTAACGCTGGAATTTCTTGGGCTGAGGCAAAGCAGTCACTCTTTGATATTATGAATGGTTATTTGTCACCAATGCGTGAAAAATATAATTATTATATGGGGCATTTTGATGAAGTTTTGAAGTTGCTTGAAAGAGGCGAAGAAAAAGCTAGAAAAATTGCAAAAGAAACAATTGATAGAGTTAGAAAAGCAGTTGGTGTTATTTAATAATGAAAACACAGTCTTGGGTTGGCTGTGTTTTTGTTTTGTTTACACATTAATTTATTTTGAGAAATAAAATACTTATGATATAATCAAGATATCCATAAAATAATAGTGGGTTACAAGGAGGAATTCATGAGATTAAAAGATAAAGTTGCCGTTGTTACGGGTGCGTCTAGCGGCGTAGGTAGAGAAATAGCATTATTGTTTGCAAAAGAAGGTGCAAAAGTTGTTGCGGTTGCAAGACGTGCTGAAAGACTTGCTGATCTTGAAAAACAAAGTAAAAAATTACCTGGTGAAATTGTTGCGTTTGCTGGCGACATCTCACTTGAAGATACAAATGCAAAAATGATTGATTTTGCTGTTTCAAAATTTGGAAGATTTGATATTTTGATTAACAATGCAGGTGTTATGGATAACTTTGCGCCAGTTGAAAACCTTGACACAGAACTTCTTCAAAGACTTATGGCGGTTGATGTTTATGGTCCAGCATGGGCAACAAGAAAGGCTGTTAATGTGTTTATGAAAAATAAAACTGCAGGAAGCATAGTTAACGTTGCTTCAATTGCAGGTATTTGCGGAGGAAAGAGTGGTTGTGCATACACCATGGCAAAGCATGCAGTTGTTGGTTTGACAAAAAATACAGCATTTTCTTGTCGTCTTGATAATATTCGTTGTAACGCGATTTGTCCAGGAGGAATCAATACAGAAATGACAAATCCTGCACTTTTTGCAACTGCAGATCAAAAAGGTTTGCAAAGTGCAATGCTTGCAGGTAATTTCGGAACAAGAAGTGCTGAAGCAATTGAAATTGCAAATATTGCACTTTTCCTTGCAAGTGACGAAGCTGCAGTTGTTAGTGGTGCAATTGTTACAGCAGACAGTGGCTTGACAGCATTCTAAGAATTTGTTTAATAAATAAAAAACCTAGCCGTTTAAGGCTAGGTTTTTTTATGATAAAAATTGTTGTTCTTCGTCTTTCTTTTTCTTGTTTGGGTTTAAAATATACTGGATAGGGCGACCTTGCCATTGTAATTTTTTGAGCATTGGTGGAAGGTTTTCATATCTTTCTTTTTTGAGAGCCATTAGTTTGAGTCGCATGATAGGGTGGGTTAAAAGTTCTTTGTTTAATCTTTCAACCGAAACGTCTCCGAATCTTAAGCAGAAATCAAAGATTTGTTCTTGGAATTCTGAAATTCTTTCATCAAAGATATGTTGCATAATAAATTTTGGACCAGTTTTTTTGAGTATGTCATATGCTTGACCCATTGAATATTCTTCCCATTCTGTATTTGGAACGCCTAGGGCAGTGAAATATTTTCCGAACATGTTTTTGTTAACTTGTTCTTTACAAACTTCGGTGAACTCTGGAAGAATCCAAGTTGCTGCAGAATATTTTTTGCTTCTTACAGCTTCTTCTGCACGTTCTTGCAAGACTTCAAGTGGAACTCTTTCTAGATAATAGCTAGGGTCAGTAAGTTGCTCAGCCATTGGCTTTAGGTCTCTACAATTAAAGTCAAAGTAATAGTGGAACTCACCAGAATTGTCTTCCTTTCCACTTAGCAGATTTTGAACGGTTATGTCTCTATAGTTTGCAAAATATGCGTCAAGCATTGAAGGGTAGTCACCTTCAGTGTGTGGAAGGTTGTATTTTTTCACATAAGCTTCAAGTGGTTTTGCTATTCTTGATCTTGTGGTTGTGACAAACTTTTCATAGTGATATTGTCCAACGATTTCAAATCGGTCTTCAAGTTTTTGAAGATATTGCATAAATGGGTCGTCAAGGTGGCTTAATAGGTCATAACTGTTAACGCCATTAAAGATTCGTGATTTGAGCAGATATAAGTCGCCTGAAGAATAGTCAATGATTTGTTTGCCGTTTGTGCTGCTAATGAGTTCATCAAGCTGCTTAATTATAAGTTCAGACATCTCAGGGGTTGTTTTTGAATGGTCTCTGTTTTCAGGTGAAAACAAACGTTCTGAATAAGATACTGCAAGTTGCAAGATTGCTTTTCTTGCATTTTCACTAAGGTCAACAATGTTTAATGCTGTGTCTAGTTGACTATAAAAAGACCTTTCAGACATAGCGTACTCACTTTTGGTGTGAGAAAGTTTTTGTGCAAATCCAGGTTGAGATGCAAATTCAGGATTATTTTCAAGTTGAGATAAAATGTTTTGTGTAAAGAAATATGAAATCAATTCTGCATCAACTTCAACAAGGTTTGAAAAGTATTGTGCGTTTTTGATTACTTGACCTGTTGGTCTGGTGTAATGATCAAAACCAAACTTGATTCTTGATGCAAGTTCATTGTCTGGTTGATACATAAAATTGTGTTGTTGGGCGTGTCTGAGTTCGTGAATAATTGTAATCAAAAAATCGGCTTCGCTGTCTAGGTTTGCAAGGTTCAAAACCATTGATCTATCGTCTTTAATATATCCACCGGCAACATTTGAACTTGGGTCTGAAAAGAAACGTATATTTGACAATCTAACATTCATTTCAGATGCCAAAGAACGGACAACTTTTTCAATATTTCTTCTCTTGGTGTCTACATCAGAACCACTTAGCCCATTCATAAGAAAGTAAGCAATATTCTTAAGAGTCATTGGGTCAATTTGTTTGTTTTTATAAAAGTCGTGACTGCGTGCCCATTCTTGAGCGCATTCTGGTGACATATTAAATCCAAATGTTGAGTTTTGACTGGTTTGTTGCATGGTCGTTCTCCCTGAGTTTAATCATGTGGCACGGAAGCCCACATTTTCAATTATATTATATAACATATTCGCCTTATTGTCTAGTTGTAAAGGAAATTATTAAAGGGAGAGAATATTAAAGTTGGCTTATATAAGAAATATAATCAAAGAAACAAAAATTTATAATTTCATTTGAATTTATCGCTAAATGCAATTTTGTGTGTTATAATAAAATTGTATATTGTGGGCAGTAAGAGTTAACAGTTTGTCCAAATAAAGTCTTGGGGGTTGTCGGTGGAAGGCGAACTTAAAAAGATAAAAAAACTTTACGGCGAAAATTTTGCAAAACTTTGCAGAAGTCTTTTTCCTACGATTTTGCAAGAAGAAAACAAGTTGCTAAGTTTGTTGCTTTCAAAATTTGAGCCAAGTCGTTCACTTTATGACGATTTGATAAGGTTGGAAAAAGTTTATGACTTTAAGTATTTCATTTTTTATCATGCAGGGGTGAAACCAGCTGAAATTGTTGATATAAAAGAAAAACCTGACAAGTTGATGGCAAGAGCTGGTTATTCGCTTTATAGATGTAAAAATCAACGTGAAATTAATCGTTTTAAAAAGTTTTATGCTGAAGATGAACAGCTTTGCAGCTTTGATGATGAGTCAAGAGCATCAACCCATCATGTGTTCTTTGCTGTGAAAAAGGGCGCTGAAAAATTAAAGAGAGAAAACTTTAGAAAGCCAAGAAGAGAAGATGAGTATGGAACATCTGTTATTAGCATTCAGTTTGATAAATACGACGGTGAACTCTCAATAAAAAATAGATATAATCACGCAGTTGATAATCCTGACGCAACCTTTTATAACGACCTTGAAAATATTGTTCCAGGGTTAACATCAAGCTTTGCAAAATATTATGGTTTGACTTCAGATGTGGACTATTCAAGATACAGCAAGCTCAAGCTTGATGGATATGTTATTGGGGATAATGGCAAACAGTATAAGGTTAATCAAAGCGTTTATTGTATAGCGTTTTGTGAGAACAATATTATTGTTAAAGACGGCGAAGTTATTGAATATGACAAAGACAGATATGAGCTTGTTGATCGTTATTTGATTGATAAGTCAAAAAAGACAATTGAGTGTTTGGCTGGTAATGATTCTTTTGTTGATGTGTTTAAAAACATTGAAAAGATTGAAGTTGAAAAACTTGAAACCGGCGATAGAAAAATTATTATTACCTTTGATGGTGAAAAACAAGCATTTATAACAGTTAACAAAAACAACGCAATTGTTGGTTATGAAAATGAGTATGTAACAGAAGTTGGTGACCATTTTATGAAGAGAAATAATCAACTTGTTGAGTTAAAAATTCCAAATGTAACAAAGATTGGAAATGACTGTTTGCACTATAATGAAACATTAAAAGAAATCAATATGCCAAACGTGAGAAAGATTGGAAATGGATTCTGTTGCAAGAATGAAGCTGTGACAAAACTTGACATGCCTATGCTTGATGCTGTTGGTGACAGTTTCATGACATCAAACAAAAAGATAGACGCTATTTCAATGCCTAAATTAAAAACAATAGGTGATAGATTTTTGGGTAGCAACAAGGCACTTGAAACAATATCGCTTCCAAGCGCAGTGTTAATTGGTCATGATTTTGTTCAGGCAAACAATAAAATCACAAGTGTTTCACTTCCAAATGTTGTTGAAATTGGTTCAAGTTTTTTAATGTATGATCAAAAAATTACTGAAATATCATTGCCAAAAGTCAAGAGTATTGGTGGGTGTTTTATGAGACATGCAAATCATATCAAGTTTATTGCTATGCCTGAGCTTGAGATTGTAGGTGAAGGATTTTTGCATGATAACACAGAGCTCACTGAACTTATTTTGCCAAAAATTAGAAGCATTGGCAACTCTGCACTTTCTAACAATAAAAAAATAACAGAAGTTTTGCTTCCTAATGTTCAAAACATTGGAAATATGTTCCTTAGTGGAAATGCATGCACAACAAAAATGTATGCTCCAAACCTTGCAGTTGTTGGATCATCATTTATGGCTTCAAATAGGGTATTAACAGAAATTTCGTTCCCAAAACTTGAGTATATTGATTCGGGGTTTTTTAGGGATAATAAAGAGCTAACACATGCAGATATTCAAAAGATTAAGAATAAGAAATTTTTGACTTCACACATTGAACAGTTATTAGAAAATATGCAGTCAAAAGATAGTGAGTAAAGGAGAAAATATGGCTGAATTAAAAATCATTGAAAAACAAGACAGAACTTTTACGCTAGAAAATTTGGAAACAAAAGAAAGATTTGAGTTTCAAATCAAGTTTTTTGATTTAGACAAAGAAGTTGTTATAGGCGACGTTCTTATGATGCATGAAGAGCTTTTGAATAAAGGATATAAAGAATATTCAAAGAAACTTCAGTTTGGTGCACTTGATGCGCCATACGGCAGAAAGATTGAGTCAAGAGACCATAAGGATTTGCTTTGCATAAAGAAAAATGGTCAAGAATTTTGGTTAAAAAGATTTTTTGGGTAGAATATGGACGGAGAACTTAAAAAGATTAAAAAGTTATACGGCGAAGACTTTGCAAAATATTGCAGGTCTGCTTTTCCACGACTTCTTGAACAAGAAGGCTTGCTTTTAGAAACTCTGCAATCAAGCTTTCCACCAAGCCGTATGATTTATAAGGCGCTTGTGGAAGAAGATGGTTGTTTGATGAACGCTCAAAAAGTATGGAGAATATCATTCCCAAAACTTGAAAAAGCAGGGGTGTTCTTCCTAGCATCATCTGACAATATCACTAGTGCAAATGTGCCATCAATTAGTGATTTGCCACCAAACCTAAAAACACTTATTCAAAATCAGCCACAACAACCAGAATAAAAACACCTTAGCCATAAGGTGTTTTCTTTTGCTGGATAAAATTCGCCCCACCGGTTCGAATCCCCACCGGCGGCACTCATTTTGATTAAAACTATATTCTCATAAACGCTGAAAATTTCAGGGTTTATGAGGAAATATAGTTGTTGAATTTTACTTAAATGACATCTATATAATGTGTAGAGATGGAATTTGTGTTATAATGTCTTCAAAATTAGAGATTTTGTGTTATAATAATTATGAGGTACGTTATGGAAAAAAGATTTAATATTTCTCAGTTTATTGAAAATTTAGGTGAAGATTTAGTTACTGTTTTTAGCCGGTCATCTAGTCTGGGTATTCATCCTGATGAGGTTGGCAAGTTAAAAGAAATTAATATAGCAAAACAGATAGAGTCAATACTTCCCAGTGGGGTTGGAATCGGAAGAGGATTTGTGTTTGATTCCGAGGGGAATATTTCTAATCAGTGCGATTTGATTCTATATGAAAAGAATTTGATACCTGTATTTGTACGCAATGAAAATTATGAATATTCATATTTTCCGTGTGAAGGGGTTATTGCAGTTGGAGAGATAAAAAGTTCATTAACAATTGAGGAATTGAAATCTTCAATTTGTAAATTAGAAAAAATAAAAACATTAAAAAGAAATTGCAAAAACAGACGTAATTTTAGGAAATTTTTATCTCCTCTAATCGCATATGGGGCAGAAAGTGAGATGTTTGATCCTATAGAAAAGAGTTATGATAACATTTTTACTTTTATTTTTTGCAAAAATAATTATGTGGCAATTGATACAATTTTTGAAATTTTAGAAACACAATTTAAAGATCATATGGAATATGCTACTGATAGAATTTATTCGTTAGATAAACCTATTATTTCAAGAATAATATTAGATGATACACAAAATGTTTTATGGGGAAATAAAAAGGCAACAGGGTTTGTTTCCATAAAAACAAATACAATTCCTTTCGGTGTTTTGATAAGTGATATTTCAACTTTTGTGAAATTTGGAAGAACACAAGCATTTAATTTTTACGATTATTATAAAACTGATGATTTATATATTGAAAAAACAAAATTAATAGATGGAAATAAATTAAGCAAAAAGTTTTTTGATGATAGGAGTGAAGATGGTTAAAATTAATATGTCACAATTTAGAACAAAAATGACACAAATAGAATCTAAACAAAGACAAACAATTTCTAAGTTGAATAATGCAATCAGTAATTAT
>JAZODG010000024.1:0-19421 GCA_045596905.1 Clostridia bacterium
TGCAATGCCAACCATTAAATAAAACAGTGTTGAAGTGAACATTCTTCTAAGGTCCACACCAAGCATGCTGTTTAGTCTTTTCTTGAATGTGTTTTTTTCAAATTTAACTGACATATTATTTATTACCCCCTTCTGCCATAAGGTTGATATAATATTCTTCAAGTCCAATTTTATCTGTTTTAAGTTCGTTAACAATAACGGCATTGTCATACAGATATTTGGCAACTTCTTCTGGGCTTTCAGCGTCATAAACTCTCAAATATTCTTTTTGTTCATCTTCACGAACTTTTGAATATTTTTTATTTAAAACTTCTTTTGCGTTCTTCATATCTTTTGTTTGCAAAGCAACAAATGTTGGACAGCTGCTTTCAAGTTCTTCAGCCGTCATCTCTATAATCATTTTTCCATGACGAATAATGCCATAGTGTGTTGCAATCTTTTCAAGTTCTCCCAAGATATGAGAAGACACCAAAACGGTTGAACCAGACTTTGCAATATCTGTTAAGATTTCTCTCATGATTCTCATACCGTCAGCGTCAAGACCATTGATTGGCTCATCTAAAACCAAAAGCTTAGGATTTCCAAGCAATGCCATGGCAATGCCGATTCTTTGTTTCATACCAAGAGAACAGTTTTTGAACTTGTTTCCTGCAGAACCTTCCATTCTAACCATTGTTAAAACTTTTCTAACTGCATCTTTTTTGTTTTTTATTGAAAGGTTTGTTGCTTGAATCATCAAGTTATTCCAAACTGTCAAGTTTGGAAAACAACCAGGTGCTTCAATAAGCACACCAATACTTGCTCTAATATCTGGGTCGGTGAAGTCTTTATCATAAATTTTCACATCTCCACTAGTTTTGTGAATGAGTCCACAAATGATTTTTTCGGTTGTAGATTTTCCACTACCATTTTCGCCAATAAAACCATAAATTGACCCAGCAGGCACTGTCATATTGAGACCAGAAAGAGCTTGTTTTTCGCCGTAGTTTTTTGTTAAGTTTTTAATTTCTATCGCATTCATTTCCGTCTCCCCCCTTTAATACACATCACTATTATTTAATAGATAAGTTCCAAACATGTTGTAAAACACTGACCATACAACTGAGCAAAGTAAACATACTAACACTGACAAAAAGTTGCTAGACAAACACGCATAAACAGATGAACCATACAAAAACACGTTCAAAATTACTGATGAGCCTGGCAAGATTGCTGCTGCACCAATAATCAAAATGCCTGTTCCTAAGAAAAAGGATAACATGATTGAAATCCAGAATTGTTTTCTAAAAATAATATTCACAAAAACATACAAGCTAGCCCAACCTAAACTCATGATAATTTTGCCAAGTAATGCACAAATAAGTGAACCAGCATTAACTTCAAACGAAAGCCCAACAAGTCCACCTGCAAGGATTGTTCCAATCAAATATGTAATACACATGCAAGCCATTGCAAATGCACAAGTGATTGACTTGCTCATCATGTAGTCTTGCTTTTTTGCGTGGGTTGTAAAGAGTTGTTTTACATAACCACTTTTATAATCGTGACCAATAAAGATTGAAACCATGATTCCACCAAAAATGAAAACCATGTTCATGTTTGCATATTGACCAATGTGCTCAATAACATAAAGTGGTTTGTTAACAGCAATTGCTTCCCAAGTGTTTGTGAAGATTGCTCCGGTTTGTGAACCTTCCATTCCGGTTGTTCCAATAATCATTGCAGGAATGATTGCTGCAATGGCAATGAAGATATAAAAAAGTGGAGTGTGAAACAATCTATAAAAGTCAACAGAGAGCATGCTTTTTAATCTTTTGAAAAAGCTTGGTTTTTCAAATTTTAAGTTATTTGTCTTTTCCATTATTTGCTCTCCTTTTTACTCATAAGTTCAATATAATATTCTTCAAGCCCAACCTTGTTTTTCTTAACTTCACTTGGAACAAATCCTTTTGAAATCAAATATTCAACAATAGCTTCAGTATTTTCTTCATCATAAACCCTAAGATAGCCTTGTTCTTCACGAACATTTTTAAACATTTTTTCAAGAGCTTTCTTTGCTGCTGCCATATCACTAACCTTGAATGACACAAACACTCTTGCTCTTGATTCCATTTCTTTTGCTGAAAGTTCTTGAATCATCTTTCCACCACGAATAATGCCATAGTGTGTTGCAATCTTTTCAAGTTCTCCCAAAATATGTGACGAAATCAAAACGGTACAGTTATAGTTTTCAGTGATGTCCACCAAAATCTCTCTCATGATTCTCATACCGTCAGTGTCAAGACCATTGATCGGTTCGTCTAAAATCAAAAGCGCAGGACTGCCAAGCAAAGCCATAGCAATACCAACTCTTTGCTTCATACCAAGAGAACACTTTTTAAACTTAAGTTCTCTGTGTTCTTCCATTCTGACAATCTTCAAAACTCTATCAATTTCTTCACTTGCGTTTTCAATGCCAAGATTCAAACATTGCATTTTAAGATTCATGTAGATGCTTGAACCAGGAAAACAACCTGCGTTTTCAATAAGCGCACCAACCTTGACTCTTGTGCCCGGATCAGTATAGTCTTTTCCAAATAACTTAACCGTTCCTTCATCTTTAACCAAATGTCCACAAATAACCTTTTCGGTTGTTGACTTACCACTACCGTTTTCTCCAATAAAACCATAGATTGACCCAACAGGAACCGTCATGTTAAGACCATTTAATGCATACATTCCACGAAACGATTTTTTGAGTCCTTTAATTTCTATTGCGTTCATACTCTTCCCCTAAATTATTCTTTTTCTGTCTCAGTTTCTGTTTTTTTTGAAACTCTTGCTGCTTCATATCTTGCATTTGCAGCCTTGATTCTTTCATTGGCTTCTTCAATTTGTTTCTTTTGTTCTTCTCTTGTTCTTTCAGTTCTTTCTGATGGCGTCATGTGTGCATCGTCCCAAGATTGTTTTGCTTGTTCTTTTGCTCTTTTCAACGTGTTCGTGCCACGGTTTTCTTCAAAGTTTGCCTTTGACTCAGCTTTTACTGCTGCAAGATTTGCTTTGTCAACTTCATGTTGAGCTTTTGCACTTTCTCCCATATCACTAAATGATTTTTTGAAAAATCTTCCAATCTTTTTAAATACATTATCTTTCTTTTCTGTCATATTTTTAATCTCCTAAAAATTAAATTTTGACACAAGTCATTATTCCAACACTTGACTTGTTAATAATATTTTAATAGAATAAATTTGCAAATACAACAAGCTGAAAATTTTACACACCACAAAAAACAACAAATTGTTGGAATAATAAATTTAAACCAAACACTTTTTTATAGTTTGTTGGAATAATAATTTTGGGAGCAAAAAATGAACACAAAAAACAACGCAAGATATAAAGTTAACAATGAAAAAATTGAAACAGCATTTCTCTCACTGCTTACAAAATATAAGTATGATGATATTTCGATCAGTCAAATCTGCAAAGAAGCAAACATAAACCGAAGCACTTTTTATTGTCACTATGATGACATTAATGACCTTATAATAAAAATTGAAAACAAATTTGCAAAAGGCACTGCCAATATTTTCAGTTATGGCGAAAGACAAACAAATGCCGCTATGATTGAAATGTTTAAGTTTGTTCAAGAGAATAAATATTTTTATAAGGCATTTTTAAATATACCTTATATAACCTTGGCAGAAACCACCACAAAAACGGAGTGTTTAAAACACATTGGCGAAAGGTTTAACATTGACGCCTCTGCTTCAATCGGACTATATTATCGTGCAAGTTTCTTTGGCGCAGGCATCAAGGAGATGTGTAGACTTTGGCTTGAAAGAGATTGTCAAGAATCTCCTGAAGAAATGGCAAAATTGCTTTTAGATGAATACACCAACAGAGAGAGTATGAAATAATTGTTAACAAAAAAGAGCTGGTTTAAAACCAACTCTTTTTTATTCGATATCCATATGATAATAACTTTTTAAATAAAGTTTCAAAACATCAATCTGATCTTGAAGCCACTTTCCGTTGTCAGTGTCTTTAACACGCACTCTCTTTTTGTAAAGCTGAACTTCAGTTGTTTCTGACTTAAGGTCAAGCTTTCTTTTTATGGCTTCTCTGGTCTTGCAAAATGGTGCATGTGTCGTGAGATACAAACCATGTGAGTTTGACATCAAAGTATAGCCACCGATACCAGTTCTTTTGTGATAAGCCTTAGACAAACCCCCGTCAATAATAATATGTTTTCCGTTTCCACTAACCGGGCTTTCGCCGTCTTTAACCTTAACCGGCATATGACCATTTATGATATGTGTGTATGGACCAGTTGCACCAAATTCATTTAACACCTTGTTACAAAAACTTTCATCTTTAACAAGGTCATAATAAGGGTTTTTGTTTTCCTTAATTTTCTTTGTGGTCATGTATGTTTCATAAGTTCTCATAACATCTCTGCCAAAAAGTGGAGAGTTTTTCCCACACCACAAATACCAGATAAAGTCTGTGGCATATTTATCTCTTGTGTTATATGCCGACAAAACCATTTCGTTGCATTTATCATAAAGAGCCTTTCCACTGAACACTTCATCTTTAATAGTGATTTCAGTGAACTCACCCTTTTTGTTTGTTGGAACACAACCATGCATCAAAAGGTTGTTGTTATAAACAAGATACATTCTGCCCTTTCTAACCAAAAACTTAATATGCTCTTTAAGTCTTTTGCTTTGAGCAAACTCTTGCTTTAGTATGTTGATAAGCGACATTTCTTCGTCTGTTATTTCGTCATCTTCAAGCAAGATTCTGTCATCCATACCCCATTCAGGGTGACGGCGAATCATATTGTTTTCAAGCTTAAACTGAAGCATTGTGATTGCCTTATACATTTTTGACAAAAGGTCATTGTCATCAAATGGGTTCGTGTCGTTTTCAAAATCTTTAATTTTAAAGTTTTCACAAGGGTCATTTTTGTATTTTTTGAGTGCAAAAGTTTCAAGTGCTCTTAAGTTAATGCCATAACCACTTTCAATAATACCCAAGTTTTTGTAACCACAGTTTATTCTGATAACGTTTGCAATGCACGACAAATTTCCTAAAAACGCACCTATCCACAAGACGTCATGGTTTCCCCATTGAATATCAAGTGAGTGATATGTCATGAGCCTATCCATGATAATATCTGCACCCTTGCCCCTATCAAAAATATCGCCAACGATATGCAAGTGGTCAATGGCAAGTCTTTGAATGCACTGGCAGATTGCCACAACAAAGTTATCTCCTTCGCCAAGGTCAATGATGCTTGACAAAATATTTTCGTAATAACTTTCTTTGCTTGATTCTTCTGACATGTTGATAAGTTCATCCATAATATACGCATAAGCTTGTGGCATGGCTTTTCTAACCTTGCTTCGGGTATATTTGCTTGAAATTTCTTTAAGCACCCTAACAAGGTTCAAAAGTGTCTTTTTATACCAACCCTTCATGTCTTTTTCGTCTTTTGAAATCAGTCTTAAACTTTCTTCAGGGTAATATATTAAAGTGAGCATTTCCTGAATCTCACTAGCCGTCATCTGGTTTTTGAATACATGTTCAAGTTTGAGTCTAATAACCCCAGACGCGTTTTTTAATATATGAATAAAGGTGTCAGATTCTCCATGAAGGTCGCTTAAAAAGTGTTCAGTTCCTTTTGGCAATGCCAAAATCGCCTGCAAGTTTATAATTTCACTAATAACTTCATTTGGAGTCTTGAAAAATTTATTCATTATACTGTTATACTTTTCTACTTCCATTTTATCTCCTTAATATCACAACTCCCTATTATAATTTTATACCAACACCCATTCTTTTGCAATCACTAGCCATTTCAAAACCCTTACCAAAAACTTATATCCGTTAAACATTAAAATTATAATGGCACTTTATATTTGTTTGCTAAAATAAAAAATCCTTGCGTCTGCAAGGATTAATTTTTCAAAATTATAAGTGGAACTTCCATTTCTTCAGTAAGTGAAGTATGGTGTCCTTTAAACTTCATATTTGATGGTGTTAAAAGCATTGTTTTGTGAGTATATGTTCCAACTGCAATATAATCTCCAAGCAAATGCTCTTTGTTGCCAAAATCTCCAAACACACCCTTCTCTATAAGGTCTTTTGATTCAAACAATACAAAATCTTCGCTATATTTGTTTGTAAACAAAGTTTTAAATTTTTCTTTTTTGTCTGGCTTAACTTTAAAACAAACTGCTCTTGCTTCAAGATATGGATAAATTTCAAGCATGTCCATTATCTCTTTGTCTTCATAAAGTTCAATCACGCCTTCAACGTCAATTTGACCATGGTCGGCAGAAATCACAAATAGTGTGTCTTGTGTTGAACCATACAAGTTTTGCACCATTTCTGAAATATCTTCTAAAACATAACGTGCTCTTTCGCTTGTTACACCATAGTCATGCATGGTTGCATCTGGGTCAGGATAATAAGCATAAACAAATTGTTTGCCGTCTTTTTCACAAATTTCTTTTATATAATCACCAAGCTCATAAAGACTTGATGAAACATAATTTCTTTCCGGGTGCTTAACTTTAACATATGGTGGGAATATTGTGTTGATTTCATATTCTGAAGTTGCATTATCAAAATAATAATCAAGTTCATCAAGTGGCGAATCGGTTATTTCAACTTTTTCACTTGTCCACGCATCGGTGTTTAAGAAAATGTTTATGTTTCTGTTCATCTTCTCAAAGTTCAAACTCCAACCAAACCAGCCATGTTCTCTAGGAAGTTTGTTTTGCATAAGTGAGTTTGTTGCGTTTGTGGTTGTTGAAGGAAACGTTGACGTTAAAGTATCTTTTATGTTTCTCATCAAAAAATCATCTTCGTTTAAGTTTTGTTTCATTGGATATATACCCATTCCATCAAAACAAATAAACACAACATTCTTATAATTTTTCTCAAGCTCTTTTTTGAGCATTGGAAGTGTCGCATGTTTGTTTGGTGCTCCCAAAAACTCTGCAAGAGTTGAAGAAATATTTAAGTTGCTGTGAGTGAAATCTGGATAAATAAATTTGTTATTCATATAACTCCCCCTGTTTAAATTATAACACAGCAAACTCAATTTGAAAAATATTAAACACGTATAGGTTAGTTTTTGTTTTTAAATTTTTGCAAAAATCTTTTCAAATTTGTAAAAATAACATATTTTAATAAAAATTAATACAGTTTATGCGATATTTTATATACACTTTTGCGTTTTTGCGATTTTTTCTTACACTTAAATTGTTTGCCAAAGCAATAAAAAAGTAATAAAATAAAGAAGCAAACATTTTGTTAGCATAATATTTTATTAGGGGTAATTTATGGAACTTGTAATTATGGCTGCTGGTATGGGTAGCAGATTTGGTGGTCTCAAACAACTTGAACCAATTGACGATAACGGAAACTTTATTATTGACTATTCAATTTACGACGCAATCAGATGTGGTTTTGACAAGGTTGTGTTTATTATAAAAAGAGAAAACTATGAAGCCTTTAGAGACACTATCGGAAAGAGAGTTGAAAACAAAATTGAAACAGTTTATGTTTTTCAAGAAAACACAAATGTTCCTGAAGGATATAAGATTCCTGAAGAAAGAGTTAAACCACTTGGAACAGGACACGCTATTCTTTGCACTAAAAATGAAATCAACTCACCATTTGCTGTTATCAATGCAGATGACTTTTATGGTTACAAAGCCTTTAAGTCAGCAGCTGACTTTTTGAAAAATAATACAAACGACAACAAATATGCACTTGTTGCTTACAAAGCAGTCAACACATTCTGCAACGCATCATCAGTGAAAAGGGGTGTTTGTTATTCAGACAACAACAACTTAACAGAAATTATTGAATCTTCACTCACTAAAAATGAAGATGGTTCAATCACTGCAAAACCTATTGATGGTATTCACACAGAGAGCTTTGAAATTGAACCAGAAAGAACAGTTTCAATGAACTTATTTGCTTTCACTCCAAAATTTATGACATACCTTGACAACTACTTTGTTGATTTCTTAAACACCAACAAAGACAATCTTGCAAGTGCAGAATTTTTCCTTCCAACAGTTGTTACAAATCTTATTAAAGAAAACAAGGTTGAAGTTAATGTTATTAGAACTGACGCTGTTTGGTATGGCATGACATATCAAGAAGATAAACAGGTTGTTAAAGATTCAATCAAAGCAGAAGTTAAACAAGGTGTTTATCCTGAATCACTTTGGAACTAAGAGAGAATATTTCTCTCTTTTTTTTATTTCAAAATATTGAAATGGTTTTTGTTTAATGCTATACTTGTTTTAGAGAGGTGAACTATGGAAAACACCAACAACTTTTTTGAACATTTTGAATTTCAATATACCCCATCAAGCGTTTTGAATGCACTTTTTTCTGCAAACTATACACTTCTTCGTATTTTGAATGAACAAAAACCACTTGATGCTCCACAGCAAATGGTTTTTACTGCAGACGATATTTTCGGCTCAGGCAAAAAAGAAAAACTTTATGACTATTGGCTTGACGGAAAAGTTGAAGCTTATGCTGAACTTCGCAGAAACCTTTTTGCTGAAAGCAAACAACACATTCCTTCAAAACAAGATGCTGACAAACTTTTCATCATCAACTCTTCAAGATTTATGGCCGCTTTCAACAAGGCTTATGGAACAAAGAAAACAATAAGCGATGTGTTTGACAGAAGATATATTCTTGACTCACAATTTGCAACAGACTATGCATATAAAAACAATCAAGAAATTGCACGTTCACCAGAACTTGTTGAGTTATTTGGTCTTTATGATGAGTTCTTGGGATTCTTAACCGATTATTATTGTGTTGAAGCTGCACGTGATATTTATAACGCTCTTGAAGATGACCTTAACTATAACGGCTATCGTTCAAATCGTTACAATAAACCTGAGAATCCAAACGTTATGAAACTTGACTGGAACACCTTTGTTGAAATTTCACACTTTGTTGCAGATATTTATGACAACTCATACAAGACACTTCAAGACATAAAGAAACTTATGGATTCGCTTGATAAAAAATTGCAAAGAGACCCAGAAAACCCAGACTACAAACAACAAGTTAATGACCTAGTTCAAGCTTTTTCACCAGTTTACACCGAAGTGTTTATTTCTGAACACCTGCTTGAATATCTTGATGAAGTTGAAACCAGATTTAATAGTGCAAACAAAACCTATGAAGGTTTCAGCACAAAAATTAGAGATAAGGTTTTCAACTTTATGTCAAACCAAACATTCTCATCAAACAATCCAGAGCTTGAGATTGACACCGTTTATATGCACAGACATGAACTTTCAGATATCATTGACATGCTTCATGGTTTGGCTGGCAGTGATGAGCTTTATAAACAACTTATTAAAAAATATCCACTCTGCGAAAGAAAGTCAGTTGACCTATTCGCTCAGAAAGGAGAAAACGAATAATAAAAAAGAGAAGCAAAATTGCTTCTCTTTTTATTTTGTTTCAATAATGATTTCAACTTGGTTTTTGCCAAGATTGATTTCTTTAACTTTTTTTCCAGTTAAGAAAGATTTAAACTCACCTTTAAACTCAATATTTAAGTTAGAGTCTTCAAGGTTGGTCATAACAATGATTCTCTCATTATCATTGAATCTTTCAAAAATAAACTTTCCATGTTTTGAATATAACACATTTATTTCGCCATCTTTCATGACAGCAAATTTTCTAATCTTTGTTAACTTTTCAAACCATGCATAAACTTCATTTTTATAGTTATCCCAGTCAAAACAACCCCTTGAACTACCACAGTTATCCTGCATGCCATATTCATCACCATAAAAGATTGATGGAACACCTGGAAGTGTGAACATTAAAGCAGTTGCAATTTTATAAAGATTTGTTGCAGTGACTTCATCATCTTCACAAGACTTTAAAAGTTCACTGAACATTCTTGTTGTGTCATGAGTTGTTAAGAAGTTCATAAGATTATCTCTAACAACTTTTGGATAATCATTTTCAAGCATTCTTATGGTTGACTCAAGGTTAACCGGTGACTTGGTTCTGATATACTCTAATATTGTTTCTTTTATTGGATAGTTCATAACGCTATTAAGCTCATTGTCGGCAAAATATTTGCGACGGGTTGAATAGCTTTCTTTTATTGCAGCGTTTTCCCAAACTTCACCCATAACAACTTTATCTTTTCCGTATTTATGAACACGGTTTTCAATCTTCTTAACAAATCTGTCAGTGATTTCATCAACAACGTCAAGTCTAACACCACCAACACCAAGTTTCATAAACTTGTCAATAACACCATTTTCTCCGGTGATATAATCTTGAAAATCGTCGCATTCATGGTTAATACTAGGAAGTGTGTCAATGCCCCACCAGCTATAATATTTGTCAGGATATTCAATAAAGTTAAACCAGTTATAATAACGTGATTTTGGACTTCTATAAGCACCTAAAGTGTCGAAATTTCCGTCTTTATTAAAGTATATAGAGTCGCTTCCTGTATGATTATAAACACCGTCAATAACAATCTGCATGCCTTGTTTTTTGGCTTCATCAACAAGGTTTTTAAAATCACTTTCAGTGCCATACATATCGTCAACTCTCATATAATCTGAAGTGTTGTATTTATGGTTGCTGTTTGCAAGCTGAATAGGGTTTAAGTATATTGTTGTGACTCCAAGATTTTTTAAGTAATCAAGTTTAGATACAATACCCTTAAAGTTTCCACCAAACACTTCAAGGTTAATATAGATTGGGTCGGTTGTGTTTTTATGCAAACTTCCACCCCAGTCATCACGAAGAGTGAGTGGTTTTCTGTTTTTTACTTCACCAACCTTGCAGAATCTATCAACAAAAATCTGATAGATTATGCCACCTTGCATTGAGTTTGTGCAATCATATTCTTTTTCAGTAACAAGTTGAAGATAGTCGTCAGCTTTATATTCTGAAACATATGACCTTGTGTCGAATGACCTGTTTAAATATAAACAATATCCGTCAAACACAAACTGGAAGTTATACCAATAATGACCTGACTCAACAAAGTCATATTCAAAGAAATAAACGTCTTCAACTTTCGTCATTTCCAAATATTTATAGTCTGAGTCTTCGTCTCTTTTTAGCATAAAATACGCAATGTTTGGTTTATTTAAGTCTTTATATTCAACAAAGAACGCAACTTTGTTGTTTTTCGAAACAACACCCTTTGGTAATTTAAAAAGCAAAGGGTCATACTTTGCTATTTCGTACATAAAATAAGCCCCCTTGCTTTATTTTAATAGATTAATTTTCATTTTTCTTTAGTTTCCAAATTTTTGTAGCATATTCTTCAATTGCTCTATCTGATGAGAAAAGACCCATTGAAGCGATACAATGAAGAACTTTTTTGTTCCAATATTCTTGGTCTGAATATTCTTTATCCATTCTGTAATATGCATCAAGATAAGAATCAAAATCAGCCAAACACATATAAGAATCTTTATAGTCTGCGTGTCCAAGCAAATATAACACAAGGTCAGCAAATGATTCGCCACCAATGTCAATATTCATTTTATCAAGAACACTTCTAACTCTTTCACTAGAGATATAATACTCAGTGGCGTTATAGCCCCTGCTCTTTATTCTGTCAACGTCATCAGCTCTCAAACCAAATTCAAATGAATTTTCGTGACTGCATTCATCTGCAATTTCAATGTTAGCTCCATCACAAGTGCACATCATGAGTGAGCCGTTTAGCACAGCTTTCATGTTACCAGTTCCACTAGCTTCACGACCAGCAAGTGAAATTTGTTCAGAAACTTCAGTTGCAGGCATCAAAATTTCAGAAAGTGTTACGCTATAGTTTTCAAGGAACACAACTTGAAGTTTATCACGAAGCATTGGGTCAAGAGTAATTTCTTCAGACACTTTGTTAATCAAGTGAATGATTCTCTTTGCCATTGCATAACCAGATGCAGCTTTTCCTGCAAAGATAAATACTTGTTTTGTTACTGGCATTTCAGGGTTTTCACGAATTTGATTGCAGAGATAAATGATTCTCATAACATTCATAAGCTGACGCTTATATTCATGAATTCTCTTTGCTTGAACAACAAATCTCCATTCTGGATTAATGTCAATATTTTGTGTTTTCTTAACATATTCAGCAAGACGTTTTTTGTTTTCAAACTTAATATCATGAACTTTTCTAAGAACTTGTTTATCATCAAGATAATTGTCTAATTCTCTTAAAAGCTCAGGATTTTTATAATAGTCTTTGCCAATAAGAGAAACAATAAGCTTGTCAAGAGCTGGGTTGCATTCTGCAAGCCATCTACGATGAGTGATACCGTTTGTGATATTCATGAATCTATCTGGATAGATTTCAGCATATGCATTAAACAATCTTGTTTTTAAGATATGTGAGTGAATCTTTGACACACCATTAACTTTATGCGAAGCATAAATTGAAAGGTTTGCCATATAAACATTATCACCACTAATAATTGCCATTGATTCAAGTTTTCTGATATCGTTTTGGCAATAAACTGCAAGTTCTGCTCTGAAACGTTTATCAAGTTCTCTCAAAATCATAGCGATTCTTGGAATGTCTTCTTCAATTTCTTTAAGTGACTTAACTTCAAGAGCTTCACTTAAGATTGTGTGGTTTGTGTAAGAAACAACACCACGAACAGCTTCCCAAGATTCTTCCCAACCAAAACCATATTTATCAATCAAAAGTCTCATGAGTTCTGGCACCAAAAGTGCAGGGTGAGTGTCATTGATATGAATAGCAACAAGATTTGGAAGATGCTTGAGGGTTTTGTGATTCTCAAAATACTCTTTCAAAATATTTTGCATTGCTGCAGACACCAAGAAATATTCTTGAGCCAAACGAAGTTCGTTTCCTTGATTGGTTTTATCAGAAGGATACAAAAGCTTATTGATAAGCTCAATTTTGTTTTCTTCACGAAGAGATTCAATAAATTCACCATTATTGAACTTTGTTAAGTTAAACGAATTTGTAATACCTTTTGCTTCCCACAAACGAAGAATTGAAACAGTGTTTGAGTCATAGCCACTAATTAACATATCATATGGCATTGCCTTAACAACTTTTGGCTGTTCAATTACATATGAAAGTTTGTTGTTGTCATAGTTTTGTTTAACGTTTCCACCAAACATAACTTCAACAGCTTGGTCTTCTCTAGGGTTAAGCCAAACATGTCCTGTTTCAAGCCAACCATCTGGAGCTTCAATTTGTTTTCCTTCGATGAACAATTGTTTAAATAAACCATATTCATATTTCAAACAATGTCCAAAACCCGGATAACCAAGTCTTGAAATTGAATCAAGATAACAAGCAGCAAGTCTGCCCAAACCACCATTTCCAAGACCTGGGTCGTGTTCGATGTTATAAACATCGTCAATATTTTTCTTATTTTCTTTTAGAAGAACTTTATATGTCTCTTCAAGTTCCAAATTCCAAAGATTATTTTTAAGCATTCTTCCAAGCAAGAATTCAATAGACATATAGTGAATAACTTTTTTATCTTTTGAATTTTTTTGATTACACTTTCCGATTCTTTGATAAAGATATCTTTGTGAAATCTCTGCAAGGGCAAAGTACAACTGTTCATCAGTTGCTTTGTCGATTGTTGTTGAATAATGTTCGCTTAAATAATTTTGCAAATCTTTTTCTGCATTAATTTTTTGAGCTTCTGTTAACATTATAAAATTCTCCTATACATTATTATATGCGTCAAGATATTCTTTCGCTGTTTTGCTCCAGCTGAAGTCAAGGCTCATAACAGTTCTAACTTTTTCAGCCCAGCCCTTAGGGTCACGATAATCTTCAACGGCTCTTCTAATTGAGTATTCAAGATCAGCAACAACTGGGTTTGTGAATGTGTAACCGTTTCCACCACCAAGACAACCGAAGTCTTTGATTGTGTCTTTCAAACCACCGGTTTCTCTAACGATTGGAACCACACCATAACGGCTTGCAACAAGTTGTGAAAGTCCACATGGTTCTGTGAGTGATGGCATGATATAAATATCAGCACCTGAATAAATTTTCTTTCCGATTTCTAAGCTGAATCCAAGAGAAACATGAACATTCTTTGGATATTTGTTGTTGAGATAGTTGAAGAAATCAACATATTCTCTATCACCTGAACCAACACCAACAAGTTGAATGTCAAGTTCATTTACAAGCTTTTCAATACAACCCTTAACAAGGTCAAAACCTTTGAGAGCATTGATTCTTGAACAGAACGCAACGATTGGTTTGTCAGGAACAACTTCTAAACCAAATTCTTTTTGCAAAAGTTCTTTATTTTTCTTTTTGTTTTCCATATTATCAATATCAAAGTTTGTGTAGATAACTTTGTCGGTTGCTGGGTTATAGAAGTTATAATCCAAACCATTCAAGATACCTTTAAGTTTATATTCATTTTCACAAACAATTGATGAAAGACCATTGCTGTGTTCAAGTGTTTTGATTTCTTCAGCATATGTTGGACTAACAGTGATGATTTTATCAGCAGTAACAATCGCACCTTTTAAAATATTAACGTCATTATCTTGGTCAAGAATTGATCTGTATTTTTCATCAATACCAAGAACGTCTCCCAAAATTTGGCTGCCATATCTACCTTGATATTGAATATTGTGAATATTTAAGATTGTTTTAATCTTTTTATATTCTTCAGGATATCCTGCAACTTTCAAATATGTTGGAATAAGTGCTGCTTGCCAATCGTTAACGTGAATAATATCTGGCATAAAGTCGATTACTGGCAAGATATCAATTACACTCTTTGAGAAGAATGCAAATCTTTCAGCATCATCAAAATAACCATATTCACCATTTTCACGTTTAAAATATTTTTCATTATCGATGAAGTAATATTTAACGCCGTCATAATCATATTCGAAAACGCCACAATATTCTTTTCTCCATGAGAGTGTGACATAAATATGACCGATATATTTAAAATCTTTTCTGAAACAACTTGGAATATTGCTGTAAAGTGGAATTATTGTTCTGATATCAATTGTTGGGTCTTCTTTTTTAATTTCCTTTGGCAAGCTTCCACAAACGTCTGCCAAACCACCTGTTGCACAAAATGGTTGTGCTTCAGATGCTACAAACAAAATCTTTTTTGTTGTTTCTTTTGTTTTTGTTGTTTTATTCATATTTTTCTCCATATTTATAAACTCCCATTATCTTTTTTAGGTCTGCCTCTTGGCCTTTTTGGCTTACTAGCAAGTTCTGGGTCAATTGGTTTTCTTGGTCTTCCCTTTGGTCTCTTTGGTTTATTGAGCTCTTCTGGGTTAACCGGTTTTTTTGGCCTTCCCTTTGGTCTCTTTGGTTTATTGAGTTCTTCTGGGTCAACTGGTTTTCTTGGTCTTCCCTTTGGTCTCTTTGGTTTGTTAATTTCTTCTGGGTCAACCGCTTTTCTTGGTCTTCCTCTTACCTTTTTTGGGGGTTCTTTTGTTTCAGACTTAGCAGTTGTTTGTTTTTTTTCTTTAACTGCTAAGTCTTGTTTAATGCTCTTTTTGAGAGTTTCAATAACTTCGTTTAAGTTTAAAAGAGCAATAAGTTCATTCAATATATCAAGAATATTTCTTTCTTCTTGTTCTTTTTGTTTTTTCTTTTTGTTTTCTTTTTCAATTTCACCTTCAAGTTCTTTGATTATTTCATCAACAATCTTATAGTTAACTTCGAAGGAATATTTTGGTTTTTTATAATCAGGTGTCAAATTTTCAGGAACAAACTTTTTATTCATATCGTCTTTTGTTAAAAGGTTCTTTCCTGCAGTTTTTGCTTCGATTATTTTTGAAACAATATTTTTTGCTTCAATTGAAGAACTGTTTCTGTGAGTTTGTTCTTCTTCTAATGATTGGAACTTTGAAGTGATTACTGTTGAGAAATCTCTCTTTTTGAAATATACAGCTGAGTTTGGTTCAAGTGTAAGTTCAATTGAGTTTTCAAAACCGTTGCATCTAACAGCATAACTTTCGATTGTGCCGTAATGTCTTCCATTTCCACCATAAGCAGAAAGATTTGAGTTAAACAATTCTTCATAACGTCCAGCATCAAGACCAACTCTATAATGTTCTCTTCTAACTGGTGAGAAGTTTGCGATGCAAACAATTGTTTCCCCGGCTTTATTTTTTCTTTCAAAAGCAACAATGTTGTTTTCGTTATCATCAGGAGTGAGCCATCTGAAGCCTTCCCATGAATAATCGATTTCAAAAAATTCACTATTGTTTTTGTAGATATGGTTGAGTTGTTTTGTAAACTCATGCATCTTTTTATGTTTTTCAAAATCAAGAAGCATGAAGTCAATACCCTTATCGTTATTCCATTCATCAAACTGTGCAAATTCATTGCCCATGAATGAAAGCTTTTTACCTGGGTGAGCATACATATACATTAAGAATGTTCTCATCAAATCAAATCTTTGATTATATTCACCATACATTTTGTTAAGAAGTGAACGTTTGCCATAAACAACTTCGTCATGTGAGATAGGCAAAATAAAGTTTTCTGAGAATGCATAGAACATTGAGAATGTAAGTTTTGTGTGGTTGTCTTTTCTGAAGAATGGGTCAAGTTCAACATAAGAAAGTGTGTCATTCATCCAACCGATATTCCATTTATAGTTAAAGCCAAGTCCACCGATATAGTCTGGCTTTGTAACCATTGGCCATGCAGTTGATTCTTCAGCAATCATGAGTGCACTTGGGAACTCTGTTAAAACTGCTGAGTTTAATTTTCTCAAGAATGCAATAGCTTCAAGGTTTTTGTTTTCACCAAATTCGTTTGGTGTCCAGTTTCCGTTCTGTCTGTCATAATCAAGATATAACATTGAAGCAACAGCATCAACACGAAGACCATCAACGTGATATTTGTCTAAGAAGAATATTGCTGAAGAAATTAAGAATGATTGAACTTCGGTTCTGCCATAATCAAAACGACGTGTTCCCCATGTTTCAAATTCTCTTCTGTCTTCCCCATGACTTTCATATAAATAGTCACCGTCCCATTCAATCAAACCATGTTCGTCTTTTGGGAAGTGTCCTGGAACCCAATCAACAATAACACCAATGTTATTTTCGTGACATTTATTGATAAAATATCTAAAGTCATCTGGAGTTCCAAATCTGCTTGTAACTGCAAAATAGCCAGTTACTTGATAACCCCAACTTCCATCGAATGGAAATTCTGTTAATGGCATACATTCAATGTGAGTGTAACCCATTTCAATAACATATGGAAGAAGTTCATCAGCAAGTTCTCTGTATGTATAATCTCTGCCGTCTGGGTGTTTTTTCCATGAGGCAAAGTTAACTTCATAAACGTTCATTGGTTTTTCAAAATGATTTTCTTGAGATTTGATTTCATAATATTTTTTATCAGACCAATCATAATCTTTCAAATCATAAACCTTTGAAGCTGAACCCCATCTATTTTCACTATGGAATGCAAATGGATCGGCTTTGAATAATGTTTTGTTGTCTTTGGTTAAAATTTGATATTTGTAGTTTTCATAATCAGAAACTTTTTCAACAAACACTTCCCAGATATCTGAACCTTCAATCTTTGAGAGTTTGTGAGCTTCACTATTCCAACCATTAAAGTCACCAACAACACTAATTGATACTGCATTTGGAGACCAAACTCTAAACCAAGCCCCACCATTTTCTACATGACAACCCAAAAGGTTGTATGCATGGTAATATGTTCCTTGATGAAATAAATAAATTTCCTTTGATTTTTCCATTCTCTTTTCCTTTATCTATTTTTTATTTTTATTAAATTTTTGAGATATTTGTTATACTCTACATCTGCATAGTTTGGATTAAGTTTATATATCCAGTTTCCTTCACAAGTTCCAGGCGTGTTGATTCTTGATTCACTACCTTCTAACAAAATGTCTTGCATTGTTAAGATACAAACATTTGAGTTTGTTGAAAGCAAGTTATCAATAGCAATCTTTGTTACTATATCACTGCCAACACTTTTTGAAATATGGAAGTATTCGCAGAACTTGTTTTTCTTTTCAACATTATCTAAGAATCCAACAAATGTGTCATTGTCATGAGTTCCAAGATATGCAACACTGTTCTTTTCATAATCATGTGGCATGTGTGCATTTTTGGTGTTATAGTCAAATGCAAATTGCATAACCTTCATACCAGCAAGACCCGTTCTTCTTCTAAGTGCCTTAACAGCATATGAAATTTCACCCAAGTCTTCAAGAATCAAGTTTTTGATTCCGTTGGCATAAAACTCTTCAAAAATATCCATTCCTGGACCTTTTATCCACACACCATTCTTAACTGTTTTGTCACCATAAGGAACAGCAAAGAATGATTCCAAACCACGGAAGTGATCAATACGAATAAAGTCATATAATTTTGACAAGTGTTTGATTCTATTAACCCACCAATCATAATGAGTTTTCTTCATATATTCATAGTCATAAAGTGGATTGTTCCAAAGCTGACCGTCTGGATTGAAATAATCTCCAGGAACACCTGCAACGTATGTTGGCAAACCATTTTCGTCAAGCATAAAGTTCTTTTTGCTAGCATACATATCAACGCTATCCATTGAACAATAAATTGGAACGTCTCCAATAATTTTTATGCCCTTTGAATTTGCATAGTCTTTAAGTTTCTTCCATTGTGAGAAGAAAAGATATTGCAAGAATATATGATAAATAATCTCTTCTGAGTGAGATTGAATATACTCAATGGTTTCAGGTGACTCAGGGTCTTTATATTTCTTTGGAAACTTTGTGTAACCAACCCCAAGTTCATCTTTAAGAACCATGTATATTGCATAGTCATAAATCCATTTGTCATTTTCTTCAATAAACTTATCCATGTTTGTTGCATAATAAAGTTTACTAAAACAATAACGAAGGGCTTCCATTTTTCTCTTTTTATATTCTGGGAATGGCAATGTGTTATCTAGTTTAAAAAATGAAAGTTCATCATCTGACAAAATCTTTTCTATGTCGATATAGAGTGGTTCACCAGCAAAAGCTGAAACACTGCTGTATGGAGAACCCATATCATCAACAATACCAAGTGGCAAAATTTGCCAATATTTCATACCTAAATCGCTTAAATAATCAACAAATTCATATGCTTCATGAGAAAAGCAACCAAAACCATATTCGTTTGGTAAAGCTGATATTGGTAATAAAATTCCACAACCTCTTTCCATTTTTTTCGCCTTTTATTTCATTATTTTTACATATTTATTTTACCTTATTTTTATATTTATGTAAAATATTTTTTAATGATTATTCTATATTTTTCTTATATTTTTTTAAGACTTTATATTTTATATAAAAAATACAAAAATAATAACCAAAATATTAAAATTAAATACAAAAAAAATAAAG
>JAZODG010000025.1:0-5538 GCA_045596905.1 Clostridia bacterium
TATTTCAAACGCCGGTAGAGTAAACTCTTCCCGTCACGAATTATAAATTCGCTCCCGTTTGTCGTTCGTTTCACTCACTGGCTAACGACCATTCACCGAAAGGTCGTCTTAACGCGTCACGCCGGCTGAGCTAATGAACCATATATATCCTTCCAAATTTGGCTGGGGTGGAAGGTTTCGAACCCTCGAATGTGGGAGTCAGAGTCCCATGCCTTACCACTTGGCGACACCCCAACGACTCGTGAGTTTGTTTAAAAATGGCTGGGGTGGCAGGATTTGAACCTACGAATGATAGAGTCAAAGTCTATTGCCTTACCGCTTGGCGACACCCCAATGTTAAAATTTGTGGGGTGGAAGGTGGGGCTTGAACCCACGACCTCAAGATCCACAATCTTGCGCTCTAACCAACTGCGCTACATCCACCACATATGGTGTGTCTTAAGGGATTCGAACCCCTGACCCTCGCCTTAGAAGGGCGATGCTCTATCCAGCTGAGCTAAAGACACATATCAAATTGGAGCGGGTGATGAGAATCGAACTCACGCAACCAGCTTGGAAGGCTGACGCTCTACCATTGAGCTACACCCGCACATAAATTCGACTCCATCATATTAGCACAATATAAAAATAATGTCAATAAATTAGGAAGAATTTTATAAAATTTTTCTCATAAAAAATTTCTTGTTGATTTTTAAATTGAATTAATCTATAATACCCTTATGCTGATGTGGCGAAATGGCAGACGCGCAAGGTTCAGGTCCTTGCGGGGGCAACCCCATGCAGGTTCAAGTCCTGTCATCAGCACCATTTTCGTTTAAGATTTTATCTTAAACTCAAGAAAAGCAGATGACAGTCCAGACCGAAATATGTGACGTTCGCTATACCGGTCGGCATTGATTTGGCTAGTACGCTCACTATTCCGTCGCATTCGCTCCTTACAAGTCCTGTCATCAGCACCAAACAAAACAAATCCGAACCGTAAGGCGAGGATTTTTTTGTTTGGTATTTTTCACTTTTAACTCTTCATTTTTCACTTTTCACAATTTTGGATTTGTTTTGAAGTGAAAAACTAGAAGTGAAAAGTTAAAAGCTTGTTGATGATTATACCAGCCAAGAGTGTTTACACCTTGCTAAACACTAAAAACAAAGACCTAACCAGCAACAGCTAACCATAAGAGAGAAGATTTTGTATTATCTTCTCTCTTTTTATGTAAAAACATATACAGAAATAAATGAAGTGTGATATAATTTCACTAAGGAGATTTCATATGAATGAAATAGTTTTTGTAACTAGCAATCAAGGCAAATTAGCATCTGCGAAGAAAAGCTTTGCTGACTTTAATGTTAACTTTATTAGTTGTGATTTAGATATTGTCGAACCAGATGTAAATGATATTGAATTCATATCTAAGTATAAAGTTTTAGAAGCTTATAAAAAACTAAATAAACCCTGTATAGCTTTAGACGCTGGATTTTATATTCCTAATTATCCAAATAAACCAAATTTTCCTGGAGCATTCCCAAAGAGAGAGTTACTCAATAAAATAGGAATTGTTGGGTTGCTTAAAGAAATGGAAGGAGTGCAAGATAGGAGTTGCTACTTTAAGGAGTGTTTATCTTATTATGATGGGAAAGAAGTTAAACAATTTTTTGGATATACACATGGACAAATTTCAACCGAAATTTTAGGTGATGACACTGATAAAAAATGGTCTGATTTATGGTATGTTTTTATTCCTGTAAATTGTAAAAAAACGATGGCTCAAATGACAGATGATGAAAGAAAATATAGAAAAGACGGACACACTACAGCTATTCAAGAATTTGCAAAGTGGTTTTCAACAGAAAACTTGTGTGAATTAAATTAATTTTATTTGCTTTTAATCTTCACTTTAACAAAAAAATAACCATATCCGATAAACACTTTTCGTTTCGGATTCGTTATCAATCGTTGCACCATTTTCGTATATTATAAGTGAATATTTAGTAAGATTTAAAACAATACCTTCGGGTATTGTTTTTTATAACTATTTACTTTAAGGTGAAAATATGCTACACTTTAGTAGTAGGGGGTATTTTTTATGAAAAGAGTATCAGAAGATAAACTTTATAAAGGCGATTTATATAAATGCACATCTTATCCAACAGTAGCAGGTTCTTATTTTGGAGTTACCTATGAAGAACAACTCATTCAAAATGGTTTAAGTTTTGTTCAGTTAAGAGATGGTTCATTTGCAGAACTTGAAGATTATAAAGCAAATGGTAAAAAGGCTGCTAGACTTGGAACAACTGCAAAGACTGCAGGTGATTATTTTGTGAAAGATTTAACCCCATTAGCTAAAGAAATAGAACAGGAGCCTTCAGTATAATTTTTACTATTGGCAAAATTTTATATAAGGGAAAATATTATGAAGAAATATTTATTTGATAAAATTGAAGTTTTGGGTGAAGGAGTAAAGTTTATTCCATTTAGAAAAGCGAATATAATTGAAAGTTTTAGTGCATTTACAAACATGACATTCAATCAAGAGGAATGGGAATTTAAACCAACTTCACTTAAAGAGTTTTTGAAAATGCTTGAAAAGACAAGATTAGATTCAACCGATGAATATCAAATTTATGCTGGCTCATCAAACAGGTCAGAAATTGAGTTTGATGAATTGCTTCAAGGTTATGCAACTGATTATTATAGCGATAAGCCTGTAAATGAAGAAGAACTTGCAGAATTTTATATTGCTGCATACAATATCAGAAATGCTGCAATAGAAAACAGAAAACTTTTGGATGTTAATCCCGCTGATTTTTCTAAACAAGCATAAAAGAATAAGGAGTATTTGTTATGGCAAAATATATTAATGACCCAAGACTTACCGATAAAGTTATTGAAGGTATTATGAATCGTTGTGGACTTGAGCTTGTAACTTCAAGAATTGATGACAGAACAGGAAATGAAGTTCAAGTTGAGCCAATTATTAGAATGGAAGATATGATTATGGTTAGCTGTCAAAACGGCGAAATGCTTGAGTTTGCAAGAAAGTTTGCTGAAAAAGTTCCATCTGTTGGATTATTAACAATGTTTAACACAAGTGCATATTCAATCGGTGATGAAATTGTTATGTTAGAAGATTTTTTTGCTTCAAGATTCAAAATCACTCCTGACCTTGATGAGCTAGATGAAAAGTTGTTTAAAGAATATTACAAAACTATGGCATTAGTGTTCGGAAAAGAGTTTGAAGAAGATGCAAAAGTTTGTTACAATGAATATACAAAAGAAAACAGCAAGGAATCAGAAGAAACAGCAAAATCAAAAGAATAAGGGGGTTTTAATGGAATTTTTTGATGTTTATGATGACAACAGAATCTTGGTTGGAAAAACGCTTGAAAGGGGAACAAAACTTTCAGAAGGTGAAAACCGAATGGTTGTTCATTTGTGCTTGTTTAACTCAAAAGGTGAAATGCTTATTCAACAAAGACAGTCTTTCAAAAAAGGTTGGCCAAACTTGTGGGATATAACCTTGGGTGGAAACAGTGTTGCCGGTGAAACAAGCAAAGAGTCAGTTCATAGAGAGCTTTTGGAAGAACTTGGCATTGATTATGATTTTTCAAAAACAAGACCATATCTGACAATTAATTTTGATAACGGATTTGATGATATTTATTTTTTGGAAATGGATGTTGATGCATCTGAACTTAAACTTCAATATGAAGAAGTTCAAGCTGCGAAGTGGGCAGACAAAGAAGAAATTTTAAGACTCTATGATAACGGAGAATTTATTCCATATCACAAATCATTTTTAACTGCACTTTTTGACCTTAGAACAAAAAGGGGAATCATATTAAATTAAAAAAGCGACAAAACGACAGTTTTTGTCGTTTTTTTAATTTGTCCAGCTATTGACTGAGAATGAAATTAATGTTATTCTATCACAATGAAAATAATGGTAGACTTAGACAGAACCGTGTTTGATTGCCCCTCACTTACATATTTTTTCGGAAACATGTCTTTTGGTGAATCAAATTTGGATAAAGATTTAGAGTATGTTGTCGTTGACCCTGAAAAGAGTCGTGAATATGGCAACAATCTTTTCTTTTTGAAAATGAGTCATGCCAAAAATTACACACCAGTTGATGAAGTTTTGACGGTTTTAGATAAGTGGCACAAACAAGGCATTGAAGTTGCTTTTGTGTCAAGCAGGGCAAACTTTAAAGCATTCCATAAGGCAACGGTTGAATGGTTTGATTTGTTTGGAATTAAATATAAAAACATTATCATGGATTGCAACAACAAGGCAAAATATGGCAAACTAAATGGTTTTGATATGATTGTTGATGACACTTTAAAAAACTGTAAAGATTGTCTTAAAATGGGTATTATGCCAATTTGGCTTAGAACAAAATATAACGATAAAATAACAGATTATCCAAGTGAAATGCCACAGGCAACAACTTGGAGTGAAATTGACGCTTATGTTCAAGCATATATTGAATTTTTAAATGCAAGCAGAGAAGTTAAACAAGAATGTAATTTTGTGTTTGAACAATAAAAGACCTGGCTAAAACCAGGTCTTTTTTGTTGACTTGCAAAATTATAAAGTCAACCACTCATTATTCTCTTTCTAGTTCAGTGAGTTCATCTTTCCAAACCTTTTCGTTAATAAATGGTGTGAGAGCCATCAAGAATGCTTCAGTTGTTAAGTCGATTCTTGTAACAACGTCTTGTGTTAAAAGTCCAATGCCACCAGTTGAACTGCGAAGGTCGTTTTCGCTAAAGATTCTGTCCATAACTGTTCCAAGTGTTTCTGTTTTGATTTCGTCAATATACTTGTTTGGAACAGGGAAGCTTGCGCTTGAACCAACACCTGTTTCACCCTTGTTGTTTTTGATTACGGCGATATTGCTGATTGCCCAAAAACCAAGTTCACTTGTTAGCCCTGATTCAACGGCCATAAATAGGTCTGCTTTGATTCCGTTGTCTTTGGCGTGCTTTATTAAATTGTTAACTCTGTTGAGAGCTCCTTCATATGTTTCAATGCCAACTGGTTGTTCGCTGACATTTGACGGTGAACTAATGCCAATAACTTCAACGTCTTTATAATAGTTTGCTAAAGCTCTTTTTGCTCCTTCAATTTTTCCTGGATTTTTTGTTCCGATTAATACTTTCATTTTATTTCCCCCTAAAAATTTTTTGGCCGCAAATAAAAAATCTTCTAAAGAATAAACAATAAAAACAGCCATTTGTTTTTGTTGCCATTCATTAGAAGATCTGAAAGATTTTCTCATGTTAATATAATCCGGAATGGTTTGAAGGGATTACACCTGCATTATATATTGAAAAACGGGTGATTGTCAATAGGGTTTGGAAAAATAAAAAGAATCAAACCGAAGTTTGATTCTGGATGGTGGCTCATCCGAGATTCGAACTCGGGACCCCTTGATTAAAAGTCAAGTGCTCTACCGGCTGAGCTAATGAACCATAGTAAGTGTTTTGGTTTGTATGGTTTTCCTTCCATATATTTCAAACGCCGGTAGAGTAAACTC
>JAZODG010000026.1:0-24906 GCA_045596905.1 Clostridia bacterium
GAAAACAATCTTAAATTGTATAAATTTTGATTGTTTTGTTAAAATAATACATTTTAATGTTGTTTTAAGGAGAAAGTGATATGGATAGAAGTATGGAAGAAAATAAGTCTGAAGAGATTAAATCAAAAATTAATTCAACGGTTGATTTTACTTTGCTTGATGCAAGAGCGACAATTTTTGATATTGAAAAGCTTTGTGATGTGGCATATAAAAATGAATATTATAGCGTGTGTGTGAATCCATGTAATGTTGCTTATGCAAAGGGATATATTTTAAAAAATTTAAATGGTGCTCTTAAGGTTGCAAGTGTTGTTGGGTTTCCACTTGGTGCAAATTCAACCAATATAAAATGCGCTGAAGTAAAAGAGTGTTTAAGTGATGGAGCAGATGAAATTGATGTTGTTATCAATATTGGAAAGGCGAAAGAAGGTAAATTTGATTACGTAAAAAATGAGTTAAAACGCATCAAAAAGATTGCTAAAAATCATATTGTTAAAGCCATTATTGAGACATGTTATTTTGACAAAAATGAAATAGTGAAATTGTCAAAAATTTGCATGCAAGCTAAGGTTGATTTTGTTAAAACTTCAACCGGGTTTGGAACTGCTGGAGCAACTGCAGAAAACGTTAAATTGATATATGAAACAGTGAAGGGTGTTTGCAGGGTGAAGGCTTCTGGTGGTATTCGTGGAAGAGAACAAGCAGTTCTTATGATTAATGCCGGTGCTGACAGAATTGGTACAAGTCATGTTATTTAAAATACTTTTAATTTCGAATTATATGTGATATAATTTTGTTGGAGAAAATTATGAAAGAATTTATTTCAAATAGTGCTGATGAAACATTAAAGATTGCATCTGATTTTGCTTCAACATTATCTGTTGGTGATATTGTTTTGTTAGACGGAGATTTGGGTGCAGGAAAAACTGTTTTTGTTAAGGGTGTTGCAAACCATTTTTCGAATGGAAAAGTAATAGCTGTTTCGCCAACATTTGTTATTGTTAATACATATGAAACAGACCCACCAATTTATCATTTTGATTTGTATAGAATCAATGATGTTTCAGAGCTTGATGCTATTGGTGCTGAAGAGTATTTTTATGGTGATGGAATTTCATTTGTTGAATGGCCAGAAAGAGCAAGTGGAATGTTTCCGTCTTTTGCAAAAAAGGTGTTTATTGAAAAAGTTGATGATAATGTTAGAAAGATAAGGATTGAAGACTAATGAAAAAATATTTGTTGATTGATTGTTCATGTGGAATGAATATTCACTTGCATAATGGCATGCAAGTTTTTTCTCATGTTGATGAAAATCAAAAAAGACATACTGATGATTTGCTTGTTGAAGTTGATAGACTTTTAGAAAATGCTGGAATGAAAATTTCAGAAATAGAAAATTTTTGTGTTTGTATTGGACCAGGAAGTTTCACTGGAATCAGGGTTGCGATTTCAATGATAAAAGGTTTGTGTGTTAACGTGAATTCGCAAGTTTGTGTGGCTTCAAACTTTGATGCTTTTGAAATTAACAAAAATGAAAATAGTGTTTGTTTGCTTGAAGGTTTTTCAAACTTCTTGTATGCTAGATTTTGTATTAATGGTGAAACAAATGATGAATGTATTGATGTTAATGATTTGAAACAAAGAATCATTAATGAAAATTTGAGTGTACATGTTTTGTCTGAAAAAACGCAAAATCTTTTAATTAAAAATGAAATTGACTCAAAGATTGTTGAAAATGCTATAATTTCTTGTATTGAAAGAAAAATTAAAAACAGTGAATTTGTTGACCTTAATCAAATTTCACCGGTTTATCTTAGAGCTTCACAAGCTGAAATTGAAAGAAATAAAAGGTTGAATAAATAGTGGCTGAAAACTTTAAAATTGTTAAGCTTGAAGAAAAATATGTTGATGATGTCTTTTTGATTGAAAAGACATTTTTTGGTTTGAATGACTCTTCGGTTGTTTCTAGTTCAATTGAAAGTGAAACACTTAGCTATTATGTTATGCTTGATGAAAATGAAAATGTTGTTGGGTTTTATGAGTGTTCAATTGTCTTAGATGAAGCAGAACTTTTTGATGTTGCAGTTGCTGAAGAATATCAGGGAAAGAAGCTTGCAACAAAACTTATGGAACATTTTTTTGAACTTTGCAAAGAAAGCAATGTTCGAACAGTTTTTTTGGAAGTGAATACAAATAATAATAAAGCACTGGGCTTATATAAAAAATTTGGATTTAGTCAGTACGCTGTTAGAAAAAATTATTATGGTGATAGTGATGCCATTTTAATGAAGTGCGAAATTTAGAGAATATCGTTTCATATGAATTATTTGAAGTTTGGAACCGGCAAAAAATATTTAGTTTTCTTGCATGGTTGGGGCGCAGATTTGAACTCTTTTTTGTGGCTTAAAGATTATTTTGTTGAAGACTATAGTATGCTGTTTGTGGACTTTGCAGGATTTGGGAAATCTGAAACACCACATGTTGCATATTTTGTGTCAGACTATGTTTGTGAACTTAAAAAATTATTAAACAAATTTGATATTAAAAATCTTGTTTTGATTGGGCATTCATTTGGTGGGAGAGTTGCTATCAAGTTTGCTTTTTTATTTTCAAAAGAATATAAAAATTTGTCATTATTGCTTGTTGATTCAGCTGGAATTTTGCCAAAAAGAACTCTTGGATATTATTTAAAAGTTTGGAGATACAAAAGTTTAAAAAGACAAGTTTTGTCTGGAAAAAAATCAAAGGAAGTTCTTGAGAAGTTTGGTTCTAAAGATTATAAAGATTTGACGGTAGTGATGCGACAAACATTTGTGAATGTTGTTAATGAAGATTTGAGTGAATATGCAAAACGACTTTCGGTTAAAACTTTAATTGTGTGGGGTGAAAATGATAAAGACACAAAGCCATATATGGCAAAGAAACTGAATCGGTTGATTGCTGGTTCAAAACTTGTATTTTTAAAGGGTGCAGGGCATTTTTCTTTTTTGGATAAAAAGGAAGATTTTGTCATTATTCTTGACACATTCTTAAAAAATATATAATATTTTATTGTAGAGGAAATTATGATGAATTTAAGTTTTATTGCAAGTTCTATATTTGAGTCTAGATTTGATTTTATAATGTTTTCAGTTATTGCTGTTGTTTCAACAATACTGATGATTTTTGTTGGATATAGACTGCTTCAAATTTTGCAACTTACAGGATATAAGTTTAAAGCGTACCTTAAGTGGTTTAAAGAGACAAAGTGTTCTTATGTTTCAAGATTATTTATGCTTTCGTTTTTGTCATTTTTGTCAATGGTTATGACCAATGTTTTGCTTGGTGGATTCTTTGATGAACATACACATATTTTTTCGTATATAGGCATTACATTTTATGTTTTGTTTAGTTCACTGTTTATTCTTAATGTGTTTAATGCAAAGCAAAAATCTCCACTTAAATATACACACAGAATGAAAAGATTAGTTGGCGTGTATATTGTGATTGTAGCTCTTGTTTCATGGTTTATTGAATATCTTGGGTTTAAATACCTTGATTATATTTCAGTTGGTGTTATCAGTTTGACTCCAATATTGTTGCCACTTATAGTGTTTATTGCGTATTTTATAACATATCCATTTGAAAAAATGATTTCAAATTCATATATTTCAAGAGCTAAGAAAAAACTTAAGACTTTTGAGAATTTGAAGGTTATTGGTATTACTGGTTCTTATGGAAAAACTTCAGTTAAAAATATACTCAGCACAATATTGTCAGAGAAATATAAAATTTGTCCAACTCCTGCAAGTTATAACACGCCACTTGGACTAGCTAAAACGGTTTTGCAAAATCTTGAAGATAAAGATGAAATTTTTATTGCTGAGATGGGTGCAAGACAAAGATATGACATAGCAGAGCTTTGCAATATGGTTAAGCCAACCATTGGCATTATCACAGGTGTTGGAAATCAACATTTGTTAACTTTTGGCAGTGTTGAAAATATCATTAAAACCAAAGGTGAACTTGCAAGCTATATTGCTGCAAACGGTGGAAGTATTTATGTTAACACTGATGGAAAGTATGCAAAAGAACTTGCAAAACAATACACAAAAAGTACAGAGATTTCTCTTGAAAAAGAAAACAAGGTTAATATTTTAAATATCAAAACAACAAAAGATGGCTCAACTTTTGACCTTGTTATTGGTGATAAAACAAAAAAATGTAAAACAATTTTGCTTGGTGAACATAATATTTCAAATATTTTGATTGCTTGTAATGTTGCATTTGACTTGGGTTTAACAATCGATGAGATTGCTGAAGGCATTGAAAAATTACATTCTGTTTCGCACAGACTTGAAATTATTAAGTCTTCAACAAGATACACAATCATTGATAATTCTTATAACAGTTCTGTTCAAGGTGCTGAAGCAAGCATTAAGGTGTTATCAAAGTTTGATGGAAAGAAATTTGTGATTACTCCTGGACTTGTAGAACTAGGAAAAGAGCAGTTTAATTGCAACTTTGAGTTTGGAAGAACAATGGCTGCAGTGTGTGATTATGTTATTATTGATAGCATGATAAACTATGACGCAATATCATCAGGACTTATTTTTGCTGGCTTTGATGAATCACATATATTAAGAGCGGGAAGTTTATCACAAGCTGTTCAGGTGTTAAACACTCTTGCTGAAGCAGATGACGTGTTGTTGTTTGAAAATGATTTGCCAGATAACTATTTTTAAAGAATACGAAAGTATTCTTTTTTTATCACAAAAATTAAATTTTTCATATTATATCTTAAGGGGTGTTTTATGAAAAATATTTTAATTGTTTTTGGTGGAATGTCTTATGAACATGATATTTCAGTTGTAACAGCTTTTCAAATAATGAAAAAAGCTAGGCTTGAGAATGTTAATTTGGTGCTATTTTATGTTTCAAGAGAAAATAAATTCTTTATTTGCAATAAAAAGAATGTGAAGATATCTGACTTTTCATCCAAGAATTTTAAAGGAAAGAACAAGAACTTTAAAGAAGTTAGTTTTGTGTCTGGTGAGAAAAAGAAGATATTTATGAGAACTAGGTTTGGGTTAAAAGAGTATATCCATGCAGATGCTGCAATCTTTTGCTCACATGGTGGCGACGGGGAAAATGGCAGGCTGGTTTCTTATTTTGAACTAAATGGTGTTCCATGTTCTGCAGGAACAAGTGACGCACTGGCTGTTTGTATGGATAAGACGCTGTTTAAAAATACGATGAAAGGACTGAAAGTTCCAGTTGTTGCAGGTTTTGCAGTTGACAAGAACGATTATTTAAAAAATAAAAACTGTTTTGAAAACTACCTGAAGTTTTATAAGTTTCCACTAATTGTTAAAGTAAATTCTGGTGGAAGTTCGATTGGTGTTTTTGTTGCAGAAAACATGGCAGAACTTGATGAAAAATTGTTGCAGGCTTTTGAGTTAGATGATAGGGTTGTGGTTGAAAAGTTTATAAGAAATGCAAGAGAGTTTAATGTTGCTGTGATTGGTGACAAGGAAAACTATGAAGTGTCTGAAATTGATGAGCCAATTAAAGATGAAGAGCTTTTGTCATTCGCAGATAAATATTTGAAATCTGACTCTAAATGTGGTAAAGGTGGGAAGTCAGGAATGGATACATCAAAAAGGAAATTTCCTGCAGATATTGACGATGGCTTGAAAATAAAAATGCAAACAATCGCAGGTCAAATCTTCGCTGGACTTGGGCTTCGTGGAGTGGTTAGAATAGACTTTTTGTATGATGCGGCAAATGATAAAGTTTATGTTTGTGAAGTTAATGCAATACCGGGGTCGCTTGCATATTATTTCTTTAAAAAGAACAAAATTGTCACAAATGATTTAATTTTAAGATTGATTTCAATTGCCGAAAAGGGATTTGAAAATAGGTGCTTTGATAAAAATTTTGTAACAAATATTTTAGACACTTAAAATCGTTAGTTTTCTAACGATTTTTTTTATTTTTTCTCATTTTGTGGTTTTTTGTTTTGTAAAAAAAAATGATTATTGTATAATTATATTAGTATATTGTTTAAGGATTATTTATGAATAATTTTTTCTCAAATAGTGCAGATTATAATTTGTTTAAAAAGGCTCTTCGATCAACATCAAATGAACCTGTTGTTATCAATATTATGTCAAATGATAGCAGCTTGGAGAAACCTGAAGAAGAAGTTAAGGTTAATGTTGAAAGAAAGAATATGAGCTCAAAATACCAAGCATCTCCGTTTGGTAAATTTTTTGGTCCAAGAAAACAGAGAACCGATCCTATTGATATGAAAGACTTTTCTTCTTGGAAGAATAAAAACTTTAGACAATCTGAACAGCAAGTTGCAGAAGAGACTGAAGAAAAAACAACATTCTCTTTCAGCGATTATTTGAAATCTAGAACAAGAGATGCAATGTATAATGATGAAGATAAAATCAAGGCAGATTTGCAAAAGCCTATTGATCAAATGTCTATCTATGATGAAAAATATAACAGATTCTCACTTGATAGCTACTTGAATAAGTTAGAGCAACAATCTAAGGTTGATAAAGACTTTAAAGAAACTGAAGACTTGATGGATCCATTTGAAAATGCTGAAGAAGTTGTTCCAACTTCAGAACAAGACGAAAACTTCAGCTATTCTGCTGGTGTTGATATTGAAAAGGTTGCATTTGAAGAAGCTATCACTGGTGATAAGTTTGCATTTGAAAGAGAAGAACTTGATAAAGTTAGAACAAGACTTGATAAGCTTGAAAGAGAAGCAAATAACATTAAGGAAAAACAAACCGAAAAAGTTATTTCAACTAATGAGCTTACTGATATTGCAAAAGGCGACGAAGATGAAGAAGATGGCTTTAACTTAGATAAGCTTGGCTTTGAAGATGAAGTGGACAGCGCTGCTGAATCTGCTAAGAAATCAAAGGAAGGCGATTCAGATTCTGCTGCTCCTAAGAAGACATTCTTTGAAATTAATAGAACTGGTGATTCAAAGACACCATTTGTTGCTCAAAGAAAAGAACAAGAAGAAAAGACAGCCAAAGCGTCTGATGATAAAGAAGATTTGAGCAAGTTCTTTGAAGAAGAGTCTGAAAATAACGCAGATAATTTGGTAGAAGAAAAGAGTCAAGAACCTGAAGTGCAAGAAGAAAGTGCTTCAGAAGAAAAGACAGTTACTGAACCAGTTGATGATAATTTGGCTGCTGAAACAACTGAAGCTGCTGAAACTCAAGAATCTGAAGAGACAGCAGAAACAGATGCTGAAAGTGAAATCAAGCAAGATGTTGGTGGTGAAGCATTAACAAAGGCTGAGTTTAAGTCAATCACTGATGAAATTATTAGCAAGTTCTCTGATATGTATAAGACAGATAAAGAGACTGAAGAAACTGTTTCAGAAGTTGCTGAAATTGACACACAAACAGGTGAAATTCCTGCTGGTATTGATGCTAATTCGATTCCAGGATATAATACCGTTCAACCATATGACGGAAGCTATGCAACGCAACAACCACCAAATGGTTACATGCAAGAATATCCAACACAAATGGGTCATGGAACAATCTTGCAACAACAAAATGAATTGCAAGCGAAAATGCTTGAGCTTCTTGAACAAAACAAGAAGAGTGATTCAGAAGTTGCTGAAAAATTGCGTTTAGCTGAACTTGAAAAACAAAAAGTTGCTGAAGAATATGAAAACAGGTTAAAAGAACTTGAAAAGACTATTCGTCAGAGAGAAGAAGATGCTAAACAAAAAGCATATATTGAAAAGCTTAAAAATGATATTAAACTTAAGAAGGCTGAAACTGACTATAAGGTTCGTGAAGCAAGAATGAAAGAGTCTGCAAAACACCACTCAAATATCCAATTTGTTGGTGCACAACTTAAGGCAGAACTTAAAAATAGCATAAACGTTTCAAATCTTGAAATGGAAAAAATGTTGCTTGAGTGTGTTACTAAAATTAACAAGGAAGCACAAAAAGAGAAAGAAAGACAACTTGAAGAGGCTCAAGCAAAACTTGAAGCTGAAACTGAAGTTGATGAAGCTGAGGAGGTTGAAGAAGTTGTTGAAGAGCCAAAGGCAAAAACAACCAGGGCTAGAACTACACGTGGTAGAACAACAAGAAGAACAACAAGAACTCATTCACACACACGTACACCAAGAAGAAAAATCGATAGCGATATTATTGGTGGCATAAACTTTGACTAATTGAATTGAAGAGGGAAGATGAAGTTTTTAAAAAGATTAAAGGATACATTTTTTGCACTATTACCAATTGTGGTAATAGTGTTTTTTGTGCACTTTTTCTTATATAAATTTTCAACTGATGTCTTGATTAAATTTGCCATTGCAGTTGTTATTGCTGCAGTTGGTGAAGCACTTTTGCTTATGGGTATTGATTCAACCATTATGCCGATGGGTGAACTTATGGTTGACTCAGTAACAAAAGCATCACGATTTGTTATATTTTTGATTTTTGCAATGTTGTTTGGAACATTTGCGACAATTGCTGAGCCTGATGTTTCAATATTTTCAGGACAAGCCGTTGCTCTTGGTGCAACATCATCAAAAACGCTTTTGACATTTTTGATTGGTGGTGGGCTTGGAATTTTAGTTGCATTTGGTGTGCTTTGTATTATAAAAAGAATCAACTTAAAGTATATTTATCTTGCAATTTTCTCAATTATTTTCTTACTTTGCACACAAGTTCCAAGCGAATATATTGCGTTGGCGTTTGATGCTGGTGGCGCAACAACGGGCGTTATTTCAGCTCCGTTCTTGCTTGCGATTTCGTCAGGAATTTCAAATAAATTTACAAAAAAACAAGGCAATAATGAAGTGTTTGGTATGGTTGGTATTGCGTCGCTTGGACCTATTATTTCAACCTTGATATTGTTTGCTTTCGTTGATAAATCGGCTGGAGCTGGTGCTGTTGTAAATAACGAAACAATATCTGTTTATCTTGAAGTTTTAAAACAAACTTCACTTGCAATTATTCCACTTACAGTTGTATTTTTCATTTATGATGTGATTATATTAAAACTTCCAATTAATCAAAAATTAACTTTGATTTTCGGTTTGGTTATAACATTCTTTGGCTTATATTTGTTCTTGTTTAGTATTGAATTTGGTATCTCAAATATGGGAACTCAAATTGGAAACTTTATTGAAACACTTTCAACGGCATCAATTATTATATTCTGCGTTGTTATTGGTTTTGTTATCACATTTAGTGAACCTTCAGTTATGGTTCTTGCAAAACAGGTGCAGTCAGCAACAAAAGGGAATATTTCAAAGGGTTTTGTTATGATTGCAATTGCAATTTCAATGTCTCTTGCAATTTTGATTTCAACCCTTCGTATTATTTACAAGATTAATTTCTTCTATATAATTGTGATTGGATATTTGGTGGCACTTGTTTTAATGTTCTTTGTTCCATCAATATTCACAGGTCTTGCATTTGACTCTGGTGGTGTTGCTTCAGGACCTATGACGTCAGCATTTTTGCTTCCAATTATGCTTGAATTTGCTTCGTTGAGTTCGAATCCACTTGCTGGTTTTGGTTTGATTGGTATTGTGTCTATGTCGCCAATTATTGTGTTGCAACTTCTTGGTTTAGTGTATAAGGTTGAGCTTAACCAAAAAGATATTAGTGACAAGAGAAGAGCAATTAAGGTGTCGTTTACTGCTGATATGTATTCAAATATTTTGGATCTTGAAAATGAATATAAACTTATGTGTAGGAGGAAAGCTGATGAAAAACAAGAAAAGTAAAAAATATGTCATTGTGCCTCATACTTTTCATCCAACACAGATTGAAGAACTATCAATGTTTTGCGTGATTATTCCACAAAATAAACTTGATGAGTTGTTTTCATTTATCGTTGATAATGGTGGAAGAGTTATTTCAGCCGTTCCGTCATACGGGGTTGGAAAGAATACAATTGTTGACTTTGTTGGTGGAAATTCAAATGAAAGTTATGTTGTGTTTTCGGCATGCCAAAAAGAAATTGTTGATATATTGATGCTCAACTTGTGTCGTCATTTTGAGTTTTATAAAAAGAATACAGGCAAGGCATTTGTTATTGATGTTTTAGGATATATGGGTGCCAAGGGACCATTTGTTGAATAAGGAAAGGAGTGATAAGAGTATGTTTAATAATGAAGATTTTGTTTTTGAAGAAGATGAGATTTTTGCAGAAGATGAATATAAATTGATTTTCACAACCGTTAAAAGGGGATATGAAGGTGAAGTGTTAGAAGCTGCAAAACTTGCTGGTCACTCTGGTGCAGTTGTTATGCAAGCTAAGGCTGTTGAAAAGATGCGTAAGAAATTTTTTGGCTTTAGTGTTGACCCTGAAAGTGCTGTTATATTAATGATAACAAAAGCAGATATTGTTGTGCCTGTTATCAAGTCAATCTATAGCGTGGTTGATTTTAAGTCAGAAGCAAGAGGTATGATTTTTGTTTTACCTATATCACTTGTTTGTGGCATGAATGAGTCATATGATAAGATTGACATTGTTTAAAATAATAAAAAACAAAAAAGATTAAGTGTTTTGCTTAATCTTTTTCTTTTAAAATAATATCTATAATTTTTTGTGAACCATCGATAAAATGAGCGTTTTTTATATTTTGTTTTATGTTTTTTGCGTTTTTTTCTAAAAGATTTAATTTTTCAAATAGTATATTTTTGTTTAAATTTTCTTGAAAAATCATTTCACAAAGACCCTGAGATTTAAAATATTTTGCATTGTCAATTTGGTCTCCACGTGACACTGTTTTTGGCAGAGGAATAAAAATACTTGGAACCAAATTTGCAAATAGTTCATAGATAGTATTTGCTCCAGCTCTTGAAATAGCATAGTCAGTTGCTTTTAAAATTGTTGGCATGTCAGATGAAAATTCTATTTGTTTGTAGTCATTATGTTTGATGGTTTTATTTAAATTTCCTTTTCCAACAAGATGCAATACATAGTATTTTTTTGTTAGTTCATCAAGATTTTCATAAATAAAGTTGTTGATGCTTTTTGCACCAAGACTTCCACCGGTAATCAAAAGAGTTGGCTTTTCTGAAATTATGCCAAGTTTTTCTTTTGCTTTCGATTTTGACATATCAAAAATTTTGAGTGGTGAACCTGTGTGAATAGATTTTTTTCCATTTTGTTTTGCAGTAAGCAGAAAACTTGTGCAAATTTTGTTTGCATATTTTTTTGCTAATTTGTTTGCTAGTCCCATTGAAATGTCGCTCTCATGACATACTACTGGAATGCCAAGTTTTTTTCCTGCAATCACAACGGGTAGTCCAACGTAGCCACCTTTTGAAAAAATGACATTTGGTTTGATTGTTTTTAAAATTGTTTTTGCTTGGTGAATGGCTCTTGAAAGTTTGAAGGGGATTAATATATTTTTTAATAGTTTGCTTCTTGAAAATTTTACGGGAGTGATTGAGTGAAAAGTGTACGAAGTTTGTGATAGAATCAAATCTTTTTCGATTCCATTTTCTGAACCAATGTAATGAATTTCATTAAAGTGTTTTTTTAGTTTGTCTTGAAGCATTATGTTTGGTGTCACATGACCAGCTGTGCCACCACCAGTTAAAACTATAATTTCTTTTTTCATATTTATAGTTTATGTAAAAAGTTAAATATTCATTCTTAAAATGAGTTCATTATCCGTTTTAAAATTGACTTGAGCAATTTAGATATTGTATAATTAGCATGTTAGGAGTGAGATTATGTTAACTTTTAGTAATGTGTTTAAAGAATATACAGCTGCAGGAAGTGTTCCTGTTGGTGGGTTTAAAAAAGAAGATTTGCAAGGCGAAAATCAACATAAGAAAATTGCTGCTATAAAAAAGATTTTTGAGCTTGCAAAACAGAATATAAAAAATGAGTCACAAAAGCTATTTTCAGATTTTAATGTTGATTTTGTTTTGACTGCGTCAGAACCTGGTGAAACAACAGAAAATGGAATGGTGACAGGCTATAATGCTGCTGCTCAGACTGGAAAACCTGACTTGCAAATTCCTGTTAATCTTGATTTTGCAAAGATTGGAAAGTTGCCACCACACACAGCATATTTCATGATTTATGCAAACATGCATAAAGCTCTTTTAAGCAAAAAAGAGCAAATGATGTCTTCTACTGGAAAACTTATTAATACTGAAAATGAAAACGAACAAGATGAACAGCAAAACGAAAACCAAGTTGAATCTGAAAAGTCACTTGGCGATATTGTTATTGATTTTCTTATAAAGAAATTATTGAAGTTCTTGGGACTTGAAAATGAAAGTGGCAGTGAGTATAGAGCAGCTGCTAAACAGATGTTTGAAAGCTATAAGGCTGAAACAGGTAAAGAATATTCTGAAGACTTCTTTGATTTTTCACAAACTAGAGATGCTGCTATTGCTGAACTTGATATGACCAATAACAAGGCTAGAGAAGCTATTGAAAATGGTCAAAGTCAACTTGCGTCAGGTTATATGACTCAAGCAACTTCACTTGCTGAAGCAATGACAGAAAATGATTTTAAAGCATTTGTTAATGGTTCAGGTGCTGAACTTCAAGAATCATGTAAAAAATATGCTTATGCAGCTTTATCATTAGCAGGTATTCAAAACCCATCATTTGTTAGAGTTTCGTTTGATAATGTTGGGGAACTTGGAACATATTATCCAGGTGAGAATAGAGTTAATATCAACCTTGATAAAATTAAAGAATTTAATAGTCCAACAGAAGTTGCTATGACAATTTCGCATGAAATAACCCATGCTGTAGATAAGGTGCAGACTGGTTTGATAAATAACATGGGTGAAGACATTTCACCAGCACAAAATGATAGCACACAAGTATATAAGTTTGTTGAAGAATTACAAGATATATGTTATCAAGTTAACCCTAATGAAAGACATGCTAGAATTAATGAGCTTGAAGCAATTAAATTTATGGTTGAAAAATATGATGGAAATGCAAACCTTAAACGTTCAATTAAAGGTTCAGCTAAAAACTATATTAGCTATCAAGAAATGACGGTTAGAACATTAAAAGAAGTGGCAAACCCAAGCTATATTCAAGAACTTGAAAATAAATATTCGTTATTGTCATCTTCAAGAATATCTCCAGCAGCAACAAATCTTATAAAACAAAGATTTAATTATTTCTCATCATTAAAGCGTCAAAACTTATTGTCTTCAGAGCCTGAAGAGAAATCAATTGTTGAAGCAAATAAGGTATTGCAAGAGCTTGAACAAGAAAGACAAAGAAAAGCTGAAACTGAAAAACAAGCTCAAGCTGTTAGTGAAAACGAACATGAACAAGCCTAATTTAGGCTTGTTTTTTTGTGTAAAAATGTATAAATTTAGTCAAATTCGCACATTATAATGATTTTTAATGATTTTTTGTTTGCAAAAAAAATATTTTTGTTGTTATAATTGACGTGTTATCTTAAAGGAGATGTGACATGGCAGAAAAAAAGAAGGTTGCTGAATCAACCGAAAAGAAAAAAACAGCTGTAAAAACTTATGATGCAAAAGATATACAAATTCTTGAAGGTCTAGACGCCGTTAGACTTCGTCCAGGTATGTATATCGGAACAACAGGTGTGAAAGGTTTGCATCACTTGGTTTGGGAAATTGTTGACAACTCAGTTGATGAAGCAGCAAATGGACATTGTTCAAGAATTAATGTCACACTCAACAAAGACGGTTCAATTACAATTTCAGATAACGGAAGAGGTATTCCTGTTGCTGAACACCCAGTGAAAAAGGTTTCAGCTGCTGAAGTTGTTTTTACTGAGCTTCATGCTGGTGGAAAATTTAATAATGAAAACTATGCATATTCAGGTGGTCTTCACGGTGTTGGTGCTTCGGTTGTTAATGCACTTTCAAGATGGCTTAAACTTGAAATTTGTCGTGACGGAAAAAAGTATGTTCAAGAATATGAAAGCAAAGAAGTAAAAGGCAAGGTTAAGGGTGGTGTTCCAAAATATCCACTTCGTGAAATTGGAGTGAGTGTTGTTTCAGGAACAACCGTTACATTTATGCCAGATGATAGAATCTTTGAGACTATTGAGTTTAACCCTAATACAATCAAAGAACATCTGGAAGAAGTTGCATTCCTTAACAGGGGTCTTGAAATTAACTTTATTATTGAAGCAGAGAATGAAACTGAATCAAAATCATATTCATTCAAATATGATGGTGGTATCATTGATTTTGTAAAATATATAAATGAATCAAAAAATGTGTTGTATCCAGATCCTATTTATTTTGCTGGGGAATCAGATGACATTAAAGTTGAAATTGCAATGCAACACACTGACAGTTACACAGAAAGTACGTTCTCTTACGTAAACAATATTCAAACACCTGATGGTGGAACTCATGAAATTGGTTTTAAGAGTGGACTTACAAGAGTTCTTTCAGACCTTGCTTCAAAATCATCAAAGGGTAAGGACGCAAACCTTTTGGTTGGTGATGACTTTAGAGAAGGTTTAACAACTGTTATTTTGGTTAAGATGAAGACTGTTGAGTTTGAAGGTCAAACCAAGGCAAAACTTGGAAATCCACAAGCAAGACCTGCTGTTGAAAGCGTGGTTGTTGCTGGGCTTAATGATTTCTTCTCAAATAAGAAGACAAACAAGATTTTATCTTCAGTTCTTGAGAAAGCAATGGGTGCTGCAAAAGCCAGAGAGGCTTCAAGAAAAGCAAAAGAAATTGCTAGACAAAAGAACTCTATTGAAAACTCAACTTTGATTGGAAAACTTGCATCTTGTACTGGTAAAAACTATGCAAACAATGAAATTTTCATTGTTGAAGGGGATTCGGCTGGTGGAAGCTGTAAACAAGCAAGAGACAGACATTTCCAAGCTATTTTGCCACTTCGTGGAAAGCCACTTAACGTTGAAAAGAAAAGAATTGACCAAGTTTTAATGAATGAAGAATTTAGAACTTTGATATCTGCTCTTGGTGCTGGTATTGGTGATGATTTTGATGTTGATGCAATCAAATATAACAAAGTTATTATCTTGGCAGATGCTGACCAAGACGGTTTCCATATTAGAAGTATTCTTTTGACATTCTTCTTTAGATATATGAAAAAACTTATAACCAATGGTCACGTATTTATTGGCTTGCCACCACTTTATAGAATTTCAAAAAGAGATAAGATTGAATATGTTTATTCTGATGCTGAACTTCCTGAAGCAATCAAGAGAGTGGGCAAAGGATATAAACTTCAAAGATATAAAGGTCTTGGTGAAATGGATAAAGACCAACTTTGGGATACAACAATGGACCCAACACAAAGAACACTTGTTCAAGTTACAATCGATGATGCAGCAGAAGCTGAAAAAATGATTTCTACTTGGATGGGTGATAATGTTGAAAGTAGAAAGAACTATATTGCTGAGAATGCAAACTTCTCAAGAGTTGACTCACTTTCAGAGTTTATTTCGCACAAGAAATAATGTAGTAAAATTTTAAGGAGAAAATCCAATGAGTGATGAAGAAATCAAAACCCCAGAAATTCCTATTGAAAATGTAGAGACTGAAGAAGAAACTGTCACCGTTATTGATGGTTCTGGTTTTGGTAAAAGTGTTATACAAAAAGACATCGATGTTGTTTTGAGTGAATCAATGATTCCTTATTCAGAACACGTTATATTAGAAAGAGCCCTTCCTAGAGTTGAAGATGGTTTAAAGCCTGTTCAAAGAAGAATTCTTTATACATTGCATGAGCTTGATATAACACCAGAAAAAGATTATAAGAAAAGTGCAAGAATTGTTGGTGAATGTTTGGGAAAATTCCATCCTCATGGCGACACTTCAGTTTATGATGCAATGGTGCGTATGGCTCAAGATTTCAACATGAGAGAAACTCTTGTTGATGGTCACGGAAACTATGGTTCGGTTGACGGCGACGGTGCTGCTGCGATGCGTTACACTGAAGCAAGAATGGCTCCTTTATCATTGGAAGTATTGAGAGACTTGGATAAAGACACTGTTGATTGGACACTTAACTTTGACGATACTTTGCAAGAACCTGTGACTTTGCCATGTCGTTTTCCTAATATTTTGGTTAATGGTGCAAATGGTATTGCGATTGGTTTGGCAACAAATATTCCAACACACAATTTAAGCGAAGTTATTTCAGGTGCTGTTGCGCTTATTGATAATCGTGACATGACGCTTGAAGAAATGATGAAGATTATTCCTGGACCAGATTTTCCAACAGGTGGATATATCATTGCTGGTGAAGAACTTAAAACAGCATATGAAACTGGTAAAGGCAAAATTTTAATTAGAGCAAAGGTTCATATTGAAGGCAAAAAAGGTGAGAAACAAAATATTGTTATCACAGAACTTCCTTATCAAGTTAACAAAGCAAAACTTCTTCAAAGAATTTTGGAAGTTAGAGATAGCAAAAAATATGACCTTTCATGTATTACAGAAATTCTTGATGAATCTGACAGAAGTGGTATGAGAGCTGTTGTCAGAGTTAAAAAAGACACAAACGTTAACAAAGTTCTTGAAATTCTTTTCAAGGAAACTGATATGCAAATCTCTTATGGTATTAACATGGTTGCCATCGCAGATGGAAGACCACAACTTATGGGCTTGATGGATATTTTAACATATTACATCAACTACCAAAGAGAAGTTATTTATAGAAGAACAAAACACGATCTTGATATTGCAAAAGAAAGAGAACATATTTTGCAAGGCTTGATTATTGCAGTAAAGAATATTGATGAAGTTGTTAGAATCATTAAAACTTCTGAAGATACTTCACAAGCAAAGAAAAGGCTTATGGAAAGATTCATTCTTTCTGATAGACAAGCCCAAGCTATTCTTGATATGCGTCTTGCAAGACTTACTTCTCTTGAAGTTTATAAGCTTGAACAAGAGCTTAAAGAAGTTCAAAACTTAATTGCAAAACTTACAGCAATATTAAATTCAAAGAAACTTCAATTTGATATTATCAAGGCAGAAATGCTTGAAATTAAAAAGAAATTTAAAGACCCAAGAAGAAGCCAAGTTATTTCTTCAATTGAGAAATTTAAGGTTGCAGATAGTGAAACACTTGCACAAAAAGCTGTTCAAAATGTTGTTGTTTCGCTTTCAGCAAACGGCTTTATTAAGGCTATGCAACCATCAACTGTTGCTGGTTCAAGCAAGGTGTGGACAGAAAAATCTAGACTAGCTGAAGCACATGTAAATCTTGTTAGAACTGTTACAAATAAAAACATTTTGGTATTTACTAATATTGGAAATGTATTTAAGGTTGATGTGAATGGACTTCCTATTTCTAAATGGAAGGAAAAAGGTATTGAATTTGCAAAGCTTGTTCGTGGTGAAAAGTCAGATGAAAAACCAGTTGCAATTATTGAAGAAAATCCAGAAGACAAAGAAACATTCTTGATATTCTATACAAAGCAAGGTATGATCAAAAAGACATTATTAAATGAATATGCATTATCAAAAGCTTCATATCAGGCAATAAAACTTAAAGATGATGATGAACTTATTAATGTTGAAATAGATAAGCCAGACACAACCATATTGTTCGTAACAAAAAATGGTATTGGTTTAAACGCTGAAAAAACAGATATTCCAGACCAAGGCAGAATCTCAGGTGGTGTTAAGGGTATTGCATTATCTGATGAAGATGAAGTTGTTTCAGCTAACCAAGTTGTTGCTGGTCAAAACGTTGTTATTGTTACAAATAAAGCATATGCAAAACAAATTAATACATCTGAAATTGATGTTCTTGCAAGATATAGAAAAGGTGTGAAGATTATTGATTTGAAAGGTGATGGAAGCAATGGCTCAGCTGTTGTTTGCTCAGGTGTGTTTGGTGAAGACGATGATGTTGTCATTCAAACAGAATTTGATGAGTTTGCCGCAATTTCTATTTCATCTATTCAAGAAGACACAAGACTTAGCAAAGGAAGAGCTTTGTCGGTTGAAGACAATAAAACAGTTTCTTTTGCAACAATAAGATTTAATAATTAAACTCTAGCTTAGCTAGAGTTTTTTTATACAAACACTATAAATGTTTGACCTTATTTTTAGGGTTTGATATAATGATATTGTCTAAAATTGTTAAAGGGGGGATTCGTTCGTGGGTTTGTTTAAGAAAAAGAAAAACAAAAAAGAACCTAAAGTAGAACAAGTCTTTGAATCTACCGAAGAAAAAGAATCAAGTATTGAACAGCAAACCAAGAACGACCTTGAAGACTTTTTGGGGGTTGAAGTTGAGCCTGATGATGGTTTAACTGATTCACAAAGAAATAAAAAACAAAAGTTAGATTCTGTTAAAAGCAAGATTTCGAAGATTTTGCAATCTTCAAACATTGAAATTGTCGATGAAAACTTCGGTGATGAATATGAAAAAGATTCAATTGAAACCGATGAACAATCAGAACAAGACTATGATGAGTTAAAATCAATTTTTGGCGAAAGCGATAAGAAGAAAAAACAAGAATTAACTTTAACTATTGATGATTTTGACTATGCATACGTTGGTCAGTATTTGGAAGAATATGACCTTATGCGTATGAAAAATATTAAGCGTGTAAAGCTTATTAGAAAGAAAAATCCAAAGCTTAAAAAAGCGCTTATTGCTGCATCGTTGGTTTTAATAATGGGGCTTGGTGGTGTGCTTGCATACTTTTTACTGAGAGAATCGCCAGTTTACTTACAATCTGTAACTTTAAACCAAACTGAAAGAACTTATTATGAAAGTGAAATATTTGACTATACAGGTCTATATTTCATTGCAGAATATTCTGATGGAACAAAACAAACAATTGAGCTTAATCGTTCACACTTCAATGATTATTTATCAACAAAGTACGATAGAACAGGTGAAGAAAATCAAGACATTATCTTTAACGTTCCAGGCGTGACAGCGAACTTATATTTCACTTATAATGGTCATAATGTTGAATATGTTGTCAATGTTGTCAGAAAAGAAGTTAAGGGAATTTCTATTATTTATTCAAGTGATATATTTGAGTTTGGAAGTGGTGACACCATTAAAAATGACATGCTTCAATTTATTGTTGACTATGGTGCATTTGGTAAAGCGTTTGTTCCATTCTCAAAAGAATATATGATATTAATTGATGGTTCTGTTTGTGAATATACAAAAGATGGATATGTTTTAACTAGAGATATCACTGCAACATCAATCATTACCATTAGAACAGAAAAGGCAATTAAACTTCCAGATGGAACAACTGCCGTGTTGACAATTGATTTAGATAGAGATTTGAATTTTATGAATTTAGAAAAAGAGAGTTAATAAACTCTCTTTTTTTATACGTTTGTTTTATATGGAACCCTTGAAACAATATTGTCACTCTGAGTGGTGGTAGTTGCGTTTTGATTCAATCTCTCAGGTGTTCTATTTGCACGAACTGTTCGGTCTTGGTTTGTTTGAGTATTTTGATTGATTGTATTTTGATTTGCTGGGTCAATATTGTTTTGAGTAATATATCTATTTCTGCGATTATTTCTATTCGTTCTGCTTGTGTTGTTTAGGTGATTTCTTTTGATATCTTTTGTTCTTTGGTTTGTAACATTTTCAGCTGTTTCATTATTTGTTGATTTGATTATATTTTGACTAGTTGGGTTTTGATTTCTTGAATCAGGCTTAATATCAAGAGTTGTGATTTGATTGATATTATTTTCAGGAGCTGTAACATTATTTTCTTGAGTTGTTTTATTATTTTGAGCTTGTTGAGTTTGACTTGAAAAGGCTAGAGAATCTCTTATTGATTTTGCCAAAAGAGAATTTTCGCTATTGGTTTCAGGTTGATTTTGGTCGGTTTGTGTTAATAAATTATCATATTTATTTGAGAGATTTGTTTGATAATATGCAGATGATGGAGAGAGATTTTGCTCAACAATATCAATAATTGAATCAATAGCTGAGATCGTTGAGTCAATTTTATTTGACCTAATCTCAAGAGCTTCGCCAGATTTAATAATATAATAGTTAACAAGATTATCGCTATCATTTGTGTTTAGAAGGTCACTTGCAAGATTAAGCTGATTCTTTACAATGCCTTTATTGCCTTTAAGGAAAGATGCGTTTTCTTTGATAACATTAACATAAGCATTTATGGCAGTTTTGTTTTGTTCAGAAAGATTAACGTTTCCATTATGAATTTCATTTGCATATATCATTAAAATGGATCTCTTTAAAATTAGCTCATTAATTTTTTCACTAATTTCATCAGACGTGTTTTCAATTTTTTCAGTTGAAAAATGCATTGATAAGTTCATACTAGTTGAATTGTTATCAGATGTTAATGTGACATAAGGGGTTTCAGAAAGAACATATAATTTAAAATTATCAGATCTTTCACTAGGTCTTGTTATTGTGTTTTCAACCATGGTTGAGTTTGTGTATGGGGCAATGTATTTTTGCTCTGAATATGCTGAAGCAGAAACAATCTTACCAATATTTGAATCTGCTTTTGAAGATGTATCAACATAGTCAAGATTATTGATGCTAGAAACAAATTCGTCCATACCTTTATTAATTTTTTTTGCAAGTGTGGTGTTAGTGGCGCCACAGCCGATAGCTGTTAATGATGCAACTGAAACAAATGTTGTCATCATTATTTTTTTTATTTTCTTTTCCATAATTTCCTCCAAATTTTCTAATAATAGTGTTTATCAATTTTGCAAAATTATTTATAAAATGAATAATAATTTATGAAATTGTGAAATATTTTATATAAAATTGCGTTTTTCTTTAAAATAAGGAGTGTTTTATGAATGATGTCAAAATAAAAAGAAATGAAGAATATTTGATGTATGTTGAAAATGTAACACCAAAAACAGGGTGGTTTAATTCGATGTTTCATGCTTTTATTGTTGGTGGAACGATTTGCTGTATGGGGCAAATGTTTGGTGATATTATTAAGTCTTATAATCCCAATATGGATATTTTACGTGTTGGTTCTTGGGTGAGTTGTATTGTGATTGTGATTACTATTTTGTTAACTGCTTTTGGGGTTTTTGATAGAATAGCAAAGTTTGGTGGAGCAGGAACCTTTATTCCAATTTCAGGGTTTGCAAATAGCATTGCTTCATGCGCAATAGAGTTTAAAAATGAAGGGCTGGTTTTTGGTATTGGTTCGAAGATGTTTTATGTGGCTGGACCGGTGCTAGTAAATGGTGTTGGTTATTCAATAATAATAGGGATAATTTATTTGCTTATTTCAATTTTTTAGGTGGTGATTTATGAAGAAGATTGGAAACTTTACATTTGAGTTAGATGGACAATGTTTTATTGTGGGCGTGGGTTCACTTGTTGGAGAAAAAGAAAAATCTGGACCTTTTGAAATGTATTTTAAGAACTTTGTGAGCGATGATAAACTTGGCGAAAAAACATTTGAAAGAAGTGAGAGAAAGATGCTTTATGAGATTAATAAAGCTGCGATTTCAGATGCTAAACTTTCAGGAATTGATATAGATTTGTATTTGGGTGGAGACCTAATGAATCAGATTGTAACTAGCAATTTTGTTGCTGAAAAAATGCAGATACCATTTGTGGGAATATATTCAGCTTGTTCAACATTGACTGCTGCACTAGGACTTGGAGCAATATTAATTGAAAGTGGACTAATGACTAATATTTTATGTTCAACCATAAGTCACTTTTCTTCGGCAGAGAGACAATATAGATATCCACTTGAATTTGGAAATCAAAGGCAATGTTATTCTCAGTGGACAGTTACAGCTGGTGGTGCTTATGTTTTATCAAATAGAAAAAGTGATATTTGCATTTCAAAAATTACATTTGGAAGAGTGCAAGATTATGGTGTAATTGATATTGCAAATATGGGTGCAGCTATGGCGCCGGCGGCATGTGATACACTGTATAATTTTTTTGTCGACACAAAAACAAAACCTGAAAATTATGACTTAATTTTGTCTGGTGATTTAGGGAAACTTGGGTCGGATATTTTGAGAGATATGATGAATAAAAAAGGTTATGAACTTGGTAAAAATTATAGCGACTGTGGACACTCAATTTATTCTTTTATTGAAGAGTCTTATCAAGGTGGAAGTGGGGCTGGTTGTTCGGCTGCTGTGGTTGCATCATATGTTATAAATAAGATGAAAAACAACAAACTTAAAAAAGTGCTTATTGTGGCAACGGGTGCACTTATGAGTACTGTAACAAATCAACAAGGGGATCCGATTCCGTGCGTGGCACATTTAGTGGAATTAGATAGGTGTTAGGGGGAAGTATGTTTGGTTCAATTTTTATGTATCTAAAAGTATTTTTGGTTGGTGGATTGATATGTTTGATTGCAGAGTATATTGAAATAAAAACAAAAATAACCCCTGCTAGAATATTGGTTATATTTTTAATGGTGGGTGCAATTTTGGGTGGTTTTGGAATATATAATTATCTGGTTGAATGGGCTGGTGCTGGAGCAACTTTACCTATAACAGGCTTTGGAAATTCGCTTGCAAGGGGTGCTATTGATGGTGCAAAAACAGGTGGTTTGTTTGGTGCAATTGGTGGTGGTTTAATGGCTACTTCAGCAGGGGTTGCGCTATCGATTGGACTTAGTTATATGGTTTCATTTTTTGTTTCGTCCAAGTCAAAAAAGAGTTAATTGTCATTTTTAGTATAGCTTTAGCATATACTTTATTATGAAAAGTAAACGCAAAAAATATCTTTTTACTGCAATAAAAGCATATAAATTTCAGAGAAAAGATAAAATTTTTGCGTTTTTTCTTATTATAATCATTTTTCTAATTTTATACATTAAATACGTTGCAATGCCTATTGTTGTGAATAATACAGATTCGCAGCTTCGCTCTTATGCAACGAAATCAATAAACTATGCTGTTGCTGATACAATGAATAAAAATATAAATTATGGTGACTTAATCACTGTTGTAAAAGACTCTAATAATGATGTGTCATATATAGAATCAAATTCAGTTAGAATAAACTTGTTATCTAAAACAATGAGTAAAGTTGTTATGACTTCATTTTTGGAGCAAGCGAAAAGACCTATAAAAATTTCGGTTGGTTCGTTTTCTGGTATAGCAATATTTTCAGGGGTGGGTCCGAAGGTTGCATTTAATGTGAATCCTTTTGGAGAAGTTTTGTGTTCATTTAAATCTAATTTTGAGTCGGCGGGAATCAATCAAACATATCATAAATTATACCTTATTGTTTCAATAAAAATTAATGTGGTGTTTCCATTTGAAAAATTGGAAATGGAAAGTTTTTCAGAAGTGCTTTTGTGTGAAACATTAATCATTGGAAAAATACCAGAAGTCTATCTTAACTCCTCAAGCTTAACTGAGATGTTGAACCTTGTTCCAAGCAAGTTTACTTCTTGACAAAAACACATAAATGATACATAATATTTGTATGGAAAAAATTTATTATTTAGATAATGCTGCAACAACAAAAGTGTTTGATGAAGTGTTTGATTTGATGAAGGAAAATAATAAGAATTTTTATAATCCTAGTGCATCATATTCACAAGCTATTTCAGTTAAAAAAACTTTAGATTCTGCAAGAAAAACAATTTCTGATTTGATGCATGGTCAAGGTGGAAAATTGTATTTTACTTCAAGTGCTACTGAATCAAATAATACAGTTTTTCAGGGTGTACATTTAAGAAAAGGACAAACCGTTTTGATATCAAAAGGTGAACACCCAGCAGTGTTTAATGCGGCTTATAGATTAGAAAAAAATGGAATCACTATAAAAGAAATTCCACTAACAAAAGATGGTGTTGTTGACTTTGAAGAATACAAAAAATTAGTTGATGAAAATGTTGCATTGATTTCGGTTATTCATGTTTCAAATGAAACTGGTGCTGTGAACGATATTAAAAAATTATGTGCTTATGCAAAAGATGTTAACTCAAAAATTTTGTTTCATAGTGATGGTGTTCAAGCTTTTGGAAAAACTAAAATTAATCTTGTAAATTTGGGTGTTGATTTGTACACAATTTCAGCACACAAAATTTATGCGCCAAGAGGCATTGCTGCACTCTGGGTGAAGGGTGGTGTTGTGATTGATTCACTCCTTGTTGGTGGTGGTCAAGAAGATGGTTTTAGGTCATCAACTGAAAATGTTTCAGGTGCGATTGCGTTTGAATATTCAGCAAAAAAAATGTGTAGTGAAATGGAAAAAAACTGCACAAAAGTTTTAGAATTAAAGCAAAAATTACTTAATTTATTGAAAAAAAGTGAGATAAATGCGTTTTTTGAGTGCAATTCAAATGATGAATGTTTGCCATATATTGTGTCACTTTCGTTTGATAAAATTAAAGGTGAAGTGCTTGTGCATTCGCTTGAAGCAGACGGATTGTTGCTTTCAACTGGTTCTGCATGTTCATCAAAAAAGGCAGGAAACAGAACACTCAAAGCTATGGGAAAAACTGATACACAAATTATTGGAAGTGTTAGAATTAGTTTTTCACCATATGAAGAATATGATATGGGATACATTGTAAATTCCATCGTGAAAAATGTGTTACGATTTGAAAAAAATGTACTAGTAAAAAAATAGGTGAGATATGGAAAAAGTTATTTTAATTAGATATGGAGAAATATTTTTAAAAGGAAAAAATAGGGGATTTTTTGAAAAGACACTCCTGAATAATATTAGAGAAAATTTGTCTAAATTCAATCTTGAAGTTGTTAAGATTCCTGGTAGGTTTATGGTTCAAAATTTTAATGAAGATGATGAACTTGAAATCTGTAACAGACTTTCAAAAATCGCTGGTATTTTTTCATTTTCACCAGCTTATTGTTTTGATACAAGTTTGGAACTTATTAGTGAAAATGCTATCAAATATTTAGAGAATAAAAAAGGAACTTTTAAGGTTGAAACAAACAGAGCTGA
>JAZODG010000027.1:0-48300 GCA_045596905.1 Clostridia bacterium
TTCAAGATCTCTTGCTGCGTGTGAAGGTGCAATATTAATTGTTGACGCAACGCAGGGTGTTCAAGCTCAAACACTTGCTAACTTTTATTTAGCATTTGAAAATGATCTTGAAGTTTTGCCTGTGCTTAATAAAATTGACTTGCCATCTGCAAGACCTGATGAAGTTAAGTCAGAAATCGAATCAATAATTGGCATTCCAGCTGATGAAGCTCCTTGCATTTCTGCAAAAACTGGGCTTAATATTAAGGATGTCTTAGACCAAATTGTTGACCAGATTCCACCACCAGAAGGTGACGCTGATGCGCCACTTCAAGCACTTATCTTTGACAGTTATTATGACAACTATAAGGGTGCCGTTTGCTTGGTTAGAATCATGAACGGAAAAGTTAAAACCGGTTCTAAAATCAAGATGATTCAAACCGGAAAAGAGTTTGAAGTTGTTGAAGTTGGCGTATTTAAACCAAAGATTGATCGCACTGAAGAACTTGTTGCAGGTGACGTTGGTTATATTTCTGCAAGCATTAAAACCGTGTCAGATATCAGTGTTGGTGACACTATCACAGAGCTTGAACAACAAGCTGAGCCACTTCCTGGTTACAGAGATATTCAACCGGTTGTTTATTCAGGTATTTTCCCAATAGATGGTGAAAAATACAATGCACTCAAAGATGCATTCGAAAAAATTAAACTTTCAGACGCATCTCTATCGTTTACTCCTGAAACATCAAATGCTCTTGGCTATGGTTTTAGGTGTGGATTTTTGGGGCTATTACACTTAGAAATTATCAGCGAAAGACTTGATAGAGAGTTTGGTTTAGACGTTATCACAACAATGCCAAGTGTTACTTATAGAGTATACAGCAAAAAGGGTGTGATGACAGAAATTTCAAACCCAAGTGACATGCCACCAGCAGACTCAATTGACTATATTGAAGAGCCATATATTAAGGCAAATATTTATTCACCACCACAATATGTTGGGGCAATCATGGATTTGTGCATCAACAAGCGTGGTGTGTACAAAGACATGCAATATCTTTCTGAAAGCAGAGTTAGTCTTGACTTTGACTTGCCACTTTGCGAAGTTGTTTATGACTTTTTCGATAAACTCAAATCATCAACTCATGGCTATGCTAGTTTTGACTATGAAATTGCTGGATATCAAAAGAGTGATATGGTAAAAGTTGACATGCTTTTAAACGGCGAACCTTGCGACGCTCTTTCACTTATTGCTCACAAAACAAGAGCATATGAACGTTCAAGAGCAATCACTGAAAAACTTAAGGAAGTTGTTCCTAGACAATTGTTTGAAATTCCTATTCAAGCAGCAATTGGTGGAAAGATTATTGCTAGAGAAACAGTTAAAGCTATGAGAAAAGACGTTATTGCAAAATGTTATGGTGGTGACGTTACAAGAAAGAGAAAACTTCTTGAAAAACAAAAAGAAGGCAAAAAGAAAATGAAAAAGTTTGGTTCAGTTGAACTTCCAAGTGAAGCATTCTTGAGCATCTTAAAAATCGATTAATAGGAGACGCTATGTCTATAAATGAATTAGGACTTAATGTTGTTGATAATGGAAAAAATAGTTTGAGCATTTATGTTCATATTCCTTTTTGCAACTCAAAATGCAACTATTGTGCCTTTATTTCAATGGTTGCAACAGATGATGACAAGAAAAGATATTTCAGATGTTTGCTTGATGAAATTAAACTTCAATCAAAAAAATATCGCAGTTTTTATTCTGTTTCTAGCATCTATATTGGTGGGGGAACTCCATCATGCTTAGACTATTATTATATTAGAGACTTGCTTTCTATTATATATAAGAACTTTGCAGTTAAAAACACAGCAGAAATCACAATTGAACTTAATCCAAATTCTGCAGATAAAACAAAGATTAGAGAATATATTCTTTCTGGTGTAAACAGATTCAGCATTGGTCTTCAATCAATCAACCCAAAAATCTTAAAAACTATGGGCAGAACACACACAGCTCAAGACTTTGTTAATGCAGTGAATATCATTCGTGAATATGGAATAAAAAACATAAGTGCAGACATCATTTTGGGATATCCAAATCAAAAATTGACAGATATCAAAGAAACTCTTGCATTTTTGATTAAAAACCAAATCCCACATATTTCTGCATATATGCTTCAAGTTGAAGAAGGAACACCTCTCAAAGACCTTGTTGACAACGGCATGTTGGTTCCAGCAGACGATGACGAAGTTATTTCAATGTATAACTATGTTTATGAAACTCTTGCAAAAAATGGTTATGACAGATATGAGTTCTCAAACTTTGCAAAACCAACTTATGAATCATTCCATAACAGTGTTTACTGGCAACGCAAAGATTATTTGGGTGTTGGGCTTGCAGCTCATTCTTATATTGACGGAACAAGATTCTCAAACACTGAAAAAATACTTGAATATGTTAACACCATTGAAAACAATGGAGAAGTTCCAATTGATATGTCAAAGCAGTTAACAGATGAAGAAAAGAAAGAAGAGTTTATCATGCTTTCACTTCGAACAAAATCAGGCATCGACCTTGACTTATATAAGAAAACATTTAATGAGAACTTGGTGCTCAAAAGAAAGGATAAAATTGCAAATTTAATTGTTGATGGTTTCTTGATTTTAACTGAAAACAATCACTTATGTTGCACAAACAAAGGATTTTTGGTTTTAAACAAAATCACACTTGAATTAAACTCTTAAATTTATATAAATATTTACAAAAATGTCACAATATTGTTGACATTTTTTTTTAGCAGTTATATTATATACACTGTTAGCACTCAAATAAAAAGATTGCTAATTTGTAGTATAAATTCTTCAAAATTTGTATATACTTACAAAAGAGGGAATAACGTGGATTTAAGTGAAAGAAAAAAGAAAATACTAAGCGCTGTTATTGAAACCAACATCAAAAACAAAAACGCTGAAGCAGTATCAAGCAAACAACTGCAAGAAGAATATTTGCCAAAGCTTTCATCAGCTACAATCAGAAACGAACTAAATGCTCTTGAAGAAATGGGATATTTAACACATCTCCACACATCTTCTGGAAGAGTTCCAACAAAAGAAGGCTATGAAAAATATATCAATGAGCTCATGCGTGAACGCAGACTCACAGCGAAAGAAAAAGATGTTATTCAATCAAACTTTGCACACAAACTCATCAATATTCGTGATATTATTGAGCGTTCTGCAAAAACAATCTCAAAAGCAACCAACTACGCATCAATAGTTTATTCAGGTCCTTCAAGAAACGCTATTATTGAAGATATTAAACTTTATCCTGTAAGCAAAACAACTCAGCTTATTGTTGTTGTTACAGATGAAAATATCATCAATGAACTTGCATATCTTGGAACCAATAATGAAAATGACCTAAAAGCTGCTGGTGATATTTTGAAAGAACTTTTTATTGGAAAGCCTTTGTCGCTTATAAAAGACAGAGAATTTCGTGAAAAAGTGGTTACAAAAGAGCTTAAAAAATACAAAGAAGTATTTGATAAGGTTTTGGACGCAATCATGGCTAGCAACCATATTTCAGACGATATCACTATTGCTGGAAAAGAAAAACTTATTGAATATCCTGAATTTAATGACGTTGAAAAACTCAAGAAAACTATTGCAACATTAGAGCAATCTGAGTCAATCATTCCAATGCTCAAAAACGATGACGGACTTGAACTTTCAATTAACATTGGTGGCGACGATTCAGGCATTGAAGATTGTTCAGTGGTAACAGTTTCTTGCAATGTGAAAGGAAAGTCAAAAATAACAGCTGGCGTTATTGGACCAATGCGTATGGACTATCCAAAAGCAATATCTGTTTTAAAAGAAGTTGCTGAAACAATCGAAAATGTGCTTAGCGATGAAGGAGAATAAAATGGAAGAAAAGAAAAAATGCAACCATGACGAACCTTGTGAAAAGAAAGGCAAGTGTGAAGGTAAACAAGAAAAAGGTTGCAAACAAAAAGAAATTGATGCACTTCAAACTGAACTTGACCTTGCAAAAAAGACAATTGAAGAACAAAAATCAACAATCAACAGTTATCTAGCAACTGCATCATATTATAAAAATGAACTTGATTCACAAAAGAAAGATTTTGATAGATATAAAGAAAGAAACAAAAACTTTGAACAGGAAGCTAGCGTAAAAGCAAATGAAACATTCGCAAAAAAACTTATGCCTGTTCTTGACAATTTTGACCAAGCAATGGCTCATTTGGAGCCTGAAGTTATGAAAGGTTTCGTAATGATTTATTCATCACTTATAAACGTGCTCACCGACATTGGCATTGTTGAAGTTCCTTCTAAAAATGAAAAACTCAATCCTGAACTTCACAACTGCATTTCAACTGAGCCAACCGATGATGAATCACTTGATGACACCGTTGCAACGGTATATCAAAAAGGCTATATGTTTGCTGAATCTGGCAAGGTAGTCAGACCAGCAACTGTAAGCGTTTATAAGGCAAATTAACCTATAAACAATAAATCTAATCTTTGGACAAAAAACGCAAAATAATTTTAAAAATATAATAAAACATATAAAAACAACCAAATTAAGGAGATTATTATGGGAAAAATTATTGGTATTGACCTTGGTACAACAAACTCATGTGTTGCTATTATGGAAGGTGGAGAAGCAACGGTTATCACAAACACAGAAGGAAGTAGAACAACACCATCTGTTGTTGGTTTCACAAAAGAAGGAGAAAGACTTGTTGGTCAAGTTGCAAAGCGTCAAGCTGTTGCTAACCCAGACAACACAATCCGCTCAATCAAATCAAAAATGGGTGAAAACACAACAGTTAATGCTGGTGGCAAATCATACACACCACCTGAAATTTCAGCCATGATTCTTTCAAAGCTTAAAGCTGATGCTGAAAAATATCTTGGCGAAAGTGTAACAGAAGCTGTTATCACAGTTCCTGCATATTTTAATGACTCACAACGTCAAGCAACAAAAGATGCTGGTAAAATTGCTGGCCTTGATGTAAAGAGAATCATCAACGAACCAACAGCTGCAGCTCTTTCTTATGGTCTTGATAAAGTTCAAGATCAAGACGGACAAAAGATTCTTGTTTACGACCTTGGTGGTGGTACATTTGATATCTCAGTTCTTGAAATTGCTGACGGCGTATTCCAAGTTCTTGCAACTGGTGGTAACACAAAACTTGGTGGTGACAACTTTGACGATTGCATCATCAACTATTTAGTTGAAGAATTTAAAAAGAGCGATGGCATTGATCTTTCAAAAGATAAAATGGCTATGCAAAGACTTAAAGAAGCTGCTGAAAAAACAAAGATTGAACTTTCATCACTCACACAAAGTTCAGTTTCTCTTCCATTCATTTCAGCTGACGCAACTGGTCCAAAACATATGGAAATCAACATCACACGTGCAAAGTTTGAAAGCATGATTGAATCTATGATCAATGAAACAATTGATTTAACAAAGAAAGCTTTGGCTGATTCAAAACTTACAGTTAACGACGTTGCAAAAATCATCATGGTTGGTGGTTCAACACGTATTCCTATGGTTCTTGACAAAGTTGAAAAATATATCGGCAAAAAGCCATTCACAGGTATCAACCCAGACGAATGTGTTGCTATGGGTGCTGCTATTCAAGGTGGCGTTTTAGCAGGTGATGTTAAAGACGTATTGCTTCTAGACGTTACACCACTTTCACTTGGTATTGAAACAATGGGTGGCGTATTCACAAAACTTATTGAAAAGAACACAACAATCCCAAAAACAAAGACACAAGTATTCTCAACAGCTGCTGATAACCAACCAGGTGTTGACATTCACGTTTTACAAGGTGAAAGAGAATTTGCCGCTGACAACAAAACTCTTGGCAGATTTGAACTTACAGGTATTCCACCTGCACCACGTGGCATTCCACAAATTGAAGTAAGATTTGACATTGACGCAAACGGTATTGTTAAAGTTTCTGCAAAAGATCTTGGAACAGGAAAAGAACAAGACATCACAATCACAGCTTCTTCAAATCTTTCAGATGCTGATATTGACAAAGCTATCAAAGAAGCTGAACAATATGCTGAAGAAGACAAGAAGAGAAAAGAAGTTGTTGATAACAAAAACAGCCTTGACCAACTTATTGCAGGCATTGAAAAAGTGCTCAGAGAAAGTGGCGACAAGATTTCTGAAGACGACAAGAAAACTCTTGATGAAGCAGTTAACAAAGCAAAAGAAACATACAAAACAGCTGAAGATGCTCAAACTCTCAAAACAGCTATTGACGAACTCACAAAAGTTTCAAATGACATCTTCACAAAACTTTATCAAAATGCTAATCCAAATGCTGGTGCTGATCAAACAGGCGCTGACAATGCTGGAACAGACCCAAATAACTTTAATGATTTCACAACAAAATAATATCATGTTATCCAGACAGCTTGATTTCAGGCTGTCTGAATAATTGTTTTTAAGGAAAATTATAATGGCAGATAAAAATTATTATGACATTCTAGGCGTAAGCAAAAACGCATCAGATGATGAAATAAAAAAAGCGTATAGAGTGTTAGCAAAAAAATATCACCCAGACTTAAACCCTGGAAATGCTGAAGCTGCAGAAAAACTTAAAGAAGTTAACCAAGCATATAGTGTACTTTCTGATAAAACCAAAAAACAAAACTATGACACTTACGGCAGTGAAACAGGACCTCAAGGTTTTGGTGGTGGTTTTAGTGGTTTTGGCGGCGAAGGTTTTGGTGACTTCGGCGATATTTTCAGCAATATCTTTGGTGGGGCATTTGGTGGTGGCAGAAGATCATCAAACAGAGCAAGTGCACCATCTCAAGGTGCTGACATTCAAGTTAAAATCAAGCTTTCATTTGTTGAAGCGGCCTTTGGTGTTAAAAAAAGCATCAACTTAACAAGATCTGAAACTTGTCCTTATTGTAAAGGCAACGGTGCAAAGAACGGCACAGAATTTGACACATGTTCAAGATGTAGTGGTTCTGGTGTTATTCGTCAAACACAAAACTCATTGTTTGGTCAAATGATTTCTGAGTCAGTTTGTCCTGACTGTCATGGAACAGGAAAGAATATTAAAGTGAAATGTCCAAACTGTTCTGGTGCTGGCGTTACTAGAGAAAACAGAAGCATTGAACTCAATATCCCAGGTGGTATTGACAATAACCAAGTTTTAACTCTTCGTGGACAAGGCGAAGCTGGTAGAAATGGTGGTCCTGCAGGTGACATTCAAATCTTGATTCAAGTTGAAAATCACAAAACACTCAAAAGAGAAGGCTTTGACGTTTATGAAGACGTTCCAATTTCATTCACTGAAGCACTCCTTGGTGCAAAAGTAAAGATTCCTGGAATCAATGAAAACTTGGAAATAACCATTCCTGAATGCACTCAAAACGGAACAATCATAACTGTTAAAGGCAAGGGTATTAAAATGCTCAACAAAAATGGCTATGGTGACCTTTTTGCTAAAGTTTATGTTGAAATGCCAAAATCTCTTGATAAAAAACAAAAACAAGCAATCTCTGAGATTGATAAAACATTTTCAGCTAACCAATACGCAAAAAAGAAAACATTTAATGAAAAACTTTAAAACACAGTTTCAGCTGTGTTTTTTTAATTGCAAATAAATTGACCTTTAAAACTCTATAATATATAATAAAATCATGAAAGAGAAAAGATATTATTTTAATGGAACAATCTATATTAATTCAGTAGTTACCCTTGAAGACGAAGAATTTCATCACTTGGTTAACGTTATGCGTTCAAGAGTAGGTGAAAAAGTTTGCCTTTTCAATGGTGACGGAAACTTTTATTTTGGTGAAGTAACAGCAATCAACAAAAAGAACGCTGAAATCTTAATCAAATCATGTGAAAAGTCTGAAAATGAACCAAAAGTTAAACTTTCAATTTATCAAGCTCTTGCAAAAGGCGATAAAATGAGTTTGGTTATGCAAAAAATCACTGAAATCGGTGCAAGTTCATTATGTTTATTTGATAGTGACTTTTGCGACGTAAAAGCAAATACCCACAGACAAGACAGGCTTGACACCATTTCAATTTCTGCGGCAAAACAATGTGGCAGAGCAACGCTTGTTGAAACAAAAGGTATTTACAAATTTGCTGATGCTGTTAAACAAATTAGTGATTTTGATGCATTTTATGTTGCATATGAAGCAGAAGATGGACAAACACTTGCTCAAAATCTTATTGAAAATAAAGATTTGCATAAAAATATCGCTGTTATGATTGGTGCAGAGGGTGGCTTTTCTGAAAAAGAAATACAGTTATTAAAAGATAACGGAGCAAAGATTGTTTCGCTTGGAAATAGAATACTTAGAACTGAGACTGCATCAATAGTGTGTGCTGGTCTTGTTATGCAGATTATGGAAACGACAAAATAAGGAGATTATATGAAAAAAGTATCAATTGTCACTTTGGGTTGCAAAGTCAACCAAGTTGAAAGTGAAATGGTGGCTGAAGAGCTTGATAAAAAAGGCTATGAAGTTTCAATGGGGCTTAACCCTGCAGATGTGTATATCATAAACACCTGCGCAGTAACAAACGAAGCTGAAAGAAAATCAAGAAACATTATCACAAAGCTATTAAAACTTAATCAAAATGCAAGCATTTATGTTTGTGGTTGTGCTTCACAAAACAATGCTGAAAACTTCAAAAAATCACCAAACGTTAAAGACGTTATTGGCAACTATAACAAAGAAGAACTTGTCAGCTCAATTTTAAAGAACGACCCTATAAAAGTAACAAAAGTTATAGCTAAAGAACCACAAAGAATCACTCCAAGAACAAGAGCTATTCTTTGGGCACAAAATGGCTGCAATAACTTCTGCACATATTGTATTATTCCTTATCTTAGGGGCAGAGAAAGAAGTTTTCCACTAGAAGACCTAGAAAGACAAGTTAGAAAACTTGAAAAGATTGCAAACGAAATTGTTGTAACAGGCATCAACTTGTCATCATACGGAAAAGACTTTGAAAAAAGCGATGGGCTTATTGAAGTTGCAAGACTATTTAGAAACAGTCCTTCAAGGTTCAGATTCTCATCACTTGAAGTAAATGTTATAACTGATGCATTTTTAGCTGAACTTGCAACATTTGAAAACTTCTGCGACCAGTTCCATTTGAGTTTGCAAAGTGGTTCAAACAACACTTTAAAATCAATGAATCGTCATTATACAAAAGAACAGTATCTTGAAAAAGTTCAAATGATTAGAAAATATTTTCCAAACGCAGGAATCACAACCGATATCATTATTGGTTTTCCAACTGAAACAGAAGAAGACTTTAATGAATCATATGAGTTTGTAAAACAAGTAAACTTTTTTGAAATGCACGTTTTTCCATACTCAAAAAGAAATGGTACGGTTGCTGAAAAATTTAAAAATATTGCAACAAACGTAGCAGAAAGAGTAAAAAAGATGACTGAAAATGCGCTTTTTATGAAAGAACAGTTTCTTAAGAAGAACATGGGAATGATTCATGAAGTAATCATTGAAACTAAGAAAGAAGACTATTATTTGGCGCACACTAAGAACTATATTTTGTGTTATATTAAGTCAGACAAAGAACTTGAAGCAAACTCTAAGCAAAATGTTAAAATTTTGGAACCATTTAAAGACGGAACCCTTGCCGAAATCGTCTAAATGTAGAAAACAATGATATTTTATAGAAAAAATACAATATACAGAATATCGTCAGATTTGATGCTATATTGTATTTTTTTGTTTATATTTTAAATATTTTTACATTTTATAATGTTAAAACGCGTGTTTTTTTACTATTATTTTAATAATCTTCAAATTTTTATATAATGAAACAATCTTTTGAAATTTCATTGACAAAAAACATAAAGCATGCTATTATCTATTCAGTTATTTAAGCAGAAGGGGGTGAAACAATAATGACAACAGTTAAAGTTGGTGAAAACGAAACTTTAGACAGTGCTATCAAGAGATGGAAAAGAAAATGTCAAAAAGATGGCATCATCGGAGATATTCGTAAAAAGGAAGCATATGTTAAACCTTCTATCGCTAAGAAATTAAAGAGCGAAGCTGCTAGAAAGAGAGCTAGAAAAGGCTAAACATTAATGCAGAAAGACAGGTGAATTTTACCTGTCTTTTTTCTTTTGTTTTTTGTCGAAATTTGTCTTTGTTTGCGTCAGCGTAATAATGCTTTTTTGTGTGTGATATACTCTTGTAGTATTTTTCTAAAAAGGAGATTTAAAATGGCAAATAATGCTTTAAAACTACTAGCACAAAAGGCAAAGAAAAGATTAACCACAGCAGGAAAAACAGTGAACCTTGCAGCAGACAAATCAACAACTTATCTTTCAGCATCAAACTATGCAATGGTTGCCGATACGCAAGACATTCAAGAAGACCCCCTTTATGAAAAAATTAAAAAGTTACTTGAAAAAGATGAAATATTTAATCCGATTGCCGAACTAACAGATAAAAAGATTTTTGAAAAATTATCTCAAATTGAAAAAGAAAAATATGTTATTGAAATTTCTAAAAGATACAATAAAATTAAAGACCACTTATCACATGCAAACAATATTTAAAATGGTGCTTAATTGCATCATTTTTTCTTTCGTTTTTTTAGCAAATATGATAAAATGTTAGCGAAGGAAATATTATAATGGACTCTAAGATTTTAACTAACTTAAACGACGAACAAAGATTGCCAGCATCAACGATTGATGGTGCCATTTTGGTTACAGCAGGGGCAGGAAGTGGAAAAACTAGAATGCTCACTCACAGAATCGCACACATGGTCAAAGAGCTTGATATCAACCCAAACAATATTCTAGCAATTACATTCACAAACAAGGCAGCAAACGAAATGAAAGAACGTCTTGAGAATATGATTGAATCAATAGGCGATATGTGGGTTTGCACATTCCACGCAATGTGCTCAAAGATATTAAGATACAATATTAATTTGCTTGGATACACAAAAAGCTTTTCAATTTATGGCGACAATGAAAAAAACAATACAATAAAAAGAATCATTGCTGAAAAAGACTATGATATTAATGCAGAAACATTTGCTTGGCATATTTCTAACGCCAAAAACAATCTGATGACACCAGATGAATATTCAAAGTATATCCATGATAAACGCAAGTGTCAGATGATTACAAATGTTTACAGAGAATATGAAGACAACTTGTTTAGAGCAAATGCCTTGGACTTTGATGATTTGCTTGTAAAAACCTTTGAGTTGCTTGTAAAGTTTCCAGACACGCTTGAGTATTATCAAAATAAGTTTAAATATATTCACGTTGATGAGTTTCAAGATACAAACACTGCCCAGTACAAGCTTGTTAGACTGCTATCGAATAAACATAAAAATGTGTTTGCTGTTGGAGATGAAGACCAATGCATTTATTCATGGCGTGGGGCAGAAGTTGAAAATGTAAAACAATTTTCAATTGATTATGCTGGTTGCAAGGTGTTTAAACTAGAACAAAACTATAGATCAACAAAAAAGATTATTGCACTAGCAAACAAACTTATTAAAAACAATATTTCAAGAATTGAAAAACAACTCTGGACAGCCAATAATGAAGGCGCTGAAGTTGAACTTAATATGGCATATAACGACATTGAAGAAGCAGAAAAGATTGCTGAAAAAATCAAATCACTTGTTCAGAATTCGGGATATAAATATAAAGATTTTACTATTTTGATGCGTATTAACGCATTGTCACGAATATTAGAAGAAAAGTTATTAACATATAACATTCCATATAAGATTTTTGGTGGCTTTAAGTTCTTTGAAAGAAAAGAAATCAAAGACACCACAGCATACCTTCACTTGCTTGCAAATCCAAACGACACAGAAGCTGCAATCAGAATGCTTGGTTTTCCTAAAAAAGGAATCGGTGATGTTTCAGTTGCTGAACTTATGAGTCTTTCTGAAGCACACCATGTGTCTATTATGGACCTTATTAACAACACTCAAGAATATCCTATCGCAAATGCGTTAGCAAAAAAACTTGAGCCTATTAGAGATTTGTTTGTTGACCTTAACACACATTTGTCTGAAATGCCACTTGAAGAATTTGTGGGATACATGATTGAAAGGGTGAATATTAAAGGTGCTTTTGACACAAAAAAAGAAGAAGACCTAAACAAGAGTATGAACATTGATGACTTTGTTAAGTCAGTTAGTGAATTTTCAGAAGCAAATGAAGGCGCAACCATTGATGACTTTTTGCAAAGCATTACACTTATGCGTGATATTGACTCTCTTGACGAAGAAGATAACTATGTTTCACTCATGACAATACACTCTGCAAAGGGTCTTGAATTTAACACTGTATTTTTGATTGGTTTGAATGATGGACTATTTCCACTTTCAAGAGCAATCAACAGCACAGATCCAAATGACCTTGAAGAAGAACGAAGACTTATGTATGTTGCAATCACTAGAGCAAAACAAAAACTCTATTTGTCTAGACCAAAAATGAAGTTTAACTATGAAACAAAAGACATAAGACCTGCGCCACACTCAAGGTTCCTTGAAGAAATGTTTGATGACCTTAAAAAGAAACCACTTGCTTATAACGGAAATGTTATTCACACAAATCTTTCAGATTCTGGTTTTGGAGAAGTACTTTCACAAAATACAAGAAAAGAACAACTTTCTCAAAAAATGTCTTCTCACATAAATGTCGTGAATGTGTCAGGCTCAAGCACAACTTCAACAAATCAAAACAAAATTAGTCCAGCTGATTATGCTAAATATAAGAACGGAAAAAGGGTAAAACACCCACACTTTGGCGAAGGCACAATCACACTTGGTGTCACTGACTTTGCAAGTGCTTTTGTGACAGTTAAGTTTGATAGTGTTGGAATAAAAACACTATCACTCAAATATGCAACACTTGAAATTATAGATTAACAAAAAACGCAAAATAGGTGCAAAATGATTGAAAATAACAACGAAATTATCCAAAGAATGCAATTTTTGATTGAAAAAATCAATAAGGCAAGTTATGAATATTATGTTCTTGACAATCCCACAATCTCAGATAAAGAGTGGGATAAGCTTTATTATGAACTTTTAGATTTGGAAAAAAATAGTGGTATTATTTTGGAAAATTCGCCCTCAAAAAAAGTTGGTGGGGAAGTTCTTGACGGGTTTAAAAAAGTAACTCACATTAACAAATTAATGAGTCTTGGAAAAGCTCAAACCATTGACGAAATTATTGACTGGAACACAAGAAACCAAAACATTTTTTCGTTTGATGAAGAGTATTCGGTTGAATATAAATTCGATGGGCTTTCTCTTGCAATAACTTATGAAAATGGAAAACTTGTTAAAGCTGCAACAAGGGGCAACGGAGAAATTGGCGAAGACGTTACTGAGCAAGTAAAAACAATTAGAACCGTTCCACTTGAAATTGATTATAAGGGGCTTGTTATTGTTCAAGGTGAAGGCATCATTAAACTTTCAGAGCTTGAAAAATATAACAGCCAAACTGATGAAAAACTCAAGAACGCAAGAAACGCTGTTGCAGGTGCTATTCGAAATCTTGACCCAAAAGTGACAGCAAAAAGAAAACTTGATTTTTTTGCTTATAACATAAACTATGCACCAGACATTGACTTTAAGTCACAAACAGATATTTTTGATTTCTTGAACAAACAAGGCTTTATGACTGGAAAGTTCTTCCATATTGTGAAAACTATTGACGAAATCAAAACTCTTATTGATAAAACCGACAAAGCCAGAAATTCACTTGATTATCTCATTGACGGGCTTGTTATTAAAATCAATTCAACAGACATTAGAAATCGTCTTGGTGAAACTGAAAAAGTTCCAAGATGGGCAGTGGCATACAAATTTGAAGCTGAAGAAACTTCAACAACACTCAACATGGTCACATGGCAAGTTGGTAGAACTGGAAAAATAACCCCTGTTGCTGAGCTTGAGCCAACTGAACTTTGTGGAGTAACAATCAAAAGAGCCACACTTAACAACTATAACGATATTTTAAGAAAGCAAGTTAAGATTGGCGACAGAGTATTTATTAGAAGAAGCAACGACGTTATTCCTGAAATATTATCTGTTGCTGAAACATATGATTCGTCAGTTACCATTGAAAAACCAACAACATGTCCATGCTGTGGAAGCGTTCTTGAAGATACTGAAACCGAACTTTATTGCAACAACCATTTAGGTTGCAGAACTCAAATAGTTTTGAAGCTTGTTCAGTTTTCAAGCAGAAATGCAATGAATATTGATGGGCTCTCAGTTAAAACTCTTGAACAACTTTATGACAACTTTAACGTTAAGTCGTTTAGTGATATCTATAAGCTCACAGCAAACGAATTATCGTCCCTTGAAGGCTTTAAAGACAAGAAAATTAATAATATTTTAACCAGCATTGAAAAGAGCAGACATGTTAAGCTTTCAAATTTTATTTTTGCTCTTGGTATTGACGGAATAGGTGTTAAAACTGCAAAACAACTTGCAAAAGTTTATAAAACTATTCAAAATCTTCAAAAAGCGACAATTTCTGAGCTTGTTGAGATTGACGACATTGCTGAAATCACAGCGACAGATATTTATCATTATTTCAATGATTCACTAAATAAAGCCGAACTTGATGAGCTTGTGAGCAATTATATTTCATTTGAAGACATTGCTTCTAATATTGTTTCTGACGGGTTCTTCTCTGGAAAGAAGGTTGTTTTGACTGGAACATTATCAATGCCACGCTCTAAAGCCGAAGAACTCATTGAAAAACAAGGCGGTGCAACTTCTTCAAGCGTTACTGGTCAAACAGACTATGTTGTTGTTGGCGAAAACGCTGGAAGCAAGCTTGATAAAGCAAAAAAACTTGGAATTCGCATTATTACTGAAGCAGAATTTTTAGATTTAATAAAATAAAATAAAAAACTTTTGAAAAACTATTGCAATTTGCCTAGCACTTTGTGATATAATACTCACGATATCATTAGATTAAAAGGAGATTACCGATATGTCATGGTTGAATCCACCAATTGAAAAAGTTATTGATAAAGCAGGAAACAAATATATCCTTTGTTCTCTTGTTTCAAAAAGAGCTAAAGAATTATTGCTTAATAAAGGTGAATTTTTCAAAGAACACCAAAGAGTTAAGCCAGTTGAATACGCAAGTAGAGAATATTATAACGACTACTTTACCGTTTCAAAGCAAAATAAAGACTAATTAATTTTATTAGACAGATTTTGAAAGTTAGTATATAATTTATATATACTAACTTTTTTTGTGGAGCTTATATGCTAATTGGGAAAATTATAGTTGATATTGCAAGTAGCTTGGTCGATAAATGCTTCGACTATATTTTGCCTGACGAATCTTTTCAGGTGGGCATGCGTGTTTATGTTCCTTTTGGAAAGATTATAAAAGAAGGCTATATCGTTGAAATTGCAGAAAAAAGTGATTATGATGAATCAAAACTTAAAGCCGTCATCTCAAAGATAGATAATTTTCCTGTTATCTTACCTGAACAACTTGAGCTTGCAAAATTTATGAAGAAAAAGTTTAATACTGGGCTTTGTGATGCTATCAGATTGTTCTTGCCAAGTGAAATGCGTCAGGGAAAGGTTAAAGAACTTATTAAGTTTGAATGCTTCCTTCCTGATGAAGCAAAAGCAAAAGAATATTTGTCTGGCGTTAGAAAAAATGCTAGTGGCATTCTTGGAATACTTGGAGAACTTTTAACCAAGGGTTCTGTTATGCAGAGTGAACTTAACAAAAAGTTCAACCCTGGTTCGCTTAAGAAACTTATTGGTGACGGCATTGTCAAAGTAAAGGAAGTTAAACTTAAAAGAAAGCCTTATACTGAAATTGTGAATCAATCGAAAGAAATCACTCTCACACAGACACAAACCAAAGTTGTAGAAAGAATCACAAGCGAAAACAATGTATTTTTGCTTCATGGGGTAACCGGAAGTGGAAAGACTGAAGTTTATATGAACTGCATGAGAAAGATTATTGATTCTGGCAAAACCGGTATTATGCTTGTGCCTGAAATATCACTGACTCCACAAGTTCTCATGAACTTTAGGTCTAGGTTTGGTGAAAGCGTTGCACTTTTGCACTCTGGTCTTTCAGCAGGTGAAAGATTTGATGAATGGCAAAGAATCTTATTTGGCGAAGCAAAGATTGTTATTGGTGCAAGGTCGGCTATTTTTGCACCGATAAAAAATATTGGGCTTATTGTTATTGATGAAGAGCATGACAACTCTTATAACAGTGATTCAAACCCAAGATACAACACTATTGAAGTGGCAAAAGAAAGGGCTAGGTTATCAAACTCTTCTTTGGTGCTTGGAAGTGCAACTCCAAGTCTTGTTAGTTATCATAATGCAATGACTGGCAACTATCAACTCTTGGAGATGAAAGAAAGAATCAATAAAAGAGAACTTCCACCACTTCATATTATTGATATGGGTGAAGAAATCAAACGTGGCAATACAGGTGTGTTCTCAAGTGCTTTGAAAGAAGCTTTAATAAAAACAGTCAATGAAGGCAATCAAGCAATGCTGTTTATTAATAGACGTGGTTTTTCGTCGTTTTTGATGTGCAAAAAATGTGGCTGGGTTGCTAAATGTGACGCTTGTGACGTTTCGCTTGTTTATCATAAGTTTGACAGAGCTTTAAAGTGCCATTATTGTGGAAATAGATATAAGGTATTTTCAGAATGCCCAGAATGTGGCAATACTGAACTTTCAAATGGTGCAACAGGAACTCAAAGAGTTGTTCAGGAACTTCAAGAGTTCTTGCCAAATGTTTCTATCGGCAGAATGGATAATGACACAACAAAAACAAAAGATTCGCATCTTAAAATCTTGTCTGACTTTAGGAACGGCAAAACCCAGATTTTGGTTGGAACACAAATGATTGCAAAAGGTCATGACTTTCCAAGCGTAACCTTGGTTGGTATTATTGACGCAGATATCAGTCTTTATCAAACGTCTTACTCTGCAACTGAACAAACCTTTGAACTTATCACTCAGGTTGCTGGACGTGCAGGAAGGGCAGACAAATCGGGCGAAATCATTTTGCAGACATATGTTCCAAGACATTATGTTTATAAACTGGCGTCATATTATGACTATCCAGCGTTCTATAAAAAAGAAATCAATCTAAGACAGATAACAATGTATCCACCATTTTCGAAAATAATCAGAATTCTCTTTTCTTCAGAAGATGAAAACCTTGCAAAAAACACTGCAAAGGTGTATTATGAAGAAGTAAAGAAGCTTCAAAACGCATTCCAAAAAGATTTTATTTATTTGGGTGTTATGAAGTCACCGATTGGTCGAATACAAAATAAATATAGAATTCAAATTTTAATTCGAATCAAACCACAAAATGAAGACCTTCTCACTCAAAAACTATTTGAGATTAATGAGAAAAACAAACAGACTGGGGTTAGTTCGTTTATTGAAATAAATCCACAAAGTTTAAGCTAGGGAGAAATTATGGCTATTAGAAATATCGTTAAGGAAGGAGATGAACTTCTTCGCAAAAAATCAAAACCTGTTGTCAATTTCGATGCGTCACTTTGGGCGCTTCTTGATGATATGGTTGAAACTATGCACAAGGCTGAAGGCGCAGGACTTGCAGGCGTTCAAGTTGGCGTTTTAAAGCGTGTTTTTGTTATGCATGCTGGAAAAGAAATTCGTGAATGCATTAACCCAAAAATCTTGAAAGAAGAAGGCGAAAACAAAATCAAGGTTGAAGGCTGTTTGTCAGTTCCTGGAAAATGTGGAACTGTTGATAGACCTGAAAAGGTTTGGGTTGAATATCAAGACAGACACGGAAACAAAGTCAACAAAAAGTTCACTGGTTTTGAAGCAAAGTGTTTCTGTCATGAAAGCGACCACCTTGACGGTATTTTGTATATTGACAAGGCAACAAAAATGTTTAAAGACAGAAACGAATATGGCGAATTTGAAAAGAAGAAAAAGGAGAACGCTTAATGAGAATAGTTTTTTTGGGCACACCAAAGTTTGCAATAAAATGTCTTGAAAGACTGCTTAACTCAAAGCATGAAATTATTGCTGTTGTATCACAGCCTGACAAACCAAGTGATAGGGGAAACAAGGTTGAATTTTCTGAGGTGAAAAAATACTGCTTAGCGAATGATTTGCCACTATATCAATTTCCAAAAATTTCTAGAGATGGCGTTCTTGATTTGAAGGCTTTAAATCCTGATATTATGGTTACAGCAGCATATGGACAGCTTCTTTCACAAGAAGTTTTGGATATCGCAAAACATGGCGTTATCAACGTTCACGCTTCACTCTTGCCAAAATATAGGGGAGCTTCACCAATTCAAACTGCAATCATTCGTGGCGACACAGAAACTGGTGTAACCATTATGAAGACTGAGAAAGGTCTTGATACTGGTGATATCATTGACGTTATCAAAACCCCAATCTTTGACAATGAAACAGCAGGGGAACTCTCTGATAGACTTTCAATGCTTGGCGCTGAACTTTTGATGGATGTTTTAGACAGTATTGAAAACGGTACTGCTAAATACACTCCACAAGAACACGTTAATGCTACTGTGACAACAAAAATCAATAAAAACGATTGTTCTATTATTTGGGAAAAATCTTCAAGGGAAATCAAATCATTGATTCATGGTATGAACCCAAACCCAATTGCTAGAACAATGCTTGGAAGCGACCAAGTTAAAATTTATAGAGCAAAACTTGCAAATATCGAACTTACTGACGAAGACAAGGCACTTCTTCCAGGAACAGTCTTGCCAAGAAGTTCAGTTAAGGCTGGTGTGTTTGTTAAAACTGCTGACGGTGCTCTTGAAATTCTTGAAATGCAACTTCCTGGTGGAAAAGTCTTACCAGCAAAAACTCTTGCAAACGGAAGAAAAATCAATCCTTATGACGCATTTAAGACCGTTATAACCATTAGATAGGAGAAATTCAAATGAAAATATTACAGGATTTCAGTCTTACAGAACTTAAGCGTGAGCTTGAAACCATGATTGAAAAAATGCCAAGATATAGAGCAGAACAGATTTATAAGTGGGCAAATGACTATGTTTCGTTTGATGAAATGACAAATATCCCACAAGACCTAAGAGAAACTCTCAAGGCAAACTTTAACGAAAATCCCGTTAAAATCGAAAAAGAGCTCATTTCTAAAGACGGAACAAAAAAGTATTTGTTATCGCTTCCTGATGGCAATATTGTTGAATGTGTTTTGATGAGCTATAAATATGGCAACACTATTTGTATTTCAACTCAAGTTGGTTGCAGAATGGGTTGTGCATTTTGCGCAACAGGCATTGACGGGCTTGTTAGAAACTTGACTCCTGGCGAAATGCTTTCAGAAATTTTGGTTATCAACAAACATAATGGTGGCACTGCAACTGACAGAAAAATTACAAACATTGTTTTGATGGGTTGTGGCGAACCACTTGATAACTATGATAATGTTGTGAAGTTTATAAAACTCATTTCGGCGAAAGAAGGCATGAATATTTCTCAAAGAAACATATCGCTTTCAACCTGTGGTTTGGCTGATAAAATCAAACAACTTGCCGATGAAGACCTTGGAATAACACTCACAATTTCACTTCACGCAACAACAGATGAGCACAGGAAAAAAATCATGAACGTTGCAAAAGCTTATTCACTCAAAGAACTTTTCTTTGCAATTAATTATTATTTCACAAAAACAAAACGACGCATTGTGTTTGAATATATCGAACTTGATATCAACACAAACCCAGATGACGCAAAAAGACTCAAAGAACTTTGCAAGGGACTTTCATATCATATGAATCTTATTCCTATGAATGCAACTCCACATACTGTTGAAGAAAACCCAGCACTTAAACCACCAACCAAACAAAAGAGTTCTGAGTTCTGGGAAGAACTTAAAAAACTTGGAATATCTGCAACAACCAGAAGAACCCTTGGCAGTGATATTGCTGGGGCTTGTGGTCAGCTTAGACGTTCTAGTATCAAAAAAGGAGAATAATATTATGGCACCAAAATATATTAGAGTTTCACCATCAATACTTTGTATTGACTACAACAATGACGAAGTTTTAAAACTAGCTTTAAACGATATTGAAAAGGCTGGTGCACAAATGGTGCATCTTGATGTTATGGACGGAAAGTTTGTTCCTAACAAAACTTTTGACCATACACTTGTTGACAAAATCAGAGACATGACAAGCCTTATGCTTGACGTTCACCTTATGGTTGAACACCCTGAAAATGTTATCGCAAATTACGCAGATGCCGGCGCAGACATTATCACTATTCATTATGAAGCATGCAAAGACCCACTTGCAGTGCTTAAACTCATTAAAGAGAAGAACGTTTTGGCAGGTATTGCAATCAGTCCAAAAACACCAGCTCTCAAACTTAAAGACATTTTGGAAACAGGTATTGTTGACGTTGTTGTGGTTATGGGTGTAAACCCTGGAAAGAGTGGTCAAACAATCATTCCTGGTTCTGCAGAAAAGATTGCTGAAATCAGAGACCTTGACAAAAAGGTTCATATTGAAATTGATGGCGGCGTTACACTTAAAAACTCAAGCATTTTGAGAAAAATGGGCGTCAATATTATTGTTAGTTCAAAAGCTATCTTTGAAGCAAAGAACATGAAAAAAGCAATCAAAACACTCAAAGGAAAAAACTTTATTAGTCGTTTGATTGAAAATTTATAATAACTTTTAACACATTTGTCTTTTGTGCCATATAATGCAATATCGGAGGTCGATATGACAATTGTTTGCATTAAAGCACCAAAGGTGATAAGTGGTATTTTAAAGTTGTTTACAAAAAAGAAAAAATCAAATTAAACAGAGCTAATGATAGCTCTGTTTTTTTTGTTATTATATTGTTTTACAATATAAGTTGTGGTATAATATAATTAGAAATATGTGGGGGGGGTGACATTATGCCATTACAACCAACAAAAGGCGAATATAGCAAAATGTTTTCGTCATTATACAGGTCAGATATATTGCCTAGAGCAACACTTATTGATGATGTTCAAATTGCAACAAACTCTGTATTTTCTTTGGAAACAGGGTATTCTTTGCCTGTAAACTTGCCAGACTCATCAAAACTTTATAAGAACGAAAAATCAACCAATGTTGACAGAATCGGTCTTCCAAAAAAGGTTGTCATTGATGGCAAGGAGCAAACCGTTTATGAATCATTCTATTTCAAGCCATACGAAAGAACCTTGAAGTTTTATGACAAAATGATTTCTTCTGCGCTTCTTGGCATGCACGTTGTTCCACATGAACCATATGGTGTTTCATTTAACGGCAGAAATGGTGTTGCAACAATCGATTTAACCAACCTTCGTGATAGCGAAACAAAACAGCCTGCAAAAGTGGTTAGATTTGATATTCTGCTCAATTCTCTTGGATATCCACCAGACATTCTCACATTTATGGACCTTCAAACCTTGTTTTATGACAAACGTATCCCTGAAATCATGGATAGACGTGCTTTTGTTCAATGCGCTCTTGGAAACTTCTTCTTGTCTAACGCATTTGGTGAAACTGATCCAAACTCAAGAAACTTAATCATGCTTGAAAACCCACATGCTGAACCTATGGACCCAGTATTTGCAAAAAGAATCTATGGAAAAGGCTACAAAGAAGGTGCAAAAAAGATTGGTTTTGCTGTTAGAATCGACGCTGACGAAAACACTCACGACACTTCAAAAAACCATGAAAGGTCAGGTCAACGTATTATCGGAAGAAGCATGCTATTCCCAAATGAAAGCGTTGACACTCCTATGAAACTCTCACGTGATGACAAAGAAATTTTAATGGAATATTGCGCAAATCCTGCGTTTGTTTTGGAAGGTTCATTCATTCCACCAGAAGGCATGACTGAACATGAGTATATCATGCAAATCGAACAAGATGACCTTAGACTCAAAATGGCAAGGGAAATCTTTAAAAAACAGGTTATTCAAGAAAATCCTGAACTTGAAAATCAAACATTTATTCTTGACCAAGCCATTGAAGAACTTATGAATAAACATAATTGTTATGCCAGAAAAAAGAGTTTTACACAGCTTATTGAAGAAAGAAATCCAAACATTGACTGGGGACTTTTTGAAGAACTCTTCATGATTGCTGATAGATGCGTTAACGAAACAACCATTAGATTTCCAACAGATTCAATGTATTATCGTCAAAACAGCATTATGAGAAATCAAAACACAACGAATAGGTCATATTTATCACAAAGAGATTATGATGATTTTGCTCTTTCAATTTATGACAGAGCACAAACATCTCTTCATATGATTAGCAAAGCTCTTGCTGGATTCAAAAACAATTCTTTCCCATTAAAAAGACTTGACAATCCGTCATCAAAACCACTCAGATTTGAGCCACAACCTGTTGATAAAAAGGGCGTGCCAGTTATTGAAAAACCAGCATCTGCTGTTGAAAAAGCTGAAGAATAAAGTTATATTTTAAAAACTATTAATACAAATAAAAAAAGCTATGGTGTTTCCATAGCTCTTTTTTATTTCAAAAATCCTGAAATGATTTCTTTTTCGGCTTCTTCTTCAGTGAGACCCAATGTTTGAAGTTTAATAATTTGGTCTCCAGCAATCTTTCCGATAGCAGCTTCATGAATCAATGACGCATCAGTTGATGATGCTGTAAGTTCAGGTTTTGCAACAATGTGTGCGTTATCCATTATGATAGCGTCGCATTCGGTGTGACCAAAACACTTGTTGTTGCCGTTAATGATTGACTTATAGATTTGGTTGCTATTGTCTTTCGCAACGGCTCTTGACACAACGTGAGTAGAGCAGTCTAAACCATTGAGAGCAACATCAAAGTTTGTTTCAGCATATTCGTCGCCAGCAGTCATGATTTTTTCATTAATTTCAAGTTTTGCACCGTCTTTAAGAACTGCATTTGTGTCTCTTATTGAGCTTGAAACTCCACCAAGTTGTGAAGTTTCCATTTTCATATAAGAGTTCTTTTCCATTTCAATGTTTGTGATTGGGTTTAATACACGTTTTCCTTTGCCGTCACCAACTGCAAGGTGTTTTTCAATATAAACAACTCTTGAGTTTTCACCAACAAAGAATGAGTGAACTCCATCATGTCCTTGATCTTCGCTTGAACCACAAGCAATACCACAGCCAGCAACAATTGTTATGTCACAGTCTTTTCCAATATGAAAGTCATTATAAACAAGGTCTTTAAGCCCTGCAGCAGCAACAATAACAGGAATGTGTATGCTTTGGTTTTTTGTTCCGTTTTTAATAATAATGTCAATGCCAGACTTGTCAGTTTTTGAAACAATATCAATGTTCGCATTCACATTTCTTGCAACAAGCTTGCCGTCTTTTCTGATATTATATGCACCTTCAGGAATCTCATGCAAACCTGCAATTTCAGCCAAAAGGTCTTTTTCAACAGTAGTTAAATTTTTCATATTACTCAGCCTCCTCTAAAACTGAACAAGCAGAGTATATTTCAGATAGGTTTGGCAAAATCTCATTTTTCAAGCCAATCTTTTTTATTTCACCATTAGAAATAACAATGATTTGGTCTGCAATATCCAAGATTCTTTCTTGGTGCGAGATAATAACAAAACCACATTTATATTTGCTTTTTAAGTTTTTGAATGTCTTAATCAAACTGTTAAATGACCATAAGTCAATGCCAGCTTCTGGCTCATCAAAAATGGTAAGTTTGCTGTTTCTTGCAACTGTTGATGCAATTTCAATACGTTTAAGCTCTCCACCTGAAAGTGAACCGTCAACTTCACGGTCAATATAATCTCTTGCACATAAACCAACGTCTGCAAGGTATTTGCAAGCATCACCAACATTGATTTCGCTTCCAGTTGAAAGTTCAATCATTCTTTTAACGGTTATGCCTTTAAATTTAACAGGTTGTTGGAATGCAAAGCTGATTCCAAGCTTGGCTCTCTGGGTAACAGAGTAGTTTGTTATGTCTTCGCCATTAAACAAAATCTTTCCACTGGTTGGTTTGTTTATACCCATGATAACTTTTGCAAGGGTAGACTTGCCTGAACCGTTTGGACCTGTTATAACGAAAAATTTATCATCTTCAATCTTGAGATTGATATTTTTCAGTATATCTTTACTTCTTCCTTTCTCTTTGATAGAGAAACACACATCAATAAGTTCTAACATTTGTGCCTCCAATAACAATTATATCAAAACTCACAAAATAATCAATAATTTTGATACAAGAAAAAAAGTTCTAGCAGGGAAGCCCCTAACTAGAACTACTGATTAGATAAAACTAAGCTTATTTATCTTTTTTAGAACCTTTCATGCATTTTGTGCAAACATAAGCATTCTTAACTTGACCGTCGATTTCAACAGTTGTTTTATGAATGTTTGGTCTGAAAGTTCTCTTTGATATATTTAAAGCATGGCTACGAGAATTACCTGAACTAGAACCCTTGCCACAAATACTACAAACTCTACTCATTATTTCTACCTCCTGGGCGTATTAATTAAAATTCCTTGCTAATAATAACACACAATGATAAAATTTGCAAGTGCTTGAGTGAAATATTTGAAAAAATTTTAATTTAGCCACTTTTAATTCGTGAAAGTGTTGATTTTTTTTTGAATATAGTTTATTATTAAAATAAGTTTGTAGGCAAACTGTGGTTTGTCGTGCAAACAAATTAAGGAGAAATTATGTCAGTAACAACCGTAAATTCATATGGTAAAATTTCAGTAACTGAAAATTCAATTGCTTTGATCGTTGCTCACTCTACACTTGACGTGTATGGTGTCGTTGACCTTGCAGGAAATAAATTTTCAGACTCAGTTCGTGACTTATTCAAAAAGGCATACAAGCCTCGTGGAATCAAAATTTCAACAATAAGTGACAGAATCAATATTGATTTAGATATTATCCTTAAATATGGTGTCAGCATCAATGCCGTTGCTGAATCTGTTAGAAGAGTAGTTAAATACAACGTTGAACAGTTTTCAGGAATGCTTGTTGACTCAATTAACATTAACGTAGTCGGTGTAAAAGTTTAAGGCAAAGAAAGCTTTGCTCTTTTTTGCTGCAAACTTAATCGTTTTTTTATAAGATAAATTCAGGAGAAATTATAGTGGATAAAGTTATTACAGGCGCAATGCTACGCAAAATGGTAATTTCAGGCGCAAATTACCTTGAAGAAAATAAAGAATATGTTAACTCCCTTAACGTATTCCCAGTTCCAGACGGTGACACAGGAACTAACATGTCGCTCACAATGAAGTCATCTGTTAAAGAACTTAATATGTGTGCAAACAATGATATGGAAACAGTTTGTGACGCTATCTCAAAAGGTGCTCTCAAAGGCGCAAGAGGAAACTCTGGTGTTATTTTGTCACAAATTTTTAAAGGTTTTGTTACATATTTTACTAATATGAAAGAAATCAAAACTATTGATTTCGCAAACGCCTTAATCGAAGGTGCAAACGTTGCATATAAGGCAGTTACAAAACCAAAAGAAGGTACAATCTTAACAGTTATTCGTGCAATGGCTGACTCTTCAATCAAGATTGCTAAAAAGGAAAGTGAATTTGAACCATTCTTAAAGCAAGTTATTGATATCGGTGAAGAAGCTCTTGCAATGACTCCAGAACTTTTGCCAGTTCTCAAAAAAGCTGGTGTTGTTGACGCCGGTGGTAGAGGTTTGCTTATCATCTTTAATGGTTTCCTTAAAATCGTTTCTGGTGACGAAAGCGTTCTTAAACTTCAATCTGATTCAGACAAGGTAGGCGGCGAAATCAGAATGACTGATAGTGAACTTGTTGACTATAACAGTCTTGCTGATATTGAATTTGCATACTGCACAGAATTCTTCATCATCAACATCAACAAAAAGACAACCGTTGCTGATATTGACAAGCTTCGTGAAACTCTCATGACTCTTGGTGACTCAGTTATCTGTATTGGTGACCTTAACCTTATCAAGGTTCACGTTCACACAAACCAACCAGGACTTGCTCTTACTCATGCACTTAAACTTGGTGAACTCAACGGCGTTAAAATTGAAAACATGCTTGAACAATTCAGAGCTCTTAAAGTTAAGAGCGAACCTGAAACTCTCAAGAAAATCGGTGTTGTTTCAGTTTGTGCTGGTGAAGGTCTTGCAACACTCTTTAAAGACCTTAACGTTGACTATGTAATTGAAGGTGGTCAAACAATGAACCCTTCAGCTGAAGACATTGCTGCTGCTTGTGACAAGGTTTATGCTGAAAATGTATTTGTTCTTCCAAATAACAAAAACATTATCTTGGCTGCAGAACTTGCAAACGACCTTTCAAAGCGTAACATCTTCGTTCTTCCAACAACATCAATCCCTCAAGGTATTTCTGCTGCAATTGCAATCAACCCAGAACTTTCAGTTGATGAAAACAAAGCTAACATTGAAGAAACAATCAAAGGTGTTATTTCTGGTTCTGTTACATATGCAGTTAAGTCAACATCAATTGACGGCTTCAAACTTAAAGAAGGCGATATCATGGGTCTTGGCGAAAAGAAGATTGTTGCTAAAGGTAATGACATAAACAAAGTTACTGAAGACACAATTGAAAAACTCATGACTGATGAAGTTTCAACAATTTCGCTCTTCTATGGAAAAGACGTTGATCCAAAAGATGCTGGAAGACTTATCGATACACTCAAAGATAAATATCCAGACCTTGAAATTGATTGTCACGATGGTACACAACCATTATATTATTACTTAATTTCACTTGAATAATCTTAAGAAATGGCGAAAGCCATTTCTTTTTTGTTGTAAAAAACTCAGGGTATTTGATATAATTTTTATATGGAACTAACGTCACTAAAAGGCATTGGAGAATCAAGAAAGAAGTCATTTGAAGAAAATGGCATTTTTTCTTGTGAAGACTTAATCAATTATTTTCCTTATAAATACTATGATTTCTCAAAAACTGAACCTTTTGCAGATGACGGCAACATAAGACTTATTAAAGCCACAGCCATTGAATCGCCAAAAGTTATAAGGGCAAAAGTAATCAGCTTTGTAACATGTAAAATGAATGATGAAGTGGGGCACACATTCACAGCAACATGGTTCAATCAAACATATGTTTCACAAGCCATTTATCTTGGGCAAGAACTATATTTATATGGAAAAAACAGCCCAAGCAAAAAGAATAATTTTGTTGTTTCAATGTTCAAACCTGCAAGCAAAATTGACCAAAATAAACTGCTTCCAATCTATTCAAGCATTGACAAAATCGGTCAATCTACATTGAATGATTCAATAAACCAATCTCTTGAAATGCTTAATATTTCGTCATTTATACCAAATGACTTGTTATATAGATATAACCTTTATGACTTAAAGACTGCATATCACATAATTCATAATCCAAAGACACTTTCTGAAGCTAATCTTGCAAGGGAAAGAATCTCTATTGAACAATTGATTCCAATTATTGCAGGAAATGAATATTATAAGCAAAAACAAAAAGAAATTAGGGTTAATTGTTATAAAAATATAACACAATTAATGTTTGAATATGAAAAAATATTGCCTTTTTCACTCACAACCGACCAAAGAAAGGCTATTTTTGATATAGAAAATGACTTTTTAAGCAGATTTTCAATGAATAGACTTTTGCAAGGTGATGTTGGCTCAGGAAAGACAGTTGTTTCAATGTTTGGCTCATTTGTTTCGGCAAAAAACGGTCTTCAATCAGTAATTGTTACACCAACTGAAATCTTGGCAAGACAACACTATGACACAGCCATGAAACTATTTTCTTCGGCTGGAATCAATATTAGATTGTTAACCAGTTCCGTTAAAGGAATCGAAAGAAAAATTATATTAAATGAAATCAAAGCTGGCACGGTGCAAATTGTTATAGGCACGCATTCGCTTTTGTCTGAAGAAGTTGAATTTCAAAATTTGTCATATTGTGTTATTGATGAACAGCACAAGTTTGGTGTTGAACAAAGGGCAATTATTAAAGAAAAGGGCAAAAGCGTTGATATTTTGGTTATGAGTGCAACTCCAATTCCAAGGTCATTGTCACTTGTTTTGTATGGCTCACTTGAAATTACAACGCTATTAAATCGCCCAAAACAAGCCAATATAACAACAAATATTGTTATAAAATCAAAACAAAACGATATGTGGAACTATATCAGGTCAAAAATTGCTTTAGGTTCAAAAGTATATGTCGTTTGCTCTCAAATTGATGAAGAAAACGAAAGTGATTCCGTCATCAAATATTCAGCAAAAAACACTTACGACTATTTGCGTTCAATATTCAATAAAGAAGATATCGGCTTGATTCATGGAAAGCTCAAAAAAGAAACTCAGAAATCAATAATTGAAAAGTTCAGAACCGGAGATATAAAAATTTTGGTTTCAACAACCATTGTTGAAGTTGGAGTTGATATTCCAAATAGCGACATTATGGTTATTGCCACACCTGAAAGATTTGGTCTAGCCACACTTCATCAGTTAAGGGGAAGAATCGGTCGAACTGGTGAAGAAGCTCATTGTTTCTGTTTGGCTGACAACTTAAGCCAGATTTCGTTTGAAAGAATAGACTATTTCAGAAAGCATAACAATGGCTTTGATATTGCAGAGTTTGACTTAAAGACACGTGGAGCAGGAAGCATGTTCGGAACAAATCAACATGGCAAGGACTCTTCTTTGATTTCAAACTTCTCAGTTCGTTCATATTCTCTTGCAAAAGAAATTTTGGAGCAAATCAAACCAAACATAAACTTATATTCGAAAATATTGGCTTTTAATGAAAAAAACAACCAATCAAAAACCCAGTCAAAAATTGCATTTAACTAATAAATAAAAAAAAGTTGAAATTTTTTATAAAAACACTTGCATTTTGAAATAATATTTGGTATATTACTATTGTTCGTTAAGAGCACGGGGGTTTAGCTCAGCTGGGAGAGCATCTGCCTTACAAGCAGGCGGTCATAGGTTCGAGCCCTATAGTCCCCACCAGTTATACTCGCTACTTCACATCGTAGTGGGGTAGTGAGTATTTTATTTATGCGGGAATGGCTCAGTGGTAGAGCGCTGCCTTGCCAAGGCAGATGCCGCGAGTTCGAATCTCGTTTCCCGCTCCATATTAAAAAAGGGCGGCAAGTGAACAACTTGTCGTTTATAATAGAAATTTATATCAGGTATAAATTTCATTTATATGGCGACATAGCCAAGCGGTAAGGCACGGGTCTGCAACACCCTCATCATCAGTTCGATTCTGATTGTCGCCTCCAACGCTGATGTGGCGAAATAGGCAGACGCAAGGGACTTAAAATCCCTCGGGGCTAACACTCCGTGCCGGTTCAAGTCCGGCCATCAGCACCAAAAAACTAAATCGAAAGATTTAGTTTTTTTATTTGAAAAAATTTAATACGGAGACCCTTTATGAAAAATTTTATTGTTAGAAAAGCCGATAAAAACGACATCGACATCATTTTTGAGCTTATTAATGGGCTTGCAAAATATGAGAAAAGACCATGGGATATGACGGGAACGAAAGAAGATCTTTTATATTGGCTTTTTGATAAAAATATTGCAACAACTTTTCTTGCTGAAGAAAACGGAAAAACCATTGGTTATGCCATCTATTATCCTATCTTTGGCTCTTTTTCAGCTAAAAGCAAAGCACACCTTGAAGACATGTTTTTGCTTCCAGAATATCGTGGCAAAGGACTTGGAAAAACCTTTTTAAAAGAAATTGTATCTAATGTTTTATCTGACGGATATTATGCTATGGAATGGAGTGCATTAGATTGGAATGAATCAGCAATAGGATTTTATAAAAAGATTGGTGCAGAGCAAGAGTCTGGCAGGGTATACTTTGATTTTTCAAATGAAAATATGCAAAAGTTTATAAATAACAACAAATAATTTATTTGCAAAACTCCTTGCTGTTTTGATATATTTTATGTACTAAGAGTTTAAATTGGAGTATTATGGCTGAAATAGAGAACTTGGTCGTTGAAAAATCTGCCAAACCCACTGAAATTATGTTGGGTTATTTTTTGCAAAAAAAAGTTTACACTGACAAAGTGCTCCAAATCGGTGACGGTCATGGAAAATTTCCAGATATTAGAACTGAAGACTTGAGTCTTGGAATCGAAGCTGTGCAGGCAGAATATGCTGAAGATTTTGCATCAAAGATAATACTGAAAAAATATATTGCATTCAAGGGTAATGCCAAGAAAATTAAAAACTACATAAGAACAAAAATGGGGGCATTTGAAACCCTTTTGTTTGTAAATAAAAACAAAGTCGAAGCTTGGTCAATCAAGCTTGTTGACTATTCAAGATACTTTTCAAAATATATTTTTGACAAGGCAATTGCAAAGAAACTTGAAAAGCTTAACGACGGTAACTATGATTCAATTAATGGTGAGATAAACCTTGCAATTATCAGTGTTTACAGCGAAAAGTCTGACAAAATCATCAATGAAATTCAAGAAAAATATCAGTCAGTCAAAGACAGTTATAGACTAACTTTTAAAAAGATTTTTGTGCTATTTACTGATAGATTATTTGAAATTGACGGCAACAAAATCACAAGATATGATATATCTGACGAAGAACTTGAAAATCTTCAAGGAGACTTTGACAAAATTATTAAGCAAAAAAACAAATAAAATCAATATTGACAAACTTTCATAACTTAAGTAAAATTGTGTCACGCTATGGGGGAATATTATGGAAAGCGAAGTTGTTTATTATTTATACACTTTTGAAGTTAAGGTTGGAAATAAATATAAAAAATTCTATTTTGAAAACAAACTAAACGCAGAGCAAGCAAGGTTTATTTGTTATAAAAATTTCGACTATGAAAGAATCACAACCAGAAATTACAAAGTTCCGGTTAGTCATGTTGAAAAAGTTATGCTTCGTGAAGAGCAACTCAAAAACACTCCTTACTTTTCAAGTTATGAAGATTTTGAAAAGGTTTGGTGTGGTAAAGGCGAACCTGATACAATCGAAAACGAATCACAAAAAGGGCAGGAATAACCTGTCTTTTTTTATGCATAAAATCTGAAAATTTCAGCAATTAGCAAAATTTTAAAAGAGTATTGAAAATGAGCATATTCTATGTTATAATATTAGAGCATTAAACTATTTTTAAAGGAGAAAAAATGGCTAACACTATGTGTCCACAAGACTATGTTAATTTAACTAGGGAATTTTTGACTTGTACTTTCAGGTCATTATTACCATTTACAGCTGATACTGTAACAAAATATTGTATTAAAAAAACACCTGAACTTGATCCAGGAGATGAAAAAATCATTAAACATATTGTTACTGAAACACTTGAAATGTATCATGGAAAAAAACTTATTAGACAGGTGAGAAACACTTATCACAAAAGGGGACTTTTTGCAGAAATCGAAATTTATAATGCAGAAGGTTACGTTTTAGATGACCCAAAACCAATGGCACCTTTAACAAAAGAAATGGTCGATAAACTAAACACTATTGAATCAAGAAGTCACTTTGATAGAGATCCATTCTGTTCAATGGACGAATCTGTTAGCGAAAAGGAATAATAAAAATAGGAGAAAACTATGAAAATATTTTCTATGTTTAAAAAGAAGAAAAAAGATGATTTACCACTCATCGCAAGAGTTAACCTTGCTGAGATGATGAAGCAAAGAGAAGAAGAACTTAAAAACAATCCACCAGAAGTTTCAATTTTGGCTTCTGCTGATTTCACTGAAAGAATGCGTGAAAAAATCCGTTTGTTTTATGTTTCATTATCAAGATTCACCAGATATGGTGGCGGCAAAAGAATCGGACAAACATTTGGAACAAGCTGCACATTAAAAGCACCAAAAGGCATGGACACAAAACAAGCTTGCAAGGTTGTATCATTTCTTTCAGAACTTGTTGAAAAAGATGGAAGTGTTGCTGAAGCAAGTGAAACAAGCGTTCAAATTGTTGGTGCATATTTAAGGCACCTTGGATTTGATAAAGTTGAAAAAGACGCTGTTGATTATTCACACCGTCACGCCGTTTCATATGACACAAAAAGAGCAATTGACTTTGAAGAGTCAAAGGTTTTGCCTTATCCAGTTCTTGGAACAACCGATCTTTTCACTGTTAACGGAGACATCAAACTCTTTGAACAATCAAGCCTTATGGATAGATATTTTGATTGGTTCACGCCAGGCGTAACAGAAAAAGAAGTTAGAGAAATCTATGACAGCATTGGCTTTGAACTTGACAAATCTGTTTCTATTGAAGATATTTGCAGATGGGGCAAATCAAAAGCAACTGCACCAGACAACGCAACTGAAAAACAATAATGGAGAAAATATATGAAACTAAGCGACGAAACTAAAAAAGCGATTTCAAAAACAATAGGCATTCCATTTGATGAACTTATCAAAATGGACGATGAAGAAGTTATTGCACACATCGAAAAGAAAACTGGAAAAAAGGTTGTATTTTCAAAAAATCCACCACCAGTTTCAATGATGGGTTCAGGCGATGATTCGGTTCTTATCGACCAAGGAAAAATCAGAACAATGGACGACGTAGATAAACAAATTGAAAAAATACTTAAAGGGAAAACTAAAATGGATAAATATGAAAAAAGAGTTGCTAAACTTGAAAAGAGCAACAAAAAATTTAATGAAAAGCTCAGAAGAGAACGTGAAAAAAGAATTGCAAAATTTATGAAGTTTGCTAAGGTTCCAGCAGGTGCAACTCAAGAACAAATTGACGCATGTTATTTATGGGCAATTCAACAAATGAATCAAAATCAATTCCACAAAATTGCTCTTACTGATGAACAACGCAAAAACCCTGAATTTTTGCTTTCTATGTATGCATCAAATCCACTTACTGCAAGATTCTATAAGCCAAGTTCAGATAACAAAGACCTTCAAAATAACGTTAACTTTATGTTTGAATTTGTAAAGAGAGTTATGGACGTAGAAATGCAACATCATTCTGATGACCTTGTATTTTGGCAAAAAAGTGAACTTGTTTCAGCACTTTCACCTTATGAAACTGCTATCCAACATTCACAATTGTTTGACCTTCTCATTAAACAATATCCAGAAGTAAACATGATTGAAGTTATTGATGACTGCTTTAGCAGAAAGCGTATTTGGGGCAAGTGGACTAGAGATGCACTCAATGAAACTGAGAGAGAATTTGAATCAGTTTTAAAAGGACTCTCAAAAGAATCTCTTATTTCACACACTCAAAGATTTGGCAAAAAAGTACTCTCTAAACTTCCAACCGAAATTGATTTTTGGCCAGAACTTGCAGCTGTTGGCGTTAAAAAAGATGGATTTGATTCTCTTGGATATTTGCCAATCAAATATGTTTTAGACAACAAGAACCTGATTCTCCAAGCATATGAAAAAGACGGAGCAAAAGAACTTGCATCATACTTAACACGTACACTTTCTCCACACAGAACACATTATTACATGTGCCATGGTGAACCACATGACTATTCAACCTATGAAGAAGAATATGCTGTTGTTCAAGCAGCACTTATGAGCGACCCAGAATTCATTGCAATTTTAGAAAAGGAAGAAGCAAAAAAGAAAGCTTCTTCAGGTCTCTCAAAAACAGTTGAACCTGAAAACGCAGTAGAAAAACAATAATCATTCTAAAACATTATAAAGGGGGGATTGATTATGAAAATTGATGAAGGCATTGACTTATTTGACGCGGCAAACCAAAGGGATGTTTTAAAGAGTATCTTGTCGTCAAGTGACACATCAAAAACCATTCATGAAAACATTGATATTTTACTCACAATCATTCCTGAAATTGAGCCAATGATAGGTTTTGAACATCAAAATCCATATCATCACTTAGACGTTTGGGAGCATACAATTTTAGCTGTTAGCCTTGCACCAGATGAAGAATTTGACACAAGACTAGCACTCTTGCTTCATGACATTGGAAAGCCACATTCATGGTCACAAGATGGAGATATAAGACACTTTTATGGTCATGGTGCTGTTTCAGAACAGATTAGCAGAGCCGTTCTTGAAAGACTTGAGTTTCCAAAAGAATATATTGATGAAATGTGCGTTATTATCAAAAATCATGACGAACCACTTACTGAAACAGATGTTATGAACAACAGAGACCTTTCAATAAAAACCTTTAAAGTTCAAATTTGCGACTGTTTAGCTCACAATCCTAACAAATATGGAAAACGTTTAGACTATCTTGCAAACGTTACTGACATGTTTAATAATATTGACCTTCAAAAACACTAAAACATAAAATAAGGAAACATATGATTAGTATTAATGAATATTTTGTATCGTCATATTTGACTCCTGGCGCAACTAGAGACAATTTTATTTTTGAAAATTGTCCAGCTGAGTTCCTTGAAAAAGCAAAACATTTGCTTTCAAGTCAAGAAGGAAGCGTCAAGTCATGCGTCATAGAAATTGATTCACAAACTGAAGAAATGATTGAAAAAACATTAGCTGGGTTTGAAAACAATCTTCACAAAACATTTATTGCAAGAGACTATATTTGCTCTGAGATTATGAGAACGTTATTGCTTATCACAAATTCAAATACTGAAGCACTCAACTCTATTGAAAATGGTTTAAAATCAATAAAGGCAGGGGATATTTCCGAAGCCAAAAAATATCACGCTATTTCACCAATGCCTTTTGATATAACAAGCTTTTCAAAAGAAGTTGCAAAATTTGAACTAAACTTTATCTTAAAAAATACCCATAACAAATTTATTCAAGAAGCAATCAACAATTTCGTATCTTCAAGAGAACCTTTCAGTGTGAAAATATTCTCAAATCATGAACTTCCTTCATACCGTGACCAAGCAAAAAACTTAATTGAAAGTCCACATGATTATATGAAAAGAAACATTGAAGACTTTATTGAATATCAACCAGAAAAACAATAAAAGACAGCCTTATCGCTGTCTTTTTTTATAAAAAGCATAAAAATAATTTTTTTGATAAATGTTATGTGTTATAATAAAGCTGTTAGGAGAAATTATGGACAAAAAACCTGTTTTATATATTATTCAAGGGCTGGTTGGCTCAGGAAAAACCACTTTTGCGAAAAAAATTGCTGCTGAAGCAAATGCCGTTCACTTGAACCCTGATGAATGGGTGACGGCAAACTACACAAAAGCTGAATATATGGCAAATTGGAACAACTGTTTTGATGACGCACTTATCAAGCTTTGGAACAAAACCATTGAGTATCTCAAAGACGGACAAAGTGTTATTTTTGACATGGGTTTTTGGTATAAAAAAGATAGAAGTTTTGCAAGGGTAATTGCAAAAGAATGTGGCGCAGACCTAAAACACTATTATTTGGTTGTGCCAGATGACGTGTTAAAAGAACGAATCATATCAACCAGACCAAAAGAATGGGCTGAAAAACACTTGGCAAAATTTGATGAAAATAAGCTTTCATTTGAAGCTCCAACTGAAGATGAAAATGCTGAAATAATTAATAATTTTTAGGATAAACATATGAAGAAATACGAAAAATATTACAAAATCATTCAAGAACAAGCTGAAAGATTCGACAAGACTCAAAACTGCAGCATTGGTCAAACATGGAAGTTCCATCTTGAACCTGTTGTTAAAAATGCTTGCATGCTTGCTGAAAGATATGGGGCAGACAGAGACGTTGTTGAAATTGCAGCACTTTTTCATGACTACGCAGACCTTTTGGACTTTGCAAACAGAGATAATCACCACATTTTAGGTGCTGAACTTGCTGAAGGCTTTTTAATGCAAGATAATTTTTCACAAGAGTTTATTGATAAAGTTAAAGCTTGCATAAGAAACCATAGGGGCAGTGTTGTGAACCAAAAACTTTCTATTGAAGAAATTTGTGTTGCTGACGCCGACGCAATGAGTCATCTTGACAGTGTTGTTGAACTTATATGCTGGAGAGCATATCTTGGTGAAGATATCATGACAGCAAACGACTTTGTTAAAGGCAAAATTATAAAGAGTTATTCAAAAATGAGCAAACCAACACAAGAACTTATGAAAGACAAATATGAAAGTATTATGAAAGTTTTATTTTAATAACTATGTTAGGAGTTTATTATGAGATATTATCAAGAATATTCACTTTTTAGAATGTCATCAAAATTTGAAGTTGAACCACTTGAAACAGAAGGTGACAACATTTATTTTCGTGGTGAACTGGTTGAAGATGCTGAAAAAAAGTATAGCGAAGGCTCAACGTTTTTAAATATTGCATATAGCTTTAAAAACAGCTCAGGCAGAGTTCTTTCAAACCTATTTCCATTATCATTTAGATTCCGTGGAAAGAAAGTTAACAGCATTGAAGGGGTTTTGCAAGGAATAAAATATAAAGACAAGAAAACTCAAAACAAAGTTTTGAAATATTCTGGCATTGATGCTTATCACACCAGACAAGCAAACGAAATTGATTTTTGGGGCAAAACACAAAAATTATATTGGCAGGGAAAAGAAATTGACAGGCATTCAAACGAATATCAACTCTTTATTGATGAGCTTTATATTTCAGCATCAAAAAATCCATTGTACAGAAGATTTTTGCTCTCAACTGGCGACAAATATCTTTTGCACCACATTGGAAAAGAGAGTCCAAATGAAACAGTGCTTACAAGAGATGAATATGAAATCAGACTTAACACTTTGAGAGAATTTTTAAAACAAAAATAAAAGATATGCAGTTTTGCATATCTTTTTTTATTTGATTTGAGCTAACGAATAGTTTTTATATTCTTCATCATCTGTCACTTCTTTAATCATCTTAATTTCAGGTGGGAAGTTGATTTGTTGGTCTTCTGAACCAAGCTCAATTTCCATGATAGCTTGGTCTTTCCAGAACGGATAAACATCAATCTCAAAATATTGATTTTCATAAACCAAACAATATCTTGTTTTTCTTATTTGTTTTTTGGTTGGGTCAGCATTCATCAACAGATTCAAATATTCTTCTTTTGTGATTTTGCATTCTTGTTCGATTCTCTTTTTGTCAGACACAAATGTTTTTATAGTTTTTGTGTATGTATAGTCACCATTTCCACCACGTTGACGAATACGCATTTCATTATTTTGAGTGTTCTTTAAATAGGTTTGAACGATTTGTGACTTGCTTGCATTATACTTGCTCTCTAAAAGCGACAAGTTAGGGTACTCAATCAAGAACTTTCTCTCAATCTCATAACAAATTGGGTCACCCAAAACATGCGCAATTTCTTGAAGCAGTCTTTTAAGTTTTCCTTCAAAATTGGTTGAGTTATCAATAACTCTAAAGTGTGGGTGACCAGTCCAAGCTGCAATCAATGCATCATCTTGAACCCTTGCTTCTTCAGGAGTTTCCGTTCTTGCTGAATTGTTGAGCAGGGTATAAAACTCTTCAGCACCTTTTGCTGCCGTCACCAAATGAAATACAGCGTCATATTTATCACGAACATAGTTTTCTTTAAGTCCAAGTTCTCTTAAAAGCATTGAGAACTCTTTTGGAGTGACGTATGACTTACAATCCATCATACCCCTGTCATAAACAAGCACAATTTTGTTTTCATTTACAAGGTTTTTAGCAAGTTCATCATAAACTTGTTCCTTGCGAACTTCAGCCAACATAACAGCCTTTTCAAAATCATAATTTGACTTACAAACATTTTTATTAACTCCAGCCAAAATCAGTTCAGTTGCTGTTTCTGGAACAAATATAACATGATATCCTTTTTTCGATAATGCACTTTGAATCCAGCTCATCGCAGTAGTTTTTCCTGAGCATGGACCACCAGTAATAACAATCTTTATAATCTGTTTTTCTTGAGTTTTTGAAAGGTGATTGGTAAGGTCTTCAATTGAAAGTCCAAATAACTTTGCAAGCGCCAAGACTTTTTCAGTTGATGGTTTTGATGTTCCATTTTCCCATTTTGAAACAGCCTTGTTTGTAACATCTAAAAATGCAGCAAGTTCTGACTGACTCATTCCGGCTTCTCTTCGAACTTTGCTTAAAAAATTACCAAATTCATAATCGTTCATAATTACCCCCACAAATAATTTACACTATCATTATAGCAGACAAAAAATCTCTTTTCAATGCAAAATTGTCTACTATTGGTAGATTTTTTATAATAAAAAAAGTATCTGCTATTTTGCAGACACTTCAAAACACTTAACTTCAGCATTCCCAAAACTATTTATTTGATCATGGTTATTAAAGTCAATTTCTTCATTTTTAAAAATACATTCCATAAATGAACAAAGATTATTGTGGGAAACAACCAAAATATTTTCATGTGTTTCATTTTTCACAAGCCAATCTAAAAACTCTTTGGTGCGTTCAAGCACAGTTGCAAAAGGCTCCATTTTGCACGAAGCACTTCTTTCAGCCTTAAGTCGTTTTTCTTCGTCACTCAAAAGTCTCCAAAGACGTCTTGAGAAAACACCTTGATCAATTTCAATGATTCGCTCATCTTTAATAATTGGAACATTATGATATTTATTCATTATTCTAGCAGTTTGCATTGTTCTCATAAGTGGAGAAGCATAGATAATATCAAACTTCACGTCTTTATATTCCAAAGCTCTATTTTCAGTTAACTCAAGACCTGCTGTACTTAAACGATTATGAGTCCTTCCTTGAGTTCTTCCTTGTTCATTCCAATTTGTTGTACCGTGACGCATCACATAAATGTTCATATGAATCGCTCCTTTGTTTCAGTCTACCACAAAAAATTTGTTTTGTCATTTATATTAACACAAAACCAGATTAAGCATAACATAAACTATATGAAAAAGCTTTTATTTAAAGGTTGCTGCACAGCCTTAGTTACTCCATTTGATAAGACAGGAAATATAAATTATTTTGAACTAAAGCGACTGATTGAATTTCAAATAGCTGCTGGAGTCAACGCTATAGTTATACTTGGAACAACCGGCGAATCTTCAACCATTTCAGATAGCGAAAGGGAAACTATGATAAAGTTTTGCGTTAACGAAATAAATGGCAGAATACCACTTCTTGTTGGCACCGGTTCAAACTCAACAGAGAAGGCAGTTAAACTCACAAAACAAGCTGAAACACTTGGCGCTGACGGGGCATTAATAGTTTCACCATACTACAACAAATGCTCACAAAATGGACTGTTTGAACACTATAAAACAATATCAAAATCAACAAACATACCAATTATTATTTATAATGTTCCATCTAGAACCGGAGTGAATATTTTGCCAAAAACAGCAATTAAAATTTCTAGGCTAAAAAACATTGTCGGCATCAAAGAAGCCAGTGGAAATATTCAGCAAATCAGCGAACTTCTATTTATGAAACCAAAAAATTTTCACGTTTATTCTGGTGATGATTTAATAACTTTTCCAATGCTATGTATGGGTGCCGTTGGAGTTGTTTCGGTGACGGCAAACTGCTATCCATATGAAGTATCTCTTTTATGTAGCAGCGTTTTTGATGACAATGTTTCACAGGCGAAACTACTACATAATCATCTTTATAAAATCAATAAAAATCTCTTTTTAGACGTAAACCCAATATGCATAAAAGAATATCTAAATTTGCTTGGAAGAAACGTTGGTGGAACAAGACAACCATTAACAAGTGCATCAAAAGAAATAAAAGAAGTGTTAAGGCAAACTAAAAGCTATTATGAAAATTAATATTGGTATTATTGGCTATGGAAACTTAGGAAAGTCAACTGAACAAATAATATTATCAAATCATAACTATAATTTAATATCTATATTCTCAAGACGCACTATAAAATCAAGATACAACACACCAGTTGACAATTATGATAATATAACAAAATATAAAGGTGTTATTGACGTAATGATTTTGTGTGGTGGTTCAAAAAACGACCTGCCAGTTCAAACAATAGAAACTTTAAAACATTTTGATTGCATCAATGCTTTTGACACACACAAAACCGTTTTGACAGAAAAAAACAAACTTAACAAAATTGCTAAAAAAACAGGACACAGGCTTATTATGTGTTGTGGCTGGGACCCAGGAATATTCAGTGTTCTTCGTGGACTTATTTATGCTATAGGACACAAAAAACCTATCACATTTTGGGGCAAGGGCATAAGCATGGGACATAGTGACGCAATAAGACAAGTTGCAGGCGTCAAAGATGCCGTTCAATTTACTATTCCAAATCAAAACGCAGTTTCTCTTGCCAAAAACAATAAAGTTAACACGGACATGCCATTGCATTTTAGAGACTGTTATGTGGTGGCTGAAAAACCAAGGTTTAATCAAATAAAAAAAGACATTATGTCAATGCCAAACTATTTTAAAAACCAGCCAACAAGTGTTAGTTTTGTGTCTCATGAAACACTTTTAAAGTTAAAAACCAAATCAGGTCACAAAGGACAAATTATTTCTTGTTTTAGCACCGTCCAAGGCACAAAAAATCGATTTGATTTTAAAGTTTCAATGGAATCAAATTCAAACTTTACAGCCGTCATCATGTGCGCATATATAAAGGCAATAAACAACTTAAAAAGACTAGACATTTCCGGGGCATTCACATGTTTAGATATTCCTGTTTCGCTGCTTTTTAACAAAGAAGAACAGTCAAAAATTATAAAGGAACTCTGTTAGCAAAAATTAATTGTATCACAAATCTATTTACAACAAACCCCATTTGTGCTAAACTTGAAGCATAACATTAACGGAGGACTTTTATGGCTTACGAAGAGTCAGAAGAAAACATATTACTAGCATTAACAGAGCTTGACACCGTTAGAAATATTCTAAACAGAGAATGCAAATCGACTGACAAAATCTTTGATAAATTTGACAGAGCATGTGAGTTTTTCAAAAATAAAGGCGAACTTGATTCCAATCCTATTTCAACCAGCGACATGGTTGGATATTATGACTCAAGCAACAGCATTTTAACAAAATATTTCATGTCAAACGATGACAAATCATGCTATAACGATTTGTTCAATTTGGTAAACTTCTTTTTGATGCATCAAGGCACAAGTGAACAGTTTGCCACAGCTCTTTCAATGTTGTTTGCAAATGATAAAAATATCAGGGTTTATCCTGTTAGAGTTAAGGTTAAACTTAAAAATGAAGAAAGAACAGCAGAGTCTTATTCATACATGAATTTTGTTCAAATTATTGATGATGACGGCACACTTCTTCACTCATATTATGTTGATATTTTCAATAACATTCCACCAACAATTGTGTATAGCAGAGTTCTTAACAAAATAATGGAATGCCTTTCAAATGAAACTCAAGAATGCACATATGCTGAAATTGATGGTATCAACTTTTATCCACAAGACATTGACATTCACAAAAACTTTACAATACTTGAATGTTTAACAAATGCTGGTGGGGTTGACTTTAACTATGATGGCTATGAGTTTGATATAACAAATGCAGCTGTTGAAAACTGTATCAATATTGAAAACTATGTTTCAAAAAAAGAACTCAAAGAACATATGTCAAACTACTTATAACAGCAAAAAACCTTGGCAATCGCCAAGGTTTTTTTATGCAACAATTCTAGGTTTTTTCCAAACAATGGTGCAAACAAGGTCTGCAATCCAGCAAAGAACTGAGCCTGGAATAATCCATAAAATTCCAACAACAAGCATCAATGTATTCTTTTCATCAATACCTTTGCAAATTCTATACACACCCCAAGCAATATTAAGAAGTGGCAAGCATAAAAGAATTTTTACTATCCAAGGTAATTTATCAAACGCTTTTACAACATCTTTCATTATTTTATCTCCTTCATAGTTTTACTATATGAACAAGCAGAGTTGTTTAGAAGTAGTTTTTGCTAAAAATTTAAAAATTATCAATAAAATAACGCTTTATCGTGAAATTTATTTGCTAATGTGTCTCTCTATTTGATAAAATAAAATCAGAAAATAAAACTATTGGAGGAAAAACTATGGCAAAGAAAACATCTGATTACTTTGGTTTAAGCTATATCGTAAGTTTAATTCTTGCAATTATTCCTATCACAGCTGCAATTTGTGGTGCTGTAACAAGAATTAAAGAAGGTAAACTTGTAGCTGGTATTCTTCGTATCCTTTTGGGTTGGAACATCATTTACATTTGCGACCTTATTCTTATGATTTTCCAAAAGAAGATTTTAAGACTCCTTAATGTTTAATTATAGGAATTAAAGATTTCCCGTAAAAGGGAAGTCTTTTTTATTTTGTTTTAAATAAAATAAGGTTTTTATTGATTTTTTTATGTGCTTATTATATAATACATTATGTATTATTATGAATAAAAAAGAGGAAAACTATGATTACTGATAGACAATTAAAAAGTTTATGGAAAGACTTTTTTACAAAACATGGCTTTAAACAAATTCAAAACAGCTCACTCATTCCTGAAAATGACCCAACTGTTTTATTCACAACAGCAGGTATGCACCCACTTGTTCCTTATCTTTTAGGTGAAAAACACCCATCAGGCAACAAGCTTTTTGACACACAAAGATGCATTAGAACAGGTGATATTGATGACGTTGGTGACTTTAACCATAACACATTCTTTGAAATGCTTGGAAACTGGTTCCTTGGAACATGTCCAAAAGATGAAATGATTAAGCTTTCATATGAATTTTTGACAAGCAAAGATTATCTTGGCATTGACCCAAACAGACTTTCAGTTACTGTTTTTGAAGGTGATGAAACAGCTCCAAGAGACGAACTTGCTGCAAAAACATGGGAAGAATGTGGTATTGCAAAAGACCATATCTTCTTTAACCCAAAAGAAGACAACTGGTGGGGTCTTGGCAGTGGCGTTGGTCCATGTGGTCCTGACACTGAAATGTTCTATGATTCAGGCAAAGAAAAATGTTCTCCTGAATGCAAGCCTGGTTGTCACTGTGGAAAATATAATGAAATTTGGAACGACGTTTTCATGCAATACAGAGTTGACAACGCTGGTGAAAAGGCAAAACAACTTGAAAACCCAAATATCGATACCGGTATGGGCGTTGAAAGAACAATCTGTGTTCTTAATAACGTGAAGAGCAGTTATGACGTTGGTATTTTCAAAGAAGTTATTGATTTTATGGATAGCAAAGCAGAAATCAAGAACTCTGGTGAAACTGTTAAGTCATACAGAATCTTAGCTGACCACTTGAGAAGCACCGTGTTTATTTTGGGCGATGAAAAATCAATCAAACCATCAAACATTGGTCAAGGCTACATTCTTCGTAGATTCATTCGTAGAAGTGTTAACCACGCAAGAAAGATTGGCTTAGACACAAAATATTTTGCTGACGTTGCAGACCTTTACATTAACTATTATTCATATGACTATGAAATCTTAACAAAGAATGCAGAAGTTATTAAATCAGAACTTTCTATCGAAGTTGAAAAGTTTGCAAAAGCTATCGACCAAGGTTTTAAAGAATTTGAAAAGGTTATAAACGGAATTGAAAGACACAAACAATTTGCAAAAGAAGGCGAAGTTGTTGAAAATATCATTTCAGGTAAAGCAGCATTTAGACTTTTTGATACATTCGGTTTCCCATATGAACTTACTGAAGAAATCGCAAAAGAAAAGGGATACACCGTTGATAAAGCTGGTTATGAAGAAGCATTCAAAGCTCATCAAGAACTCAGCCGTTCTGCTTCAGCTGGAACATTTAAAGGAGGCTTAGCTGACTCATCATATGAAACAGCAAAGCTTCACACAGCAACACACATCATGCTTGCAGGCTTAAAGAAAATGTTTGGCGACCAAGTTGAACAAAAAGGTTCAAACATCACACCTGAAAGACTTCGTTTTGACTTTAACCTTGACCACAAGATGACACCAGAAGAACTCAAAGAACTTGAAGAGTTCGTTAACAAAGCAATCGAAAGAAAACTTGACGTAACTCAAGAAGAAATGACACTTGAAGAAGCTAGAGCAGCTGGCGCTCATGGTGTGTTTGATTCAAAATATGGCGAAAAAGTTAAAATCTTCACAATAGGAGACATTGACAAACAAATTTGTGGTGGACCACACGCTAAAAATACTGGCGACCTTCATCACTTTACAATCAAAAAAGAAGAAAGCTCATCTTCTGGCATCAGAAGAATTAAAGCAATATTAGATTAATAAGGAGTAAACAATGGCAAATAAGAAGATAACAAATAGAGATATAGATTTTGCAAAGTGGTATACTGATGTTGTAAATGCAGCACATTTATCATCATACTCAAATGTAAAAGGTTGTATTATCCTTGAGCCGAACGGCTATGCTATTTGGGAAAGAATCCAAGCTGAACTTGACAAAATGTTCAAGAAAACTGGACATCAAAACGTTGCAATGCCTATGCTTATTCCTGAAAATCTTATGAGAAAAGAAGGCGAACTTATCAATGGTTTTGCACCAGAAGTTGCTTGGGTAACCATGGGTGGAAGCAAACAACTTGAAGAAAGAATGTGCATCAGACCAACCAGCGAAACACTTTTCTCTGACTACTATTCAAATGTGGTTAGCTCATATAGAGACCTTCCAAAGAAATACAATCAATGGTGCTCAGTTATGAGATGGGAAAAGGAAACTAGACCATTCTTAAGAAGCCGTGAATTTTGGTGGCAAGAAGGTCACACTATTCACGAAACACAAGAAGAAGCTGAAGCTGAAACACGTGGAATGCTTGGTGTTTATAAAACATTCTTTGAAGACTATCTTGCAATACCTGTTATCACAGGAAGAAAGACCGAAAAAGAAAAGTTTGCTGGTGCTGACTATACACTTACAGTTGAAGCTCTTATGTATAATGGTGTTTCACTTCAATCAGGAACAAGCCATTATTTCGGACAAAGATTCAGCAAGGCTTACGATATTAAATTTTCAAATAGAAACAACGAATTTGAATATGTTTATCAAACATCATGGGGCGTTAGCAGTCGTATGATTGGTGGACTTATCATGGTTCATGGTGACAACGACGGTTTGGTTTTACCACCAAGAGTTGCACCTATTCAAACAAGAATCATCTGCATTCAAAATAATGAAGAAATCACAAAACTTGCTGAAGGCTATAAACAAGCTCTTGAAGATGGCGGCATTTCAGTTGATGTTGACGCATCTGAACAAAGCCCTGGCTTCAAGTTTGCAGAATCTGAAGTTTTAGGTATTCCTGTTAGAATTGAAATTGGCAAAAGAGACCTTGAAAATGGCATGATTACACTTGTTCGTCGTGACACCAAAGAAAAACTTCAAATCTCAAAAGATGCAAATGTTTTGGAAGAAGTTAAAAAACTTCTTGATAAAATTCAAGTTGAAATGCTTAAACGTGCAAGAGAAAGAAGAGACAGCTTAACATTCACAGCAACAACTCTTGAAGAATTTGCAAAAATCATGAACACAACACCTGGTTTTGTTAAAGCAGACTGGTGTGGTGACGGAGAATGTGAAACCAAGATTAAAGAAATCAGGGGCACAAAATCACGTTGTATTATGGAAAATGAACCACTTCTTACAGGAAAATGCATTTGCTGTGGCAAACCTGCAAAACATCTTGTTACTTGGGGCATTCAATACTAATAAAAAAAAGATAAGCAATTTTGCTTATCTTTTTTTTAATCTCTTAAAGAAACAGCCGTTGAAGCCTCTCTTCGAATCTTATCTGAAATTGCAGCGTAGTGTTTCTTGGTCGTGTTAACGTCTCTGTGTCCTAAAACATCTGCAACTATATAAATATCTTGTGTTGCTTGATAAAGTCTTGTGCCATATGTTGAACGAAGCTTGTGTGGAGTGATGTGCTTTAGTGGTGCAACAATAGTTGCATACTTTTTCACAAGTTTTTGCACAGCTCTTGTTGAAATTCTTTTATTTTGAAGTGACACAAAAAGTGCAGGTTCTTCAAGGAGTTGTGGGTTCTTTGAACGCTCTTCAATCCAGTCAAACAGGGCAACTTTAACTTCATCACTAAAATACAAAATAACTTGGTTTCCACCTTTTCGGGTAACTTTCATACCGTTAATTTTAAAGTCAATGTCGTCAAGGTTTAAACCAACGCATTCCGACACACGCAGGCCAGTTCCAAGCAAAAGAGTCATTATTGCTGTGTCACGAATCTTTGTGTGCTTATGAAAGCCTTTTTCATGCCCAGAAAGACCATAACCACTTTCTACAGTGCCAAGAAACTTATAAACTTCATCATCTTCAAACCTAATGATTGGTTTGTCATGAAGCTTTGGCATTTCAATCTTACTTGCAAGGTCAACTGAAATCATTTCACGTCTGAAATAATACTTAAAAAACGACCTTATTGCAGCAAGTTTTCTGGCTTTTCCACGCTCACCATTTGTGATAATTTCACCATCTGCATTCTCATATGATGTCAAATAACTCATATATCTTTCAAAATGCGTTGTGTGGAACTTTTCAAGGTCTTTTACGTCCAAATCCATAATCGACTTTTTGTCTCTAAACAAATTTGTCTCAGTAATTGCCCAGTTTAAAAACGTTCTAAGGTCATAAGCATAATTGATTCTTGTTAAGGCGCTTGTTTTGTTCTCAATACCAGTGAAAAAATCAAGTGCAAAATCAGGGAAGTCAAATAACACTTCACGCAGTCTTGCAGTTAATTTTGTACGCTGTTCATTGTAATAATTTTGCTTTTTCATAATCTTATTATAAATAACAAAAATTTATTTGGCAATTATTTTGCGAATAGATTAAAGGACTTGACAAAATTTCTTTTTAATTTTAAACTAAAACCATGATAGCACTCAATGAACTAGTTAAAAATAGTGAAGATTTTGCTAAAAAATACAAGCTGATGGGCAAGAGAATAAATCTTGGCTCAATACTTTTGCTTGAAAAAAAATTCACAGCTTTGCAGCAAAAAACAAACGCTGACAGGTCAGCTTGCAACAAACTATGTTCAACCGTTGCTGACATGATTAACCAAAACAAAGACGTGTCTGAGACTATTGCAAAAATCAATAGCCTTGACAAACAAATCAACAAAGACACTGTTTTGCTCAACAAGTTATATAAGAAAATCAATTTAAAGCTTTCAAAACTTCCGGGGCTTGCAAGAAACGAAAATGTTTTGAATCTTCATATAAAAACAAAGGCAACCGACTTTTCAATTGATGACTTTGTTGCTCAAATAACCAAGATTTCACAAATTGAAACGTTAAAAGAAAACATAAACACATATCTTCAAAGCAAAGAATCACAAATCTTTGACACACAAGATTTGCCAATGGTTCTAAAATTTAAACACAAGATTTCAATATTCTTAACAAAGAAAGATGCTATTAATGTTTATGATAACCTTGTGAAGTCATTAAAGGACAATTCAAAGGTGCTCATTCAGAAATCAATCAGATCAATGAAAAAAGAATCATCTGAAGAATACAGGGCAGTTTTGCCTGACAAATCAATTGTTGACCTACGACTTATTGAAGAATACAAATCAAGAGAATTTGGCTTGAAATATCATGACAATGAAACTGACATGTCAAAGTTTTTAAACCAAATAGACATTTATATATTCAAAAAATAAAACCCTAGCCATTTTTGGTTAGGGTTTTTTTGCTATAAAAAAACCTTGACGTTATGCCAAGGTTTTAAATTTTATTTCTTTGTTGTTGTTTTTTTCTTTGCAGCAGGCTTTGGCTCTTCAACAACTGTTTGTTCTGTTTTGATTGTGTTAACAAAGTTTGTTGCATTTTTGAAAGCATCTGTTCCACGATTCAAAGATGCATTTCTTTCAACAGCAGTTTTTGTTTTCTTTTCGCCACCAATCATAACAAAGTTTTCAATTTCATCTTTCTTAACAATCTTTCTTGTGTGTTGTTCAACTTCATGGTTAACAATAACAGCAGATGAGTTTAATTCGTTGTTTGCTTCTTCATTGATATCTGTGATTTGGTTTACAAAGTGAAGAACAGCATTGTCATCTTCATAAACTTTTGGTTCTTCAGCTTTAACTTCTTCGTTAGGGATAACATATGTGTCATCATCAACTCTTTCAACAGGAGTTTCTAAATCAACTCTGTTTGAACCTTTTTTGTTTTTAACAAAGAAATACCATAAGAACAATCCAGCAATAGCAACAAGAAGAACAACATCGACAATAAGAAATGCTAACAAGCCACCATCAATTTTACATAAGAAATTATTTAACATAATCCACCTCACTATATTATAACAAGTTTATTATATCACATAAAAAAAA